>NZ_JABXKF010000053.1:50854-167840 GCF_017115165.1 Nostoc sp. LPT | reverse complement strand
TCACTGGTGGATTCAATTTGGAGTTTAATCGTAACTAATTACCCGGACATGATATCACATCAGATTCGAGCCTGCCAAGAAGACCATTTCAGTGCTGAAAGAATTCAGTCTACCAGAAATTATTCAAGGAAATAACTTTGAAGCATTTGGATTACAAAATATAGATGGTAAATTAGTTGCTATTTGGGGACATCGAGGTGAAGGAGAACAACCAGCAACTATTTTTTGGGGAATGTTTGACTTAGCTAAATATCAAATTACCCTCGCAGGTTCTGCCAATCTGAAAGTACCGTTTCCATCTGGAAATGTTCGCCATATTTCAGATATTAAGGTAGACCCCGTAGGAATTGTATATATCACTTCAGCAAGTGATGCCGGAGATGATGGTCCATTTCAGTCAGCTGTGTATGTCGCTGGTTACTTGGGATTGCGTGGTAACAAAATTGTGTGGCGGCAAAATTCTCAATTTGTTCCTCTCTACCGCTCTGATTATCACAAAATTGAAGCTATGGAACTTGTTCCCGGTGCAGAAGGCAGTGTGATTCTTGGTACAGATGATGAAAATTTGGGTTCTTATGTATACATCTTGGGTGTAAGTAGCTGAAGCTATGCTAGTTGAGTGACAAAAGTTTGAGTTAATTTCATAAATAATATATCTTTACATCAAATTAGACTTTAATTTATAATATGCTTATTAAGCAGCAAGTATACTAATAAAAATATATTAGTTGAGCGTAAATTTAATGTTTGTAAAGAATAATTGCAGTAACTACTGAGAAAAAACGAAATTGAATCTTCTCGTCAAAAAGGGGAAAAATTAATGCCTTTTGATTTTAACGGTGATGGTAAAGATGACTTTATTCGCCAAGAAAAAGGTGCATATGCTGCCGATGATATTGATACAGCCCAAGTCTATCTCTCCAATGGAAATGGTACCTTTTCCAGCCAACTATTAACTGATTACATATTCCAGAAAGGTGATTTTGTCAATTTGATTGTAGGAGATTATAACGGTGATGGTAGAGATGACTTTATTCGCCAAGAGAAAGGTGAATATGCTGTTGATGATATTGATACAGCCCAAGTCTATCTCTCCAATGGAAAATTCGCCAAGAAAAAGGTGCATATGCTGTTGATAATATTGGAACAGCCCAAGTCTATCTCTCGAATGGAAACGGCACATTTTCCAGCCAACTTTTGACTGATTATACAATCCAAAGTGGTGATTTCGTCAATATCATTGCTTAAGTGTTGCGACCTGACAACAAGGGGCAGAGTAAGCAGAGTAAGCTGTCATTAGGATTAAAGCTAGAGCAAGTGTCACCTACTCTAGCTTCAATCTTTAAGAGCATATTTGAAAAGTTATGAAGAGGCAAATTTTATGGCGATCGCCTCACTATTGGCGTTGGATTAATGTCTCACGCGAAGGAAAATCCATAAAATCATCCCGCATTTATACAACGCCATTACCTCTACACATTAAATCGGAACAACATTACATCCCCTTCCTGCACAACATACTCTTTCCCTTCACTGCGAACCAACCCTTTCTCCTTTGCAGCATTCATCGAACCGGTTGTTACCAAGTCTTTATAAGCGACTGTTTCGGCGCGAATAAATCCCCTTTCAAAATCACTGTGGATTACACCGGCTGCTTGAGGTGCAGACATTCCAGCGTTAATTGTCCAAGCGCGGGTTTCTTTGGGGCCGCAGGTGAAATATGTCCGCAAGCCTAAAAGCATGTAAGTTGCCCGAATCAATGATTTCAAACCGCCTTCTTCCACACCTAAAGACGCGAGGAAATCAGCTTTATCTGACTCTGGTAATTCCACTAATTCTGCTTCAACTTGAGCCGAAACTATCACAACTTGAGCATTTTCTGTCGCTGCAATTTGCCGCACTGTTTCCACAAAATGATTACCAGTTGCCAACTCATCTTCAGATACATTCGCGGCGTAGATAATCGGCTTATAAGTGAGCAGATCCAGTCCTTTAATAATTTCTGTTTCTTCTTCGTTCAAGCTCACCTGACGCACCGATTTACCTTCATTTAAAGCCGCAGCCAATTTTTCTAAAACTGTGATTTCAAACTGTGCATCTTTGCTAGTACGAGCTTGTTTGCGAGTGCGGTCAATTCGCCGCTCAATTTGTGATAAATCTGATAAACCCAGTTCTATATTAATGATTTCAATATCTCGTGCTGGGTCAACAGAACCAGCAACGTGGATAATATCGTCATTTTCAAAACAACGTACCACATGGACGATCGCATCAACTTCCCGGATGTGGGACAGGAATTGATTCCCTAATCCCTCACCCTGACTTGCACCTTTAACTAAACCGGCAATATCTACAAATTCAACCCGTGCCGGGATAATTTGTGCCGAACTGGCAATTTTAGCAAGAACATTTAACCGTTCATCCGGTACTGCGACAACGCCGACATTCGGTTCAATCGTGCAAAAAGGGAAGTTAGCTGCTTCAGCTTTAGCATTAGCAACTACAGCATTAAATAAAGTAGATTTTCCGACGTTGGGAAGTCCGACAATTCCGGCTCTTAGCATTTTTGATTTTAGATTTGGGATTTTGGATTACATTACCAAGGTAATCTAAACAGGTTCCGGTATGGTTTGGGGAATTGGGCCTGGAACCGTCTGAGGAATGGGAGCAGGTACTGGTTCTGGTACAGGCCCCGGTAACGGTTGAGGAATCGCTGGCCCCGGTACAGGTTCGGGACTCGGTAGCGGATTCGGCTCAGGATTGGGACTAGGTAGCGGGCTTGGGCCAGGAGTAGGAATTTGTGGTTCAGGTATAGAAATCGCAGTAGGATTAATCATGATAAGTCTAAATTAAATCATTTAACCTTCCCACGCTAGATGACAACCTCATCTGTTGACATCTCCCCAAATAGCTATACCCACCAACACTTTCTTTAATAAATTACCGCTCTTGTCATTCTCTGCGTCCCTCTGCGCTTCCCTCCGCGCCCCTTTGCGTTTAAATTCCAACCCTCAATTCGCCACAATTTGTACTAAACTACTGCTCCTTTACCTTTTCTACCACCTCTGGCACTGGATCATAACCACCTGGATGAAACGGATGACAGCGCAAAATCCGCCGAGTTGCCATCCACCCACCACGCAACACTCCAAATCGTTCAATGGCTTGAATAGCATACATCGAACAAGTTGGTTGAAAGCGACAAGTCGGGAGAAACAACGGCGAGATAAACATTCGGTAGCCCCGAATCAGCCAAATAAATAATAATTTCATTGCAGCCACCCAAATCTTATAAATTAGTAACAGGGATAAAACTTTTCATTTTGTTGCATCTTTGTTAATTACATTTTCTGACTTCACCTCAATTCCGGTTTTATGGCTGCAAATTGCGTTGGCTACAATCTGGGTATTACTCATCCTCCTGATTGCATGGGTGGTAAACCGCTTCGCCAACGAGCCAGAAATCGTGCGGAAGATAGTTCATATTGGCACTGGTAATGTGATTTTAATCGCTTGGTGGCTAGATATTCCTGCCAGTGTAGGGATTACAGCTTCTATTTTAGCGAGTGCAATCACCTTATTGTCCTACCGATTGCCCATTCTTCCTGGTATTAATAGCGTTGGACGGCAAAGTTTAGGGACATTTTTTTATTCTGTCAGTTTCGGTATTTTAGTTGCCTGGTTCTGGTATTTACAACAACCCCAGTATGCAGCACTCGGAATTTTGATAATGACTTGGGGAGATGGACTAGCAGCCTTAATTGGGCAACGCTTTGGTAAACATAAGTATAAAGTTTTTGGTACAGAAAAAAGTTGGGAAGGCTCCCTAACTATGATGCTCGTTAGCTATGTCGTCAGTAGTTTGATTTTAATTGGAACTCAAGGAAACAGTTGGCAAACTTGGGCGATATCCCTGATAGTGGCAGTTATAGCTACTGCTTTAGAAGCTGTTTCATTTTTGGGTATTGACAATTTGACAGTTCCTTTGGGTAGTGCAGCCCTTGCCTTCTTTTTAAGTCACTTAGTTCTTAGTTAATAATCTTCTTGAGCGCCATTCCTAATTGTTCAGGACTTACGCAAAAACTCTCTGCAACTCTTATTCCTTTTCTACGAGACGCTATGCGTAGCTTGCTTTTGTGTAGGGGTAGGCTATCGGTGACGCTTAAACCTTTAGCAATAAGCAAAGGCTAATGAGATTATTTTTGAAATTATTGAGAATAGACTGTTATTATTGACATGAAATGGCCGCCCTGACTTTGCGCCGAGCAGGTAGGCGAACAACTTGGAACTCCGATATTTAATCCATCAAACTAATGCAAAATGTTCCAAAGCATAAGTATTTATAATCTCACTTCTATTGAGAGCGCGTTTTGTCAACTCTCGTGAGATAATACTGTGGAGTCCGGTTAGTCATTCAATTTATCAAATTTTTTAATTTACTTAAAATCTCAGCTTAGGGTCTTTCAGATTTGACATTTATCAATTGCAGTTCTAACACTAATTGCATTGATGAATAGAATTTTATTCGCTATTTCAGGCATCTCCTAATCTGAGGATTTATTAATTTTTATCTCTTGAGAGTCATGAAAGCTATTTACGGACGCGCTCGCTTCCGTTATAGATGGAATAAACAAGTCAAATCCTCTTTCCTCCTGCCTTGTTTCTTTAAAGAGCGATAGTCGATAAATTATTAGTCTAGATTTTGCACAGGTGCAAAACTTTTAAACGCACTTCTTCAACATTACATAGTGTTCTTGCTAATTTCTATTCTGCTTCTGTAACACTAAAAGGAAATAATTATGAGTTTATCTAATAAAATAGCCCAGAAAATAAGTAATTATGATAATCCTAAATCCATCGGTTCAAAATTTAGAAATAAACGAATCGCAACTTTAGTTTCAATAATTGAAAAAACTTATGAAAAGCATGGATTAGTTAACATACTTGATATTGGTGGAAGAAAAAATTACTGGAATATATTACCCGAAGAATTATTGAAGCGAAATAAAGTTCACATAACTATTGTTAATTTACCTGGGGAAATTTTACCAGCAACTGAAGAACATTATAAATTTATTTATGGAGATGCTTGCAACCTGAATGATTTTCCAGATAATTCTTTCCATATAGTTCATTCTAATTCTGTAATTGAGCATGTTGGAAATTGGCAAAATATGATGAATTTTGCTAAAGAAGTTAAAAGGCTAGCACCAAATACATATGTACAAACACCATATTTTTGGTTTCCAATAGAGCCACATTTTATGTGTCCTTTTTTCCATTGGCTACCGAGGCCAGTAAGAATTAGTTTAATTATGCGTTTTGATTTAGGAAATCACAAACGTTCTCAGACAGTTAACGAAGCTACTGCCAAACTTGAAAATTATCGTTTGTTAGATAAGAAAATGTTACAAGAGTTATTTGTCGATTGTTTTATCAAGCATGAAGTAGTTTTTGGCATGACTAAATCTATCATAGCTATTCGTAATGAATAATAGACTATTGGGGATACCGCGACCATGACCGAGGATATTCCAGAAAACGCTGTCACTACTACTAAGTAGGCTTTGCCTACAAACTATCTAGTCCTGTAGTTTAAACTTTGCAATTAGCAGGCGAGGATAAAATTTATAAAATTATCAATTATTTTATCTGAAAAAAACCTGAAATTATTGCCAAGCAATAGTTTCAGGTTTTTATTCCTCGAATTTAATATTTATTAAATCTGCTTTAATATCTGCAGAATGCGGGTAAATTATGCCTCTAATTTTGCCGAGTCTATTAGCAGCGATCGCTCCAAAATCCAATCGAGTAAAATCGGATTGACTAACTCCGGCGCTTCGTCCTGCGGACAATGCCCCACTCCCTCTAAAGGAATAAACTTTTCTACTTGCGGAAAGTTAGCTAATTCTCTCCCTAATTGAATTGGTTCCCACGGATCGGCCGTTCCCCACAAGATAATCGCCGGACACGCTAACAGTGGTAAAAGGTCTTCTGGTAGTGGCCCTGTAGAATAAGAAGTAAAAGCAAGAAACACAGCACCAGCCCCCACATCGCTTGCTGGTGAAGTGAGAATATCTACCAACTCATCTGTCACCATCTCAGCATTGGCATAAGCTTGCAGCAGAATTTTCCGTACTGTTTTCGGTTTGGCGAGTTGATTGAAAAAGAAATCACCAACTGGTTTAATAGATAACACCCGTTGCAGTAGAGGCGCTCCGTAACGACGAGATAAAGGTAAAGTTACCCGTTTGCGATCGTGCAACAGCCGTAAAGAACAGTTGAGCAAAGCAACTCCCAAGGCAATATCTGGGTTACTTACTGCTGCTTGCATAGCTACAATACAGCCAATGGAATTTCCGACTAAAAAAGCTGGCTCACCGACAACTTCACGGCAAAAATCTGCTACTTGCTGTCCCCAGGTTTCTAATGTGTAGGTAATTTTTTCACCAGGTTGAGGTTTTGCGGAAGCGCCAAAACCAATCAAATCGATCGCATAAACACGGCAATTTTCCGCTAATACGGGAATATTTTTGCGCCAGTGCCACCAAGAAGCACCAAATCCATGCACTAGGACAACAGCTGGCCCAGTAGTTCCTTGGGTTTGATAACAGATCGGAAAATCTTGCCAAATCCAGGTTTTTGTAGAGTTAAGTGCTGTTTTTGAACTTGAGGTTGTCATGGTAAATTTGATGTAAACAAGGCTAAAAGCTTTTTAGCAGCAAGGCACGAGTAAAATTGTTTTTAATTTGCATAAAATTTATCAGATTTTCAAAATAAATCTTTTGCTCTAGTGATAGCCTATACATATACCACAAAAGCTTCTAAGCTGATAATACTAGCATTAAGCTGATAATTTTATCCAGTATAGATTTTCATCTTGTTGATAGAGGTAACTTACTCACAACTGAGATTCTGTCAGTATTAGAAATCATAATTTATCTAATATGAGTAATATTTTGGCTATTTTTTAGATGTGAGTGAATTAGCATCAGTGCTAGATTCAGTAGTTTCACAATTTACGATCGCAAATTTGGTCTATAAGATTGGCGAATATGAGGCATCGGCTAAGGGGTGGTTTGCAACTGGAAACTGACGCTGAATTTAACAATATTTTTCTTGTTCCTAGTTCTGCGAGCCAGAAATTATGAATCTACTAGAAACAATTGATACTCCCGTTGGGAGCTACGCACCAGATTTTGAACTGCCAGGAATTGATGGTCAAGTACACCATCTCAGGCGTTATCTTGAAAAGTTCCGAGCAGTCGGCGTTATTTCTCTATGTAACCACTGCCCTTATGTAGAGCGGTATTTAGGCAGGCTAAAAAACATTCAAGCCGAATTTGCCCCAAAAGGCTTCACACTAATTGGACTCAATGGTAGTAATGTTGACTACGACACTAAATCAAGCTTTGAAAATATGAAAGCTTTTGCCCGACGTTACCAGTTGAACTTTCCCTACCTGTGGGACTCAACGCAAGATGTCACCGGTAGTTTCGGCGCAACAAAAACACCAACGGCCTTTCTCATAGACACAAATGGTATAGTCCGTTACAAAGGTAAAATTGATAATCATCCCCAAGAGCCATTATCAGTGGGAGAGGATTATTTGAGAACTGCGATCGCTGCTCTGTTTAAAGGTGAAGAAATAGTAATACCACAAACAGAACCAGTCGGGACTACATTGATTTGGCGTAACTAGACATAGATTGTCCCTGTAACTGCTATCTTAAA
Source organism: Nostoc sp. LPT (assembly GCF_017115165.1). GTDB lineage: Bacteria > Cyanobacteriota > Cyanobacteriia > Cyanobacteriales > Nostocaceae > Nostoc. The sequence goes on along the minus strand of NZ_JABXKF010000053.1, from coordinate 160,106 downwards.
TTGGAGGCAATTGCAACTTTTTTGATAAAGCGTAACTTCATGGGAACCAATTACCGACGGGTTTTACTCAAACTGAGCGGTGAAGCCTTAATGGGCAACATGGGCTATGGCATTGATCCAGAAGTGGTCAAAGGAATAGCACAAGAATTAGCAGAGGTGATAACCACTGGCACTCAAATCGCCATAGTTGTTGGCGGCGGCAATATTTTTCGTGGCGTCAAAGCAGCGTCGGCGGGGATGGACAGGGCAACCGCTGACTATATCGGGATGATTGCCACGGTAATGAATGCCATGACGCTGCAAGATTCGCTAGAACGCATAGGAGTACAGACGCGAGTGCAAACCGCGATCGCTATGCAAGAATTAGCGGAACCGTATATCCGTCGTCGTGCCATCCGTCATCTTGAAAAAGGACGGGTGGTAATTTTTGGTGCTGGTTCTGGAAATCCCTTTTTTACTACAGATACGACTGCGGCATTAAGAGCGGCAGAAATCGATGCTGAGGTGATTTTTAAAGCCACCAAAGTAGATGGGGTATATGATGCCGATCCTCATATTTATCCTGACGCCAAGCGTTACAATAGCTTAACCTACGCGCACGTTTTAGCCAAAGATTTGCGGGTGATGGATAGTACTGCGATCGCCTTGTGTAAAGAAAATAATATCCCAATTCTGGTATTTGATCTAACGGTGCGAGGAAATATCCACCGAGCAGTCTTGGGAGAATCCATCGGCACCCTTGTGGGAGGTTCTTGTGAAATTAGCTGAAGCTGAAAGTACGATGCAAAAAACCGTTGAGGCAACTCAACGAGCTTTTAACTCGATTCGCACTGGTCGCGCCAATGCGAGTCTATTAGATAAGGTATTGGTGGACTATTACGGTTCGCCTACTTCCTTGAAATCACTGGCAAATATTAGTACACCGGATGCTACGACGATGTTAATTCAACCCTACGAGCGCAACACCCTAAACATCGTTGAGAAGGCTATTTCTCTCTCAGATGTGGGTTTAACACCCAGTAACGACGGTTCTGTAATCCGGTTGAATATTCCGCCCTTAACGAGCGAACGCCGTAAAGAATTCGTCAAAATGGCATCCAAATATGCTGAAGAGGGTCGTGTTGCTATTCGCAACATTCGCCGCGATGCCATAGACGCCATTCGCAAACAGGAGAAAGCCTCTGAAATCTCCAAAGATGAATCAAAAGACCAACAAGACAACTTGCAAAAACTCACAAATGAGTATAATGCCAAAATAGACTCGCTATTGGCAGAAAAAGAAAAAGACATCACGACTGTTTAAAGTCTAAAGTCTAAAGCATAAAGGCTGAAGAATGATGGATAAATTCTTCAGCCTTTGTCTTACAGCTACGAATTACTACTAATAATCTGCTTCCACCACTTCTAATGTCAAAATCCCTTTTGGTTTATTCACAACCAACTGCATAATATCCAACCACAGTGAACCGAGCAAAATATCAGGTAGTTGTTCTCCTATATGAACGGGAATGATAAATTCTTTGCCAGCAACAATGACTTTTCCTTCATATAAATCAAAATACTTTAATCCTCTGGCAGTTTGCATCTCAATCTTAGGTATAACTATCGGCCACTCAATAGCTTCTAAGTCTTGAGAATTAATCGCCAGCCACCCAGATGTAAAACCTGTATCAAGCATTCTTCAATTTCAAATTGCTCGCCATTAGCTACAACCAATTGTATTTCAAAGAACAATTCTCCATTGTTACCAAACCTGCCCGCAATCATATCGTGCCGCAGGCTCCTATTTCGTTAAGGCGAAAGATAGTAAGTTTCGCATCTGGATTAGTATATCGCATGCGAATTTGCTCTAGTAAACCTTCTAGTTTCGGGTCAATTAGGTAGTTTTCGCTTTCTGCATCAACAGCGATAAACCAGTTGTAATGGTTGTCGATGAGTTGGGGACGAAGGCACTCAAAAATAGTACGACACCGCGCACCCAGTTCTTGACGTTGTGCTTGACGGAGATTTATTTCTTCAGGCGTGACGTTAGATTTCCTCCATCCCTGACTTCGGCTTGTTTTTGATAATTGAGTCATAATAAAAGTCGATTAGAAGCAGTATTTTAATTATTGCGTGCTATTGTTGATGGTCTATAAAATATTGGAATTGCTTTGGCTAATCCAGCTAAATTTTGTAGCGACTGTCTTGAATGAAGTGAAACCCAACATTAGCGTCGCGTATTATCACAGCTAATGTTGGGTTAGCCTTCGGGATCTTGCTACGTTCCTCAACCCAACCTTGTATCTTAGAAGAAGTGGTAGAGATAATATGATTAAGCCGGATAAGTCTTCGGTTTTGCAACCTACCAAGCTATCCAACTCAGTTTGATATTCGGAGGTTGTCGCCTTCCCCGCTGGTTCAGGTCTGGACTCCTGAATGTACGCTCGATAAATTCCCACTTCCCGACTCTGACTTTGAGGAGTACTCACGCCACAGCCACCGCAACCACCCAAAAACCCACATTGTTGTTGCAATTCTCGCGCGCGTTGTTGTTACGGTTGGCAGAGCGACAGTTCTGGGCATTGTTGTTCCACGAACCGCCACGCAGCAGCTAAAATTAACCTGCCCCATGCTCAAATTCTCAACAAAGTGAGAAATTTGATTAAATGTAGTGTCTAATAGTTTTGATATCAAGACACTAGATTTAAAAAAAAAATTTTTGATCCGCCTGAGGGCGGAAAAAGAAGAGAAAAGAATAACAAGTGTAAAAGGCAAAAGGGAAAGAGTGCAAAGGGTAAGGAATCCTCACGCCACAGCCACCGCAACCACACGAAAACCCACAACGTGGTTGCGACTCCCGCGCGGGTTACTTTGACGGGAGGCAGACCGACAGACCTTAGCAAAGTCGAGCCACGAACCGCCACGCACCAGCTTTTGGTTATTATTGTTACCTGTTAACCACGCACTTCCATCTGTTGGTGCGCCTTGGTAATTACTGTTATATACATCTTGACACCCTTCCCACATATTACCACACATATCATATAAACCGAAAGAGTTTGGGCAAAGAAATTTTCCGACATCTGTTGTTTGTTGACGATTTTCACCTTTGGGTGCAGAGCCGTAAGGATAGTTGCCGTCGTAGTTGACTAAATCTGTGGTAATTGTTTCACCAAAATAAAACGGCGTGGTTGTTCCTGCACGACAGGCATATTCCCATTCGGCTTCGCTAGGTAGGCGATAAGTGCGTCCTGTCTTCTGACTCAACTTTTTACAAAACTCTACAGCATCATCCCAACTCACTGTTTCTACAGGTCGTTTCTCACCTTTGAAGGTGGAAGGATTCGTCCCCATAATTGCTTGATACTGTGCTTGGGTGACTTCATATTTACCCATGAAGAACCCAGGTACTTTCACTTGATGCTGCGACCCTTCATTTGATTTTCGTTTCGCCTCCCCTGCTGGTGAACCCATCGTAAAGGTTCCCCCTGGTATCTGCACCATTTCCAAGGTGACACCATTCCCCAAGTCTTCAACAAAATATTTCGCTTCCCTATTGCTGCGGTTGTTGATTTTTCCCTGTGCGTCTACCGTCACCGTTTCAAATTGAAAGGTTTGTAAGCTATTGGAGGAGGTCGGAGTTGTATTGCGGTCTCCAGATTTAGACAAAGATAACAAACGCTCTCCAATAATAGCTAAACTAATCCCTGCAACTGTCCACCCCGCAATTTGAATTGCCCGACGACGTGACAAGTTTGGTGTGGGTTGCAGTTGGGGTTTTGGTGCAGGCGGTGGCGGTGGTTGTCGTCGTTGCGGCTGTTGTGGTGTCAGTGCTTGCAATGCCTCCACTGCTGAGGGATATCTGTCTCGAAAGTGATAACTCACCATCTTATTCAACACGCCTGCGAATTTCTCGCTAACATTTGCCCAATTGCGCCAAATTATTTCACCATTGGTGGGGTCTTTTGGTAGTTCGTGGGGTTGTAAACCTGTCAAGGCATAAATTCCCAACATTCCCACCGCGTAAACATCGCTGCATAATTTTGGTTGTCCGGCTGCTTGTTCGCTTGGCATATAACCAGGCGTACCAATGGCAACGCTAACACCGGTTTGACCTTGGGCGTTCACCATCATGGTGTTAACTTCTTTAACTGCGCCAAAATCAATCAGCACTATTTTGCTATCTTGACGGCGACGCATGATGTTCTGGGTTTTAATGTCGCGGTGGATGATGTTTTTTTTGTGAACTACTGCTAAGATTTCTAGAATTTCTTGTAATAGTTTTATGACTTCTTTTTCAGTTAATCGCTTACCAGGACTGATTTCTTCGCTTAAGTCTTCCCCATCTACAAATTCTTGGACTAAATAAAATTCGCCCTGTTCTTCAAAGTGGGCAAATAATCGCGGTATCTGGTCGCTATCATTTCCTAAGCGGTATAAAACTTGGGCTTCGCTATCAAATAATCTTCTAACGATTTGTAATACTATTGGGTCGGAGTTGGGTTTGAGGTGTTTGACTACACACTTGGGATGGTTGGGTAAGTCTAAGTCTTCAGCAAGGTAGGTGTCGCCAAAGCCGCCGCTGCCTAAGAGTTTGATAATTTTGTAGCGATTTCGGAGAATTTCGCCTATTAGCATCAGCTTTACCCAACAGGAAGATGAATTATGTTAATTCTGCCAAATTTTACACCTGTAGGACAATATTTGGTGTTTCAGACGCGATTTATCGCGTCTCTACATGAATATTTGGTTTAACCAATACCTTCTCTGCGAGACGCTACGCAAACGCCAAATCTAAAAATGCCTCGATTCGTAGGTTGGGTTGAGGCACGAAACCCAACAAATACGTTGAGTATTGGTTTATTTCACTAAATTTAAAAATGCCTTGATTTAGCGAAGGTATTGGTAGGCGCGTTAGCTTAAACTAATTGAGAAGCAAAATTTCAGCAATATGTACGATTGCATCATTGTCGGTGCTGGACCAGCAGGTGGAACAGCTGCATATCATTTAGCCAAACAAGGTCGCTCAGTATTAGTGTTGGAAAAAGAATCTCTGCCAAGATATAAACCTTGTGGGGGTGGTGTCTCTCCAGCGATCGCTCAATGGTTTGACTTTGATTTTAACCCAGTAATTTCTGTAAAAGCCGACTCGCTTCGCTTTACCTGGAAATTAGGCGACCCCGTGGAAGCAAAAATCGCCACCAAAGAACCAATTTGGATGGTGCGACGAGATATTTTTGACCATTTCCTAGTGCAGCAAGGACAGAAGCAAGGTGCTGAACTACGAGATAATACGGTAGTAACTGGTATTGAATTTAAAAATGATTATTGGCAAGTTAACACAGCTAATGGCCCAGTTACAGGTCGCTACTTAATCGCGGCTGATGGTGCCAAAGGATCAATGGCAAAATGGCTAGGTTTCAAAGAACGTAAACGTCTGCTCACAGGGGCTTTAGAGGCAGAAATCCCTGGCATTATAGAAAACAAGCCCACAATTCATTTTGAGTTTGGCTTGGTCAAAAACGGCTATCTCTGGAACTTCCCCAAAGCTGATGGTTATTCCATAGGTGTCGGGACGTTTATTGGTGGTCGTCAACCCCAGGACTTCAAAAAGATTTTGGATGAGTACGCCAAATCGTTGAATTTAGACCTCAAAACCAGCAAACAATATGGTCATCCCCTATGTATTTGGGATGGTAATCAAAAGCTGCACACGCAAAATGCGGTTTTAGCTGGGGAAGCTGCTTGTGTGGTTGATCCCATGACAGCAGAAGGCATTCGCCCTTCAATTTTTAGTGGTTTACTCGCAGCCGCAACCATTAATCAAGCACTTTCTGGTGACACTAACGCTTTAGAAAAATATAGCGAAGCCATTAATGAAGAGTTGGGTACTGAGATGGCTTGGGCGCAAAAATTAGCTGGAGCATTCTATCGGTTTTCCAACATTGGCTACAAAGTTGGTGTTAAGCATCCGTCGGCTCCCCAAATCATGGGTAAGATTATGTGTGGAGAACTGCGCTATGGCGATATTGCCGATCGTGCCCTGAAGCGTTTAATTCCTGGTTTTGGAGGTTAATTAACCAGATAAGTTACTTGAGCAACCTGTTAAAGTTAGGCAAACTTTCGCCAGACTAAGTATTTCTCAATATGGCAATTTACTTGACAAAACGGCTGTGTATGTTCGCTAACATTCTTGCTCTTGTCCTCTTCATGCCGGGAATTGCCTTAGCTGCACCCGTTCAAATCAATACGACTTATGGTGTTATTTTCGCCCAAAGTACGAAAACTGCAAGTTACTCCACCTCGTCAGACATTAACCTGACTCCCTTACAACGCCAGGAACTCCAGGCTGTGCGTCAGAGAAGAAATAGGGAAATTGCGGCAGTATTAAACTCATCTCAGCGTGACCAACTTAATCACAATCTCCGGGCTGGTAGTAATATCAAGCAAGCGCTAGAAAAACTCAATTTGCAACCAGAACAGCAAGATTTAGTAAAGGCGATCGTGCAATTTACTAACTTGAAAATGAAAGCTATTTCATCTAGGCATTTGCTGACAATAGGAGAGAATTAACAATTCAAAATTCAAAATTCAAAATTAAAGACATTTTCAAACGGGGATTTAAACCCTGACTGAAACTGATACTACGTATAGACGTAGGGGTCTTAAACCCTTTAATTTACGATAAAGGTTTGATTTGTAGAACTTATGGAAACAGCTGACTAATCTGGACTTCAATTTCTGGAAATGCAATCAAGGATAAGGTTGCATTTTTCTGCAAAATAAATTCAAGATTGTAACCTTTCAAGCTTGGTTCGCGGAAAACATAAACCTGACGCTGATTCACATCCAAAATCCAGTAGTCAGCAATTCCTGCTGTAGTATAAAGAGGCACTTTTTGTTTGCAATCTGTCTCTAGTGTTGAATAGTCAAAACCATTAACCAATCGAAAACCCTCACAGAGGTGGCTACAGAGTCGATGGTAGGTTATTACTAGCTAGAATGAAGTATCTGTTGTAGAGGATAGCAAAGTGTCACTAAGGGGTAAATAAAGGCAAATCCCTCAATAGTTGCCTAGAGAGGGATTTAGTGTGGGCTAGAGAGGGATTTTGGGGTGAGTGTGGCGTTGATTTTTTGACTGCTAGTTTAAATTATTTGCTTTCTCAACTGCTTCCTTTAACTCTTCAAAGGTAATACTACCGTCTTCGTCTGAATCATACTGTACTAGTAACTCCTAGGGGCTACTAGTATTTGTTTTTGATGAGATGATTGCACTTAAGCCAGGACTTAAAAAAAGCTCATTAATGGAGACTTTGCCGTCTTGATCGCGATCTAATTTATTAAAAAGAGATTGAAGCTCTTGCTCGGTTATCATAAGTTTCTATCTAAATTAATTTTTCAATTTAATATCTCAAAATCTTGACAAAGACGCAAGGACAGTTAAGGAAAATTTAATTAAATTTTTATACTTGGCAATGTTTTCTTATAAGAGACTCGACCGCGCACTATAGATTTTTCAACCCGCTGGGTATACAGTAAAATATACTACTAAAAACTGTCAAGTATTAAGCAAAAAAAATTACAGTTATGTGTGGGATGTCGGGAAATGGGAGTTTGGCGAGATTGGAGTCATTGATAAATTATCCTCAATCATTGAATCCCTGCTCTTGCGAGGCGACAATCAGCCAGTAGTGCCGATTGCCGATAAACTGCTACTGACTATTGCAGAGGCACAAGCGCTAACTGGGTTGTCTAGAGAATTCCTGCGAGACGCAATTACCAGAGGGGAGCTAAAAGCCAAAGTGATTGGTAAGGGTTGGCGAGTTAAACGCAGCGACCTACAAGAGTACGTTGACAAGCTCTGAAAGATTCTCGCCAAATTACAACAGGGTAAACCTCGCCAGTAGCGTAGAGTATATTACGGTATTTGAAACAGTGGCGATATTTGACGTTTCTGGTCACAGCGACCTGGGGACGTTACAGCGATATCTGGAGGTCACGCCAGAACAGAAGCGAAAGGCTGTTTCGGTGATTGGGTTTTAGATGGGCTAGATTCTGCTTATGCTAAAAATAAACTCCCATGCCCCGTCAACCTCTGATTAACCCGCCAGAGCGATCGCTGAGGAAAGCGAATTCCCAAAACAGCTAAACTGATAACTGATAACGTTTATCTGTCAAGTGTTCGGAAGAAAAATACGATAAGATTCGCTGTCTACCAGAATTCTGAAACCCAGCCACATCAGAACGAAGGGGAAAATCTTGCTAGCATAACGGCTGAGTATCAAAGCGATACCAGGTAGACGAGTCAGATTATAGGACATAAACAGCCAGCAAAAAATAATGAAATAGCAAACTGGTACGATCACAGTGAGATTTTGGATTGAGCTAGTGGCAAACAGGGGGATATAGATGCCAAGATTGTTGCCGCCGTTGGCAATTGTTACCGAGGAGACGCGATAGGTCTGCGGATCGCGGATTAGATCCCAGAGCGATCGCTTTCTGGAATCAAATCCTCGAAATTTAGAGTTTCTTTTCAGATTGGCTGACTTATCTTCAGCCGCTGGCAAAAGTCGGCCTAGATTTTAGTGACATCGAGCCAGTTTATCTGACACAACCGGAGGCGCTGCCCCGATTCCGCCGAGGTGAAATCGATGCTTGGGTGATTTGGGTTCCCTACACAGCTACTCTTGCCCGAAGCGCTTATCCAGGGCGAACGATTACAGACCTAGAGAGTATATTTGGTGATAAAGCCTCCGTGGAAGTTCCCACCTATTACTACGCGATTCCAGAACTGGTACGCGACTATCCTGACCTACTCAAGGTGATTTTAGAAGAGGTAAACGAAGCTGGAACTTGGGCTAAGAGACAGGAATTAGAAGCTGTTAAAAGATTGGCAGAACAGCATGAAATCGATCCATCAATTCTAGAAATTTTACAGAAACATAGTGGCGAACGCGCCATCATTCCGATTGACGACCAATCGCTCGATGCTCTACAGCATCAAGCAAATATATTTAGAGATTTAAATCTGATTCCTGATCGGGTGAATGTGAAAGATGGAACCTATAGCTTGCAGACCAAGCAAAACTGGACTTATTAAAATAATTCGTAATTTGAAAGTTAAATTAGGGACTTCCAAAAAATAAAATCAGCAGTCAAGAGAGTGATTATCATTATTGCTTTTGTATAGATTCTTGGTTTTTGTTGATTAATTTATTCTTTGGAAGTCCCTTGCCTCCACCTCCTAAACTTGTGCCCGTCGCTCTTGACCCAATCGAATAATAAAACTTGGGTGGCATGAGCCACCCATTTACTTATGAGAATCGATTTTTGTTTTTAATTGCTTGGTAGTTCTTATTTGCCGTGAGATGTAGTTTAATGATAGTATTATGGCAGTGGGAAAGTGTGGCAACAAGATTTTAGCGATATCTGGCTCAGGTTCGGAGTATTGGCTCAACTGAATGGGATTTTGCACCCGAACTAAGGCAACTTCTACTAGCGATCGCTTGAGGTAGTCAGACGCGCAGAGCGTTATCGCTGCGTGGGGAGAATTTTTGGCGCTGATCGGGATAACTTGCCCTTCAATCAGTTCAACCCGCTCATCCGCTGCAATAATACCCGTCTCCAGCATCAGGTGATATTCATCTACATTCCACAAGCGCACCCTAGTTTGTGTCATTGTGTATTTCCTTTAGCGATGCCTCCGGCGGGCTACGCCTACGCACGCGCCCTTAAGGACAAATATCTCTCACTGCCAACTTTTACAGCATCTATAAATTAATCTTGCCCTATTTAACATAACGGCTACCTGTTAACCGAGGAATATTGCTTTCGATACATTCATTCCTCGCTAGCTGGCTCATTATTGCCACTGCTGTCAGCAGTTCCATCCAGAATGCTTTTGAACAGTTCGTCAGGAGTTATTCCCCGCTTTTTCGCGATATACTCCAGCATTCTTTCAATTTCAGATTTCCTTTCCCTAATTCCAAAGCTGATGACTGAAGCACCTTGAGCCGCCTTGCTGCAATCGTTTAACCATGCCCAAACGGTCAGCCAGTCATCATCATGTTCATTTAATGGGCCGATAGGAAACCGTTTTGGCATATTTTTGTTTCTTTTTTGAGTCAAAATAGGCTAAAAAATAGATATACGAAACTTTTTTGTATCTTTTTTGTTTATTTGATAAGATTTGACTAAAGCAAAAAGCCAGTGCGTCCCGTGGAAAGTTCGGCACTGGCTGTTGCTCCAAACTCAATGGAGACTTATCTATTATGACCTATCGAGATGATCTCAATAGGTGGTTAGTTGTGCGTTTGCTTGCCAACATGCAACGAGTTGTTGTGGCTCGTTACCGAACACAATCGGATGCTGATGGATATTTGCGGGTTATTCAACGCTTAATACCCGATGGCAAATTTTTGGTAGTGTTTGATGGTGACACCAAATCTGACGTTTGTAAAGATTGCAGATAATCGTCCCACTTGATTGCAGCATCTATAATTAATCTTGCCCCCTGAAAGTTCGTTACCATGTCGGAAGAAGATATCCGAGCCGCCAGGCTGGAGAAAGTAGAACAGCTTAAGCAGCTAGGGACTAACCCTTATGCCTATCGTTGGGAATCCACCCATCATGCAGCGCAGTTGCAAGAACAATTTGCCGATTTATCCAGTGGTGAAGAAGTTGATTTAGAAGTTGCCATAGCCGGACGCATTATGGCGCGTCGCGTTTTCGGTAAATTGGCTTTTTTCACCTTGCAAGACGAAACCGGCACAATTCAGCTTTATCTGGATAAAAATCGTATCCAAGAAAGCATGGCAGATATTGATGCCGATGCCTTCAATCACCTGAAGCAACTTACAGATGCAGGCGACATTCTTGGAGCCAAAGGTACTATTAAACGGACTGAAAAGGGCGAGTTATCTGTCTACGTTAAACAATATACTATCCTCACTAAATCCCTGTTGCCTCTACCCGACAAATGGCATGGATTAACGGATGTTGCCAAGCGCTACCGTCAGCGCTACGTTGACTTGATTGTAAACCCGGAAGTGCGGCAAACTTTCCGCCGTCGCGCCCAAATTACTGCTGGTATTCGCCGCTATTTAGAAGAACGGGATTTTCTGGAAATTGAAACGCCAGTTTTGCAAAGTGAAACTGGGGGTGCAGATGCACGTCCATTTATCACTTACCACAACACTTTAGAAATGGAATTGTATCTGCGAATTGCCACAGAACTCCATCTCAAACGGTTGATTGTGGGTGGTTTTGAAAAGGTGTTTGAATTAGGTAGGGTTTTCCGCAATGAGGGAATTTCAACTCGACATAATCCCGAATTTACGACTATTGAAATTTACCAAGCCTACGCCGACTACAACGATATGATGGCGCTGACAGAAGGGATTATTACCACTGTTGCCCAAGAGGTACTCGGCACATTGGAAATCACCTACCAAGGGGAACCGATAAATTTAACACCACCTTGGCGACGGGTGACAATGCACGATTTAGTTAAAGAATTTACGGGCTTGGATTTTAATTCGTTCCAAAGTTTAGAAGAAGCAAAAACAGCAAGTAAAAATGCTGCTATTCCTGGTATAGATGAAGCCCAATCAATTGGTAAGTTACTAAATTTAGCCTTTGAAGAGAAAGTAGAAGCCAATTTAATTCAACCTACCTTTGTAATTGATTACCCTGTAGAAATTTCGCCCCTAGCAAAACCTCACCGTTCTGTACCTGGTTTGGTAGAACGATTTGAGTTATTTATAGTCGGGCGAGAAACTGCCAATAGCTTCTCAGAACTTACCGATCCTATCGATCAAAGAGAACGCTTAGAAGCTCAAGCGGCGCGGAAAGCTGCTGGTGACTTAGAAGCCCAAGGTGTAGATGAAGACTTTCTCACCGCTTTGGAATACGGTATGCCGCCTACAGGTGGTTTAGGAATTGGGATTGATCGGTTAGTGATGTTATTAACCGATTGTGCCAGTATTCGGGATGCGATCGCTTTCCCCTTACTCAAACCAGAAAAATCAGAATCATCCCCAGATGAAGCCAGCAGTAACAATTCGTAATTGAATAACTTTGCTACCTCACTCCTTAATCCCCTCCTCGCTTGCGGGGAGGGGAGACAAAGCGTAGCTTTGGCGGGGTGGGGTTCTTCGGCTTTAATGGGAGTTAGAAGTTATTACTCATCCCTCATCTCCCTAATCCCCCCAGCCCTTATACCACTACTTTTTCTAAGATCAGCTTAGAACGCTTCACTTGCTCAGGAATCGCCACGGGATAATCTCCAGTGAAGCAAGCAGAACAGAAACTATTAGTGTCTTCTCGCGTCGCTTCTAGCATTCCTTCCCAACTCAGATAGGCGAGGCTGTCTACTTCCAGTTGCTTGGCAATTTCCGCTACTGACTTGGTAGCAGCAATTAACTGATCCTGAGAATCGGTATCGATGCCATAGAAGCAGGGATGAGTTACAGGTGGAGAAGAAATTCGCATGTGTACCTCTACTGCACCTGCGTCACGTAAGGTTTTGACTAGTTTACGGCTGGTAGTACCCCGTACAATCGAATCATCTACAATAATTACTCGTTTACCTAGCAGCACATCTTTGAGGGGATTGAGTTTCATCCGCAGACCCGATTCCCGCATCATTTGGGTTGGTTGAATGAAGGTTCGCCCAACATAGCGATTTTTAATCAGTCCTTCACCATAAGCGACACCAGACGCTTGAGAAAATCCAATAGCAGCAGGTATACCAGAATCAGGAACACCAAAGACAATATCGGCATCTACAACAGATTCTTTAGCTAGCTGGTGTCCTAATCGCATTCGATAGCTGTACAAACTCTCGTTGTGCATGACGCTATCAGGGCGGGCAAAGTAAATCATTTCAAAGATACACAATTTCCGCTTGGACTGTTTACTCCAATGATAAGAAGCTAAACCTTCTTCAGTAATCCAAACTAATTCACCTGGTTCTACGTCTCGCAGGTATTCGGCTCCAATGATGTCTAAACCACAAGTCTCGGAAGCCAAAACGTAACGGACTGGATTACCAGCCAAAGTGCCGATTACTAAGGGGCGGATTCCATTAGGGTCGCGGCCACCCATAACGCCGACGGGAGTGCCAATAACTAAACTAAAGGCTCCTTGGCAACGGTGAAATGCCTGAATTGCACTTTCTAGCCAATCAGTGCCCGTATCTATGGCTTCGGCGATCGCAAAAGCGATCATTTCTGAGTCTGTTGTTGTGACTAAGTTACATTTATTCTCAAGCAACTCTTGACGTAGTTGCACGGTATTGACTAAATTACCATTGTGTGCAAGAGCTAATGAACCTAAACGGGTTTCTAATACTGCGGGTTGGGCATTAACTTTGCGGCTAGAACCTGTGGTGGAATAACGAGTGTGACCAACAGCAAGACTACCAGGCAATCGATCCAAGACAGATTCATTAAAAACTTGAGACACCAAGCCCATGTCTTTGTAAAGATGTACTTGTGTACCCTCAAAGGTGGCAATACCAGCTGATTCTTGACCCCGATGCTGGAGGGCATACAATCCAAAGTAGGTCAGTTTAGCAACGTTTTCTCCTGGGGCATAGATGCCAAAAACACCACAAGCTTCTTCTGGCTTGTCAGGCTGATTTTCATGACTATTGATTGGGTTGTTGGTCTGGTCGGGGTATTCATCCGAAGTGACAGAATGAATAGAAATCATGCTAGCTTTGCTCCTGATGGGGGGGTCAATCAATCTTGGATTTGAGATTGACGATTTTGGATCGATCGCACCGTAGTAAGGATGCGGCTTGGAATTTAAGAATGGCTATCTTAGATTTTTTTGCCCAGTAAGAGCAAGATATGAATTAGAAGCAACGCCCCTAATCCAAAATCTAAAATTCAAAATCTCAAATTGGTAGTCAGTCACTGGGATTATATAGATGGCTGCGGAGTTCTTAACAAATCTTTAACCATCCATTAAAACAGTACCGTAAATTTGCTCAGAGACGCTAATAGTTCTGAGTGAAGTCTAAATATTCAGCACTTAAAACTCAGCACTCAGAAGTAGTAGTATGGATGGTGAGACGTCTGGCGATCGCATAGGAATAGCGATCATTCATATCTTCGATACTAACTTTGATTAAGGTTTGGTTATCAGTGGTGAAAACCCCCAAACCCGTCTCCAAATTACCAACTACACCGAGTTTTTGCCAATCTTGACCGAGATGTTCCTGTAAATATGATTCCCAAATTTCTTGTTGTGCTGATGCTACAGAAACTAAAATTCTGGCACCACCTTCGGCAAACAACACTTCATCGAGGCGAGGCAGTGCGGTCTTCTCCCAAGGGGAGACGCCAAGGGCGATGGGGTCTCCCCAAGTGGAGCAACTGCCGTGGTTTAACTGTGTTGGTGGTATTTCTAAATTGATTTCGACACCAAGATTGCCAGCAAGACAACTTTCGGCTAGAGCGATCGCTACTCCTCCCTCAGCAGAATCGTGGGCAGAACGTACCCAACCATTATGAATTCCTTCACGACAAACTTTCTGGACGCGGCGTTCCAAGTCAAAATCTACCCGTAGTGGTTTTCCGGCAACAGTATTGTGAATAGTGGCTAAATATTCAGATGCTCCCAAACTGATTTTAGATGCTAAAGGCAATCCAAGAAGATAAATCACATCGCCGGATGCTTGCCAACCTTGACCACAAATTTTGGTTATATCAGGAATCAAGCCCACCATACCGACAACAGGAGTAGGATAAATGGGTTGTGGGATGCCTTGAGAATCAAGAGTTTCATTGTACAAAGAGACATTTCCGCCCGTGACTGGTGTTGCCAATTCTCGACAACCTTCCGCCAAACCGCGACAAGCTTCTGCCAATTGCCAGTAACCAATGGGTTTTTCTGGAGAGCCAAAATTTAGGTTATCCGTTACTGCTAGAGGTTCTGCACCCACACAGCTAAGATTGCGTGCAGCTTCTGCCACCACTGCCTTAGCTCCTTCGTAGGGGTCAAGATAAACATAACGAGGATTGCAATCTACCGTGGCAGCAACACCGCGTTGGACATTGGGAATTCTTCTCTGTTCCTCTGCCCCCCCGCTCCCTTGCCTCCTATCCTCTTCCAGGGGGCGCAAACGGATAATAGCTGCATCTGCACCACCTGGCAGCATAACTGTATTATTTTGTACTTGATGGTCATACTGACGATATACCCAATTTTTAGAAGCGATCGTGGGTGTATCGAGCAAAGTTAAGAGAATATCATTCCAACTTTGCAGTCCTCCTTGAAGTTCTATTCCAGCAGTTGTGGAAGGAGGTAAGGAATCAGCAGTCCATTCCCAAGCTTGACGCGCATATTCTGGTGCTTCTGCCAATAACTCCCGGTTATACAGTGGAGTATTCTCCGCCAAAGCCTCAGCGGGAATTTCTGCTGCTACTTCACCCTGAAAGAGAATCCGTACAATAGGTTCAGCTATCACTGTCCCGGCAACAACGGCTTGAAGTCCCCACCGGTGGAAAATGTCGATTAATTCTTGCTCGCGTCCTTGATGAGCAACAAACAGCATTCGTTCTTGAGATTCCGAAAGCAGGTATTCATAAGGAACCATCCCTATTTCTCTGACGGGAATCTTATCTAAATCTAGTTCAATTCCCACACCGCCTTTTGCTGCCATCTCTGAGGTAGAACAGGTGATCCCCGCTGCTCCCATATCTTGGGCGGCAACAACTGCACCCGTCTTAAATGCCTCCAGACAAGCTTCAATTAACGACTTTTCCAAAAAAGGATCGCCCACTTGCACAGCAGGGCGATCGTCTATGGATTGATCGCTCAATTCTGCACTTGCAAAACTCGCGCCTCCCATGCCGTCGCGCCCAGTGGTAGAACCAACATACAGCACGGGATTGCCCAAGCCAGATGCTCCAGATTTGACGATTTCTGGCGTTTCCATCAATCCTAGTGCCATAACGTTCACCAGAGGATTTCCAGAGTAAGCAGAGTCAAAGTAAACTTCGCCGCCAACGGTAGGTACTCCCACACAGTTACCATAATGAGAGATTCCTGCTACCACACCGCTAAACAGTCGTTGGGTTTTGGCATCTTCTAGGGAACCAAAGCGCAGCGAGTTTAACAGGGCAATGGGACGCGCACCCATTGTAAAAATATCTCTGAGAATACCTCCGACTCCCGTTGCAGCTCCTTGAAAGGGTTCGACCGCTGAGGGGTGGTTGTGAGATTCAATCTTAAAAGCTAGTTGAAGTCCATCACCCAAGTCTACAACACCAGCATTTTCACCAGGCCCCACCAGGATGCGGGGGCCATCGGTGGGAAATTGTTTAAGTAGAGGTCGAGAATTTTTATAACAGCAATGCTCTGACCACATCACGCCAAACATTCCCAGTTCAGCTTTGTTGGGATGACGGTCTAGCCGACGGACAATTTCTGCGTATTCTTCTGGTTTAAGACCTTCAGCAGCAATTTCTTGGGGGGAAAAGGCTGGTTTTGAGGTTGCAGTCATGAAAGTAATGCACTCTGGGGGGACAGAGCATTATTCTATCGATTTACTTGCCCTGTAAGTGCAGTTCCAGAAATGTAGATAATTCTTCTTTGGATATTTCTTTCTGAACTACTTGAATCACCAAGTTGTAAGCTTGCTCTTGAGATAGGTTGAGAGTGTAGCCATTTAAGGTTATGAAGGTATCCATAACCGCAAATGCAGTGCGCTTGTTGCCATCAATAAACGGATGGTTCATTGCTAAATGGTACAGGTATGCTGCTGCTTGCTCGTGAATTGTAGGATGGAGAAGTTCACCGCCAAAAGTAGCTTGAGGTTGTGCCAATGCTGAATCTAGCAAACCTTCGTCTCTGACACCAGATGTTCCACCAAAGCTGTTTATCTCATCTTGGTGAATGTCTAAGACTTGAGAAATAGAAATAAATCTAGGAGTCTGCAAGGCGACGGTAAACCTCCTGCCATTTCTGTTTAGAAGCTAAATAAGTCTGCCATACCTCTTCATCTGAGGCAATCTGATTTGAGGCAGTATTTTCTAATTTGTCTTCATTTTGTTCAATTTCGCGGAAATATTCGGCAAAAGAAGGAATATTTAATAATAGTTTCTCAGTAACTTCGTTTTCTTCTGTTTCTTGCAAATAAGCCAGAAACACAACTGCTACTCGCAACTTTTCAATAGAAAGTTGATGCAAACGGCTTTCGGCTTCTGATAAATAATTGCTGTGCTTTTGTTCTGTTGCCATCGTTACCCCAAGCTAGGTTTGTTGCCAGTTGTTAATCAGTTTTGTTGCTAACTCTAGCTTATCGCGCTATTGTGATTTACTCAATGAAGGCAACTGCAAAAACACTTAATTTCCTAGCAAATTAAGCTGAAACTTGATAATTTGAGTAATTTTACTATGATCACAAATAAAAGCTTATTTTTAAAATTAAGATTAACTAAATGCAACATTATTGAAGTAGTAAAATGAATTTTCCTATAATCTTTATTCTGGCTTGTCACAGTCCTAATCCATTGGAATGGAGTATTATTATTGCTATAGTCGGCGCAATTTCAGTTGGTTTGGGTATAGCTGCTACTGGGATTGTTTCTATTGCAAGTACAGTAATAACAATGCTTATAGGAGGAGCTAGTATGGAGGCGATATCAGCAACAGTACGAGGAATGCTTAGTACAATTGGTGCAACCACCGCATCATTGGAATTAGTAGCTGTGTTGGTGAATGGCGTTAAAAATGTTTTGGGATGCTAATTAATTTATGTTGTAAAAGACGATGCCTACGGCGGCAAGCTACGCACTTTTACTTTCCTGTAGATTGAAGCGCGATCGCTCTTTAATTTAAACTCTAACTAAATACTTGTATTTCCATCTTGGTAAATATTGGCAGAAGATGCTTGTGCAGCCTTTCTTACAAGCAAAATTGTTTCTTGGATAGAGGGGTAGTAAAACCTCAGAATGCACTCAACAGGATTATTCCGACCATGAGGTAGACAAAATGAAGATCATTAGCACACCAAATGCTTTAATCTTTAAAGATAACTTGATTTTTTAATCTTGGTGAAATTTCTAGCTCCTTTACTTACGTGAATCTAGTGTCCACTCAGAGATTATTCGGGTATATGCAGTTTAGATGTAACAATCAAGTGACGAGAATCACACATATCGATGATTAGGATCGTCTCCCAGCGATCGGTAACTAGGCATAATTAATGACAACTGAACTCTAGCCGAGTCATTAATAGGGAACACACTTAATAGCCGACAGCCTTAATCAAGGACTGTCGGTTTTTTGTATTTGTCATTAGTCATTAGACCTCTTGCATAAATCCAAAAAAAGAACCCCACCCCGCCAAAGCTACGCTTTGTCTCTCCTCCCGAAGAGCGGGGAGGGGTTGGGGTGTTAGGGACTTTTGCAAGAGGTCTAATAGTCATTAGTCATTAGTCAAATGCCCAATGCCCAATACTTCTCTACGAGATGCTACGCACTCAGTACAAGTATCCCATGCCCATATCCATAAAATTTCCCCACATTTGGTTGGGAACTTGACAGAGATTTTGCCACAGCCACTACTAAATGTGGGGAAGGTATGATCAAATTGGGGATTTTATGCCTATCGAGTGCTAATACCTCGCACTCACTCTAGTAGACCGAAACTATATTCCTAGAACCAGCACACACTTTGTATTAAGACATCGCTTGAATGATGTAATCAAAGTAAGGTGCTGCTTCGGCCGCGTCTTCCGCACTTAGTAAGCTAAGAGAGGCTGTTTTGAGGGAATTAATCGCTTCTACCATTCCAGGCACGGGAACGCCCAATGAATTGTACATTTCCCGCACACCAATCACACCGATTTTTTCAATTGGCTCTATGTCACCGGCAAGTACACCATAAGTAATTAGGCGTAAGTACCAGCCAAAATCACGGATGCATAAAGAGCGTTGGCGTTCACCGTAAGCATTACCTCCAGGGGAGATAAAGTCAGGACGCTTCTGCCAAAGTTGTTTGGTTGCTTCCTGAACTATCTTTTTTTCGTTTTCGGCTAAGGTAGCCGCAATCCGCGTCCGTTGTACCCCGGTTTGCAAAAAGTCTTTGATATTTTTAAGTTCGCCACTGCTGGGATAACGCAGTTCGTCGTCGGCTTTGAGAATAACTTGGCTAATTACAGTCATGATTATTGAAATCACCTGAAATATTATCTGTTAGTTTAGCGAGTCGGAGGTACACAAGTGAAGGGATCGGAGTTACTTATGTATTGAATTTATCTGTTTGGGGAGAGTAGGGAGCAGGGAGTAGGCGAAATGAAGGGGACAATGACAAATGACAAATGACAAATGACAAAAATAATTTGGCAACAGGGTGAATTAATTGAAGTGACGATCGCTAATCTGAATGATACAGGCGATGGTGTGGGGCGCGCTGATGAACGTGTAGTGTTTGTCCCAGATACTGTCCCAGGCGATCGCGCCATTGTTCGCTTGGTTCATGTTAAACCAAAATACGCCCACGGGAAGCTCCAACAGCTATTGTCACCATCTCCTCACCGTATCCGACCCAGTTGTATTGTGGCGGATAAGTGCGGTGGTTGCCAGTGGCAGCATATTAATTATGATTACCAGCTAGTAGCCAAGCAAAATCAAGTTATCCAAGCTTTGGAACGCATTGGCGGTTTTGCCCGACCACCAGTAGAGCCGGTACTCGCCGCCCCTTCTGCTTTCGGCTACCGTAATAAATCTACATATCCTCTGGGCACATCAGCAACAGGACAAGTACAGGCTGGTTACTATCAAAAAGGTAGTCACCAATTAATTAATTTAAATCAATGTCCAGTCCAAGATGCGCGATTAAATCCCTTACTTGCCGAAGTTAAGCAGGATATCCAACAACGAGGTTGGCGAATCTATGACGAACAGCGTCATCAAGGACAAATTCGCCATCTTGGTTTACGCATTGGCCGACACACAGGGGAAATGTTGCTGACTTTGGTGGTGAAGGACTGGAATTTATCAGGAATTGAAACCCAAGCCCAGAAATGGTTAAAGCGTTATCCGCAGTTAGTGGGAGTGTCGCTCAATCGCAATAGCGATCGCACAAATGCTATCTTTGGATCAGAAACCCGTTGCATCGCTGGAGTACCCCACCTGCGTGAATATTTTGCTGGACTGGAATTTCAAGTACGCCCAGATACATTTTTCCAAGTGTATACAGAAACGGCAGAGGCACTATTGCAGGTAATTCAATCAGAACTCAATCTTCAAGGGCATGAGTTCCTAGTTGATGCCTACTGTGGTATTGGGACTTTAACTTTACCCCTCGCCAAGAAAGTTCGTATTGCTACAGGATTAGAAGTGCAACCAGCAGCAGTAGAACAAGCTATTTTGAATGCCCACCGTAACGGAATTGATAATGTGACATTCCAAGTCGGCGCAGTAGAGAAATTGCTTCCCCAAATGGGCACAATACCAGAAGTAGTAATACTCGATCCGCCACGTAAGGGGTGCGATCGCGCAGTCATAGATACTTTACGGCAATTGAAACCATCTCGGATCGTTTACGTCAGCTGTAAAGTAGCTACCCTCGCCCGCGACCTGAAATTGCTTTGCCAAGATGGGCAATATACCATCACACGGGTACAACCTGCTGATTTTTTTCCTCAAACTGCTCATGTTGAAACTGCCGCCTTTCTTGTGCTATCACATTTTGACAAGGGTAGTAATTCCTTCAAAAAAACTGAAATTTGAAAATTTTAGTCTAGTCCATACTAAAGATGCTAAAATTGAATTAAGCCAAAAATAAAAATTCATTTTGTTTAAATAAATTCAAGTTGCATGGGTTCTTAAAAACATGAAGAAGATTGTGTAAATTATAAATCGGCAACTAACTAGAGTATGCCAATACTCTCTAAAATTAACAGCATATTCTTAATTTGCTGACTTCATTATCAAACTTATTCCAGCCGATATATACTTAAACAATCCGAATTCAGACTATAGAATCAATGCTCCCTAGCATTTTCAAAATTTAGTTTTAAAGACGCAAGTTTGAAGGCAACATGACCACCTCAAGTTTTATCAGGGTGACTGTAATAGCAAACTGATGTCTAGCTAACTGAAAGCTATGGGGTTTCTCTTGTGATTACTATTTCACTCCGTCCAGTTGGACGTTATTGGGGCACTATTAGTTTTGCCTCAACCCTCTACCTTTGTCCCATATTAGACTTATTGTTGGCAGAAATTCCAGCAAGATTACAAGCAGAACTGCGGCTAGGACTCCAAGAAGCCCTAGTAAACGCAGCTAAACATGGTAATAATCTCGATCCGAGTAAAACAGTTGTAGTTCGTTTTTCCGTAATAGATAATCAATATTGGTGGATAATATCAGACCAGGGTAGTGGCTTTACTCCTTCATCTACTAGTAATGAAGAACCAACAGACTATCTTCCACCAGATGAGTCAGAAAATGGCCGTGGTTTATGTCTTCTGCATCAAATTTTTGATCAGGTAGAGTGGAACCGCAAAGGCACAGAATTGAGGCTTTGTAAACAAATGGAAAATCGCCGGGGATTATCTCTGCGGCGATAACAGGGCTAGTAGAGGGGCGATTAATCGCGTCTGGGAAGGGGAGAAAGTTATTGGTTGATTGATTTATTTATTGCCTACTCTCTATTTTCCGTGAGTCGGACAGGGAGGGGCAGAAATGGAGCGATCTAACCAACCAACTGCTTGTTGTAATCTAGCTTGAGCTTCTTCTGGCTGATTCTTTAAAAGATACACAATTGCTGCTGCCACTTGTTCATTAGCGCGGGAATTGCGGTTAGACTTGAGGCGATGCCAATCGTTAGGGGAAATAGTCAGCCTTTCCATAAGGGCTTGAGCTAGTTCCAGAGTAGTAAGTTCATTCAGTTGACTGGTTTTAGGCAGCTGAGTAGATTGAGACATAATTATGAGTACTGAGTGATGAGTGCTAAGTGCTGAGTCAAAAACTCATAGTTTTAATTTTGACTATTGGCAGGTCGCATTTAATCTTAGTTTACTACTTGTACATGAAGCCGTCTAAACAATCACAGCCGTCAGCAGAAAATCCCGAACCAGATTTTGAACAAGAACTAGAAGAAGTAGAGCGATCGCTCCTATCGTTGAGAGAACGTTACGATCAAGTGCAGCGCGATCGCCAACAACAGGCACAATGGCAACAGCGCCGCGATCAACTAAAGCACAATAAATCTCAGACACCAGAAATCAAAGCAGAGTTACGGCAAATTCAACGGCAGTTGGAAATGCTAGAACTAAACTTAGAAAGTCAGTTATTTTCTTGGCGTAGCCTCAAAAAACCTTTCTGGCAAGTCGTCCGCTTTGGTGGAATGGGCGTTATCATAGGCTGGATATTAAAGTCTTATGCTGGATAAATATGGTAAATCGACGGATTGCAGAAATATTGCGAAGTGGCCAACCTGATGAGTCCCTCCAAGTGCAAGGCTGGGTGCGGACAAAGCGCGAGTCCAAAGGGTTTGCTTTTATTGAAGTCAATGACGGCTCATCACTAGCTAATTTGCAAGTCGTGATTAATCAGGATTTGCCAGATTATGAAGCTATATTGAAAAAATTGAATACGGGTGCTGCTGTCGAGGCGACAGGGGTACTAGTGGCTTCTCTGGGTAAAGGACAGCGAATTGAGTTGAAAGCCGAGACGGTGAAAGTTTACGGCGAAGCTGATCCCGATACATATCCCCTGCAAAAGAAACGCCATTCCTTTGAGTTTCTGCGAACCATTGGACATTTGCGATCGCGTACCAATTCCTTTGGTGCAGTTTTTCGCGTTAGAAATGCTTGTTCGACAGCAATTCACCAATTTTTCCACGAAAGAGGCTTTCTGTGGGTACACACACCGATCATCACTGCTAGCGATTGCGAAGGTGCAGGTGAACTTTTTAGCGTTACCAGTTTAGATTTAAAAAATATTCCGCACACAGAAAACCAAGCAGTAGATTACAGCCAAGACTTTTTTGCTAAACCTACATATTTAACAGTTAGCGGCCAGTTGGAAGCGGAAGTGATGGCGATGGCGTTTTCTAACGTCTACACATTTGGCCCTACCTTCCGTGCAGAAAATTCCAATACTTCCCGCCACCTAGCAGAATTTTGGATGGTTGAGCCAGAAATGGCTTTTTGTGACTTAGAAGGCGATATGGATTTAGCTGAGGCGTTTCTCAAACACATTTTTAAATATGTGTTGGAAACTTGTCCAGAAGATATGGAATTTTTCAATGAACGCATTGATAAATCTGTGTTGGCAACAGCCGAAAATATTATTAATAATCAGTTTGAACGCTTAACTTATACAGAAGCCATCAAACTTTTAGAAAAAGCTGATGTCAAATTTGAATATCCTGTGAGTTGGGGTTTAGATTTACAATCAGAACACGAACGCTACTTAGCTGAACAATTATTTAAAAAGCCTGCGATCGTCACAGATTATCCAGCGCAAATCAAAGCTTTTTATATGCGTTTGAACGATGATGAAAAAACCGTCCGCGCAATGGATATCCTCGCACCGAAAATTGGCGAAATTGTCGGCGGTTCCCAGCGCGAAGAACGTTTAGAAATCTTAGAACGCCGTGTATTAGCGCAAGGATTAAAGCCAGAAGATTTGTGGTGGTATCTTGATTTGCGTCGTTATGGTACTGTTCCTCATGCGGGTTTTGGGTTGGGTTTTGAACGACTTGTGCAATTTATGACGGGGATGGGAAATATCCGCGATGTAATTCCGTTCCCGCGTACACCTCAAAGTGCTGAGTTTTAGTTGAAATTGTAGACCTGGCTATTTATAATCGCCAGGTTTTTGACTTTTATGGATAAAGAGAAATCCAACTAAAAACATTTATTATGAGCATACAAGACCAAACTATTGGTAAAATCCGGCAAATGCCAGAAGCTTTAGTTCAGGAAGTTAGTGATTTTATAGACTTCCTATTAATGAAGCATAGCAGCAATAACTGGGAATTATGGCTTCAGTTTAGCGAGTCAGTAGAAATAGTGGAATCAGATTTTTCTGACTATTTATCTAATTTAGAAGATTATGAAGAACGCTTGGCGCGTGGGGAACTTCAGTGGTAAATATCACACGGGGAGATGTGCTTTTGTGCGATATCAATCCTGTTGCTGGTACAGAACAAGCAGGAATTAGACCTGTTGTTGTGGTGCAAATTGCTCGGGCAAATGCTGTTATTACTCATATCATTATATTTCTTTGTAGCTATCCTCCATAAGGTTTTTCTTGGATAAACTACCCGTTATTTGCAAATAATCTGTTCTCACTTCAAACGTTATTTACAGGTTGCTACAGGTATCTAAGGGACTCTGGCACTGCCCAAACTTTAATTTTTCTATCAATGCTATAACTAGCAATGAATTCACGATTGCTACTCATGGCAACATAACCAATTGGCGCTGTATGGCCCTGCAATGTACATAATTTTCTGTTCATTGCTAAATCCCAAACAACTATTTCGTAATTGTCTGTACAGCAGATGAAGACTCTACCATCTGAACTTATAAGGCAAGGAGCAACACCCGAAGATGTATAGAGAATGCGATCACTGATCAATTCCCACACACACACCTTGTTTTCCCGAATTCCGCAAGCCAAAATTTGCCCATCAAGGCGATTCGCAAGTGAATTTACTGTCAGGGCAGGCAGATTATCTAATGTTTGAGTAAGTTCTCCTGTTTCGGTATTCCATAGTTGTAGCCTATTCTGCAATCTCTGCTTGAAACGTGCAACCAAGAACTTTCCATCAGGGGTGAAGAGAAGGGGTGTAGTCAACCAAAGGTTTAGCTTTGATTGATTCCATGAATTATCATAAGGAATTAAAGCCACATCTTGAAATTGATGATGGAGACGACGAGTATATGTTTCATAATCCCAGATATCTAACTTTCCTGTTCTGCCTTGAGTATAGCCAGTAGCAACTAATGGTTGTTTAGTTGGGCAGACAGCCAAGCGATGGGGATGGGCTTGAACAGTACGCATAAGGTAATCAGGATAAGTGCCAATCGGCTTTTGTGTTTCTGTATCTAATGGCCAGATAAAGTCCTGAAAGCTAACGATACACACCTTGCCGCTTTTGCCTAAACAAAATTCGTGAGCCACCGCCAGATCAAAATCTTTTTTGCTTTGACCTGTTTCCAAATGCCAAATATTAACGAAAGATTGCTTATAAGACAGATCCCAATAGCAAATAAGGGTGTTATTGTAGTCTGCGATCGCAAAATAATATGGATGATGTTGTTCAGGGTTGTAGCAATCTAGATTAAATTCTGTCAAGGTATGCAGGCATTGCATTTTTGCAAAGGGCAGATAATTCAATATGGCTTGTTCAGCATTAGCTTCGCTGCTGTAGGACAATAAGAGCAAAGCTGATTGCCGCACTTCTCTGACATCATCGCCCAATACCTGGATTACTAGATCAATTCCTTTAAGCCCATATTGAAATGCTTCTAAAAGAGCATCCACTTTTTCTTTTGTAGAACCACCGTGCAAACGATATCTAATGCCCTCTAATCCCTCTAGTGCTGCACTATAAGAAGAAACTAGGTCGTGTTCTCTCATAACCTTGCTGTTACCTGTGGGGGAATTTATCTAATAGTGTATGTCCATTAAATCTGCCAAAAGGGGAGAAATCTTGAGCGCATATTTTGCCAGTACAACTCCTTAGTCAGATTGGGAATACCCGCATTGTTTAGCTGACTCAAAACCTTTGCTTCCTACTTAAATAGTTCAATGGCTTTGGGGTTATTCTCAGTCAGCATTTTTAAGACTTTAGTTTTGCCACACTCGTCAACTTCAAAAGTGTTACCAAAGCCACCTTGTCCTAGTTGTTTGATTACCCGATAGCGACCTTGCAACAGTATTTATGACCCACAGTTACGGCAAATCAGGTTGTTTGCATTCACTGGGTCAACAGGTTTTGGACAATGGGGATTTATACAATAGGTCATTACACAGAAGTAAATATCCTAAAAAATCGATTTTTATTGATATCTAAACAGAGGGCTAAATCTATAAGGTTCTATTAATAGAGTTCCCTAAAATTTTGAAAAAGTAACATATATAGCAGTCCTCACTTCAGTATTAAATCTCATACACAATAAATTAGGGTTACAACAATTGTTGTAACCCTACAAATTCGCTATATTCAATCTGCTCGAAAACCCCTATAAAATAAAAATTAACCTCATAACTACTGAATTATGAGCAATTATTCACATTTACTACATCTAGATTAATGGTTTGCAAAGGCAAATACTTTCTTGCTTGCCTGCAAGGGATAAGTGACGCTAGTGTTAAAAGAATTGTGCAAAGTCAAACCCTCATCTCAGAAGTTAAGTAGGAAGCTAGAATGGCAATTCCAAATAAACAAGTAAAACCTAATATTGATATTTTAAATAATAGACGCACCCAAACTCGCATCCAGGTTCGCATTCCTAAAGACTTGCATGAGGAACCAGTCATTTCACGACTGGTTTCTCACTAGGGTATCACAGTCATTATTGCTGATGTTCAGGTAAGCACAAATATGCCACAATCTAGCTGCTTCGACCTGGAACTACGGGGCACTGTTTCCCAGATTAGAAAGTGCCTTGACTTACCTAGATGAACTGGATTTAGAAGTTTTGCACCAATCCAGCCCTGAAAAAGATGGTTGATAAATTGAGTGCTGAGTCAAAAACACTCAGCACTCAGCACTCAGCACTCGTTACTGATTTTAAGCCATTTGATTTTCAATCGCCCACCGCGCTAGTTCAGTGCGGTTGTGGAGATTGGTTTTGCCCAACATATTGGACACATGACTTTCAACCGTGCGCTGACTAACATTTAGTTCTTCAGCAATTTCCCGGTTAGCTAAACCCCTAGCGACAAACTGAACTACTTTCAGTTCGGTTGGGGTTAATTGCACATCGAAGGGAACCTGGATACGGGAACCGTTTTCGCCTCCTTTAGCTTGGTGTTCTTTCCAACGGATAGTTTGTTTCAGCGAGGATTCAACTTGCGCCACGAGTTCTTCTGGTTCAAAGGGTTTGACCATATAAACATCGGCACCTTTATTCAGACCCTTAACTCGGTCTGCACTTTGTCCCTTAGCTGAAAGGAAAAGAACCGGAATCCAGCTAGTGCGTTCGTTTTGCCGGACTTGTTCCACAAAAGTATATCCGTCCATTTCCGGCATCATCACATCGCAGATGATCATGTCTGGAACATCTTGCTCTAAAATTTCCAGAGCTTCACGTCCATTTTCAGCGGTGATGACTTCATATCCCCGGAATTCCAAGTAATCCTTCACCAGCAAGATGAGGTTAGGGTCATCATCAATCAATAGAAGTCGTTTGTGATCTTTCATGCTGGGCTCTTTCATAGCAGTGGCACTTGTCGCGCTTCGGTCCATCAAAGTCTTGAATATTTATCCTCTATGGTGGGTTATTCGAGATGTTGTCCTTTTTCCTACTTAACTTGCCTTTGCTGTCTCGAAGTCTGAAAAATGCCGAGCACTTTCAATAGACTAGTAGCTCGATAGCAAAAGTCCAGCAAGGATACGTATAGCAGTAGTATCTATAATGCGCTACTATTATATATCGCTTTGAAAGGGGCGGGGTAAAAAACACTGATTAAATAATAATCTTTCGGACTTACAAGTAAGTATTGGCTTAAAGATGACCCTACCTCAAAACCAACCCGCACTTTCTTAAAGCTTACTGCTATACCATATCCTTTGGTTGTTAAGCCTCTATGAGGTGTTCACAAGAAACTAGGGAAGTTTCTGGCAAAAGATGGATTGAAAACGCATATTCTTCAACCGCCATTATGCCTATTCAGTGTTCTCGGATAATCCGCAGGGTAACTTCCGGGTTTGCTTGGCGATACCAGACACCATCAGGGTAAACCACCATTATGAGTCTAGAACAAGAAACACGCAAGCAATTGGCTTTAGTTTTATAGACGCAAATAGAATGACTTTTGTGCGGCTCATTGAGTTTTAAATCTTTGAAGTCGCTTTTTAAGTAATCCCAGAATTCCAGACTAGCTCGTTTTGAGCAGCAATTCCCTGGTCAGCGCAAATAAAAATGTGTCGCTGAATTTTTGCAAGTCCTAAACTTTCTACACAATTACTCAGGGTCTTATATTCCAAAGATTGAGTGTTTTTGAGAATTTGATGGTTGGACTGGATCGCTGTCAGTGTATTGTTACTCATCGAGCGGCTCCCTGATTACAGTTCTATAACAATTTGCAAGCTTTGCAAATAAAGTTGACTGGGGAGTGGAGAAGAATTCTCATACCTCCCTACTCCCTACTCCCTACTCTCTTCGTAACTTACGGAACAAAACCCGCAAGGTAGAAATAATTAAGCATTTATACTTAAGTATATCTATGACCCTCTAGTTCGGGAACCCGTACTCAAGGCATTCTTGCCATTGAACGCCACTTTTCGGTAAATTAGCACTCAGGAGTTGAGAGTGCTAAACTCTGGAGAAAATAATTATGGCAGCTTTATCTCTAAGCGTTTCAACAGTTAAACCTTTAGGCGATCGCGTTTTCGTAAAAGTGAGCGCCTCTGAGGAAAAGACCGCAGGTGGTCTGTATTTGCCCGATACCGCCAAGGAAAAGCCCCAAGTAGGGGAAGTAGTGGCCCTTGGCCCTGGCAAGCGTAATGACGATGGAAACCGTCAGGAATTGGAAATTAAAGTCGGCGATAAGGTGCTGTACTCTAAGTACGCTGGCACTGACATCAAGCTCGGCACTGAAGAATATGTACTGCTTTCTGAAAAAGATATTTTAGCAGTCGTTATCTAGTGGTCATTAGTCATTGGTCATTAGTCATTAGCCAATGACAAAGGACAAATGACAAATGACGTAGACGCCCTCCGGGCGGCTTCCCGAAGGGTAAAACAAAAGACAAATGACAAAGGACAACTAACAATAATTATGGCAAAGCGCATTATCTACAACGAAAACGCCCGTCGCGCCTTGGAACGAGGCATTGACATCCTGGCTGAGGCTGTAGCTGTTACCCTTGGCCCCAAAGGTCGTAACGTAGTCCTAGAAAAGAAATTTGGCGCACCGCAAATTGTCAATGATGGTGTAACGATTGCCAAAGAAATCGAATTAGAAGACCATATTGAAAACACTGGTGTAGCTCTGATTCGTCAAGCTGCTTCTAAGACCAATGATGCTGCGGGCGATGGCACCACAACTGCTACCGTTTTAGCTCATGCGATCGTCAAAGAAGGCTTGCGGAACGTTGCTGCTGGTGCTAATGCGATTTCCCTCAAGCGTGGTATAGACAAAGCTACTGGCTTCCTCGTAGAAAAAATTGCTGAACACGCTCGCCCAGTGGAAGATTCCAAAGCCATTGCCCAAGTTGGTGCGATCTCGGCTGGTAATGATGAAGAAGTCGGTCAGATGATTGCCCAAGCAATGGACAAGGTGGGCAAAGAAGGCGTAATTTCCCTAGAAGAAGGGAAATCTATGGTCACCGAGTTAGAAATCACTGAAGGGATGCGCTTTGATAAAGGCTACATCTCTCCCTATTTCGCTACCGACGCTGAACGGATGGAAGCGGTTTTTGATGAGCCTTTCCTACTGTTGACCGATAAGAAAATCGCCTTAGTACAAGACCTAGTACCAGTGTTAGAGCAAGTAGCTCGTGCTGGTCGTCCTTTGGTGATTATCGCCGAAGATATTGAAAAAGAAGCTTTGGCAACCTTGGTAGTAAACCGTTTGCGCGGTGTACTCAACGTGGCTGCTGTTAAGGCTCCTGGTTTTGGCGATCGCCGCAAAGCACTACTAGAAGATATCGCCGTTTTAACTGGTGGTCAACTAGTTACCGAAGATGCTGGTCTGAAGCTAGACAACACCAAGCTGGATAGCCTGGGTAAAGCTCGCCGCATCACCATTACCAAGGACAGCACTACAATTGTTGCCGAAGGTAACGAAGCTGCTGTTAAGGCTCGTGTCGAACAGATTCGTCGTCAAATCGATGAAACCGAATCTTCTTACGACAAAGAGAAACTGCAAGAGCGTCTTGCTAAACTCTCTGGTGGTGTCGCTGTCGTGAAAGTGGGTGCAGCGACCGAAACCGAAATGAAAGACAAGAAGCTGCGCCTAGAAGACGCTATCAACGCCACCAAAGCTGCTGTGGAAGAAGGTATTGTTCCTGGCGGTGGTACAACTTTGGCTCATCTTGCTCCTGACTTGGAAGTTTGGGCAAAGAGCAATCTTAAGGATGAAGAGTTGATTGGTGCTTTGATTGTCGTTCGCGCCTTACCTGCACCTCTGAAGCGGATTGCTGAAAACGCCGGTCAGAATGGTGCTGTGATCGCTGAACGCGTAAAAGAGAAAGAATTTAGTGTTGGCTACAACGCTGCAACAAACGAATTCGTCGATTTGTTAGCTGCTGGTATTGTTGACCCTGCGAAAGTGACTCGTTCTGCTCTGCAAAACGCTGCTTCTATCGCTGGTATGGTGTTGACAACCGAATGTATTATAGTTGACAAGCCTGAGCCTAAAGATAGTGCTCCTGCTGGCGCTGGCGCTGGTGGCGGAGACTTCGATTACTAATACTTTGTAGTTCGTTATTTGTAAAAACAGCTGCTTCCTGGTGGAGGCGGCTGTTTTTTTGTTTGAATCACCTTGCCTTTGGTGAAGCTGTTGCCGGAGGCTAGGACATAAAGGGCGCAAAAATAGTAGTACAAATATTCTGCTAATAAATAAACAGTATAAAAATAACAGTTATAATATGAATATTTAATGACATTCACCATGAATTACATTTTAGAAACACAAGCAAGTTATGCTAGGAAAAATATCGAGCAAAGACTAGAAGATTTTAGTGATGCAGTTGATAATGATAAAAGCCTAAGTTCGTATATACGAGATCAGCTTGGGTATTTGAGATATAGTGATGCTTGTGAATTAACATCTATTACAAGTAAATTTAGACAACAATTATCAATAAGTCCCTATATACATCCCGAAGTGGAAAGAACAATACGATTGTTAGACTACTCTATCCAACATTGGGTAAGATTCTTGGATGTTGACACCTTATTTTTATACAATCTTACTAAGTTTTAACAACTTATTTATTACTGTTTTTGCTCTGTAAAAGTAGCTGCTTTTCTCAAATATTAGCTGCTTTTTATAATTTTTCTATACTCAAGTAATTTCTTTTGCGTAGTTCGTTTATAGTAGCAAGATTCAACACTATTTTTAGTTAATCCTTCACTGTTACCTTTAGCAAGATTGACTCGAACTGACTCGCCGCAAACTTTACTGGCACAAGTGGCTGAACAAGTCGCTACAATTCCAGATAGGGAGGAGCGACAAAATATCGTGGATCGTGTAGAAATTCTGGCAGGTTTGTGGTTTGACAAGGGTTTGGTTCGTCAATAATAAGTTTGTAATTTGTGATATATCCATTTATTTACTTAAC
The DNA here is from genome assembly GCF_017115165.1 of Nostoc sp. LPT. Taxonomy (GTDB): domain Bacteria; phylum Cyanobacteriota; class Cyanobacteriia; order Cyanobacteriales; family Nostocaceae; genus Nostoc. The sequence goes on along the minus strand of NZ_JABXKF010000053.1, from coordinate 128,628 downwards.
TCTCTGAATTACTTCTTGAGCGAAATCTTTTAAAGAGTCATACAAATCACCATATTTTTGCTTATATGTCAACTTATCTTCAAAATCTAAATTTTTGGCTAATTGTGCTCTTTCAGCAATTTTAGTTCTAAATATTGATGGAAACTCAGAGCTAGTCATAATCAACTCAATCAATTGATTTTCATTAGCTCTAGATACATTAAATCTAGAGATTAAAGTTCCTAAAGATTTTAAGTTATGCCCATTTTCATTATTAAACTTTTCAATATGTCTTAGGATTAATCTTAATCCACCAATTGACATACGGTTAGGTGTGCAAGGCAAAATACAAAAATTACTTGCTAAAAATGCACTTTTAATTGTTTTGTTAATTGTTGGTGGGCAATCAATCAAAACATAATCGTATTTTTTGGATAAACTGTTTATCAATTCTTTGAGTAAATCAATCGGTTTTAATCCTAGATTATAATAAAATCCTTCAGGTAATTCTTCTTGAATTTCAAATAGTATAGGGCTGCTAGGTATAAGGTGTAAAGATTGGAATTTAGCTTTTATATTAGAAATATCTCGTTTAGCTATAAAGTCTTCGTTTTTAAGATGATCTAGAAAATCTTTAGGTTGTTTAAATAAATAAGGTAAAGTCAACTTATTCCTTTCAAATTGGCTAAACCACATATCTTCTGACATTAAAATATTCGTTAAATTACACTGAGGATCAAGATCAATAACTAGCACTCGTTTACCATACATAGTATCTCCTGCTAAATATTCTGCTAATGCCATGACGATGGTAGTTTTGCCAACTCCACCCTTAAGGTTGCAAATGCTTATCACTTTAGCTGTCATAATTTCTGGTAGATTGACTCATTTCATGAGCTACATCTCTATGTTTCCCTGAAAATATTGCCAACTAACAGATTAATTTCTACTTCTACATAAAAACCCATGAGCGAAATGAATTCTGGAACAATCCCTTTACATACCTTAAACCCACTCAACCGATTTTCTGACAGAGCAGAGGATTATGTAAAATATCGACCAAGTTACCCCGCAGATGCAATTGATATTATCTTGGAAGGATTAGATGAAAATTCACAACTCGTAGCAGCAGATATTGGTGCAGGTACAGGAATTGCTTCAAGATTGTTAGCTGAACGCGGAGTTAATGTCATCGCTATAGAACCGAATGCAGCAATGCGAGAAGCTGCCCAACCATATCCTTTGATAGAGTTTCGTAATGGAACAGCCGAATTTACCCAACTACCTGATAATTTAGTTGATTTAGTTACTTGTTTTCAAGCTTTCCACTGGTTCAATCCCGAATCAACTTTATTGGAATTTCACCGCATTTTAAAACCATCAGCACGTTTGGCTGTGGTGTGGAATAATCGCGATCGAGAAGATGCTTTAACTACAGAATATAGCCGAATAGTCCGCGAAGCATCTAATAATCACCCAGCAGAATCTCGAATGCAATCGGTAGAGCCACTATTAGTAACTCCCCATTTTCTTAATATCCGTGAATATAATTTTACTTATAGGCAACAGTTAGATTTAACTGGACTTATTGGACGAGCAATGAGTGTTTCTTACCTCCCTCGTGAAGGTTGGGCATACGAACAGCTTATTGATAATTTTCAAGAATTATATCAGCGCTTTCGTGATGAAAACGGTTTTGTCTATATGGTCTATCGCACTAGCGTACACCTTGGTCAAAAACAATGATAAATTGCAAGTAAAGTAGCAGAGAATGCATTAAATAAATATAAGGTCTCTGAACTTTAATCTTCAATTTATAAATGATCTACAATCCGCAAATATCAGAAGGTTGGCATGGCAAACTTAATTTAGTCTATGCCGATCGCCAGGGTAAAACCCAATTAATTTACAATCACCAACAAGCGCCCCTGAAGGTACAACGCCCATTTTACCCAGAAGGGGAAAAAGTTTGTCATAGCGTAATTTTACATACAGCCGGGGGAATGGTGGGAGGCGATCGCTTATCCTCCAACATCCACCTCCAACCCCAAGCCCAAGCCTTAATCACTACAGCTGCTGCAAGCAAGATATACCGCAGCAATGGCTTACAAGCTAGACAAACTATCCAAATGCAAGTTGATGCTGGTGCTTGTTTAGAGTGGTTGCCGCAAGAGACAATTTTATTTAACGACGCGATTTATCGGCAAGATTTACGGATAGAATTAGCAACCGAGGCCAGTTGGTTAGGCTGGGAAATTACCCGATTTGGTCGCAGTGCTAGAGGAGAAAAATTCTTACAAGGGGAATGGCGATCGCACACCGAAATTTGGCAACAAGGTATTCCCTTATGGATCGATCGGCAATGGTTACGGGGTAGCGAAGAAACTTTTCACAGTCCCCACGGCTTGGCAGGAAAACCAATCGTAGGTAGTCTAGTTTGGGTTGGTGGTGCAGTTTCCGCAGAAATTGTCGAAAAAACGCGAAATTTATGGCATGGAGAAGGAGAAGCAGGTGTTACCAGATTACAACATGCATTATTGTGTCGATATCGCGGTGTTTCTACATCTGAGGTGAGAAACTGGTTTATTGATGTTTGGCAGTTGCTGCGAGTTTCTTTTTTGAATCGTGGTAATTGTATACCAAGAGTGTGGCAGGTTTGAACGAACCACAGAGGAGGAAGTACGAATGCAACTTACGCCGCAGGAAAAAGATAAGCTATTGATTTTTACAGCTGCTTTATTAGCAGAAAGACGTAAAGGAAGGGGTTTGAAACTGAATTATCCTGAAGCGATCGCTTATATTTCTGCTGCCATTTTAGAAGGTGCAAGAGATGGGCAAACTGTAGCTGAATTGATGAGTTATGGCACAACTCTCTTAACGCGGGATGATGTCATGGAAGGGATACCAGAAATGGTGCATGAAGTGCAAGTTGAAGCAACTTTTCCTGATGGTACAAAGTTAGTGACAGTACATAATCCAATTCATTAAATTTACTTCATGCTGTGTTACTTTTAAGACGAAAGTCTTTTATAGACATTGATTAATTTCAAGTATATAATTTAACACATTGTCAGAAGTGTACTGCTTGACTATCATCAAGCATAAAGGTAATGAATACAGGAAATACTGGCTTTACAGCAACTATTATAACCACTGCCATAACTACTGCCTTTGCCGTTGTAGCCGGAATAGTTAATCACATTATGTCTGGGAACAGAGACAGAGAAAATCAGCAGACAACTGCATCGTTAAAATATACTGAGCAGCAGCTAGAAGAATTATATGGTCCGCTTGCTTTTCTGATCTGGGAAGGTAGACGTACCTATACAGATTTAGCAGAAAAGTTAAGAGAAATGCGTGGTCAAAAACGTATCTTAGAATCTATTCAAGTAGGAGAAAAAAATGGTTATACAATTTTCCCCTTCAAAAACGAAGCAGAAATTAAATTATGGATTTTTTGGATAGAAAAAGATGCTTTTCCCCGCCATGAAAAAATTAAAGAGCTTTTGATGACAAAGACACACTTAATCGAAGGCGAAATACTACCAGAAAGTTATCTAAAATTTTTGGATTATCATAATTCTTGGAAAATGGAACATCTGCGGTGGCAAGAACAGCAAATTGAATATTTATGGAAATCAAAATTTGACTTTCCATTCCAATTTGAAGATGATATTCTTAAAACTTTTAAAAACCTTAAACGTCAACAAGCAAGCTTTTTAAAAGTTAATCATGACTTACGCAAGAATACTGTTAAACTTACACAAAAATATTCAAAAACATGAATTTATTGAACCGCCAACGCGGAGCGTCTCGAAGAGAAGAACATCAAGAATTCATAGAGTGTGCATAAGTCTTACTTAAATGAAATATTGGATTGAACATGATACCAGGAGAAATCATTACACCAGCAGGTGAAATTGAACTAAATGTTGGTCGTCCAACTGTAAAATTGCAAGTGTCAAATACAGGCGATCGCCCCATACAAGTAGGTTCCCACTATCACTTTTATGAAGTCAACACCGCCTTAAACTTTGACAGAGAACAAGCGCGAGGAATGCGCCTGGATATCCCCGCAGGAACCGCAGTCCGCTTTGAACCAGGCGACGAAAAAGAAATAACATTAGTCCCCCTCGCTGGTATTCGCCAAGTCTACGGCTTCAACGCCCAAATTAACGGAAACCTCTAAAAACCTCCGCATAACTCTGCGCTAACCTCTGCGTCCCTTTGCGTTTAAAAAAGGATTTTATATGCCTTACAGAATGGATCGCCGCGCCTACGCCGAAACCTACGGCCCAACAGTAGGCGATCGCATCCGACTTGCAGACACAGAATTATTTATTGAAGTTGAACAAGATTTCACTACCTACGGCGATGAAGTGAAATTTGGCGGCGGTAAAGTTATTCGAGATGGAATGGGACAATCCCCCATTTCTAATGCTGATGGCGCTGTAGATTTAGTAATTACTAATGCTTTAATCCTTGATTGGTGGGGTATTGTCAAAGCAGATATCGGGATTAAAGATGGCAAGATTTTCAAAATTGGTAAAGCTGGAAATCCTTATATTCAAAATAATGTAGATATTATTATTGGGCCGGGAACCGAAGCCTTAGCAGGGGAAGGCATGATTCTCACTGCTGGTGGTATCGATGCCCATATCCATTTTATTTGTCCCCAACAAATTGAAGTGGCGATCGCTTCCGGTATTACCACTATGATCGGCGGCGGTACTGGCCCAGCTACGGGTACAAACGCCACTACCTGCACTCCCGGCCCTTGGAATATTTACCGAATGCTGCAAGCTGCTGATGCTTTTCCTGTCAACTTAGGATTTTTGGGTAAAGGTAACGCCAGTCAACCCCAAGGACTTGTAGAACAAGTAGCCGCCGGTGCAATGGGGTTAAAACTCCATGAAGACTGGGGAACCACACCCGCAGCAATTGATACTTGCCTCAGTGTTGCCGATGAATATGACGTCCAAGTAGCGATTCATACTGATACCCTGAATGAAGCCGGATTTGTTGAAGATACGATCGCTGCTTTCAAGAATCGTACTATTCACACCTACCATACTGAAGGTGCAGGCGGAGGACACGCACCAGATATTATCAAAGTTTGCAGCCAAGCCAATGTTCTGCCATCTTCCACTAACCCCACACGTCCTTATACTCTCAACACCTTAGACGAACACCTGGATATGTTGATGGTATGCCATCACCTCGACCCAGCGATCGCCGAAGATGTTGCCTTTGCGGAGTCTCGCATCCGCCGGGAAACCATTGCTGCTGAAGACATTTTGCACGACTTAGGCGCATTTAGCATGATTTCTTCCGATTCCCAGGCAATGGGACGAGTAGGCGAAGTGATAATTCGTACTTGGCAGACATCTCACAAAATGAAGGTGCAACGGGGAACTCTTAGCCCACAAGGAACAGAGCAAAAAGCAGATAACTTTCGTGCAAAAAGATATGTTGCTAAGTATACGATTAACCCAGCGATCGCTCACGGAATTGCTGAATATGTGGGTTCAGTGGAAGAGGGAAAATTAGCAGATTTATGTTTGTGGCGTCCTGCATTTTTTGGCGTGAAACCAGAGATAGTGATTAAAGGCGGGATGATTGCATGGTCGCAAATGGGCGATGCTAACGCCAGTATTCCCACACCCCAACCAGTGTATATGCGACCGATGTTTGGTAGTTTTGCAGGCGCACGTCATGCTACATCATTAACTTTTGTTTCCCAAGCAGCTTTAGAGAAAGAAATTCCTACCCAGCTAGGTTTACAAAAAGCAGCAGTTGCAGTTTCTGGGACACGCCAATTAAGTAAGCGAGATATGAAGCTGAATGATGCACTACCCCACATTGAAGTTGATCCAGAAACATACCAAGTTAGGGCAGATGGTGAGTTGCTAATTTGTGAACCTGCGACAGTTTTGCCAATGGCACAGAGGTACTTTTTGTTCTAATTCATCACTAATTTAACAGAAATTAACACTTATTCAGTGTAAATTATGTGATTGGAAAGATCGCTATTTTTGCTACTGTAGAATTACAGGAAGTTTTAGATAGTATTGCCTTTGAAAAATGAGTGATACTGCTTTTTACGGTTCTTGTGTATCGTATCGTGTTTTTTGGAAAAGTAATACATACCCTATTCAGGCTTTGTTCTCAAAATCAGATTATCGTAAAATACGGCAACACCATCTTTATTGTCTTGCATTGAAATAAATCCAGCTTGTCCAGAGTTGTAAGAACTATCTTCCAACATCCCAACTCTTTGATAATTAATCCAGCCGATTACTTTTTTGCCATTACAGACTATTCTCAATATATTTCGCTCATTACCTTGATGAATTGCAGTAGAATTATGCCATTCTACTAAATTTTGCCAACTATTAATTTTTGAATATTTTCCCATAGCAAATTTTCCATTTCCTTTTATCAATAAATAATAAAAGTTGTTTTTATTATTGTATCTCGCAATTATACCAAATGGTAAATCATCAGAGCCATCTACTTTATTAGTACCTGCTGATAATTCCAAATCTTTTAAAGAGTACTTCTCATAAATAATTCCTGAAAATCCATCAAGAGTGATTGCTTTTTCTCCAAGCTGGATTGTTTTTAGTCTATTAAGATACCACTCATATCTATTACTATTAAAATATTTTCGAGTACCATCACTACCAGTTTTAGCTCTTAATAAACTTGCAAAATATTCAGTTATAATTATTTTTTGAGGTATATTACTTTCTCGTTTAGCCAAATTTTTGTATTGTTCAAATTTAATTTTTACATTGCTTCTTGTTATATCCTCAAGAGTCCAAATTGATTGAAATGTTAAACTTTCTTTAAGTAAAGTTTTCGGAAAAAATTCAAATTCTTTAATATAACTTTCCCAGTTCCAATAGGCAGTTAATGCTATTATCAATAAGCTAGCAAAAATAAAATAATAAATTTTAGATAAATAAGAATACTGCTTCATGTATTTGAGTGCCTGAATTAGTCCTAAAGCTCCACCTATAAACAAACCTAATACGAACCACCCTACTGCTGGTTGATCTATGCCAATCCATTTAATTGGATACACGATTAAGTCAATTATAATGATAAAACTTTTACCAATATAAGCAAATACATTACGAGACAAATATATAATAAAGACCAGAAAAAATATAAATATTACAAATTTTATCAATTCAAATATTGTAAGATAGTATGTATTTGCTGTTGGTTTCATATTTTAAATACTTAAATAAAGTTATCTTAATTTACTTTTTTAAATTATATTCAATTAATACAAATTAATACAATTAGGATGATACCTATACTTATAATAAAACCAAATATCGTATACACGATATTTATTTCAGTTGGCAAGAAAAAAAACCAATTATTATTTAATCCTACTGTTAAGTAATTGCCTAAAATTATACGGATTAAATATAGCCCTAATCCCGTGCAAATTCCCATACCCGCAGTTAATCTGATGATAATATCCCACCTGAGAGATTTCCTAAAGTAAACAGGTAGTTCATATTCGCCAATAGTGGTTTTAAAAAAAATCACATCTTCATACTTCTTTGCTTCCAAAGATTTTATATCAAGAATTAAATTGAAATCTATAGTTGTTGCTTCAAAACTAGAAGGTACTACTTTAAGTTGAGTAATATTGTTTGAAGTAGTACCTTTAATTCTCCCACCAATTCTTCCTGTAGAAGTTATACAAATTACATGAAATGAAGTTAAAATACGAGAATTTCTACTATTAGATATATCTCCAATATCTAATTTGCTAGGTTCTATACGAACTTCGATTGTTTTAACTGTGTACCTTATAGGAATCTGATAGGGGTCACTAATGCCTACTAATTGAATCTCTATATAACCCTCGTAATTACCGGGTTTAACCACAAGTACATCTAACTCAAAAGAGAATATTTTAGTTGAAGAATCAAAATTTGGTTGTAAGATCACACCTGGAAGATAAGGTATTGCCTTCGCAATACCCCATGCGAATCCACGACCATTATTGCCAATTTGCAATTCCATTCTTGTTTGATATCCAACTGGAAGGTCACCAAAGTCTAGCTTATTAGGTTGAGTAAAAATTTTTGGATAGGCATTTATCCCAATATCTTTACACAAGTTCCGGACAAATATCTCGAAACCTTTACACATATCTCCGTTGTAATCAGAGACAATCTTACGTGACATATTTGCTAAATATGTCTTTCCTTGCCCTACTAACCAAGTTTCGAGATATCCATTGAGCAAATAGTCTTGTGCCTCTTCAGGATACTTTTCACATACAGTAATTAATTCAAGTACTGAGGATGCTTCTCCATGTTTAAACTTGAAGGTGTGTGACTTTAAAGCATCCTCGAATTCTCGTCTTTCAAGCTCTAAACTGGCATTTAAAAACTGATTATCCTCATTGCTCAAACTTTTGTTGGTAGACCAATCTTGAGCGTTTCTTAATGCTTGTCCACGCAATAGCCATGATTCATCTTTCTGCGAACCTATCCATGCTGACAGAGCCTGACCATAGGGTCGTAAACTTGCTAATATTTTGTCAATCCAGTTTTGATTAAAAACATAACTATAAATGCGATTATAAACCTTTAAATTACCTTGCTGCTCTACAACTAAACCAGATAGTCGTAGTTCTATCTGGTCATAACTATCATCAACTGGTATTTCTCCATATTGCCAAATTTGTTGATATAGTCCCAATAGTCTTCCCGCACGCTGTTGATCTCTGAGAAGACGATTGTGTATAGTCTTCAAATGCTCCGGCTCATCGTGAGATTCCCAATTGTCAATGATGCGCGATCGCAACAACTCTTCTACTTCCGATACATCCACTATGTCTGGAATAAGTTGACAAAGCTTCTGGGTGAGAAATGGTTGACCACCCGTCCAATCCAAGACCTCTTGCAGCACTGCTTGTGGATTATTGACTTTTCCCACTAATCCCTTAGCTAAAGGCTGGACTTCATGCAATTCAAAACCTTTTAATTCAATTGCTTGACCTATATTAAACGGTGTACGCTTTTTATCTTTAATCAAATCCGAGGGAGTAGCTACTCCCAACAGACAAAATGTAAGGCGTTTGTATGCTGGTTTATCAACACGCTGGTTATAGCAGAACCTGAGCCAAGCAAAAAAGTCGTCAGTCGAAAAATTCAGGCTGAGAACACTGTCAATTTCATCAATAAAAATAACAATAGATTGAGAAACTTCAAGCAACAGAACTTGCTCGATAAATTCACTTAATCGCTGTAATGAAGAAAGCTCATCCTGATCGCGCCACCAACTCCGTAAATTAAACTTTCCTGAAAGCTCAAAACTACTCACTAAACTACGTACTACACCTGTATACCAGTTATCTGGTGTAATATTCTGGCTACCAATTCCAGTCAAGTCAATCGCAGCACAGGCAATACCCTCTACTTTCAAGCGTTGCATAATTTGCACTCGCAAACTAGACTTGCCCATCTGTCGTGAATTTAGAACATAACAAAATTCTCTAGCCTTCAATGTCTCATACAAATCTGTATCTGCTTGTCGCACTACATAACTGGGGGCATCAACTGGTAAACTGCCACCAACTTGATATTCATAAGCTGGGTTTTGTTCTATGTTCATCAGCTAACTCTCAGGCGATCGCGAAAATATTGACGATATAAATCACAACGCGGCGTTACATCATTTCCTTGCTGTTGTAATAAGCCCATGCTGAGTAATTTAAAGCATTGTATCGAATCCAACCGAACTGGGCTAGTATTGGCAACGACCTTTTTGATGGCAGCAGCTAATTCTGGACGCTGTTCTAAATTCCACAAATGCCGACGTAAATGGTCGCTATAAGGGCCAGCTTCTGTGGGGGCTGTTTGCAAAAGCAGATTGAGCGTAGTATCCTGTTTGGCAATGTGATAAAGCGCCACTCGTACAAGATAGGGATGTCCTCCCACCATTGCCATTAGTTGTTCAGCTTGGGTAAAACTCCAATTGAGTCCATGCCTTTGTGCCAAATCAAGAACCTGTTGGGCGTTAAACTCTGGTAACTCAATTGGCAAGCCTACATTAAATGGCGATTGATTGATATTCATTGGAATATAAACTTCTGTGGAATGCACTACTACCAACCGCAGTTTTTTCCAAATATCCCGGTTTTTAGCATCTTCATGCCAAACGCGTAACAGCCCAAAAAAGTCATTAGCAATTTCACGATATTGGAATACACAATCAACTTCATCCAATCCCAAAACTAGCGGTTGGTTGATTTCTGGCAATAGATATTCCTCGAAATAAGCGGTGCAATTATCCTTACTGCCATAAATATCATCCCAGTAATCTGCTAACTTGTTGGGTAGCCTCAACCTCCGTCCGATACTGGCACAAAACCACTGAAGGAACTTATTCAAATCTGCAAAAACCTTTCCATCTGCCAATTGAAAGCTCAAAGGCACGGTTAGATAATCTTGTTGTGACGCTTGATAAAGAATCCGCGCCATGAGTGAGGTTTTACCCATCTGCCGGGGTGCTTTGATCCGAATCAAAGATCCTGGCTTCCAAATTGCCTCGTAGCAGCGAGATTCGATGGGAAGACGCTCAATATAAAACGCTGAAGCCAAATCCACCTGTCCTTCAGGTAATTCTGGTTCTGCCACTGGCAGAGGCGGTGAGAGAGTAAGAGGGTGAGAGGGTGATGAAGGGAAAAAATCACTACTCGTCTCTCCATCTGCCAATCTTTCTACATCACCGGTTGCCACTAAACTAAAAATTTCCTGTAAAATTTTGGGAGTATCGGCAGGTGAATTCCACTCTCGCTGCTGAACCTGTTGTAAGTAGCCCCGCAAATCATAATTCAGTGGCGCACTCCAAGGGAAGTTAACGCGAATGGGCAAAATCATTGGTTTATGCCGATCGCTGCTATCCCGTAACTCTTTGGCCTGTCTCACCTCTTCTGTCACCATTTCGCTAGTTGCCGATCGCTCAGATAACAGCAACAAAAAGTAATCACACAGTTTTAATTCTTTATCAATGCGCTGAGGCCATTTTTCCCCTAAGCGAATACTCTCACCCGCCATGAACGCTTCATGCCCAGCACCTTTAAGAGCTTCATAAAAATTATGGGCAAGGCTCAAATCTGGATCTTGACTGCGATAGCTGATGAAAAATCTGGCATTTTTGCTGGCTGCTGGCAAAGTTGGCATAGTCGGATCAATATCCAGAAATTTTGACAAATTTGACTATATTTTCTTGCAATGTACAGCATCAAAGCTGATCTTTACTTTTTTTACAGGTAACTCGTTAGTAGCCGATATCTGACCTACTGATATATCTATTGACTAAACTGATACCAAAATCGTGTCGCTATCCTCTGTATTCAGTTCTATAAATTTACGAGCCATAATTCAATTAGCTTGTGGCTATCTGCTAGAAAGGTAAGTAAAGTAGTTTTTAAAACACATTTATATAAACTTCTTGGTAAACAATTTTTATTCGGAGGAAGTTTATCTAAAGGGAATACCTAGAAAACTATACCAATAAACCAGTTTCGCTAAAAATTTACTTTTTTCCCATACCTTGCATCTATATGACTTTACAATCTTCTCGCTCTGACAAAATTCTAGTTGTCGATGACTCTCCTGATAACGTGTTTTTGATCAAAACTATTTTGGAGGAAGAGGGTTACACCATTAGCACCGCAGAAAATGGGATTTCAGCCTTGGCAGAATTGAAAGCTTCTCCTTGTGACTTGGTTCTGCTGGATCTGATGATGCCAGGTATGGATGGGTACGAAGTCACTAAGCACATTCGTGGAGAGATGAAATTGCCGCAATACATCCCCATATTGCTGATCACTGCTCACGATGCGCCCAATGTCGCCCACGGATTAGACTTGGGTGCTGATGATTTTATCCGCAAACCTGTAACAGTAGATGAATTGCTGGCACGAGTGCGATCGCTCCTGCGTTTGAAGCATAGTATGGATGAACGTGATGAAATTGCCCGTCAGCGAGAAGATTTTGTCTCCCGCCTCACCCACGATTTACGCACTCCCTTGGTAGCCGCCGATCGGATGTTGATGCTATTTCAGCAAGGTGCATTGGGAACATTATCAACGCAAATGCAGGAAGTAATCGCCATCATGGGCCGTAGCAATATCAACCTGCTTTCTATGGTGAATACTTTATTGGAAGTTTACCGTTTTGAAGCGGGTCGCAAAAGTTTAGCGTTTCAACCAGTTAATCTGGGTCAGTTGCTAGATGAAGTGACTGGAGAATTGTCACCCTTAGCTCAAGATAAAACACTGTCCCTAAATTTAGACATTACTGAAGAGTCAATCACAAACACAGTGATGGGCGATCGCTTGGAACTGCATCGTCTATTTACCAACCTTATAGGGAATGCGATCAAATTTACCGAAGCTGGGTCTATTACTATTCGTTTTACTTCTCAACGCCAGTTCGATCAAAGTAATCAATCTCAGTTCTCTGAAAAATCCAATTCCGTTGACTACATTAGAATTGAAATAGCGGATACAGGCCCAGGTATTCCCCCTGAAGAACAAGCCACCATCTTTGAACGATTTCGCCAAGGCAGTCACAAGAGTTCTGGTAGTGGCTTAGGACTGTATCTTGCTCGTCGAATTGTCGAAGCACATCAAGGCATTATTCTGCTTAATTCTGAGTTGGGCAAAGGTAGTGTATTTATTGTGCTTCTACCCGCCAAAACATGAGAAAATTAGTAATTATAAATTCTGAATTGTAGAGTTTTTTATCCTGATCATTCATAATTTATAACCTTACTACTATCTACCGATAATTTAAAGTAAAAAATTCAATTGGAAAATCAAACGCTAAGAATTGACGAATCAAATATGCTGAGATAACAGCATTAGTATTAAATAAATACTTTTTGATAGGACCAAACAATGATTACCACTGAATTATCTAACATTGGCAATATTATCCAGACTCAGCGAGAGTTTTTTCAAACGGGCAAAACTAAAGATGTAACTTTTCGCATTGAACAGTTGAAAAATCTTAAGCAAGCAATCATTGAGCATGAACAGTCAATAGTCGAAGCATTACAAGCGGATTTACATAAACCAGAAGTAGAAACTTACCTTACAGAAATCAGCGTAATTAAGGATATTGATTACGCCATCAAACATCTTCAAAACTGGACTAAACCCCAAAAAGCAGCGGTTTCCTGGGATTTTTTTTCCTACTCAGCGAGAATTTATCCAGAACCGTTAGGGGTTGTCTTAATTATTGGGCCTTGGAACTATCCATTTAACTTAATTATCTCACCTTTAATAGGTGCGATCGCAGCCGGAAATTGTGCAATTATCAAACCTTCAGAAATTGCTTCTCATACGTCTGATATCATAGCTAAGATTATTGCCAAAAATTTTGACCCTGCTTATCTTGCAGTGATTGAAGGAGGCGTAGAAGCAAGTCAAAAACTACTAGCAGAAAAGTTTGACCATATCTTTTTTACTGGTGGCACAGCCGTCGGCAAAATCATTATGGCAGCAGCAGCAAAATATCTCACACCAGTGACTTTAGAATTGGGTGGGAAAAGTCCTTGCATTGTAGATACTGACATTAATCTTGAACACACTGTCAGACGAATTACTTGGGGCAAATTTATTAATGCTGGACAAACTTGTATCGCCCCCGACTATCTTTTAGTTAATAAAACAATCAAGAAAGATTTAATAGATGGTCTGGAAAAATCTTTAAAAGAATTTTATGGTGAGAATCCTGTAAACAGTCCTGATTATGCCCGGATTATCAGTCAAAAACACTTTGATAGATTGGTGAGTTTTCTCAAAGACGGTGAAGTTATCATCGGTGGAGAAAATCAACCTTCAGAGCGTTATATTGCCCCAACACTGATTGATAATGTCTCACTAGAAGATTCTGTAATGCAGGAAGAAATCTTTGGGCCTATTTTACCCATGATTGAATATACTGACATTGCAGAAGCGATCGCTTTGATTAACTCTAGACCCAAACCCTTGGCGTTGTACTTATTTTCTCAAGACAAAAACCTGCAAAAGCAAGTTTTGCAGGAAACTTCCTCTGGTGGAGTCTGTATTAACGACACAGTTATGCAGGTTGGTGTCTCGTCTTTACCATTTGGTGGAGTAGGAGATAGCGGTATCGGTAACTATCACGGTAAAGCTAGCTTTGACACCTTTTCCCATAAGAAAAGTGTATTGCAAAACTCCTTCTGGCTCGATTTAAAATGGCGATACGCTCCATATCAGGGCAAATTGCCACTCATAAAGAAACTTCTGGGTTAAAAAAAGTTAGGAGTAGAGACGCGATTAATCGCGTCTCTACTCCTAACTCTTAACTATTAATTATTAAAACCCAAAAGCTTTGCTGTAACGCTCCTCAGCCCAAGGTTCACCACGGCGATGGTAGCCATTGCGTTCCCAAAAACCAAGTTCTTCAGCAGCTAAAAATTCCAAACCATTAATCCACTTAGCACTTTTCCAAGCGTAGAGGTGGGGTACAACTAGACGCATCGGCCCACCGTGTTCAGATGGAAGGTCTTCACCAAAGACTTTAAAAGCAAAGAAGTTTTCTTCGCGCAGAAAATCTTCTACAGAAATATTGGTAGTGTAGCCGCCATAGCAGTGTTCCATAATGTGGGCTACTTTCGGGTCTAATTCAATCAGATTCATGAAATCTGTAACTTTAATGCCAGTCCATTTGACATCAAGTTTAGACCAGCGCGTTACACAGTGGAAGTCGGCTGTGAATTCATGGTGAGGTAGCGCCATAAAGTCTGACCAACTAAAGGTAGCAGATTTTGCTAAACCCCAAACTCGAAACTCCCATTCCTCAGTGGTGACTTGGGGAGTTTCACCGTAAGTTAATACCGGGAAACCTTTAGCTAAATGTTGACCAGGAGGGACGCGTTCGCTTTCTTCTTTGCCTGGTTTCTGAAAAAATTTTCCTAGCATAGTTAGAGAAAAATAAGTTTTCTCAAGATGTTTATAAGCTTTTTTTGCTGAGTTGCCAACAAACTAGATGTTTTACTCTTTATATGAACTCTTGAATGATAGGTAATGGGTAATGGATATTTCCAATTACTCACTACCAATTTTTTTCAATCTAATGAGCTTATGTAGAGTGTGTATGATTCATAATGCAATCAGGAAAGCTAAGAAAAAGCATTTATCAAGCGATCAGAACTTTGATTGTTGAGTTTGGCAATCAAATCTATCGGTGCTGTTCGTGCTTTTCCTGACTGAGAAATTATGATTCTTCTTCCTCTTCTTCAGCAGCTGGATAAACAAATGTAGAACGTCCAGTCAAAATTGACTTACCCAGAGATAGGGCTTTCTGAGCTTCAACGACGGCTTTATGCCTCCAGGTAGCTCGACGTTTATCTCGTTTTGATTTGGAAGTTTTCTTCTTAGGAACAGCCATGTCAGCAGATATCGCGATTTTTGACAACCTTCTTATTCTAGGCCATCCACTGACGCCAAAAACAACAGTTGAGTCAGGAATAAGTAAATTGAGTTAAGACTGACGCAAGAACGCGAGTCCCCCAAGGTTCCGAGCCAAAACTTTCTTGGCTCGGACTTTTAGTTCAACTCTTCATTTTGGCGTTGACACAGCGCTAGCTGCTGGAACTTGATTAGAGTTATTTTCAAAGAAAAGTAGAGATCGCGCAGTTTTGAAGTAAGTCGCCCAATTTTGAGCATCGGGACGTGATCGCCATTGAGGACGACTGACATCTAATGTCAGGACTGGTGCGATCGCTCCATAATTTTGTACGGATACAATGATGGAAACATCTGTCACCAAGATATCTTGGTCGAAGCTCCTTTGAGCAGCTGCCCTAGCGACCGCTTCCGCCCTCCTGAGAACGGTTTCATAGTTTTCTTCTGGCAAGCGGTCAATAGCTAGATCGACTCTAGCGGTGTAAGCTCGCACAACCTGCGGTGCGATCGCTTCCATCAAAAACCACGCAGGAACAGTAAATATGAGCAAAACTGCTAAAGGAATTATCCGGATTCTTCTGGCAAATTGGCTAATAACTGAAAAGGGAACGAGCGATGATGGTAGGTGAGCAGAAATTTTGCTCATGACCTTCTATCTCCTTAGTAATGATCTGTTATTGAAATTAGGTAAAGGTATTTTCCTGCTAATTAAAGTGATAAAAATTACATTTTAACTTAAGATTCAATCAGAATCACCTAGACTATAAAACATTGGTTAGCTTTGTTTTTTTGGCAAAGCCAACCGCAATTTTAAGACCAGCAAACAACAATAACTGACAAAGAGCGGGATGGCAAATTACTGGGCGATCGCGATTGGTATCAATCAATATCAGTTATTTCAACCTTTAAGTTGTGCCCAAGCAGATGCTGAGGCACTAGAAGATTTTTTGGTGACAGAGGCAGGTTTTCTCCCCAAACACTGTTTAGTGATGACAGATACTTCGCCGCCGATTGGGGATAGGTCAACTTATCCGACAAAGGAGAATATTTTGCTGCTGCTTGAAGATTTGGCAGCAACAAGTTGGCAACCGGAAGACTATCTGTGGTTATTCTTTAGCGGTTATGGAGTCAATTACAAGGGCAAAGATTACTTAATGCCAGCAGAGGGCAACCCCGAAGTGCAAGAGACTGGCATAGAATTGCGATCGCTAATGCAAAGTCTGCAACTTGCTAACCTGAATGTATTGCTACTACTGGATATCAACCGTGCCTTTGGCACTCAAGCGGATGCTCCCGTTGGTGAAGAAACAATAGAACTAGCCCAAGAACTACAACTGGCGACAATTCTTTCTTGCCAACCAGAGCAATTTTCCCATGAGAGTAGCGAACTAGGTCACGGATTCTTTACAGCAGCTTTGCTAGAAGCTTTGCGCTCTGGTAATGGCAGCAACTTGGCAGATTTAGAAAGCTACCTGAGCCTGATTGTACCAAAGTTATGTCATCACCACTGGCGTCCTATCCAAAACCCTGCCACTATCATCCCATCAAGGCAGCAAGTAATCTTGCCAAAATTGGCAATGGAAAGTGATTTTCAACCAAAAGCGGTGATTTATCCAGAAGAATCTTTTGCTGTTGCCCTTGCAGCTCCTCCCCTTGACGATTCCTCTAAAACTTCAGCACATCAGGGCAGACGGGGAGAAGCTAGTGTGAACTCCTCCCAACTGGTGAAAGGTCAAAAAGTCCAAGAGTCAGGAAGCGGCTTAGTCTCCCAGCCAATGGCGGAAACTTCCTTGGGAGTAAATACCAGAGGAAGATTTATCCCCAATTCCTCCAAAGGTTACGTCTCTCGATTGCCAGCGAATCAGCCAAGCATCCCTTTTTGGAAACAATTTATCTTGTGGGGCGGAGGCAGCTTGCTGGTAGCAGGTTTAATCGCCGTAGTTTTTCTGCGTAATCAAGAAACTTTTAGAATTAAGCAAATATCAAGTACATCACCCAATGCTAATATTAGTGATCGCCAGGTTGTCGAGAATTTACCAAGCGATCGCACTCCACCAGTTAGACTTAACAACCAATCTAGCGCCCAAATAACTTCTAGTTCACAGTCGAAAAAGCGAAATCAAGCAGTATTAGACCTGGCGAAAATGTCGCTCAGACAAACTCAGGCTAGCGATTTGAGCATGGCGATCGCTACAGCCCGAAAAATTCAACCTGGTGAACCACTGTACGAACAGGCTCAGGAGAATATTAAGATTTGGAGCCAGATGATTTTAGATTTAGCAGAGGGTCGTGCTAAACAAAGACAGTATGCCAGCGCTATTGCTGCTGCTCGATTAATTACCAAAGATGAAGCCCCCTACGCGAAGGCACAAGCAGCAATTAACCTGTGGCGCTTAGAGGGTAAGCAGTATGTGAGTAACAAAACTCTTTTAGATGCAGCTAATGCCTTAATTAAGTCTGAACAGGCATCTACCTACAATCGGGCGATCGAAGTTGCCAAGAAAGTACCAGCCGGTCAACCAGGCTTTGATACAGCCCAAAAATCAATCAATAACTGGAGTGAGAAAATTTTAGACCTGGCAAAGCGTCGCGCTACCGAAGGAGAACGTAATGCTGCAATTGCGACCGCAGCTTTAGTACCAGAGGAGACAGGCGCTTACGAAGATGCTCAGGATGCCATCCAAAAATGGCAAAAGAAATAGTAAAAAAATAGTAAAAAAACAGTTAGGAGTTAGGAGTTAGGAGTTATATTGTTGATCCCCGACCTAATTAGTCCTGACTCATAACTTTTCCCTCAGCGCCCATATCTCAGTATTAGCAGTACTGCGATACATCTTCGCCACACTCGTCGGCTAGATAGCACAACGCTCGGAAACGTAAACCAACCACTTCTTCATATAAGGGGTTGAGTTTGCACATGGGTGGGATGTGAAACAAGGTCTTCCCAAATAGTTTAACATCGCGCTCAAAAGGGCACTGAGATGGAATCAGTTTGCACAAGCGGTGAGCTAGTTGGCGATCGCTGACTTGAATGTTTTCTACTCGCTGCCGTAAGGGTTGGAGAATATCCCAATAAGGCTTGGAAACAGAATGGTTTAGCTGGGTTGCTTTATGGTCAGTAGTCTCTGCTTGATTGATTGATACCCAGCTAGCCAGAAAAATCTTTTTTGTGGTATTGTCGAATACCTTCATGGTTAACCCTCTGTGTTATTGAGGCTATTCACCTTTTTGATGAATATATACAACGTGGCAACGAACTTTCCCGGAAAAATCGCGTTCTGACTGCGATATAATGTAATACCTGATTAGCCACTTAAGTCAGAACCTAATTTATTACTACGTCAAGTTAATCGCAAATTTCTGGGGATCGGTAGTGTAATATTACGATCTTGTTCATAACTTGACACAGTTTAAATTTTAATAAAGACATCCATCATTGGATAGGCTTTAGTGTAACATTTACAGAACTTAATATAAGGTCTTTCTGAAAGTATTTTTGCTAAGTATAAACATCAGTAATATTCTAGAACCCATTTTTCCTCTCCGTGTTCCCACTTTCTCACGTAAGTGTGTCCTGTTCATCGCTGGCTGAATACTGTGGAAGTAGTGATTTTTGATCGAGTAGAATCGATTGCATTTCACAAAACTTAGGTTGGCAGTGCGATTTGAGAATGATATAGTCTGAAGCGTTAAAATTCAGATGAGCTTGCTTATGGGTGTTTCCGTACTCTACAGCGCAATTCCTCCTGGCAGTACACTGTACGCACGCCTTCAACGTGAAAAGGCACTCAGCACCCTTGTAGTTTCTCTTTTCCCCTATGGCTGCGGTATTTTCCGCTTTTTTGAGATTGATCCTGAAGAGATTAATGAAATCCTTGAAGATGTTATCGAAACACACCAAGAGACTTTTGGATCTGAGCTAGAAGCAGATCGGGTAATCGCACAATTGCGGTCTGAGTTAAGGCTTACTCGTCAAGCCTATCCAGGGATTGAAGATAGAACAGCATCACTAGAAAAAACATCTGTTGAGATCGAGAAACGTTTGTTGCAGGAGCTATCAAGAAGAAAGTTTGCGAATGCCGATGAGATTGTTGAAAAGCTGATGTTCGGAGATCAAACCCTTGCTCCAACTCTCTTGTCAACAGAGGAGTCATTGGGACTTATATCTCTTGGGCTAGTCAGTGAAGGAGCCAGCATTTTTCGACAGATCGATCCTGAAACACTGTTTGCAAGAAATGAATGGTGTTTTGAAGACTTCGAGCGGTGGAGAAATTTGTATCTTTCAGCAGCCGAGAAAAATGAGGAGATATTGGTTGCAGTTGCTTGAGGCGACAGCAACCTAACAAGTTAGATCGCTCTACCGGGTTGAACATTGCAAAATTTAGGCGATGCCTTCTCTTCGAGAGGCTTCGCCAACGGCAACGTCTTCTCCTTCGGAGACGCTAACGCGAACGACGAACGCAATCAGTATTTATATTTTGATTTCACGCAAAGGAACCAAACAACCTTAAAATGAAAACATCTGCTGGGCTGTCAGGGTTAATTCTGGGAACGTTTGAGAAACAATCCGTTGGTCTTCGATAAACATAGTTTGCTTGTAACTGCTCTGATTTAGCAAACACACAGTTATTTTATTTTCCAAAGGATCAACAATCCAATACTCGACCACACCCATCGCCGCATACTCAGAGGTTTTTTGGTTATAGTCTCGGTCAATATGATTCAGGGCTTACCACTTCAACTAAGAGGGGTGGAGCAGTTTTGAGGATAGCCGAGGTTGTCTCAATACCTTTTTGCCTGTTCATTGGTAATTACACAAACATCAGGTCTTCTAAGTTGTTTATTGGTCAGCACCTCTGTACCGTTAGGGCGCGGTTGTAGAGGCAGTCCTATTTTTTGAATTTCTAAAAAAAAGCGAACTAACAGTAGGGTGATAATCGCCTCATGTTTGCCAGTACCAGGAGGCATTTCTACCAGCACCTCATCCTCAATTTCATAGCGCTTGTCAGTGCCATCATCAAAATTGATGTATTCCTCAAGAGTACTAATTTTTATTGGTGTTTTAGTCATAGCGATCGCCTCCAATAACTATAGGCAAATACTATTTACTGCGGCTTCTATACCCATAATATAGAGACTATATCTCATGCCAAAGCGCAAAGACGCTAGAAAAACTCTACGTCTCTGCGCCTTTGCGTGAGATTTTTATCTTAAATTCTCTATGATGCTACCTGAGCAGCAGTCCGAGTCCGCCGTCTTCTGCCATCAGCAACTTTTACAGGTGGCTCATCAGGGATTTGCATCAACAAAGTCACAGATGGTTGACATTGCAATTCCCGACGGATGGAACGTTGCAATTCTCGTTCTAAAGTTCCTTGCAATCCACCCCAGTCTATATCTGCTGCTTCACCTTGCTCAGGAGCAAATTCTGTCCAGCGCACAGTGAGGATTTCTTCAATGCGTTGTTTTACCCAGGTTTGTAACAGCGATCGCTCTACACTTGTTACTACACCCCGGAGGTGAGTTTCTGGTTTTGCCAACAGTTTACCATTCCAATCAATGGCAGCTGCGATCGTGATAATGCCTTCTGAAGCCATGCGTTGCCGTTCTTGCAGCACTTTGGCACTTACCATACCCGAACTAGTAGTATCCACCAGTTCTATACCAGATGGTACTTTACCAGCGACGCCGATGGCATCTTCAGTCAGTTCGACAATATCACCATTCTGGATAATTATCATGTTTTCTGCGGGAATGCCCATACTCTGAGCGGTTTCTGCGTGCTTCACTAGCATCCGATGTTCGCCGTGAAATGGCACAAAGAACTTGGGCCGAGTTAAGGCAATCATCAGTTTTTGTTCTTCCTGACAGCCGTGACCGGAGACGTGAATCCCTTTATCCCGACCATAGACCACTTTTGCACCTTGAATCATTAATTTATCAATGGTGTTGACTACAGCGATCGTATTTCCGGGAATTGGGTTAGCAGAGAATACTACGGTATCTCCTTCGCGGATTTTAATGTGAGGATGTTCTTTGTTGGCAATGCGGGTCATTGCTGCCATCAATTCACCCTGAGAACCTGTAGTTAAAATCAGTACTCTTTCATCGGGTAGATTGCGGACGGCGTGCAATGGTTGCAGCAGATTATCTTCACACTTGATGTAACCTAAATTGCGGGCATGAGCAATCAAGTTCAGCATAGAACGCCCGACAACTGTCACTACACGGTTCTGCTTCTTGGCGATATCCAAAATCATGTTGATGCGATGGACACTAGAAGCAAAGGTTGTGACAAATAATCGTCCAGGTGCTTGACTAAATACTCTCTCCAAATTGGGATAAACTGAACGTTCTGAAGGCGTAAATCCTGGTACTTCGGAGTTAGTGGAATCACTTAGCAAACAAAGAACGCCTTTTTCACCATGTTCTGCTAGGCGTTGCAAGTCAAACTTTTCACCATCCACTGGGGTATGGTCAATTTTAAAATCCCCTGTGTGAATAACTACACCCAGAGGAGTATGAATGGCAACAGTGAAACTATCAGCGATGGAGTGGGTATTACGGATATATTCAACTAAAAAGTTTTTGCCAATCCGCACTACATCACGTGGTAAAACTGTTCTGATTTCTGTGCGATCGCGGACTCCTGCTTCTTCTAATTTACCCTCTAGCATTGCCATTGCTAATCTAGGGCCATAAATCACCGGAATATCAAACTGCTTGAGATGAAAAGCAATCCCGCCAATATGGTCTTCATGACCATGAGTAACGATCATCCCTTTAATTTTGTGGCGATTTTCCCGCAGATAGGTCATATCTGGTAAAACAATGTTGACTCCATGCATCGCCTCTGTGGGAAAAGCTAATCCTGCATCTAACAGGATAATTTCATCATCATACTCAAAAAGACAGGTATTTTTACCAATTTCATGTAAACCGCCCAAAGGAATAATTTTCAAGGCGGAATTATTAGCTTCGTTTTTAGCCATTTTCTCCTTAGATTGTTACTTGTGGTTAATTAAGTTGATAGTTAACTTTCCTTGTATTTAAGACAACATCATCTGTTTCTTAAGTCAGTCCCAAAGCAATCAAGTTTTAATTGAAGATTTCAATTTTTTATTCAATAAAATCAACTGTAAAACTCAAGGATTCATAGTATATCTATCAGTCCTAGCACAGGTTTTTAAATTGCAACTTATGTATGAACAATTATGATCGTTGTTTATATGTATCTTTGACAAGGAGGAGAATACCAGCATTTAAATAGTTGGTGGTTAAATTAAACTAAGTTCTTTCAGAACCGCTTCTAACTTTTGACTGACTTCTAAATCAGCTTCACATAGCGGCGGACGAGTTGAACCAACCTCCCAACCTTGAAGTTTCAGTGCTTTTTTCACTGGAATGGGATTTGAAGTGAGAAATAGAGCTTTAAACAACGGGAACAGTTGGAGATGAATCTCGCTTGCTACCTCAACTTTTCCCGCACTAAAAGCTTGAATCATCTGCTGTAGTTGGTTTCCTACCAGATGAGAAGCCACACTTACCACACCCTTTGCCCCGATCGCTAACAAGGGCAAAGTCATATAATCATCACCAGAATAGATGTGGAATTCTTTTGGTGTCAAGCGACGAATTCCGCTTGCCTGATCTATATTACCAGTGGATTCTTTAATCCCGACAATATTGCTAACTTCAGCTAACCGGGCAACTGTTTCTGGCTGAAGGTTTTGTCCGGTACGACCGGGGACATTATATAACAACAACGGTAAGTCGGGACAGGCTTGTGCTATTGCCTTAAAGTGCGCTTCCAGTCCCGCTTGCGGCGGTTTGTTGTAATAAGGAACAACTTGTAAGGAACCATGTACTCCTATTTTAGACGCTTTTTGGGTGGCTGCGATCGCTTCTTTGGTGGAATTCGATCCGCAACCTGCAATTACCTTGGCTTTTCCGGCCACGGACTGCAATACCTCGACAAACAACTGGTATTCTTCATCCCAACTGAGCGTCGGGGATTCTCCTGTTGTGCCGCACATCACCAATGTATCTGTACCGTTGTTAGCTAGATGCACCGCCAGTTCTGCCGCTACATCATAGTTGACACTACCATCTGCTTTAAATGGCGTAATCATAGCGGTTAAAACATTGCCAAAATCTCCCACCCTTTTTTCACTCCTGATTACCCATGTTTTTATATCTTGGTGGTTCTCTATTGTAATAACCTATCTGCAAATTGCTTTCAAGTGTCATTAGTCATTTGTCCTTTGTCATTTGTCACTTTCCTAATGATCAATGACCAATGACTAGTGACTAATAGCTAATGGTTTTAGTAGATTTTTCTCTACTAATAACTCGGCGATTTGTACTGCATTCAATGCTGCCCCTTTGCGAATTTGGTCGCCACATAACCATAATTCCAAGCCACAAGTATGAGAAATATCCTGGCGAATTCTTCCCACTAAAACTTCATCTCGACCGGTTGCTTCTATTGGCATCGGAAAATGATTCGCTCCCCAATCTTCTACCAATTTTACTCCAGGGGAGGAATTTAAAATTTCTCTGGCTTCCTTGGCACTAAAGGGAGTCTCAAATTCTAAATTAATGGCTTCTGAGTGAGCGCGGAGTACGGGAACCCGTATACAGGTTGCAGTGATTCTGATTTGCTGCGTACCAAATATTTTTCGGGTTTCGTTGACCATTTTCATTTCTTCCTCACAATAACCCAAATCGTTTAATGGGGAGTTATGCGGGAATAAATTAAATGCCAATGGGTAAGGCAATATTTCGGCAATCGCTGGCTGTCCTTGTAGTATAGCGCTTGTTTGGGTTTTAACTTCTGCCATTGCCCTAGCCCCAGCACCACTAGCAGATTGGTAGGTTGCAGCGACGATGCGTTGCACTGGTTTAACTTTATGCAATGGCCAGACTGCCACAGCCATCAAAATCGTTGTACAGTTGGGGTTAGCGATAATGCCTTGGTGATTCGCTGCAGCTTGGGGATTTACCTCTGGTACTACTAAGGGAACTTCCGGGTTCATCCGAAAGGCACTGGAGTTGTCAATTACCACTGCGCCTTTTTCCACAGCAACTGCTGCCCAAGTTTTGGATGTGGAACCACCTGCACTAGCTAGTACTATATCGACATTTTCAAAGGCGCGATCGCTCACTGATTCTATTGGTATATTTTCACCTTGAAACCGCAGCGATCGCCCGACACTCCGCTCTGATGCCAATAACTTCAAGCCAGCAACCGGGAAATTACGACTTTCTAATAATTCCAGCAACTCTGTGCCTACTGCACCAGTCGCTCCTAAAATAGCTAAACGATAGGATTTCGACAAACTTGTTTCCTCCTTTAAGAGACTTAAATCTGCAATTTTTTGGAACAATTGACAATTTAGTTATATTTAAATAGCGATCGCAGTCTGAAAATACATTTTAATAGGTTTATATTTTTCTTTAACTTAGTCTATATATATTTAATACATTTATTTTTTTGTTTGTTTAATAATTTAAGTGATGTTGCATTTTCAAATAACATTTTTTCATCGATTTTAACTATAACTATATATTATACAACAAACCGCAATTTATTAGAAGAACGGAGATATATCTGCACTTAGGCGTTTAACTAAGCATCCTACCTGTAAAGAAATAAATATATTGATTGCAAACTTGCTTACCAAGATGATAAATATACTAAGATCAAAATGCATAAAGCCAGCACAACTTCAAACTGAGCTATGCGGTTAAGTAACAGATGCGTTCTCGTACCACACATAACTTAATAATAGCTAGATAAAAACTAGACTCAATACTATAACTTTAACCTTGGGGTACTAACCACTCTTTGAGAACCAGGATATCACAGCGTTAGCCCACTGAATAATTAATTCCCAAGTTTTAGAGTGAGTCGGGAGTGAAGAAGGTAATAAGGTACAGGTTAAAGGGTAGAGGTGACAAGGTACATACAGGTTACAGATTTATTCCCTATCACCTGTAACCTCTCCCCTAATACCAATGCCCCATTAACCAAATTGTTATGAAGGTAAAATGTCAAGTCCTTGATAATTGGCAGTAAACTGGATCTTTGCCCCAGGACAAATATCCATTCTTGGATGTCACAAGACCTTTTGGCAAACTCCCGTTACCCCTAAGAGACATCAAGCCATAAACGCAAACAATTATTTTATTGCGTTTTGTGTGTACTCGGAGTATAAAATACCAGAAAACTAGAGACGAAGCATGAAAGTTACCCAGGAAAAACTTCCCGCCAGCCAAATTGGCCTGGAAATAGAGATTACACCGGAAATTACCAAGCAAACTTACGAACAGGTCATTAAAAACTTAGCGAGTACTGCCAATATTCCTGGGTTTCGTAAAGGCAAGGTGCCTCGGCCGATATTACTACAACGGCTGGGTACAACTCGAATCAAAGCAGCAGCGCTGGAAGAACTAATTCAAGATGGTATTGAGCAAGCAGTCAAACAAGAAGCCATCCCAGCAATCGGTCAGCCGCAATTGCGCTCCTCTTTTGAAGATTTGATTAATAATTATGAACCTGGAAAACCCTTGACGATTTCGGCTGCTGTGGATGTAGAACCAGAAGTGAATCTAGTGCAGTACACTGATTTACAAGCCAAGGCTGAAGAAGTAAAGTTCGATCTAGAGCAAGTGGAGAACACGCTGGACAAGGAACGTCAAGAATTGGCGACATTGATTCCTGTGGAAGGACGTGCAGCCCAAATCAGCGATATTGCCGTAGTCGATTTTAAAGGTTCATTCGCCAGAGTTGAGGGCGAAGACGAAACAGCTGAACTAGAACCGATTCCCGGAGCCGAAGCAACTGATTTTCAAGTTGAGTTGCAAGAAGATAAGTTTATTCCAGGCTTTATTTTGGGAATAGTGGGGATGAATCCGGAAGAAACTAAAGAAATTGCGGCGCAGTTCCCAGATCCGTATGCTAATGAAGAGTTAGCTGGAAAAGCGGCAACTTTCACGGTAACGCTTAAAGAATTGAAGGAAAAGGAGCTACCAGAAGTAAATGACGATTTTGCCCAAGAAATTAGCGATTTTGAAAGCTTAGAGGAGTTACGCGCTTCTTTGGTAGAGCGATATCAAAAAGAGGCGGACGACAAAACAAAAACCAATAAGCAGGAAGCCTTGTTAACGGAACTGCTCAAGCACGTAGAAGTTGACTTACCAGCAACTTTGATTGAGCAAGAAGTGGATGCAATGCTAACGCAAACAGCTATCCGGCTGTCTCAGCAGGGATTGGATGTGAGAAAGCTGTTTACTCAAGATATTATTGGGCAATTGCGGGAGCGATCGCGTACTGAAGCAATTGAACGCATCAAACGCTCCTTATCCTTGCGGGAAATCGGCAAACGCGAATCTATCGAGGTAACACCAGAAGAAATCGCAGCCAGAGTCACAGAACTTTTGGAGCAATACTCAGAGGAACAGGACGTTGATGAAGATAAACTGCGCTCAATCGTGGAAAACGAACTGTTAACCGAAAAAATCATCGATTGGCTCTTAGAACACTCATCAGTTGAACTTGTACCTGAAGGTTCTTTGAGTGCTGAGGAGGAAACAGAAGACGCAGAATCAGATGCTGATGGTGATGCACCTCAGACTGAGGAAGGAAACAGCGAAACTTCTATAGAAGTCACAGAAGAATAATAAAAAATCCCACAGCCATGAGTTCACCAGTTCTGAGTTAAAGTACTGGTGAAATGGGTAAGCTAAGGGAGATGAGGAAGTACAGGGAGAAATAACCAATGCCCCTCAAGAGTGCTGAGTCATGAGTGCTGAGTGCTGAGTTGGAAATCTCGCTTCTTTACTCAGGACTGGGAACTCGGAACGGGCTAAACGCCCCGCTTCCGAAGAGAGGAACTGTTTTGCCCCATGCCCAATGCCCCATAACTTAGGGATGAAGTCAAAATAATTAAAGAATTAATGAATTTTCGGCAAATAGTGACACCTGTTATCACTTGAGCTTGATACTGTGTTACACGAGAAGAAATTATATGAGGCATAATGGTTAACACGTAGCTTATAAAAATTCCATTCGTTGAAAAGGCAGCATCCGCTGCTGAAACATTTGTCCTAAATAATCGTCAAAGAAAGCTTGTATGCTTGAATCGCAGTCGGGAAATTCCCCAATCAGCAACTTAAGTCGAATAAACATTAACTCCCAGTTAAGCAGCCCTAGCAACATCGTACCGATGGTGATAGAGCAATCTGGCATGGGAGAAAGAGCTTTCGACATCTACTCCCGCCTGCTGCGAGAGCGGATTATCTTTTTAGGAACGCCAATAGACGATGCCGTAGCCAACTCAATTGTGGCTCAATTGTTATTCCTAGACGCTGAAGACTCAGAAAAAGACATCCAACTGTATGTTAATTCTCCTGGCGGCTCCGTCTACGCAGGGATGGCAATCTATGATACAATACAGCAAATTCGCCCTGATGTTGTTACCATCTGTTTTGGATTAGCCGCGAGCATGGGGGCATTTTTGTTGACAGCAGGAGCTGCCGGTAAGCGAATGTCTCTGCCCGACTCCCGGATTATGATTCACCAACCACTTGGTGGCGCTCAAGGTCAAGCCATTGACATTGAAATTCAAGCCAGAGAAATTCTTTATGTTAAGGCTAAGTTGAATCAGTTAATGGCTCACCATACTGGTCAACCCTTAGAAAGAATTGAAGCAGATACTGAGCGCGACTTTTTTATGTCGGCAGAAGAGGCAAAAAACTACGGTTTGATTGATCAGGTCATTTCCAGACAAAATCTTCCCGTAGCAGGGGAAAACGTCACCATTCTGAAATAAGAGGCTGGTATGTCTAAGTACGACTCCCATTTAAAATGTTCATTTTGTGGCAAGTCTCAAGAGCAGGTGCGTAAATTAATCGCAGGGCCGGGAGTCTACATCTGCGATGAATGCGTTGACTTGTGTAATGAAATACTAGACGAGGAGTTACTCGATACCAATGGTGCGGCAGCACAACCAGCACCAAGAGCAGAGCCACCTGAAAAACGGCGTACCCACTCTGCTAGTATTTCGTTTAATCAAATACCCAAGCCAAGAGAGATTAAAAAGTATCTAGACGAACACGTCATTGGTCAAGATGAAGCGAAGAAAGTGCTGTCAGTAGCTGTTTACAATCACTACAAGCGGCTGGCAGTCATTCAATCTAAAGCCAGTGGCAAACCTGGGGCGGATGACGCCATAGAACTGCAAAAGTCCAACATTTTGTTAATTGGCCCGACTGGTTGCGGCAAAACTCTCTTAGCGCAAACTCTAGCGAAAATCCTGGATGTACCCTTTGCTGTCGCCGATGCGACGACGCTGACGGAAGCAGGGTATGTAGGAGAAGATGTGGAAAATATCTTGCTGCGACTATTGCAGGTGGCAGATTTGGATATAGAGGAAGCGCAACGGGGAATTATTTACATTGACGAAATTGACAAAATTGCTCGTAAGAGCGAGAACACGTCAATTACCCGCGATGTTTCTGGCGAAGGCGTGCAGCAAGCCTTGCTGAAAATGTTAGAGGGAACGATCGCCAATGTACCACCCCAAGGAGGGCGCAAGCATCCTTATCAAGACTGCATCCAGATTGATACAAGTAATATTTTGTTCGTCTGTGGTGGTGCTTTCGTAGGCTTAGAAAAAATTGTAGATCAGAGAGTTGGCAAAAAAGCAATCGGCTTTGTGCAACCGGGAGAAGGGCAATCGAAGGAGAAACGAGCAGCAGACACTCTTCGCCATCTAGAACCGGATGATTTAGTAAAATTTGGCCTGATTCCAGAATTTATTGGGCGGATGCCAATGGTAGCAGTAGTAGATCCGCTAGATGAAGAAGCACTGATGGCGATTCTCACCCAACCACGCAGCGCCTTAGTGAAGCAGTACCAAAAGCTGCTGAAAATGGATAATGTCCAATTAGATTTTAAAGCAGATGCTTTACGAGCGATCGCTCAAGAAGCTTACCGCCGTAAAACTGGTGCTAGAGCGTTACGTGGTATTGTCGAAGAATTGATGTTAGACGTAATGTATGAGTTACCATCCCGTAAGGATGTGACACGCTGTACAGTTACAAGGGAAATGGTCGAGAAGCGATCGACTGCTGAACTAATAATACATCCGTCTTCACTACCGAAGCCAGAATCTGCTTGATAGTCATTAGTCATTAGTCATTGGTCAAAAAATAAGGAATAATAACCATGTACCAGGGACTAATGACAACTGACAAAGGACAAATGACTAATGCCTTATATTAATGTTCGTGGCGTTGAGCATTACTACAAATGGGTGAAAAAACCATCCGGTTCTCTGGTAAAACCGGTGATGGTTTTCATGCACGGTTGGGCTGGTTCGGCTAGGTATTGGCAAAATACTGCTGATGCTCTATCGGAGCAATTTGATTGTTTACTCTACGATTTGCGGGGATTTGGCCGTTCTCGTGGGAAGCCAACTATCGCCCAAGCAAGTGAAGCTGTTGCTGAGTCTGAGTCACCACAGGAAGAATCAGAGGCAATCAGAGAGTTAACCTATGAATTAGAGGAATACGCTGATGATTTGGCAGCTTTGCTAGATGGGTTGCATATTCAGCGTGTTTATATCCATGCTCATTCAATGGGTGCTTCTGTTGCCACTTTATTTTTTAACCGCTATCCCGAACGAGTAGAACGAGGAATTTTAACTTGTAGCGGTATTTTTGAGTACGATGAAAAATCCTTTAGTGCTTTTCATAAATTTGGTGGCTATGTAGTTAAATTCCGTCCCAAATGGTTAAGCAAAATTCCATTTGTTGACCAGATGTTTATGGCCAGATTTTTATATAGTTCCATACCACATCCTGAGCGGCAAGCTTTTTTAGAAGATTTTCTCGAAGCAGATTACGATGCGGCTTTAGGGACAATTTTTACTTCAGTCAGTAAGGCTCAGGCTGAAGTGATGCCCCTTGAGTTTGCCAAGCTAACAGTGCCGACTTTACTTGTAGCAGGGGAGTATGACAAGATTATTCCAGCCGAGATGGGGCGTCAAGCAGCTGCACTAAGTGACAAAGTGGAATTTGTGATGATTCCCAACACAGCGCATTTCCCAATGTTGGAAGATGTACCAACTTATCTGCAACGTGTACAAGAGTTTTTGCAAGTTAACACGCCAAAACCACAAGTCGGATAATTAATAGCGGTTTTTTAAACAGTTAAGTGTACCTGTGTGATACCTTGACGCATTTCATATTGTCGCTTTAACCAAGACTTTTGAATTGTTTTACGGAGCAAGGGAGCAAGTTGAATCAACAGCGAACGCAGCAGTGCATTTTTTCGCAGTAGTTCACCTTGTTTAGCTTCTTCTAACTGGAGTTGCTGGGCGCGGATAATTTCTGGCTCCCGTTCTGCTTGGATATGCGATAATGCCATATCAATATCCTGGTGTCCAGTTTCTTTGTGCAACAACGGCACAAGATAATTAGCGGCGACAATCACATCACGCAATGCCAGATTAATTCCTTGAACACGGACAGGAGACATTGGGTGTGCAGCGTCACCCAGAAGCAGTACCCCTGGTGCGTGCCATTGGGGACAATAACCAACCACAACAGAGAGCTGAATCGGGGATTCGATGGTGTCTGCATGATTACGGAAATGCTCTGCTAGCCATGAGGGTGATAGTGAAGCAAAAATTTCTGCCCAGTTGGCTTGTTTCCAGTCAGTATTTTCGGTTGCGGACATTATCCAAGCCAGATGTAGTTTTCCTGACTCTGCTCCGTGAAAGATGCTAAATGCGCGATCGCCATTTAAAATAGTACGAAACACATTATTCTTTGCAAACTCAGGGCTGGCGGCAAGTTTAAACCAAAGAATATCAATATTTTTAGGCTGGCGTACCAATTCCAATCCTACACGTTGTCGCACCAGGGAATTTCGACCATCTGCCCCAATCACTAAGTCAGCAGCAAATTCTCTCCCATCGCTCAGTGTTACACCTGCGACACGTTGATTACTCCACAGCAAATCCTTGACAGGAACACCCTGGATAAATTTAAACCCATCATTGGTTTGAGCTTCCGAAATCAGTGCTTTGAGTAATGGTGGTTGTGAAACCAGTGTACAGGGTTGGGTTGCCCCTATTGGTTCATCAACTTGAAACAACTGCTTGTCCCCTATAATGAATTCCCACGCGTCGAGTTGTCGATGGGGAATATCCTCCAACAAGGCCGATAGACCCATTTCCTCTAAAGCATCTAAGCCACTTGGCATTAATCCTTCACCGCGAAATACACGATGGAAGTCTTTTGCTGCTTCAATTAAGGTTACAGTAATACCACGTTTTACAAGAAGCAGGGCAAGAGTTACACCTGTTGGGCCTGCACCCACAATCACAATCTGCACTATCCCATCCCTCCTGTATCAGTTGCTCTCAAAGATGTTGGTAGAATTAATCTTGAGATTAACTTAAACCCAGTTCTCGTTTTAGCAAGTTAATCGAGTTAGCGCCGATATAATTTTCAACCTTAATCAGCTTTGGTGGACGAATAATATCTTCATCAGATGCTTGCACGGCTGCTTGCACTGCCGCATAACTGGCTTGATCGCTGATGATTACCTCAGCCCGTTTAACCATAGCCTGAAGTTTATAGGCATCTTTTGGTTGCGAAGTCATTACCAGTAGTTCATCACCCCGCAAACCGTGGAGGATGACTTCTGCGGCTCGTGCAATCCCGGAACTAAGGCTAACTATCCCAACACAGTTTTCTTTTGGTAGGGTTTTCAATAAGTTGAGTTCTTTGCTGTAGTCGTAGATATCGAGAGGAATTACTCGTGCAGCTTTTGGAGCTGCGATCGCTTCTACATTACTGATAAAATACCGACTGGTGACTACTGTCGCAGAGGTAGTTTTATCTAACACAGCTGTTAATTCTTCCATTGCTACCAACTGGACTGGGATTTTTAGCGATCGTTCTAATTCATACACCATCAACTCCCCAGCACCGATGTCATAAGATGGAACTGCAACCAGTACCCGCGCACTACAACGCAAGCGCCAGTCAATTTCCGCTAAAAATAGCTCTCTGGCTTGATTTAGCGAACATCCTTGAGAGAGCAACTCGTCAAGTGCTTGCTGGACAACTTGATAGGCATGAGGATTTTGCTTGAGAATTGGTGATTGCAGCCTACTACCGCCCTCATGACCTTGGGCACGAACATAAATACCCGAACCAGCCATACTTTCGACAAATCCGTCTTCCTCTAGTTGACGGTAAACCTTACTTATGGTATTACGGTGTAACCCGGTTTGCATTGCCAGCGCTCGTGTGCTTGGTAATTTGTAAGCTGGGGGATATTGCCGAGAAGCGATCGCAAATCGGATTTGATTAAACAGCTGGGTTGATGCGGGAATTTCGCTGTCTGGCTGAATACGGAATTGAATCATCACCAAACCTCCTGAATACTAAGTGCTAATGAGTGCTGAGTGCTGGGTTTTGAGTATTAAGTGTTGCTTTTATACTCAACACTTTTAACTCAGCCTTCTTTTGTGACCAGCTACATTTGCTACATCTCAAATATGTTTATTTACATATAAAGTTTTTCTGATACAAATTTCTAATGCGCTCACTATTGGTAATTGATAATTTAATTAGAAAAAAGCTAGGCATACTGGCATAGTTATATCAAATAAACACACGGCTAATCACATAGCACTGGTAAAAATTATTATGACAGAGCAAGCAACAATTACCACAACGGTTAATCTTTTGCAAGATAATATTCAAGTGTCTGCTTATCTGGCAGAACCAAAAGAACCTGGCTCTTACCCAGGCGTTGTAGTATTACAAGAAATTTTTGGTATCAACACTCACATTCGGGAAGTTACAGAAAGGATTGCCAAACTTGGGTATGTAGCAATCGCACCTGCTCTTTTTCAACGGATTGCTCCTGGCTTTGAAACCGGATACACACCCGAAGATATTGAAACAGGCAGAAGCTACGCTATGCAAACTCAAGCATCACAGTTATTGAGCGATATTCAACTAGCAATTGACTACCTCAAAAATCTGCCTCAAGTGAAAAAAGATGGTTTTGGCTGTATTGGCTTCTGCTTTGGCGGTCATGTCGCATATCTTGCAGCCACCTTGCCAGATATTAAAGCTACGGCTTCCTTTTACGGTGCTGGAATTACCACTCGCACGCCCGGAGGTGGCGCTCCTACTGTCACCCGCACCAAAGAAATAGCAGGTACTCTCTATGCCTTCTTTGGCAGGGAAGATACTAGCATCCCAGCCGAACAAGTAGATGAAATTGCAGCAGAGTTAGAAAAATATAAAATTCCTCATCGTGTGTTTCGCTACGATGGAGCTGATCACGGATTTTTCTGTGACCATCGCGCCAGTTATAATCCTAAAGCTGCGGCTGATGCTTGGGAGCAAGTAAAACAACTCTTTGGTCAACTGAACTGAAGCATACGCAGCCAAGTTTGTCATTGGTCATTGGTGAATAACAAATGACTAATGATTAATGACAAATGACAATCTAAACTTCAGTTGCACCATATCAAATAACAACTAATCTTCAAAAGTCATGAATTCCGAATCGAAACTTTCTCAAACAGCCAATTCGTCCTTTACAATGGACGATTTTGCTAAAGCACTAGAAAAACACGACTACCAATTTCAAAAGGGACAGCTTGTAAATGGCAAAGTTTTCCAACTTGACCATGATGGAGCCTATGTTGATATTGGTGGCAAGTCGTCAGCTTTTCTGCCGCGCGATGAGGCTTCTTTGAGAGCAGTTACCGATTTATCGGAGGTGCTGCCATTGCAAGAGGAAATGCAATTTTTGATTATCCGAGATCAGGATGCAGAAGGTCAAGTTACCCTTTCTCGAAAGCAGTTGGAAATTCAGCACATCTGGGAACGACTGACCGAAATGCAGGAAAATGCTCAGACTGTGCAAGTACGGGTTATGGGTGTGAATAAAGGTGGTGTCACCGTCGATATTCTTTCTTTACGGGGATTTATTCCGCGATCGCACCTGGCAGAGCGTGATAATTTAGAAGCACTCAAAGGTCAAAATCTGACTGTAGGCTTTTTGGAAATTAATAAAAACACTAACAAACTCATCCTTTCCCAGCGTTTAGCAACTCGTTCTAGCAACTTCAGCTTATTGGAACTAGGTCAACTGGTGGAAGGCAAAGTTACTGGTATCAAACCTTTTGGTGTGTTTGTCGATTTAAGTGGCATGAGCGCCCTACTTCATATCAAGCAGGTAAGCCAGAAATTTATTGATTCTTTAGAAAAAGTATTTCAAGTTGGTCAGCCAATTAAAGCTGTAATTATTGACTTGGATGAAGGTAAAGGGCGGGTTGCTCTTTCTACCAGAGTTTTGGAAAACTTCCCTGGCGAAGTGCTAGAAAATTTCGATGAAGTGATGGCTTCGGCTGAGGCACGTGCTAATAGAGCTAATAACAAAGCTGCTGAATAGTTTTTAAGTGGGCTGTTTGCAGAAAGCGTTTAAATCCTATGTGAAACAATTTTGAATTTTGAATTTTGAATTTTGAATTGTTAACATTCCTCCTGCATTTACAAAGATGTGGGGGGATTTTAAATTGGGAAAACTTTTAATTACGAATTGTTTATGACTAAATACGGTTCAGAGACGCGATAAATCGCCGTCTCTACAAGTGTTTTGGTCTTATCTGAATTGTATTGGTTTATGACTCGTTCACCGCGAAATTTTCAACCTGGATTTTGCTATCACATCACCACTCGTTGTAATAACCGCGAATTTCGCCTCACTCGTCTGGAGTGCCGGGAGGTGTTTCTCTACGCCATTAAGAAAGCAAAGGAGAAATATGGATTCATACTCTATGGCCTTTGCATCATGAGCAATCACAGCCCTTTGGGGAAGTTAAAAGTCAAAAGTCAAAAGTCAAAAATAACACTTGAGCTTTGATATACTTTTTAGTATGAGTAATTATATCCCCATTCCTGATAGAGCATTTGAGTTTGCTGTGAGAATAACAAAGCTTTGCTCTTATTTAGATAAACAACCAGGAACACCAAGATTATTAGCTGCTCAGTTATTCAGATCGGGGACATCAATTGGTGCAAATATTGAAGAATCTCAGTCTGCTGAAAGTAATAAGGATTTTATCAGCAAGCAATCAATAGCTCTGAAAGAGGCAAAAGAAACAAAATACTGGTTGAAGCTGTTAATTAAATCAGAAATGACGACTGAGACACAAGTAAAAAACCTTTTAGATGAGTGTGAACAGTTAATTAAAATTATTGCTAAATCAATCGTAACAACTAAAGCAAAGCTAGAAAAATAAACTTTTGACTTTTGACTTTTGATTTTTGACTTCCCGTTAGGGCGTGGCATCCGGCATTTTTGCAATTGGGAAAAACTTTGGATGAATGCGCTGCTAGATACCGAGGATTTTGCAAGAAATATCGACCACAGGCAAAGCCAGAGAAAAGAAACCACTGGGGGAGTCACCTGTTAGCGGGAATGAAGATTAAAGTTAAGTCGAAAAAGTCACCGGGACAGTTGAGTTTACCTTGGGACAAGCAGAGGGTGTCAGAAAGTACTGAGGTGCAGGAGGTAGCAGAAAAGTTTATTCAAGCAAATTGCTATCAGCCGCCAGTGCCAGGTATCGGATCTCTGAAATGTTGATTAACTCGTAGAAAACAACCTTGTTACAAATATTTATAAAAGTCTGAAGTGCTTAAATGTTACACTTCACAAGTCTTGATGCGAGAAAAGAAGTAAGTAACCGAGACCACCCCAAAAAACCACGACGACGAAACCTAAACCACAAAGAGGGGAGGTGTCCTTCAGGTGCTGAAGTGTTAAAAGCTACTTCTTCGTCGCCTATCCAGTTTCCTTTCACTTTCCATCCTACGCGATCGCCAAATTTTTCCCAGGCTTCTTCATAATATTCACCGTCAGCCTTCCCACCACATTCTAGATAAATTTTCTTCTGAACGCTAAAGCCAAAGCGCCCCTTGCTATATTTTACCCAAAGTTGGTCAATGGTGCGTAAGTCAGTACAGGGAAAATTATTGATGGATTCGGGATTTAACCAGCCTTCCTTTTCCCTGCTAGATGCCTTGAGCATGACAGCTAAAGTTTCCTCATCCGCTTCTTTCCACTTGCCTGCTGCTAGCAAATCTCGCAATCGCGTGTAGTTTACTTTCTTCTCAGAACTGAGGTCGTCGGCTTGAATTACTGGCTGTGGCTTTGGTTTTCGCTCTGGCGGTTTTCCAGTAATACCCCAAATTAAGTTTTCCATAGCCTCAGTATCTGTCCGAAAGTCAACCCAAGTATGACCCCTAAGAAAAATTGGGAGTTTAGGCTGCTGTGGTGTATTCCCAAGCAAAACGGGAATCACGGGACAGCCTCTCTCTACAAATTCGTTTAAAAAAGCTCTCATCTCTGTACTTTGCCAGGGGCCAAGTCCACTGCTACCGACAAAAACTGCTGCTGATTTAATATTTTCTATTTGTTCCTCTAGTAAAGACTGCCATGCTAAACCAGGACGAAGTGCCCACTTATCTAGCCAAGGTTTAATTCCTTGTCTTCTTAATTCATGAGCAATTTCTATAACTTCAGGCTTGTCTTTGCTATTGTGGCAAAGGAAGACATCATACTGATCTTCGTCACTCATCTATAAGTCTCCTAATATCCACTTCTCTATATAGGCAATAATTGCCAACGCGTTCTACTTACTACTTTAATTAATTTTATATTATGTAATATAGTTTGATTTATTCTTGCTTACTTACTTACTTAGAGGTTGTTTGAAAAGTGTTTCGCTGTGACTTTAGGCACTTTTAGATCCCCCCTAACCCCCCTTAAAAAGGGGGGAACCGGAATCAAAGTCTCCCTTTCTAAGGGAGATTTAGAGGGATCTAAAACTTTTGATACCGACAAGAGGACTTTTCAAACATCCTTTTAAGTTATTAGTTAATACATCGGAAAAATAAATAAGGGATTTCCAACAAATAAATTATTCAATCTTGTAGAGTGGTCATCTTAGAGGTTGTTTTAAAAGTGATTGGCTGTGATTTTAATCGAATTTTTACCCCCCTTAATCCCCCCTTGTAAAGGGGGGAAACTGGAAAATCTAGTTCCCTCCCCTTGTAAAGGGGAGGGTTAGGGTGGGGTAAAAAAACGTTGATATACTAATTATGACTTTTCAAACATCCTCTTAACAGCTTTTGGCTATGGGCAGGCAAGATGCCCACCCCACAAGAAGTAGTTGAGTATTTTTTTATTTGGGAGTCCCTAAAGTCGAATTTAATAAGCAAAATGACATTTGACTTACTCAAAAGCTGCTTTTACTTTCTCATTTTGGTGTTTTCCGCAAGCAAAAGCAGCTTTTACTTTCTCATTTTGGTGTTTTCCGCAAGCAAAATGACATTTGACTTACTCAAAAGCTGCTTTTACTTTCTCATTTTGGTGTTTTCCGCAAGCAAAAGCAGCTTTTACTTTCTCAAACCCCAGTTTGCTTTCTCATTTCGGTATTTTCCGCAAGCAATCAAGCATATTGAAAAAGCAATATGCTTAATTGCTGACTCATTCCAATAATTCACACACTCGTGACAATTACCCCTTTGAGATTACTTCTCTTTATCTTTCTCTAATGCTTCCTGGATTGCACGACGGCAAAATTCTGGAGGATCATCCTTGGTAGATAGTTCTTCTTTCATAGTTTTTGTGACACGTAAGTTAAGACGCTCACTTAAAGATTCTTCCCTCTCTGATTTAAATGGTTTTAAATTTTCTGGATGACCTTTAGGATTAGGCATTTATGTAGAAATATAAATATAAATTGAATCACTGGTAGGCAAAAGATTAAATTGTTTTTTAGTGGTTGCTACAACTTGCCGGAAGTACAACCACCAATATCCAATTCAAAAAATGGACACTACTATTTTATGTTCACGCGTTCTGAACTTGAAATCAAAACTATTAAAGAATTACGCGACTTGTGTCGCAGATACGGCATCAAACCTACTGGCAATGCAGGATACAAAACCTCGTACATCGTAACTCTGATGGCATTTCCACTTTTAGCCCTGCAACAAATGAAGCAAGGTAAAGGGTTAAAATTCCCTAACTTTAACGCTATCCAGGTCATCAATTCTGCTATAGATGAGATGAATTCACCCATAGATGAGCAAGCAGCACTAATTCGGATAACCCTTGAGGGCAGGAAAATGAACTATCCTGACCGATATGACCAGGAAAATCTGCTAAATTTGCACAAGGCTAAGATGTCGCTTGAACAAGCTATTGACTTGTTGAGCCAGTAAAACTAATCCTATTACTCTATCCCCTGCATCTACAAGGATGTGGGGGATCATTTTTAAAGTATTAAAATAAATAAGGTATGACTTATTGGCATGACTATATCTTGAGCATGGTAACAAAGTATAAAAATATGCTCATATCTCTATTTAAGTATTGCTCAATGAATTTTGAGCATATATCGAGCATTTTGACAACTATAAACGCTGTAACTATTCAATTTAGGTATTTATATGTTTCTGGTAACTGGTGCAACGGGAGGAATTGGCCGCAGAGTTGTGCGACTCCTACGACAACGAGAACAGTCTGTGCGGGCATTTGTCCGCCTTAATTCGCGCTACAGCGAGTTAGAACACCGAGGTGCAGAAATTTTCATTGGTGACTTGCTAGAGGAAAAAGATATCCAGAAAGCTAGTCAGGGTGTGCGGTATATTATCAGCGCCCACGGTTCTGATAGCGATGCCTTATCTTTAGATTACCGTGCCAATATTGAACTCATCGACCAGGCGAAAGCCAATGGCGTAGAGCATTTTGTCTTTATTTCTGTACTGGGAGCCGATCGCGGTTATGAAGATGCTCCTGTTTTCAAAGCCAAACGAGCAGTAGAGCGATATTTAGCAGCTAGTGGCTTAAATTACACTATTTTGCGCCCAGCTGGATTAGCATCTAACTTGCTGCCACTAGTAGAACGATTTCGGGAAACGGGATTGTATTTGCTGGTTGGAGATCGCAAAAACCGTACCTCAATTGTCAGTACCGATGATTTGGCAAGGATAGTTGTGGATTCTGTGACAGTTGAAGGCGCTCGCAATCAGATTTTAGCCGTTGGAGGGCCGGAGATTTTAATAAGAGAAGATATTCCCCGAATTTTTAGTCGGATTTTCGCCAAAGAACCAGTAATAATTAACTCACCCCTATTTCTCATTGATGGGTTACAGAGTGCATTAGGTTTATTTAATCCCCAAACCCAAAAAGCTTTGGGAACTTTTCGTACATTGCTAGCAAATGAATTTTTCTGCACAAAAGATGAAATTGCCAATTTAGAAGCAATTTATAACTTCCAGTTGGAGACATTAGAAAGTTTTTTGCGGCGTTATCTAGCAGTTTGAATAGTCATTAGTCATTGGTCATTCGTGAATAATCAAGGACAAATGACAAATGACAAATGATAAATAACAAAGGACAAAAATATATGGTAAATGCTGCTCAAGCACGTCAGACAAAAGAACGATTCGCCCAACCGGAGGAACAACTTACTTATGAATTGGGGAAGGCGGTACAGGAATTGCCACCCCTGTACACTAGATTATTAGCGGGAACGATGAGCGCCATCGTCTTTGGGGCGATCGCTTGGGCGTACTTCTCGCAAATAGATGAAGTAGCAACAGCACCAGGAGAATTAATTGCTTCCGCACAGGTAAGACCAGTGACATCCTTGGGTGGAGGGTCAATTGTCGCTGTTAAAGTGCAAGAAGGCGATCGCGTTACTAAAGGTCAAATTCTGATTCAAAAAGATCCAGACTTGCAAATAACCGATGTTTCCCGCCTAGCTAAATCTACCAGATTGATTCAAGACGATTTACAACGTTTGGATGCAGAACGCACCGGAGTTAAAACTACTGGGACGAAACTGCAAGATGAACTTTTAAACTCCCGCCTGCAAGACTACCAAGCACGTCAAGCAGCGGCGGAAGCAGAAGCAAATCGCCAAATAGCACTCATCGATCAAGCTAAAGTCCGCTTGACTCGATTGCAAGACAATTTAGTTAATGCCAAAAGTAGCTTTGGGAATGCTCAAACCAACCTTGTCAATGCAGATAGCATCCGAATTAAAATTGAAAGTAATTTAGCCTTGGCTCAAGAAAGGGAAAAAAGCCTACGCACTCTAATTACTCCTGGCGCTGTGCCTCGTGTCGATTACCTGGATGCCCAAGAAAGATTAACTCGTGCAAAGACAGAAATCACCAGAGCGCAAGATGAAGTCATCAACGCCCAGAATAGAATCACAGAGGCTCAAGATAAAGCCACATCATTAGAAAAAGATATTGCTGCCCAAGTCCAGGAAATTCGCCAAGCAGAACAAGCTTACAACGCTGCACGCAGTCAGGCCCAGCGTGTAGCATCAGAACGCCAAAGCGAAATTTTGACCCAGTTTAATAAGCGTAAAGAAGAACTAACAACTGTTCAAGGTCAATTAGAGCAGGCGAGGAAGCAACAAGCTTTAGAAACGATTGAGGCTCCCGTAGCCGGTACAATTTATAAAGTCAAAGCCACCAAGGGGCCAGTACAATCGGGTGAAGAATTGCTGTCAATTTTGCCAGAAGGGGAAGAAATGCTTCTAGAGGTAAAAGTTCTCAACCGCGATATTGGGTTTATTCGTCAAGGAATGAAGGCAAAAGTGAAAATGGCGACTTTTCCCTTCCAAGAATTTGGCATTGTGGATGGCGAAGTTATGCAAGTCAGTCCAAATGCAATTGCTGATAAAGAATTGGGTTTAGTTTTTCCGACGAGAATTAAGCTAAATAAACACGCAGTGAATGTTCGAGGTCAAGAAGTAGAATTTACACCAGGGATGGCTGCTACAGGTGAAATTGTCACTCGTCAAAAGTCAATTTTGACATTCATTACTGAACCTGTGACGCGGCGGTTCAATGAGGCATTTTCCGTTAGGTAGAAAAGTCTGCTAAATCGGCGATCGCTCCGTTATCTCCTTCATCTTCACAACTGGAGTTTAGACTAATCTATGATCAAATGACCCAGCAGCACTAAGTTGACAATCTACACACCCATTGCCTGGGAAACCCGTCTTGAGGTCATTTTAACCTCTGACTTTTGCCAGGAGAGAAGGTTTTCAATCACAATATCAGGCGCTAGCCAAAGTTGCCAAGTCATTAATGGTAGCAAGTCACTCCAGTGTTCGCACTGTTATGGGGAAAAACCACAATTGAAATGCAGTACTAAAATTTTCAATTAACATTTCATCATCTAAAGTCAGTTCGGACTTTTTCAAAGTTTTAAGGTATCTGTATCGTTTAAGCGCTTTTTGCTGTTGGTAGCCTCTATCTGTTTCAAGGTGCCAATTGTTGTAGTCCTTCAGCATACTAATTACGTTTCCAATTAAGAGGAAAGTCCTGCTTGACGATTAGCATTAACTAGCTGTTAACTGCTTGGTTAAGATTTAATAAAGTTCTGTAAAGCTTAACATTGTCTTTAGATTTTGTCAGCACTAATGTGCAATTGATTAAAAACTCGTTGCAATGCTTGCAGCGCCGCTCT
This sequence comes from Nostoc sp. LPT, assembly GCF_017115165.1. GTDB lineage: Bacteria > Cyanobacteriota > Cyanobacteriia > Cyanobacteriales > Nostocaceae > Nostoc. Next base: position 86,557 of record NZ_JABXKF010000053.1, on the reverse strand, counting down.
GTTACAAAAACCTCATTCCAACTTATGTATCGTACAACCCACGCTTAAAAACGTAAGGATTTAGCTTGCTAAACCCCTACATTCACGACTGATGAGCTTGGTTGATTTTCTTAACCGAGGAGTATTGAACTCGACTGCAAATCGCTATAATTTTCAAGTCATACCCAAGAATTTTCTATACTGATCTATTTGTTTTTGCATTTCCTCTAGTTGTTTGCCAAAATCGGGATTATTCTCATCCTCATTGCTATTTACATTGATGCTGCTCAAATTATTCTCATAGTTTTGGAATTGCGACCACAATTCTGGATTGGCTATTCCATTATTATCTGCGGCTGATGTCAGATATTTTGTAGTTTCTGCGTAGGTGTAGCTCGTCTTAGACATCGCCTGACCGATCGCAGGGCTAAAATCAGAATTATTCCAACTGGTGGTAGTTTCTGGTGTTAGAGATTTTCCTGTTTCTGTAATTGCCTGACCGATTCGAGAACCAAAATTGGAACTATTAAAACTAGAGCTTGTAGTTTGCGTCTTATTTACTGCTGTGTCTGCAATTACCTGACTCGCTAGAGAACTGACATTAGAAAGATTCAAACTAGAGTTTGTAGTTTGCGTACTATTTCCTGCGGTTTCTGTGACAATCTGACGTACTTGGGCATCAGTCAGGTTGGGGTTAGCACTAAGCATCAGGGCAACGATACCAGCAACGTGGGGAGCAGCCATAGATGTGCCGCTATAAGTTGCATACTGATTATTCGGAACTGATGAATAAATCTTGACTCCTGGAGCTGTGACGTAAGCGATTTGATTTGTTCCAGAGCGGTTAGAGAAGTCGGCCAAATTATTATTCTTATCTACAGCCCCAACGGCAATTCCCGACTTGGATGCATAGCGGGCGGGATATTCTGGTGATGAGCCACCATCATTACCTGCTGCCATGACAACAATCACTCCTTTACTGCTGGCATAGTCAATGGCTGACTCTAGAGTGCGATTAGAAGATGAGCCTCCCAAACTGAGGTTAATCACATTAGCTCCATTATCCACAGCGTAACGAATACCTTTAGATATGGAACTATAGGAACCAGAGCCAGAGCTATCTAAAGCTTTGACAGGCATAATCTTGGCATCATAGGCAATACCAGTGACACCGTAGTTATTATTTTCTCCTGCGATCGTGCCGGAAACATGAGTACCATGACCGTTGTCATCTAGGGTGTTGTTGTTTTGATCGGTAAAGTTCCAGCCGTAAGTATCATCAACATAGCCATTGCCATCATCATCTATACCGTTACCTGTAATTTCCTTGCTATTCGTCCAGATATTATTTTTTAAATCCTCGTGGTTGTAGTCAACTCCAGTATCTACAACAGCGACAACAACGCCTTTTCCTGTGTATCCATGTGCCCAAACTTCCGGTGCTTTAACCAGGTCTGCTCCCCAATTATTGCCACCAAGATCGGGAACATCAGCAAAGGTTTTCTGATTAATAGCTCTAGCCACTGCTGCTGCTCCATTAATCAAGCCATAGCCATTAGTGGGGTTATAATTTTGAGCGTTAAAAGCATTAGCAGTAGCGTTATTGCTATTTTCGGAGTCACCGTTATTTAGCAACTGCACATCAGCATCGGCTGACTTATAGCTACTACGTCTGCTGAGGTTAAGGCTGTAGTCATCTTTCGTATTAAAGCTATCTAATGAGGAGATTGAAGTGACATTGAGCCGTTTATTTGACAATATATTGTTATTAACATCATCAATGTGCATAAGTTTTTTCTCAAAGATAGCAACCGATTTTTGACAGTTTGAAGCCTTGAAACCTTGACAATCAGAAGATTTCAATCAATGTGCGAATAAGCTTCATTGTCAATAATTACTATGAAATTTCAGAACAAAATGCTAATTCTATTACCAAAAAACACTCTGACAAGTACAGTTTTCATTAAGAGTAAATTTATCGAGTAAATCTTAAATCTTGGAGGTGTATTAATGGAGACTAATCCAAAAATCATCGTCGGGCGTTATAACTATTTTTGTTATTCTTAAAACTGCTGCGATCGCTAGCTATAAAAATATTTACATCACTTAGACTGGAGCAAGGGTAATTATTGAAATGAGCAAAATTAAAATGGCGAATGGAGTTATGCTCCATTCGCCAAAGGCTATCCTTAAGCCGCTTTGCAAGCGTTTATCTTTTATGTAGCCACAAGCTTTGAGTTAGTTAAATCTATTAAATATTTGCTTGCTGCCGTTGATATAGTGACCAATACAAACCCTTTTGTTGCAACAATTGTGAGTGAGTACCACGTTCGGCAATCACGCCTTGCTCTAATACCAAAATCAAGTCAGCACGTTTGAGGGGAGCAAAACGGTGAGCAATCAGGAACACGGTACGGTTAGCAGAAATTTTTTGCAGGTTTTGCAGTACTTGCTGTTCAGTTTCACTATCCAAGGCGCTGGTAGCTTCATCCAAAACTAAAATCGGCGCTTGAGAAAGAAATAGCCTTGCTAGGGCAATACGTTGTCTCTGTCCACCAGATAAAGCTGTACCGCGTTCGCCAACATTGGTTTCATAACCGTAGGGTAATTGACTAATGAAGTCGTGTGCCACGGCTAATCTTGCCGCCTCTACAACTTGCTCTGCGGTAATGTCGGGACTACCGAGAGTGATATTTTCCAAAATAGAACCGTTAAATAAAAAGTCTTCTTGGAGAACTACACTAACTTGTTGCCTCAGTGAGGCTAAATCGGCACTTTTTATATCAAAACCATCAATCAGGATGCGTCCTGATTCAATTTGATAAAGGCGTTGCAATAATTTAGACAGGGTACTTTTCCCAGAACCGCTACGTCCGACAATGCCAACAAACTGCCCTGGTTCAGCACTAAAAGAGATTCCGCGCAGAATTGCGTCAAAGTTTGGTCGGTAGCGGAAAAATACTTGCTCGAAGGTGACTTGTCCTTTCAGGGGTGGTAAAACTAGGCCAGTTCCCAGTTCAGCTTCTGGGGAGACGTTGAGAATATTACCAATGCGATCTACAGAAAGTAGCACTTGTTGAAGGTTTTGCCACAACTGTACTAAGCGCAAAAGCGGGCCTGTAACTCTACCAGACAGCATTTGAAATGCAACAAGCTGTCCAATTGTGAGCTTTTGTTCGATGACTAACTTGGCACCAAACCAGAGAATCAGCATGGTGGACAAATTAGTGAGAAAGTCACCAATGTTACTGCTGATATTGGAGGTGGTAGAAGCTTTAAAGCCTGTGCGAATGAAGCGGGCAAATAAGCCTTCCCAGCGATCGCGGGCTACTGGTTCGGCTGCGTGGGCTTTAACTGAGTGAATTCCTGTAATTGTCTCTACTAGAAACGATTGACTATCGGCACTCCGGTTAAAAGTTTCGTTGAGCCAGTTACGCAGAATTGGTGTTGCAACTATCGTTAATGTGGCAAACAGCGGCAGTACTGCTAAGGCGACAAAGGTAAGTGGGATATTATAGTAAAACATCAATGCCAGGTACACCACAGCAAAGATGCTATCTAGAATTACAGTTAATGCTGTACCTGTGAGAAACTGACGAATTTGTTCGAGTTCCTGGACTCTTGCTACTGTGTCTCCGACGCGTCGCGACTCAAAATAAGCTAAAGGCAGACGCATCAGATGGCGAAATAGCTGTGCTGATAAACTCAAATCCAGACGACGAGCTGTATGGGTAAAGATAAATAGGCGCAGAATGCCCAGTATAGATTCAAATATGGCTACACATAAAAGTGCGATCGCCATCACATCGAGAGTTGGCAAACTTCCCTGCACCATCACTTTATCAATGACGACTTGGGTAATTAGCGGTGTTGTTAACCCCAAAAGCTGCAAGGTGAAAGATGCTAACAATACTTCTGTAAGCAATCCCTTATACTTCCAAACTGCTGGGGTAAACCAACTGAGGTTAAATTTTTCTTGCTGGGATATGAGTTCTACTTGCCATAATTGTCCATCCCAAGACACCTCAACTATGGATTGCGGTAAGCTTTCACAAGTCCGTTCAGGATTTAGAGGGTTAGCGATAATTAAGCGATCGCCTTTAACTCCATAAGCCACCACCCAGGATGGACTCTGGGGTGAGTCAGAATTCCACAGCAATAAAGCTGGAAATGACAATTGTCGCAACTCACTCCAACTCACTTGTAACCGCCGCAATACTAACCCTAACTTTTCTGCTGCTTCCACAACCTGTTTTGGGCGTTGTCCTCTGAGTTGACGCTGCACCCATTCCAGTTGCACAGAATTTTCTAGTTGTTGCGCCACCATTGTTAAACAGGCAGCAGCGGTATTCCAGCTGGCAACAAATGGATAAATTGAAGTGATTAGATTGGCGGCTGGGAGTCCTTTTTGGGGTTGAAGGCTATGGGGACTGGAAGTCCCGTCTGAGACTGATGTTACTGAAGCAGTAGCAGAGAAGGAAAATGTCTCCCTTTGTCCCTCCATCTCTACTGGTAAAGCTTGCCAAAATTCCAGAATTTGTGGGTGAGAAAATTCTGCCCACAGTGCAGTATCCCAATAAACTACTACCACTTCTTTACTAGCAGCTACAGCTTTAAAATCCGCAGACAGCTTTTGGAAGTCGCCAAACCAATCCCCCACATCTAGGGCTGCTAATGGTTTGCCAACGCCCTCTTCTCGCAAGCGGACTTTCCCAGCCACAATTAAAAATTGATAGCCACCGACATCGTTTGACCAGATTTTTTCTCCAAGACGATACTGGCGGGTTTGGCACTCATTTTCCAATCGGGATTGTTGTTCGGGAGTCAGCCAGCATAGCGGTGGCTGATTCCAAGGCAAAGAAGCTAGCACTTTTAATCGTAAGGATTCATTATCCAGAATTTTTAACTCACTTGTAACTTGACTGTCAGTTTTTGAATTTTCTCTGCTAGCCATTTTTCAAACAACTCATTTTGTAGTGCTTGCTGTAGTTGAGTATCTTCTAAAGACGCTGGTAGAAATTGTTCTACTCGAAACAAACCATAAGGCCCTTCTCCTTGGGGAGAGTCTTTGCCAACGATTTCTATTGGTCCTATCAATTGTCCAGGACTGGCGACATCAATAGCTGCCCGTAATATATCCGGCATACTACCTCGGCTGACGATTCCCATCATGCCATTCACAATTCGGTCATCTGAAAGGGAATACTCTTTAGCTAGTTGCTCAAAACTACCTCCTTCTTCAATTTGGGTTTGGAGTTCGTCTGCTAATTCTCGATTATCAACAACAATCCGGGAAAGTACCACCCGATCCAAGAAAATCTTGCGTTCAATAAAATATTCTGCGAGTTTTGTTTCTGTCACTACAGCTTTTAGTTTTTCTAACTTGTAGCCAAAAGTGACCGATGTGTGAAAGGTACTGTAATCTGTGTTATTTGTCTTTAACCATTCTTGAAAACTTTGGGGGTCAGTCAGTTGATTTTTCAGCCTAAAGTCAATAATTGACTGTTCAGTTATTGCGGTGCCAATTTCAATATCATCTCGTGTTCTGATTTCTGACTCAATTACGTACTGCCGGAGAATATCCCCAATGAACTGTCCCAATTTTCCAGAGGCTTGCAGGTACTTTACTGCTTGCTCTATAGAAATTATTTGGTCATTAATTGTCAAAAATGATAAAGATTCCATGAACTAATTATGTGAAAATGGTTAAACACTTATAGGACTTTTAAATTAAATCATATAGAAATCATCTAGTCATTAATGGATAAATATGATAAAGATTCCATGAACTAATTACATTTAAATGGTCAAAAAATTATATAGTTAGTAAATAAAATAATTTGCTACTAAAATAAAATAATTTGCTACGATCACTTTTACAGTCTAGTGGGGACAAAATCAGGATTGAAAATATTAGTGGTGGCGCAGTAGTAAGGCAAATTAGTTATTTTCTAGCAATACACTTTAAGAGTGCTGTTAGTGGTAGCAGGGCATTTAGCCCGTGTTGTTAACGGAATTGTTTTGCTCAATGCCCCACTTAAACGAGTAATTGTTTATTCTCATCAGTCTAGTTAATGAAAGTTATCCATGTCCAAGCAAGTAGCACAGATGCGATCGCACCAATTAATGTATTAAAAATATTTACTACTTCATTGGTCAGCCAGGTATACTTAGATTGCAGTGTTGCGCCAATCACACTTTCTAGGTTGGTGGCAATAAATGCTGCCAGCACACACCAAGCTATTCCCAATAGATCGATTAAGCCAACTCCCCAACCCACAAATGCGATCGCTACAGAAGCCACAATCCCAGCTAAAGTTCCCTCCAAGCTTATCGCTCCTTCTGTACCACGAGGTACTGGTTGGAGTGTGGTAATCAAAAAGGTGCTTTTACCATAAGCTTTACCAACTTCACTAGCAGTGGTGTCAGCCAGCTTTGTACTGAAACTCGCTACATAGGCTAACAATAATAGAGACAGGAGAAGGTGGGGCCCCCTCTGGGGATAAGGGGTAATGGGGATTAGCGACTGGGGAGTAGGTACGAGGAATCCCGAATTTATTATTCCTACTCCCAAGGCACACAGGGCCCCAGTCAAAGCCGAACCCCAGACATTTTCTGGGCCTCTTGCCCCAGAACGCTTCTCGGCAATTCCTTCTGCCTCCTTCTGCGCCATACCGATGCGGGTAACGCCAGAACCAACCAAAAAATAGAACATTACTACTGCATATCCTTGCCAGCCTAATGTTACCCAAATTAAGATGGCCAATAACCAGGCGTGGAATAATCCAGCAGGGGTAAGTAGCTTTTTCGGAGCAATCCAAGCTAAACCCAATAAAATTGTGTTTAATACTACTGCTACTAACCAGGGATTTACAGAATCAATTGAGAATGACATCAGCAATTAATCATGAGTAATTTTGTCTGAATATCAACAGAATAACGAATTTGTGATGCTTAGTGCTTTATTTTTGAAACCTCTCTAGGTAAAGTAATATGTTTGTATTATTAACTAAATTGCGTAGGCATAGCTCTCAAAGCTGAGTGTCAAACCATCAATTATGTCTTAGACATACACTGCAATATTGACTAAAGAACGTGCATTAAACAAAATACAAAACTTCTTTTGAGTTAAGTAAACTCTTCTCTGTAACCGCAGAGTACAGTGGCTGAAGTATTACTCAGTCCCGAATCTTAGTCATAAGCCTAAACAATATAATTTAATGTCAATAAAAACTGTGTTCAAGTTAACCACAATCAAAACTTAATAGCATAAATTGTAGATAGCATCAACTACTAGTCTTTTTAATACCAGCTATGAGCCAAACTTTATTCCATCTAGCTTTCCCTGTAACTGACATTGCCCAAACAAAAGCATATTATGTAGATGCTTTGGGCTGCATTCCTGGTCGTGAAAACCACCATGCCCTGATTCTTAATCTCTACGGTCATCAATTAGTGGCTCATGTCACAAAAGAACCTTTGACACCGCAACAAACTATCTATCCCAGACACTTTGGGCTAATTTTTACCCAAGAAGGTGACTGGCAAGACTTACTAAAAAGGGCACAACAACAACAGCTACTTTTCCGCGAAGAAACCAAAAATCGCTTTGTTGGTTCTCCCCTTGAGCATCGCACTTTCTTTTTAGAAGATCCTTTTTATAACCTCATGGAGTTCAAGTATTATCGTCACCCAGAGGCGATTTTTGGGAGTTACGAACATACGCAAATTGGGGATAGGACTTAAGAAATTCGTAATTCGTAATTAAAGAGGAATAAATCAAGTGTGGCAATAATTCTAGCTAATGACTGGATTTTTATTCAGCAAGGGTAGCTTAATAGGCTTTGCTAAAGCTGCTGTGACTACCGCTAAACTCCTAGAGTCTGTCAGCATCCAAGGGTGTAGACTAACTGGTACTATCACTTTGCTTCCTACGGGCATTTGTGAACTATTTGCTGGGACAATCATTAAATCATAAGGTGTCCAGATAGACGTAAAATCTAACTGCCCCAACATTACAGCATCAGAATTTAAATCCTTGAGAAAAATGCTATCGGGGCGCATTTGTAGGCAACCAGGACGCCGGGAACCATAAGCAACCACAGTTCCATAATGGGGGGAAGAGATGGTAATAAATCGCTGCACGCGGTTAATTCCTGCCAATCGCTGAACATAGTAACGGCTGACAATTCCTCCCATGCTGAAGCCGATTAAATCTAGGCGTTGTTCTGGTGCAAAGGTCGCTGTAACATAATCAGCTACTTGTTTTGCCAATTCATCAAGACCCACATCACCATTATTAGGAACTAGATTCAGGCTATATACAGACCAACCCTGTTGTATGAGATATGCCCTCATTTTATAAAAAACTGCTTCTGTGTCGTCAATGCCGTGTATTAACAAAACGGGATTGCGTTGTTGATTTTCAATGTTCATTTACAAAATCTAACTGAAGTAAGAGGTGTATTTCACTTTTGTAGACACATACTGCTCTACAGACTGAAGCTATTGCTTTTCGGATTCTTTAAAAGATATTGTTGCAAACAAAACTGAAATGCTTTCAAAGATAATTTGTATAAAGTTTTACAAATTAATCTAGCCATCTGCCATTCGGCTATGACACTCTTTCCAGTGGTTGAGAGTAAACTGCTTGTTTAACTTCAATTGGGTATTTACCAAACAAAGAAATGTTAATTATTGTAAAGCTTGCTTTCAGAATCTTGCTCTTAGTTACAGTAAAATTTAATAATTAGTTCTCGGTATGTGCAGGTTGCAAATGCTTGCAATAGAACATTTGTCCTGTGGTTTTACTACAATGTTAATTAAGCACAAGGCTATAAGGGTTGTCACCAGAACGGGGTGACACCAAGTAGATAATGTAACATTTTGTCGTAATTTTTAACAATTACGGTCGAATTCAAAATATAAAAGGTAAAAGGCAGGAGTAATTGTAATGGATTTTATCAAAAAGTTAATTTCGGGTATTCAGGGTTTCCTTGGCGGTATTCTGGGTTTCATTACTGGATTGTTACCAGGGAAGAAGAAAAGCAACGGCTACTTCTTAGAATTGGACGAAGCTAAAGATGCGGCCAAAGATGCTGCTAAAGAGGTAGCATCGAACGCGAAGAAAGTAGCAGAGACAGTTACATCGACAGTTGCATCGAATGCTAAGAAAGTAGCAGAAACAATTTCATCAGAAGCACCAACTCCATCTAAGCCAGATTCGTTGAATGGAACAAAAACCGCCGCTACTAAGGCTAAGGCTAAGGAAAAATCAGCTAAGGAAAAATCAGCTAATAATTCCAAACCAGCCGACGTTCAACTAGTCCAGACTGCTGAGGGTCTTAAAGTTGAACCGGGCAAAAAAGCAAAAGCCGCAGCAGCTAAAGTACTCAAAGAGCAGCCAACTGAAACAACCTTTGCACCAAAATATCTTGCTCCTTCGACTACTAGCTCTAATGGTCGTCGTCGTCCAGGAGCGAATATGAGCGCTTATCTAGACATGGCACGTCAAATTAAAACACCTAAATAATTCATAGAGACCGTAAATTTACGGTCTCTATAGATTAAACGTGAAGATGCAAGGTTAAGATAACTTTGCCAATTGTAGATGAGGGAACTCTCCAAAGTAAGAGCGATCGCTTAATTTTCTCCACTACAACTGCATCTTTTAGGGTTGAGGTTTCCTCATCCAAAACTATCCGTTCTACCCGACCTTTGTTGACGGTGAACTCAAAGACAATTTCACCACTGAAGCCGGAAGGAAAGTTTAGTTGTTGAAGGTGTTGGGTTAAATCAGCAATTTCTGTGTCATCCAAGCCAGTAACGCCGATGACCTCTAACTGATGGTTGATGGCTGTGTCTAATATTTCATCTTGTTCCATCTCCTCGAAATCAAAGCTCAACGATATTTCGACTTCTTTAGCTACTGGAGATTGTGGCGATCGCCTTTGCCGGAGAAAATCTGGAGCTTCTGCTGAGGCTGGTGCTGATAAGGTTAAAAATTCCATTTGACCCGCAAAACCACCAGCTGGAGGACTGCCAAACACTCCTTGGTAACTAACTGCTTCCGGCATTTCCACTGGCACCTGCATAGACACGTATTCGCTTCCTGGTTCAACCCGCACGTCATCGCTGACAGCCACAAAAGCGGTGTATTGAGAAAGTAGTTGATAAGTTAAGGCTGTTTCTGTAACTGCTTCTACACCAGCTTTGGTTTCAAAACTCACCATTTGATTCATCAAGTCTTTAATACAAGCGCGTCCCCACAACTGCGCTACAGCAAGATTTCCTGTTTCCTCAAATATGAGGTTAAATGTTTTTTCATAGTGCTTACCGCCCGCAGCAATACCGGATATTTGAAGATTACCACTAGCTCTATCCTGTTTGCGACCAAACAAAACTAATGGTTGTTCGCAAAATAAATCAGGCGCTATTGCTGGGTAAATCACAGGCGATTCTGTCTCACCTTGCCAAGAGATTTGAATATTTGTGAGTACAGGATTGTTTATTTGCCTGTAAAACTTTTCGGCAACTTCTTCTGTGGGTTCATCATGACGAATAATTCGGGATATTCCCCGACCAATTTCGGCGATCCGATTCAGTAAAAAACGGTTAACTGAACTACCAGCACCGAAACTGTAAAGGCGATTTCCTGGTTGTAGGTGCTGTTGTACTTCTGCCAAAATCTCATTTTCGTTGCCAATGTAGCCATCAGTTAGAAGTACAACACTGCGTAATCTTCCGGCTGGTGTGGGGAAATTTATGGCTGTACGAATGCCATTGAGCATTTCTGTGCTGCCATCAGCTTGTAAATTGTTAATGTAAGCGATCGCTTTGGCACGATTTTCTGGTGTATTCGACAGAGGTGTTGGCAATAACTGTCTGACTCTATTGGAAAAATCGATAATTGTGAAAGTATCATTGGGATTCAACCCATTAATAAATCGCCGCATTAATTCTTGACACTTTTGCAACGGATCGCCAGATTGGGAACCGGAAGTATCCACCAAAAATACGACATCTTTGGGTACAATCTCATCAGTGAAATATTCCAAAGCTGGAATCAGATATACGGCAAAATGTCCGCCTCGATCGTCGGCTTGGGTTAATACTGTAGATTGAGTTTCTTGACCAGAAACTTGATAACGGAGAATTAAATCTTTGTTAGGAATTGTATCTTCTCCAGCTAATTGAATCCACACAATTTGACCTGAATGTTCAATTTTTAATTGATGGGAAGGAGAACGCACTTCAGAAATTGGTAAACCCGCATCAATTTCTAATGTGACATTAATATTGTGACGTGAGCGCGTTCCTTCTAAGACTACAGGTGGTGTAATGCGAGAAGCATCAGGAACTTGGTCTGTGTCACCGCTATCATCTATCGGCGTTCCCGGAATATATCTTGGCCCCACCACCATCGGGAAAACAAATTCGTAATTTCCCGCCTCAAATTTTAAACTTTCGGTGTAACGAATTGTGACATCAATTTGTTCGCCAGGTTTGATGTTAGCTAGAGATTGGGTAAAAATGTTGTCTCGCTCCTGTTCTAGAAGTCCGGCGGTGCGTCCTTCTTGTTTCGCTTTTTCGTAAATTTGTTGGGCTTCTTCACGTTTTTTAATATTACCTTTGATGATGCGATCGCCTATTTAGATTTCCATGTCATCCACCGCCGCCTCATCAGGTAACGGAAAGATATACACTGCTTCTAAAGTCTGCGTGAAGGGATTTTCAAAACTTTGGATGACCTTAACTCGTGACAAGTTACCTGCAATTTTTGCTATAACTTCCGTATGCTTGAGCGGAAAAACTAGTTGTTCTCCTTGAGGGGATTGGACGTACAAACCCCCTAGCTGTTGGTTTTTAGTACTGACTATATTCATAGATTTGATATAGCACTCCGATTTGATTCCTGAACTTATACGATTTTGGATTGTGAACGCGAGTGCGTCTCGTTGACGCAGCATTACGAATTACGAATTATTTAACAAACACAAGTCCACTATATAAATGAAAAGCTGAATCCCAATTGGTCTGTTCTCTACGAAACAAATCGATGTGAGACTTGATATGACTCAGCATTTCTGTTTGATCTAATGTTGTATCTGCAAAAAACGTGAAATCTGACCAGATTTTAACTTGAGTAAGTTGCTGGTCAATCCAACTTGATAAACTATTCCAATTAATTCTGATTGTATTTTGACTAGCTTGAGAAATGATTTCTAAACCTTGCTGAAATTCATAGCCGTTATCATAAAGTCGGAGAATGCAACGTCTACCAGGTATGTGTAAATCACAAAACTGAGCATAGTCTTGTGTTTGAGTTTTCCATTCCAGTTTATGGCGGGCATCAACATCTACAACTTGTTCAAAAATGGGCAACAGTCCCACTACTCTTGCTGTGACTTCTGACCAGTCAAAGGTGAGAGAACCCAGTTGATTTACCTCATTTCGGCAAACAACAGTAGCTTGTGGGGTAGATGCTTGGAAATATTTGACTTGATAAACTTGAATTTGCTGAATTTGCGCTATTGTTCCCCAAAAGCAAGGAATACCAGCCTGCTGTAGCTGTTTGCCATAAAATTTTAGTTCTCCTACTTGACCAGTGCGGTACAACCTCCAGCCACGACTCGGCAGTATTAATCGTGCAGTGTAGGGGTCTAGCTGCATAATCTGGGCGAATTTTCGAGATGCTTCTGTTTTCAGTTCGTTACTGAGTGGCTCTAAGACTAGTACGCCAAGTTCGGTGTTATTCGGTTGGGCCGTTGCTTGGGAAATAGCTCTTTGTCTTTCTTCTAGCTCCATTTCTTGTAGCCGTCGCAAACCTTGGCGTGCGAGCGTTACTATTTTGGCATTCCTTGTATCTCGTAGCAGTTGCCGATAAATTTTTTCTGCATCTTGGCGCTTTTCAGATACTTCATGTAGCCGACCGAGATAATATTGTACCCAAGGATTTTCAGGTGATTCTTTTTGCAGCTGTTTGAGTAATTTAGCTGCTGTTTGATAGTCTTTATGCTCAAAGGCGATCGCAACTTGCTCAATCATCACTTACTTTAAATACACGTTGGAGTGATGTCTCGCGCAAAAGTAATTTTGCGTGAGCTATAAATCATTTATACTTCACAAGCTGCGGTAATCAAGGATAATGCTACTACTGGGGCCGTAACGGCTCTCAGGATGCGGCGACCAAGGGAAACAGGTTGAAATCCAGCTGATTTCGCATTCTCAATTTCTTGTGTTGTCCATCCCCCTTCTGGGCCAGTGGCAATAACAATTGTTTCTTGTCCTATGTCATTTGTCATTTGTCCTTTGTGGTGTAAACAATCTTTTAAATGGGGAAACTCACCACGCGCTACACAGATATATTGCTGACTAGTTGTAAATGACATAGGCGCTTCGCCTTCTTGCAGGGTATGACCAATGACTAATGACAAACCCGTATTAAAAGCAACAGGTTCTAAAATTGTTGGCACGAATGAGCGCTCTGATTGTTCAGCGGCTTCGACTGCGATGCGCCGCCAGCGTTCGAGCTTTTGAGGACTAGGATGAAGCAAAGTGCGATCGCTCAATACTGGTGCAATACAAGTTACTCCCAACTCTGTACAACACCGTACCACTTCATCAAATCCATTGCCTTTGGGCAATGCCACCATCAGCGTAATCGATACAGGTAATTCAGTTTCTACTAAAAGTGGTTCTAAAACTTGTGCTTGTTCTCCTGCTAGCTGCGCTAACCACCATTTTCCCTTACCATCCATTACAATAAAGCGATCGCCTTCACGCAAACGCAACACACGCCCCAGATAATGCTGTTGTTCTTTTGTGAGTAAAATTTGCTCTTGTTGGAGTTGGGAGGGTGCGATCGCAATTCTTTGCAGTTGGGACATTTTTCTGAATAAATTATTGTCCTGCTATAGATATCTGCTGTTTAACCCAGGTACGGAAAGCACGAGTTGCTGATATTTGTCCAACTTTTTTGCTTTCTTGGATAAATCGGGGAATCTCCATCACCAGCACAGGCGCAAAAGTAGGACTACGATCGCTTTGGGAGTATTGTCCACTATTAAGGGTGTAGATTCTCAACACATTTCCGTTATACCGCCAGAATTCTGGGACTCCCATTGAAGCATAAAGAGCCAACTTGTCTATCTTGGGTCTGGAATATTCTACTTCCAGTACTAAGTCTGGTGGTGGGTCTATATTCAGATCAATATTTTCTTTGTTGCGGACTAAGAATTCGTTTTGGATATAGTAACTACTGTCCGGCTCGCCTCCTTGCTCCAAATCATCCCGCGTCATAGTCAACGAGCCAGCGCTTTTAACTTCTAAACCAAATTCTTCACACAGCACAAGAACAAAACCTTCAATTAGACGGTTTGAGTTCTCGTGTGGCATCAATGGGGTGATAATTTCTACTATTCCCTTGTCATAAGCTAGCCTTTTATTTCGCTCAGACCCCATATCTGCCAGCATCGCTTTGAATGTCTGCCAGCTGATGTTTTGCAGCACATCCCTAGTTTCTGCGAATTTTGCTGTCGTTACCATGGTTCAGTTTTCCTGTGGATGTGTTACCTAACTGTATTAGGATTTACACCAAATAGACACAGATCGATTTATCTGTGTCTATCTGTAATTTTATTATCTTCAATTTTTCGGCTTACGAAAGATTCTGAAAGTAAGCCTCTAGTGCTTCAGTAACTAACTGAGTCATCGGCTTACCTTGACTTTCTGCTACTTCCTTCAACTTGCTATAAACCTCTTCTTTCAAATTGACCCGATGGCGCGATTTATTTGCACCATCGGCTGTTTGGGGTTCGTATGTGGCAGCAAATTCGCGGATGGTATCAAAACCAACGCGATCGCAAAAATCACCAAACTTTTCCTTCGATTTCCGAGATTTCTTAAAGTAAACAAAAATCGGCTCTAAGAAGGTTTCCAAGTCATTATGGTGCAGCTTTTCTATGTAAGGTTGTGCCAGTCGAGTCTGATTTGGCGAACCCCCTAACCATAATTGGTAAGATTCTGGAGCGCTACCAACAAAGCCCAATTCTGCCAGGTACGGACGAGCGCAACCGTTGGGGCATCCTGTCATTCTTACCACAAAATGTTCTTTTTGTAAACCTAATTTATCTAACAGAGCGCGAATCCGCTCCAAAATACCCGGTATTGCGCGTTCTGATTCCGTGACTGCCAAACCGCAAGTAGGCAAAGCCGGACAAGCCATTGCATACCGTACTAAAGGTTCGATTTTGCTAGGGTCGTCTCCGACACCGTGACGGCTGAGAATGTCTTGAATAGCTTCCTTGTTATCTGGTTCAATATCGTAAAAAATTAGGTTGTGGTTGGGTGTCAAGCGGATGGGTAAGTTGAACTGCTCGACAATTTCCCGCAAGGCGGTTTTCAGTTGAAACGAACCTTCATTCTTGATTCGACCATTGTCAATGGAAATTCCTAAGAATAGCTTGCCATCACCTTGTTCATTCCAGCCGAGGAAGTCGTGATATTTAAACTCTGGCAGTGGTTTGAAAGCTTCAACTGTTTTACCAAAATATTCTTCAACTTGGGTACGGAATTTATCTACACCCCAATCGTTGATTAGATATTTTAATCTGGCATGACGACGATCGGTGCGATCGCCATAATCTCTCTGGGTAGCAACAATCGCTTTCACTATGTCGTAAACGTCATCCTTGGCTACATAACCGATGGGGTCTGCTAACCTAGCGAAAGTTTCTTCTTTACCGTGTGTTCTACCTAAACCCCCACCAGCAAAAATATTAAATCCTTCTAATTGTTTCTTTTTATTAGTAATTACTACCAACGTCAGGTCTTGGGAATACAAATCCACCGAATTATCCCCTGGCACCGTCACGCAAATTTTAAACTTGCGGGGCATATAATAAGTGCCATAAATCGGTTCTTCGCTGTCATGGATAATTGTGCCATTCCCATTGCGCCCTCGCGCCGCCTTCACCTCTGGGTCTTCTTCAGCACTAATTGCTTTTTCCCCATCTAACCAAATTTCGTAATAAGCGCCTGTTTGGGCTGAGAGCAAGTCAGCAATATTCTGGGCATACTCCCAAGCATACTGATACTCTGGACGATTCTTAAAGGGGGCTGGTGGTGCCATCACGTTGCGGTTGATGTCGCCGCAAGCTCCCAAAGTCGTACCCAGATTCTTGACAATTGTGGCAATTGCTGATTTAAGATTCTTCTTTAAAATACCGTGGAGTTGGAAACCTTGACGGGTAGTTGCTCGTAACGTGTGGTTGCCATACTCATCAGCGATTTTATCTAAAGCTAGATACAGCTGCGGCGGCACCAAACCACCCGGATTTTTTGTCCGCAGCATAAACTGGTAATCTTTTTCCTGTCCCTTGGTGCGGTTGTCGCGGTTATCCTGCTGGTAAGAACCGTGATATTTCAAAAGCTGCACCGCATTTTCAGTAAAATGGGTAGTGTCTTGAAGAATCTCAGTTGCTACAGGTTCACGCAAAAAATTACTATTTTCCTTGATTCCTTCGAGTTTGGAAGGCTTACGGCTAGCGATGGGGGAAGGAGCAGATTTAACCATTAGACTTGTATAGTATTCTCAATAAAGCATTAGGTAGACGCCGAATCAGCACCCTTCGGCTACTTTATCCCCGGTAATCCGGCCGGAATAATGAGGAATATTTTAATTTTACCACGGCAAAAGCTGGCTTTGTCAGTGATGTAATACTTAACAAAACCAGCTTTTGGGAGTAGTGAGTTTTGAGTGCTGAGTCCTGAGTACTAAGTAAAGTATAAACTGACTGAGGACTCAATAATTTTTTATTTGAAGCGATAACCAATACCACCATTGATGCTAACAGCAGAAGCATCACTATTTTGGTAAGCACCAAGTCCGACTTTAGCATTAGTGTAGACAAGGAAATTGTTAGCAACTTCCGATTCAACACCAGCACCTACCACTACTGAATCTCTGTTACCTATAGGAGTTGGTGAACCATCTTTTTCTACAAAAGAATAACCACCAGTTAAATAGGCATTAGTTCTATTAGCAATGGGCACATCTACAGAAAGTTCTGGGATGATGGCACTCGTTTTATCACTCCAAAGGACATTACCGCGTGCAGAAAACGGCGTATTTCCTAATTTCGCGCGACCTGTGACATTACCTCCAAAGGTAGCATCATCATTGATACCTTGTCCGCCACTGGTAACGCCAGCTGCAACACCAGCACCAACATAACTAGCATCAGTACCCTTTTTGGTTTCAGCAGAGGCTTGACCAGCTGATAAAATAAAAGGAGCAACTATTAAGGAAGACAATGCAGAAAATGTCACGAAAGACTTGAGTAAGCGTTTCATAATTTTAACCAAATTTTGTATTTTTTACTTGTATATTCCAGGTCGAAAATAAACTGATAATGTTCCAAATGATTCCCAATCTTTATTCAATGACTGTTGTTATTAATGCATAACGCTTACAGGATAACTATCCCTTGAATTGATAAAAAAGCTGTTATAATTACATCTCAATGTCTTTCCATTCTGGCTCTTTGTTCCCCCGATAGACACTTTTAAAACTGTCACAATAATTGGAACTAAAATTTAATCGGGATATGGTAAATTAAATACCCGATTAATAATTTTTGCCGAGCTTTTCACAGATGATGAAAAAGTAGGCTGTAGCATCTGTTGCAACAAGCTATAGAAGGAATCTATAAAGTTAATTTTGAGCAATTCTCGTGGAGATTGAATAATGCTAACCGCTGCAAAAACGTTGTCTGGTTTGATGGGTTTATGTGTCGGTGATGCGTTGGGTGTGCCAGTAGAGTTTACTAGCCGCGCTGAACGAGTAAAATCTCCAGTGACAACGATGTTGGGTTATGGCACATGGAATCAACCAGCAGGAACTTGGTCAGATGACAGTTCTTTAAGCTTTTGCTTGGCAGAATGCCTTTGTAGAGGGTATTCCTTGGATGCTATAGCTAATTCCTTCTGGCGCTGGTACAAGGAGGCTTATTGGACTCCACGCGGCGATGTCTTTGACATTGGTCAAACTACTCATACAGCAATTATGCGCCTGAAACAGGGAGTTGTTCCCCATCAGGCGGGCGGTAAGGTTGAAAATAGTAATGGCAATGGTTCTTTAATGAGAATCTTGCCGATGGCTTATTGTCACAGAAGCTTAACTTTAGGCGAATTGCTGGCGCGGGTACATGATGTTTCGGCAATTACTCATGCTCATGCGCGATCGCAAATGGCCTGTAGCATTTATATTAGTATTGCAGTGGCGCTCTTGGAAGGGGCTGACCCCCAAACAGCTTATTTACAAGGATTGCAAGATATTCAAACAATTTATTCTGTGCGGGAATTTTTGTTAGAGAAGCCGCATTTTGGCAGAGTTTTGAGTGGTGAGATTGCCAAGATACCAGTTGAAGAGATTAATTCTGGTGGCTATGTAATTGACACCTTAGAGTCATCCCTGTGGTGTTTATTAAATAGCTCGTCTTATTCTGAGGCAGTACTGAAAGCTGTCAACTTAGGCGGAGATACCGATACTACCGCTGCTGTTACTGGTGGGTTAGCGGGAATTTACTACGGCGTGGAAAATATTCCCAAACAATGGATGAACCAAATTGCTCGTAGACAAGACATTATTTACTTGGCAGAGCGCTTTGCTAAGGCTGTTTACAGCTAGCCCCGATCTTATCAAAAATCCAAGTGCTTAATATGCTAATGCTAAACCATCAGAACGAGATTCAGAAGCAGCAACTAACACTCCATTATGTCTCAGAATCATTTGACCTTTACCAAACATTATTTCAGAAGCAATTTCTTGATTATGACCTCGCTTTCTTAAGCCTGCAATAATTTCAGAACTTACACCCTTTTCTAAAAGAATCTTATTACCTTCTAAAAATCGCCATCTAGGTGCATCTAAAGCAGCTTGAGGATTCATTTGATAGTCAGATAAATTAACTACCATTTGTAAGTGTCCTTGTGGTTGCATTGGTGCACCCATAACCCCAAAAGGCCCTAAAGGTTGATTGTCTTTAGTGAGAAAACCGGGGATAATAGTATGAAATGGAAGTTTTTGTGGTGCAACTTGATTAGGATGTCCCTCTTGTAGAGTAAATCCTGCTGCCCGACATTGTAAAGAAATTTCAGTTTCAGGTATTAAAATACCGCTACCAAATCCTTCATAGTTAGATTGAATGAAGGATACCATTAAATCTGGATCGGCAGTACATAGATAAACAGTTCCTCCTTGAGTTAATCCTGTATTAGCTAAAGTAATTGCTGTATCTTCGATTAAGGATTGACGCTGTATCGCATAATTTTTATCTAGTAGCTGATTAACAGAAATCTTCATCAAATCTGGATCGCCAACATGAGAATAAACATCAGCGAAAGCAAGTTTCATCGCTTCAATTTGATAATGGAAACTTTCGGTTGAATCACGAGCATATTTTTCAATTTTCAAGCCTTCTAAAATATTCAGTGCCATCAATGCAGCAATTCCTTGTCCATTGGGAGGGATTTCCCACACTTGTAATTGCTTGTATTGAGTTGAGATTGGATCGCACCAAATGGGTTGATGATTGGCTAAATCAGTTTTTGTTAAACATCCTCCTGTATCAGCCGAAAAATTAGCGATCGCCGCCGCTAATTTTCCTCGATAAAAGCTTTCTGTGCCGCTATTAGCAATTTCTTTTAATGTTTCTGCAAACCATAAACTCCCCCATATTTCTCCTGTTTTAGGAGCGCGATCGTTAGGAAAAAATACTTGCTTGAACGGCTGAAATTCTGGAGAATTTAAAGACAGATAAATATTTTCTTGACGTTGCCAATATTGTGCAGTTATGGGAGACAAAGAAAACCCTTGTTCTGCATAACGGATTGCTGGAGTAAATAGTTGTTCAAACGGTAATTTTCCCCAGCGATTCCATAATTGATACCAAGCAGAAACTGCTCCAGGAACAGTTACAGATAACCATCCTAATTGAGGAATTTTTTCCATACCTAAGTATGATTTTAAATTCAGCTGTTGAGGACTTCTTCCAGAGGCATTAAGACCATGTAATTTTCCATCCCAAACAATCGCAAACGCATCTGAACCAATTCCATTTGATGTAGGTTCAACAACGGTTAAAGCAATCGCAGTCGCAACGGCAGCATCAACTGCATTTCCTCCTGCTAAAAACATTTCTATTCCTGCTAGGGTTGCTAAATGTTGACTAGTAGCAACAGCATATTTTTTGCCTAAAATAACTCGACGGTGGGAATGGTAAGGATAATGATTGAGATTGAACTCCATAAAATGGCTCTGTAGTAATATTTTTTTGCCAGCTGATTCTTGCAGGCCTACACGGGTGGCCGCCGGTATCTCGGCGGCCACCCCTAAAGTTATACAAATATTTACACAGATAAAATCTTAAAAAAATATCTGGTGTATTTGGGTACAATTACTAAATTGTTACTCATTTATATTAGTAAATGCATTGGTATAAATAAAAATAATCATCAAAACTGGGAGCAGTGGATAAACTAACTACTGATGATTATCCCAAAAGTTTACATACATTGTGTTTCCACAGACTACAAATCTCAGATTTTAGTTTTTGTCTCAATTCAATATAAAATCTAAAACTTAAAATCCAAAATCAACATGGCAGACCTAACTCCCAATTCTAGTTTTAGTTTGACACTGCGCTTGCAGATTCCCAATCGTGTAGGGATGTTGGCGTCGGTAACACAGGCGATCGCAACTACTGGCGGTAATCTCGGTCAAATTGACTTAATCGAGCAAACCCGCAAAGAGTCTACCCGCGATCTGACTGTGGATGCTGCTAGTACTGAACACGCTGAAACCATTGTACAAGCAGTGAAAGTATTGCCAGACATCAAGTTACTCAGTGTTTACGATCGCACCTTTAATTTGCATCGCGGTGGCAAAATCAGCATTAGCAGTAGAATTCCCCTGAAGAGTGTTTCCGATTTGGCAATGGCTTACACGCCTGGAGTCGGTCGAATTTGTACAGCGATCGCTCAAGATCCAGAAGAAGTTTACAACTTAACCATCAAACAAAACACCGTTGCTATTGTTACCGATGGTAGTGCCGTTTTGGGTTTGGGAAATCTCGGCCCAGCAGCAGCCTTACCAGTCATGGAAGGCAAAGCAATGCTATTCAAGGAATTTGCGGGGCTGGATGCTTTTCCCATTTGTCTCGCCACCCAAGATACAGAAGAAATTATTCAGGCAGTTAAGAATATTGCTCCGGTGTTTGGGGGCGTGAATTTAGAGGATATCGCTGCACCTCGCTGCTTTGAAATTGAAAAGAGATTACGCCAAGAATTAGATATCCCCGTTTTTCATGACGACCAGCATGGTACAGCAATTGTCACCTTGGCAGCATTATTTAATTCTTTGAAACTGGTACATAAATCAATGGCGGAAATCCGCATTGTGATTAATGGTGCTGGGGCGGCGGGAGTGGCGATCGCTCGGTTACTCCGTAAAGCTGGCGCAGAAAAAATTTGGATGTGCGACTCTAAAGGGATTCTCTCTACCAATCGCACCGATTTGACAGAAGAAAAACTCGAATTTGCCGTGAAAGCTCAGGGTACGTTAGCAGGTGCAATGCAAGGGACAGATGTATTTATTGGTGTCAGCGCACCGGGAGTTTTGACACCAGAAATGGTGCATTCAATGGCGAAAGACGCAATTGTGTTTGCAATGGCAAATCCGATTCCAGAGATTCAGCCAGAATTAATCAGTAAAGATGTTGCTGTCATCGCGACCGGTCGCAGTGATTACCCAAATCAAATCAATAACGTCCTTGCTTTTCCTGGAGTATTTCGTGGTGCTTTAGATTGTCGGGCACAGACAATTACCATCAAAATGTACCTAGAAGCTGCAAGTGCGATCGCTTCTTTAGTTAAACCTTCAGACTTGAATCGGGAACATATTATTCCTTCAGTTTTTGATGAGCGCGTCGTCACTGCTGTTGCTGCGGCTGTGCAACGTGCCGCGCGGGAAGAAGGCATCGCGCAAAATTGATTAAAAGAGAATTCAGAATACAGAATTCAGAATTTAGAATGCTTTTCCATAGGAGATTTAGACCAGTCACTATGAAAGTTGACCACCAATTTTAAAATTTGGTGCGATGTTTCACCGTTTATTCAGATGCTCCAATTCAATTCGGAATTCTGGCTCCTGACTCCTGAATTCTTTCTTGTTAACTCAAATAATCACTTTTATCGTAAATTCAAGGGTTTAAAACCCCTACATCTATATGTAGCGCGGAGTCGAAGCCACTCCGCCTCCGATCAGTTTCAGTCGGGGTTTAAATCCCCGTCTGAAATGTCTTTAATTTTGAATTTTGAATTTTGAATTTTGAATTGTTAAGGGATGGGCGTCTCGCTCGTCCCTGAGCTTTTAGGCTGCAATCAATTTGCGCTATGAACTGATGTTAAACAGATGAGAATTGATGCATGATTGGTGATTAGATGAGTTGGAGCTACCAATTTAGGAGCAAAGTAACACATCTAAAACACCATCATTTTGTCAACTGTTTGCAATGAAGTACCAAGTTGGAGACAAGTTTTTACAAGAACTACCACTGATTTTAGGGGGGCCAATCCTCAAACATACTGAGCCAGAGTCTGTGACAGTATGGGTTGCACTGAAACAGTCTTGTCAGGTAAAACTTAAGGTTTATGACACAACAAATGATGGTGAAACATTAGGAAATTGCTTATTGGAGGGAGAACGCTCTACCGTTGCTCTGGGTAAGTATCTTCATGTAGTTGCGATCGCGGCTCGGTCTACAATTGGACATCGCCTAACTGGAGGTCGCATCTATGCATACGACCTCCAGTTTACTGTTGCTGACCAAACCACGCAAATGCAACAAGCATTATGTTCAAACTCCTCTCCTTTAGTCAGCATTAGTTATTTCGATCATCAAAAACCAACCTTTGCTCTACCGCCAAACCGTCTTCAAGATTTGCAAATTGTCCATGCTTCCTGCCGTAAACCTCATGGTCATGGGTTTGATGCACTGCCAATTCTCGACAGTATAATTCAGGCGTCAGCAAATCAACCCCAACACCGCCCTCATCAGCTATTCCTCACCGGAGATCAAATTTACGGAGATGATGTAGCAGATCCGTCATTGTGGGTTGCCACTACTCTTGGTGATGCCCTTTTGGGTTGGGAAGAACAACTTCCGGTGAATGGAGTGTACTGCACTCCCCAACAACTACCCCCTGGAGAACGGGCTGATGTGGCGACACAAGCTGGCTTGACCGCAGGATTACATAATAAAGCTGAGAAAGTCAACAGTCATCTTTTCAGTCTGGGTGAATATTACGCTACTTATTTACTAGCTTGGTCGCCAGTGTGCTGGCCCACAGCATTTCCCCAAGGACATCAAGTAACGCGCGATCGCCATGCTATCAGGAAGTGGAACCGAGAAGTCCAGCATTTGCGACAATTCATTTATACCCTTTGGAAAGTGCGCCGTGCCCTTGCCAATATCCCCATGTACAGCATCTTTGATGACCATGATGTTAGCGATGACTGGAATTTGAACCAAGCTTGGTGTTTGCGAGTACTGGGGCATCCCTTAGGGCGAAGAATAGTCCAAAATGCATTGTTAGCTTATACGGTATTTCAGGGTTGGGGCAATACACCAGGGCAATTTACAGCAGGAAAACCAGGAGAAAAGCTGTTGGCGGTTGCACAAATTTGGTCTGCTTCCCAAGGAACGGATGCAAAGGCTGATGAAGCGATCGCTCGTTATGTAGGGATGCCAGCCAACGATCCGCACACAGACTTACCTATTTTAGTCCGAGACGGTTCAGTATTTATTCTGGATCGGCATCCTGAAGCACTGATTTGGCATTACATAGTCCGCAGCGATTGCCATGAAGTAATTGTGCTGGATACACGTACATGGCGAGGTTATCCAGCCGATCAAAAACCAATTGCCCCGCCGATGTTGTTGTGTCCAAAAGCTTTTGAGCAACAACTACTTTTCCCTTTACAACAAGTAACTGAACAAACTCAGATTCAAACTACATTTGTGATTGCGCCCACGAATGTATTTGGATTACAAGTGATTGATTGGATTCATCATTGGCACTTACAACAGGAGAAAGTTTTTTCAACAGATGTTGGAGATGCCTGGAACATTAATGTTGAAGCCCTGGCGAAATTCCTAACTACTTTGTTTGAAGAACGTCAACAAGTCGTGATTCTATCTGGGGATATTCACTACAGTTCTGTTGCTCACTTATCTTATGCACGCACTCATTCCAAATTACAGTCTGTCTTGGTACAATTAACCGCTAGTGCATTGAAGAATGAAGAGATTTTGACGCGGCTGATTCATACACGATTGAAAGATTGGCTGCTACCAGAACAGGTACGACATTGGATAGGCTGGATCAATCCACCCAATATGGTAGAAATTTCCGAGAAACAATTACATCATAATCGTCAGCTGCTGAATGACTCTGAATGGCATTGTGTACTGGAGTGGATACCTAGAAACAGTATTCAGACTTCTACCTACACAGCAGATATATTATCGTTGATAGCTCCCTGGAAACGAACCGAAAATGCTAAATGGAAATGGTTGCAACCCCTGATATTTTGGAAATCTCCTTGGTTTCAGGACGGGCGAGAAGTAGTGGGATTGAATAATTTAGCTCTGGTTCACTTTGAGTTAGCAGATGAGAGTAGTTCTGGCAAAGTTATGCAAGATTTGTACTGGTTTTCTTGTTGGTATCCAACCCAAATTGTTTACAGCCGTTTTGAGAGCCAGTTAACGCCCAATCAGTCTTTATTACGATGATCGGCTTTGCTGTGTGAATGGAAATTTTAGTTGTATATGTGGGCACTCTAGATTTAAGAAACATACTGGAGAGTGATTTCTATGTCTACGACCCCAATTAGTGCAACACTGGCACAAACAGAGAGAGATGCTGTGTTGCAAGCGATTAGCACGATTAAAGAAAAGTTACCATTTTTAGTTGATTTGAGTTCCGACGATCGCAAGACTTTACCTAAGATGGGCGATAAGAGTCGCGCCTTTGTAAGCAAAGCATTAGAGGTGGCTGCGCAGAACCCAGAGTTTTTACCGCGATCGTTCGATTTGGATGAAATGCGAAAGGACGTGCAATTATTTGAAGCGTTGTATCCGGTGTTGTTGTCCTTGACACAATTGCAAGAACTCGTGGATGATACTTCCTTGGCAGTAGGCAGTGAAGCTTATGCAGCCGCGTTGCAGGTGTATAGCTACGCCAAAGCCAGTGGACAAGGGGCGGGTTTAGATACAGTGGTTGCAAAAATGGGAAAACGATTTACTCGTAAACCTGTAAAGTTGGAGCCTAAAGAACCAATGTTGTAGAAAATAAGTTGGTAGTTGCACGTCAAAAGTAAAACGTTAGAGCTTCAGAACTTGAATGTTGGAGTTAAAAGCACGACATTTCGAGTTCAGAAGCTCAACGTTCCAGCAAAAAGGTGCAACTTCCGAGTTCAGAAGCTCAACGTTCGAGTAAAAAGGTCGAAGTTCCGAGTTCAGAGGCTCAACGTTCGAGTAAAAAGGTCGAAGTTCCGAGTTCAGAGGCTCAACGTTCGAGTAAAAAGGTCGAAGTTCCGAGTTCAGAGGCTCAACGTTCGAGTAAAAAGGTCGAAGTTCCGAGTTCAGAGGTTGAAAATTGAGATTTTGAAGGCGATCGCAAAAATATTTATCTCGAATACTCCTCTCTTAAGGGGCATCATTAAGGGTTAGTGAGGTTAACATAGTAAAAATATTTTCAGCCTTTTGTCGGTGAAAATGCCAAGTCAAGATTACAAATGGAAGCGGTTCTGGTGTCCTCGGTCAGGTCACATTAATCTAGCTGATGGCGGTTATCTTTGCAACCCAGAAGAGAAGTGGGGCAAAATATACAATCCAGATTTAGTAACCTTCGAGGCTATCTCCGCCTTACCATGTTTAGCACTCTTGGGTGAGCCAGGTATTGGCAAAAGTCATACTATAGAGGCAGAGAAAAATGAAATTATTAGCGAAATTCAAAAACAAGGTGGTCAGGTACTTCCGTTAGATATCCGTTCCTATGGAAGTGAAGACAGACTGGTTGGCAGATTATTTGACAGTCTAGAATTTACTCAATGGTTAAAAGGCACTCATCAGTTACATATTTTTTTAGATAGTCTTGATGAATGCTTGCTACGAATAGATACATTAGCAACACTCCTAGTTGACGAGTTCAAACGTTATCAGAATCATATCCAGCGTTTACATCTTCGTATTGCCTGCCGAACGGCTGTTTGGCAACCAGTCCTAGAGGAAGGACTGAAGCAAATTTGGGGTAAAGATAGTGTAGGAATTTATGAACTAGCTCCACTTCGGCGTCTAGATGTGAGTATAGCCACGGTGGGCATCTGTTATTGTTGCCTTTCCTCATAGCAACACCACCCAACGAGAAGATTACTACACCGAATTAGTTAAGCGGGCATACATAAATGCCCCCTCTGAAACCCTGACTACACTGCTGTCCATTATTAATAAGGAGAATGAGGAACATAGCTTTATCTTCATTCTTAATAAATTTGAGAAATGCTGGAATGAGCCTTTCAAAGCTGTTCTTTTAGAAAAGGCTAGGGATACAGCAATTAAACCTCAGTGTATGGGGCAGTTACTTGAAGAACTTTTAAAGCGTGAATCGATTGGAGCTAGAGAGTTTGCTAAATCCCTTGTTTCTATTCCTCTACCTTTAGAAGAAGAAGCACACCAGAAAGCTGTAGTTGCAGGTAAGGTATTAGTCGAATGTGCAGAGCCTATTAGCTGGGCGGTTATTTGGTCGGCTATTCAGCAAGATACAGACTTTGGGCGAGAAGTATTTGAAACAGTCGCTTACCGCTACTCGCATGGTTTGCATTTGAAGCTGACTGAAAAACAGTTAGCAGATTTATACATCTGGCTAGTTTGTCAGTATCCTCATGCTGGAGATCCTGATAACAGTAATGATGTTCTTGCTCACGTTGTAGGAGTCAGAGAAAGTGTTGCTGGTTTTAGAGACAATGTAGTAACACAACTTAGTGAAACTGGGACATTTCAGGCGTGTATTGAGATTGAGCGCATTGCTGACCAGTTCCCTAAACTGACGTGGCTTAAAAGAACGTTGCTGAACGCTCAGAACGTTATGCGGCGCAAAAATTGGCAACCACTCCAACCAGAGCAGATCCTCCAGATTGTGAGCAATCAGCCAAAAAATCAAAGTACACAAATTCAAGCAGGAGTCTTTATTATGCAAGGATCAAACAACCCAAACTTAAACTTTAGTGGATCTGTGGGTGCAGTCAATCTCAATAGTACGGTCAATGGAGATCAGATTGGAACACAGCATAATTATGCTCAAGAGCAAAATCTTATAGAGGCTTTTGACGAGATTCAGCAAATCGTAAATCGGATCACTCAAAATTATCCCGCTCCAACTGAAGTAGAGAAACAAATTATTGTGGCAGAAGCAGTAGAGCAAGTTAAGCAGAATCCAACTTTGAGGAAGCGCTTGGAAGTCGGAGGAAAAGCATTTATCTTTGAGGGACTTCAGAAAGCTTCAGATCAGTGGTGGGTGAGTCCATTCGTAAAAGCCATTGAGGCTGCGGTGAAGGGAGAATAAACTATGGTCAAAAATTAGGTGATTGTCTTTTTAATCACCATCCTCTAACTTCAAAGCCTCAAGTTTCAACCTCAGAACTTCAGCATTTGAGCAAAAAGGTTGAACTTCGGAGTTTAAAAGCTCAACGTTCCAGCAAAAAGGTGCAACTTCCGAGTTCAAAGGCTCAACGTTCCAGCAAAAAAGTGCAACTTCCGAGTTCAGAGGCTCAACGTTCCAGCAAAAAGGTGCAACTTCCGAGTTCAGAGGCTCAACGTTCCAGCAAAAAGGTGCAACTTCCGAGTTCAGAGGCTCAACGTTCCAGCAAAAAGGTGCAACTTCCGAGTTCAAAGGCTCAACGTTCGAGTAAAAAGGTGCAACTTCCGAGTTCAGAGGCTCAACGTTCGAGTAAAAAGGTGTAACTTCCAAATTCAGAGGTTAAAAGTTGAGATTTTGAAGGCGATCGCTCTATGAAGAGTCAATACGGTTCGGATAAGAAATTTATATCATGTTCGGATGAATGCTTATAATTAAGGACTGACGCAAAGAGAAGTCTGAGCGGCGGCTTCCGCCGATCAGAACTTCGAGGGACGCAGAGAATTTGGAATTATAAGTAATTAAACGAACTTGATATTACACCTCCAACTTTAAGAGGTTAAAATAAAGCACATTTCGTTTATTATGTCTTGATGTTATAATCAGCAATCCTCCTGGACAAGCACTCTTTCAGGACTTAATTTAGACCCAATTCTTGTCTAATCATTTGTTGTTGATCTGGAGGAAGTTCAGCAAAATCGGTTGTAGATATAATAGATAACTTCTGCTCATTAGTAGAATTCAGATTCAGCACTGCAAGCATAGCGACACGAAGACGACCACCGTAAGAGCCATCATATAAATCTAGTCGAATTTTTAACTTTTTCTGAGCAGCAAGCCGACGTAATTCTTTGAGCATATCTGACATTTGTAAGCCATTAAGCTTTTTGTAAAAGTCTGAAGCTTCTTCCTTGGCTACAACTTCATCAGCATAGGGTTTGTAGATGCCGCCACAAATGGGATAAAGCCAATATAACTGATTGATTTGCTTTAGCTTTTTATAAATTGCACCCACCATTGCTTTCAAGTCAGGATTATTGTTTTCTTGCCAGAAAGACCAAGGGAAAGTTGCGGATATTGCGTGTCGCGACTGAACAGCTAAAGTCGCACTATCTAAGGGGTATTCTAATATTTCTGGAGGAATGCCATTAATTGCATTTTCTAAAAATGTTGTCCACTGGGCGTCAAGCATTGTCTGACGCTGTTTAACGCTTTCATCTTCGCTAGGTTCTTGTCCAGATTGATTCGTTTGACGACCTTGACTAACATTAATAATTAATGAAAGAAGTGCATGATTTGTTTGGATATAATTGGATGCATCTGTTCCATCCAAAATCCACGCTTTTTCTGTGTCAACAACTAAAAAACTTTTTGTCTTTTTATCAGCTATTAATCCAGCTTGAAAGGCTAAGTTCTTTACTTCTGGTAAAGCATCAAAGCTTTGAGCTATTATCTGTTCTGCTTGCCTACCCGATGATGAAAAACCAACCCCAATGGTGAGAGTTTTATCAAAGGTTGTGATTGTAGCAAGTCGTCCTTCTAAGGGAATCGTTTTTTTGAATATTTGCCACTTTTTTTGGTCTTCAGGATTTGAAGGGTCAAACTTTTGGGTTGGTTGTGCGCCTTGACTCCATTGATTATATTGGGCTGCAATTGGATCGTCCTTAGCACGTGCTGGATCGTGAAAATTTCCAACAGCTTCTCCATAAGGACTTCGCCCAATCTCTCGTGCTGGAATAGCATTGCGGGCAACAACAATCTCAGCAATTATTTGGTTTTTCCTGGAATCATCAATTTCTTCACTATTTTTGGACGTAAGGTCTACATCTTCTTCAGAAGCATAAGTCAATGTTGGGTCAGCATTAGGTGTGTTTTCTACGCTTGTTAGCGTTAATTTACCTTTCTTTGCCCCCTTTTTTGCTCCTTTTTTGAGGTGTGCGTGTGGTAAATCTAACCATGTAACAGATTCCTTGGTTTGAGTATCAGTACTTTTACCTCCAGAGTCTCCTGGCGATCGTGATATTCGTAAATTTTGCTCTTTCGTCTGCGAAAACTGTGATAATCTGTGTACTGGCTGTGCGCTAGGAGGGTTCCACATCACCTGATTTGCCATCGAATCGGCTTGTTGCTCGTACTGGTCGTTTGGCTCTCCCACTGCTAGCTTTACTTGTGGATCGCGCAATGATATGCGACTAATGTCATGACCAAAAGACCGTTGTTGAATGGCTTTTGATAACAAGGATTGCTCATCAGCAGCCTGCGCTTCTTGAAGATTGGTTGATTCTGAAGCTTCTGTTTGGATGTGATTATTTGTTGGTAAACCAAAGCCGCGTACTGGGTTCGCCAGCGTTGAAGTAGTTGGTGAGACAAGTGATGGATTTGAAAAAGTTGATTTACCTGCTTTTTTGTGCCCAAATGTGCGATCGTTCATCTCACCCTTTCTCCATTAGTGGTAAAGCCCTAATTTTTACTTCAGACATTTTTTATTAAAAATTTTACAATTTGTAGAAATCCGATTACTATCGACTTTAGTCTAGTGATGCATGTCGTCTATTAACGCCTTTGCTCTTTGATTTGAAAAGCAGCGATGTCTACGACGGGCTACGCCTACGCAATTTTAGAGGAAGCCTTACACTGTAGCCGTGAGATGAATCAATCTGAAGTTGGAGCTTGGTTATTGAGCCAGTTTCAGCAAAAGGAGTATTGTTAACTAATAGTTTTTTCAAAAAGATATACATCATCTTGTTGATATTCCAAGTGAAAATTTGACTGATTTTTCAAAATATTTACTAAGTTAGAAATAGATTCTGAAGTTGCAGCCCAGCCTGGGTGGCGAACGTTGAGCAAGACATAATAAAATTTATTCAATTCCGCAATATTTTGAGAAGGATTATATTTAAAACTAATTAACTGTCTGTGGGTTAAATGTGGAGTAATTATATCTGTAGTTAAAACGCTATCTTTAGTCTTCACTAAAGCGATCGCCTCTTTTGTGGCTGCCCAATTGTCCAGATTATGGAGATATTTTGAGCTAAAGAAACCAAATTTACCAAAAGTGAAAAAGCAAAGTAAAGACCACAAGATAATTGCTCGTCTTTGTTTTATCCATGCTTTACCTGCTGCTAGGCTGGCAATTAAAATTAAAATAAAAAATGGAATTGCTGGTAAAGAATAATGTAAAACTAGATTTTTTTGCGAAGGATGATCGGCAAGTAAATTTAGTGCTATGCAAGGAATTATACTTATCAATGGTATGAGATATTGTGGTCTTAAACCCCAAATAACAGGTAAGAATAAAAAACATAAATATTCTAAGTTTATAACTGAAAACAGGTTGTTAAAAATGATTTTTGGTTGAAAAAATAATATTTGTAGCATTTCGGAAAATGAGTTTCCCAAATAGCTATAGCGATAAAGATGACGGTTAAGTAACGCGGCTTCGCTACCAAAATAAGGGATGATAATCCAGTTAGCAATCAAAAACCATATTGTCCCACCAATAATGGCGATCGCACCATATAAACGTCGCTTTTCAAACAAGAGTAACCAAATCCCCATCGCCACTACAGTCAGTGATAATACAGCCTTACAACCCAATACCACAAGAATACTGAGGCAAAACCAAGCTATTTTTCTCGATCTAGCAGCCAAAACTGCTGTCAAAAGTGCAGGGACTGCGATCGTATCAGGGTGAAAATCACAGAGATTGCTATTGTAAACCACCGGATACATTAGATATACAGCTATAATTGCGACTGCTAAATTTTCTTTTAAACCGGCTTGTAGCGCCAGAAAATATGTAGGTAAAGCACCTAATGCTAAAGCAATAGACTGTACTGCAAACAGCCAAGAAACACTAGGGTAAATTTTGTACAATAAAGCCAAAGGATATAAAATCCAAGCAGCATGATCGGCTAAAAGATGAAAACCAAGTACAGAAGAAACTGGCGGTTTTCCTTGACTAATTAAGTAAATACATTGATCAAAAAATGCTAAATCCCCAGAGGAATTAAATAACTCGTGTCGGAAGCTACTGGAGATAAATAAAATTAAAGTACTAATCCCTAAAATTATTTTGATATGATTCATTTTTGACAGGTTTTCTGTTATTTAAATCCTACTTATACTTCCTAATTTTTTTATTTAAGATTAGAAGAAAATCCAGCTTGTAATTTTGGATAAATCAGATCGCACTTTCGTACAACAAACCAGAGAGCAAAACCTAAAGGTACTGAAAATAATTTGATCAATATGGGAGTTCCCAAGTAACTAAATAATGATGCCATTTGCACGACTATAGCTACCCAAAAATATCGAGGAAAGTAAAAGGCAAAGATAATCGAAAGTATATCAGCAGGATAAAAATATCTTTGGTGCATTTTGGGCAGGATATATGGCATAAACAAAACTGAGATGGTGGCTAAGTGTATCAGCCTGTCTTGAGTAATTTTTAGCTTACTTTTATAAACAAGATATGCTAATAAAAATATTGCAGATACAGTTAATGTTAAACCTATAGGGACAACAATATTATAAAAATTGTTAGGAATCCATTGATAAATATTAGGAGCACCTTTCGCTAATTCTTTATATTTATTAGCTTGGCTAAAGTAGATTAATAGCAATTCTTGTATCGGTCTTCCCATCAACCAAGGCGGTAAAACTGCAATTATATATACTGCTGGAATTAATAGTAAATAATACCAATGAATTTTCTTTTTAACTAAAAAAATTAATAATAAAGGTGCTAAAAACATTGCTTGCAACTTAAAAGAAAGTCCCACACCAAAACTGAGTAAGGCAGGAATTTCTTTTTGAATACATAAGAAGTAAATACAGGCAATCAATCCCGTTGTATAAATGCTGTCACATTGACCCCAGAGGGCACTATTATATATGACGGTCGGACTCAAAATAACTGCCAAAAAAGCAAAGATTGGTTTATTACCCTCTGGGTATTTTAGTCGAACAATTTTGTAAGTTAAAAAGCCACAAAGAAAATCAACAGCCATCGCAAAAAGCTTGATTGCAAAAATTTTTGGCAATCCAGATAGCAGGGTGGTAGCAATTACAATCCAGTAGAGATAGGGGGGTGTATAGTCGGCAAAACTATATTTGAGAGCGCTAAATCCGCCATGAGATGCGATGAAATCATACCAAGGCGCTAAGAAAGATTTATAATCAGACGATTTATTTGGAACACAAACCAATCGGATTAGCACTGCGAAGATAATTCCAATAGCTAAGTATCCAGAAACTGGGGATGGGAAAAAATTTAAGAACCTATTAAACGGATATTTCACTAATTTGAATAATGTCTTGTCTGAAGTTTTCGTCATAAATTGTATCTGTTATTCAGAAATTATGAAATCATGTCAAAGTATCTATTCTTTCAGCAAAGGGTGTTCAACACTTTGCTGTAATATAAGACTGGTTTACGAAGCTGCTATGATGCCATATAAAGCAAGCTTTAGTGGGGATATCCTGGAGGTTTGAGAGAGATGATTATCCCGATTTTAGATATGCGTCTATTCCGAGAAAAAGAATGGTTATTTAGCTTACTAGTAATATCTCTATTTCTATGGCTGATATTTTTGGGAAACTCCCCTTTACAAGATTGGGATGAAGGTACTGTGGCACAGGTTGCCCGTGAAATTTGGCGTGCCCCACTTGGTTCAATGCATTGGCTTTACCCCACATTGGGAGGAGAACCTTATCATAATAAGCCACCCCTGATGCACTTGTTAATTGCTTGGACTTATTTGATCGGAGGCGTGAATGAGTGGACAACGCGTCTACCGGGTGCAGTGTTAACTGCTTTGGGAGTGCCTTTGCTTTACTTGGTGGGATGTTTGCTTTTTAACCAAAGTTTACCAGCTCTGTTTAGCGCTTTAGTTTACCTGACGATGTTGCCTGTGCTGCGTCACGGAAGGCTAGCAATGCTAGATGGTACAACTATTACCTTTTTCTTGCTGCTGTTGTTTTGTTTGCTAAAAGCACGTCAGAATCGTCGGTACGCTCTAGGTGTGGGATTTTGTCTAGGGTTAATCACTCTCACGAAAGGGATGATAGTTTTGCCGCTAGGGGCGATCGCTTGTTTATTCCTGATTGCAGATCGACAGTTTGCTTTGTTAACAAGCCCCTATTTATTGGTGGGAATATTTTTAGGAAATGCACCAGCGATCGCTTGGTTTGCTGCTCAATGGCAACATTATGGTGAAACTTTCTTCCAAGTGAACTTTCAAACACAAACCTTTGATCGCCTGACACAACCAGTTGAAGGTCATAGTGGGCCACCCTGGTACTATTTAATTGAGTTAATTAAGTATAGTTTTCCTTGGCTATTATTTTTACCAGGAGGTTTTTATCTAGCTTGGAAAAAACGTCATACTTCCTGGGGTCGCTTAATTCTTATTGGCACAATTGTTTACTTAGGAACTATCTCTTTAATGAGAACTAAGCTCCCCTGGTATGTTATGCCTGTATATCCATTTTTAGCTTTGGCAATTGGTGCTAAACTTAGCGAAATTTGGCAGTACGGTCATTTTAAGGTGCGAAGTTTGACAATATTTATGGCTATTATTGCTATTGCTGGCTTAGGAGGTTGTGTTTACTTTATTCTTGCAAAGAAAGAGCCTAGTTTAATAGTCATGAGCATTGTTTTGGCAATAAGTATGAGTGCAGTAGTCTGGTTAATTAGCCAACGCGATCGCAATTTTATTCCAGTATTATTTTCTGGGATGTACTTAGTTTTAGCACTGTTAATGAGTTCGCAATCATGGATTTGGGAATTAAAGGAAGCTTTTCCAGTTAAACCAGTAGCAGAATTAATTCGGGCAAATGTTTCACCAGGAACACAAATTTATACTTCCTTTGCTTATGGGCGTCCTAGTTTAGACTTTTACTGCGATTGTAAAGTAACTCCTGCAACTGTCCCAACTTTACAACAAATGTTATCTAATAAATCTTATTTACTGTTAGACAATGGGGCTTTACAGCAAATCAATTTAACTGGTAGTAAAATTATCGGATCAACTAAAGGATTTACACTGATTTCACCATAAGTTAAACATATAGAATATTTATCTTAATGAATTTACCCTTTAGGTACATATTCTCTAAAATTTAGCTTTGGGTAAATTAGATCGCACTTTCGCACAACAAACCAGAGAGCAAAACCTAAAGGTACTGAAAATAACTGGATCAATATGGGAGTTCCCAAATAGCTGAAAAATGATGCCATTTGCACAACTATAGCTACCCAAAAATATCGCGGAAAGTAAAAGGCAAAGATAATTGAAAGAATATCGGCAGGATAAAAATATCTTTCATGCATTTTAGGCAGGATATATGGCATAAACAAAACTGAGATGGTGGCTAAGTGTATCAGCCTGTCTTGAGTAATTTTTAGCTTACTTTTATAAACAAGATATGCTAATAAAAATATTGCAGATACAGTTAATGTTAAACCTATAGGGACAACAATATTATAAAAATTGTTAGGAATCCATTGATAAATATTAGGAGCACCTTTCGCTAATTCTTTATATTTATTAGCTTGGCTAAAGTAGATTAATAGCAATTCTTGTATCGGTCTTCCCATCAACCAAGGCGGTAAAACTGCAATTATATATACTGCTGGAATTAATAGTAAATAATACCAATGAATTTTCTTTTTAACTAAAAAAATTAATAATAAAGGTGCTAAAAACATTGCTTGCAACTTAAAAGAAAGTCCCACACCAAAACTGAGTAAGGCAGGAATTTCTTTTTGAATACATAAGAAGTAAATACAGGCAATCAATCCCGTTGTATAAATGCTGTCACATTGACCCCAGAGGGCACTATTATATATGACGGTCGGACTCAAAATAACTGCCAAAAAAGCAAAGATTGGTTTATTACCCTCTGGGTATTTTAGTCGAACAATTTTGTAAGTTAAAAAGCCACAAAGAAAATCAACAG
>NZ_JABXKF010000053.1:0-50754 GCF_017115165.1 Nostoc sp. LPT | reverse complement strand
GGGTATTTTAGTCGAACAATTTTGTAAGTTAAAAAGCCACAAAGAAAATCAACAGTCATCGCAAAAAGCTTAATTGCCAAAATTTTCGGCAATCCAGAAAGCAGGGTGGCAGCAATTAAAATCCAGTAGAGGTAGGGGGGTGTATAGTCGGCAAAACTATATTTAAGAGCGCTCAACCCGCCATGAGATGCGATGAAATCATACCAGCGCGCTAAAAAAAACTTGTAATCCACTGATTTATTTGGAACACAAACCAATCGAATCAGCACTGCTAATATAATCCCAATAGGCAAGTATCCAGCAACCGGGAATGGCAGAGAGTTTAAGAACCTATTAAATGGAGATTTCACTAATTTGAATAATGTTTTGTCGGAAGCTTTCGTCATAAATTGTATCAGTCTCGTTGGCTGTGTCCAAATACTACAGCAGATTTTAAGTTGATGAAGTACAAAAATACCCCACCCGCGCCGATATAAATTTCATCAATATTTTGGAGTTTGGGCAATATTTTCACACTACTTATACAAGTTAAATGTGGAACAGCTTATCTTTGGTAACTAGCTCTCATACTGCTACTATCCTTCGTTTGTTACTTGAATAATCGATTGACTAGATTGGGCTAAATAGATACCCGCTAAAACTACGGCAAAAGTAGCCCAGTCAAACAAACCTACTTGTTCTGAAAAAATGAACCAAGCAAAAATGGAAGCTAGAACTGGTTCTAGAAGAAGTGTGACGGCAACAACGCCTGAAGAGATTCTACTGAGGCTATAAGCTAAAAGTCCCTGACCCAGCACTTGACAGAAGAGAGCTTGGAAAATGATGAAAAACCAACCCGTCCAGGAATAGGGCAATAGTCTATCTTCGAGGAATGGGAGAACGGGTAGTAGAAACATTGTTGTTACTCCACAGCGCCACAGCATGATAGTTGCAGTGCTAAATCTGGTTCGGAGTCTTTCTATCAGCAGCATACAAGTAGCCATGAAAACCGCAGTTAGCAATGCTAATGCATCCCTTAATATTTGATCGGTTGCAAATTGCACCTTATTGAGTTCAAAGGCGATTGCTCCTGCCAAAGCGATGACCAAACCAATCACGAATCTGTTGTCGAAACGTCAACCAAATAACAGATACCCAGCCAAAGCAACAAATAAGGAGTTCAAATTAGACAGTAAAGCCACGTTGGCAACACTAGTTTGACTCAGCGACCAAGCCCACAATAGAAGGTAGGTTCCAGCAGAGGTTCCCATTGCCAACAATAGCCACACTTCTTGACTTGTAAAAGGCTTCTGTTCTATGGATTGGTTATCAAGCAAGGCAGAAGTAATATTGCCCTCTCCCTCTGCCTCCTGCCTCCTGCCTCCTGCCGGCGCTCGTGGACTCGCTACCGTTGCGCTATCCTGCCTCCTGCCTCCTTCAACAGACTGTTGGTAGCGGAAAGCCTCAAGTCCATTCCACAGCCCAAAGACAATTGTCGCAATCCAACTGCGATGAAAGACTACAGCATTTGCACCAATTTCTT
Source organism: Nostoc sp. LPT (assembly GCF_017115165.1). GTDB lineage: Bacteria > Cyanobacteriota > Cyanobacteriia > Cyanobacteriales > Nostocaceae > Nostoc. The sequence continues at coordinate 49,232 of NZ_JABXKF010000053.1, read as the reverse complement.
GTTGACACAATTTGGTCAGAGATGGTGCTAAAGATATGGGAATTAGAGCAAACAATAATGAGACAGTTCCTAATAAAGCTGGTGTTTCGGAGAATTGTTGCTTCAGTAATGACAGTTTGAGCGTCATACTTTGAACGAAAGTGTTAATTATATTTTTGACTGATTCTTGCAACGGCAAATTAACAGCCTCTTGGCTAGATACGGCTAAGTATAAACCCATTAAAACTACAGCGAAACCTACCCAATTTGAGAAAGTTAATGTTTCCGAAAAAATTACAAGAGCGAAAATACCGCTAAATACTGGCTCTAATAGATGCACCAAGGAGACAACCACAGAGGAGAACTTGGCAAGGCTATAGGTCAAAAGCCCATGACCTAAAACTTGGCAAATCAGCGCCAAGAAAATTACCCAAAGCCACCCACTGACTGTAGAAGGAAAAAGCTGATCTTGAGTAAACAAAAGTATAGGGAAGATCGCTAAAGCCGCGATCGCACAGATCCACAACTGAATTGTGGCCGGAGAAAATTTGGTTCGTAATTTTTCTACGATCAGCAGGTATGCACTCAATAAAATCGCCGAAACGATCGCAGCCAAGCTTCCTTGAACCTCATCTGTGGCAATTTGCAACTCCTCAAATTCAATAGCGATCGCTCCACCAAGGGCGATGACCATCCCAATCAGGAATTGGTTCTCAAAACCCTGACGAAATAACAGCCACACCCCTAAGCTAGTAAATATGGGAGCGAGGTTATGCAACACACTAGAAATCGCAACGCTAGTTTGAGTCAGCGACCAAGCCAACAAAACTAAAGTGGCAGCCCAAAGAATACCAGCACCTAGCAATAGCAAAAGATCCTGGCTGGTGTAGGGTTGCTGTTCTACAGGTTTGTCTCCAGAAAATCGCTGCCATATTGCTTTGTATCCATGCCAGAGCAAGAAAACCACACTAGCAAGCCAAAAGCGATTAAATACAGTGGCACTGGGGCTGAGTTCAATTTCGCTCAATTTCATAAAAATAGAGTCAAAAGATATGGCACCTACACCTAGAAATAATGAAGCGATCGCTATCTTCGTTTGATTCGATACATTCATTAGGAAATTTAAATTCAATTTCTTAGCAATAATGGATTGAACTTTCTAACCAACCCAATGCTCTTGGGCAAATCCTACAGCTATTTTGGCTAGTAGTATCACAAAAGCGCCCAATATTAAATATCCTTGACGAGGATGGCGAGATAGCAGCACACCAATTGCTATGTTCAAAGGCACAATACCGTAGGCGAGACGGCTTAATGAGATAGTGCCTCCAGAAGCTAGCAGCAAACCAATACCACAAAAGCCATAAATAACTGTAACTGGGGTCAGTTGCGTGTGTAAGCGCCACAACACATAGCCACCACCTAAGACCATGAACAAGTTGAGGAAGTTATTGATCCACTCTTCGCTTGCCAGAATCAACAAAAAGAAGACTAAACCATAAAAGCCATAAAATAATTTTACAGAACTAAAACGTTGACGGAAATGCCATAAAAGATAGCCACCGGCAACAATCACGCCAAATAACAAGAGATACCAGGGGTCTTGAATTGTACCAGAGGAGTTTTGAACCCAGCCAAATTGCCAATTTTTACTGCCAACGGCAATTTGCATGAACATATTTAACCAACCCTGCCAATCAAACCCCAGAGTTGGTCGCCATCCCCGCTGTGCTTCGATAAAAGCTAAAGGGTCGCCAAAATAAATCGCACAATACAAACTGAATAGAAGTATGCCAATAGCAGTAGTGAAACTAGCTATATAGGCAACGGGTGGTCGGCGTTCTTTCCAGGCTGCGATCGCCAATGCTGAAATTAGTGCCATACCTGTAGGACGTGTTGCTGTCGCCATCGCGCCCCAAAAAGCAGTCCAGCCATACTGCTTTTGATCGAACGCCCGCAAAGTCGCCGTACTCAAAAATAAATACAGCCCCTCTGTGTAAATCACTCCCGTAAACATCGAAGCTGGATATAAAGAAAGTACAGCAGTTACCCAGTGTGCTGTATTGATGCCATAATGATCCTTGACCCAAAAGTACAAACAGTAAAGTGCTGCAAAAAATGCCAAGTTGTTGATTAATGTGCCTGCCAATTCAAACGATAAGCCCAACTCCATCAAAACCCAGATGCTTAAGGGAAACAGGGGAAAGAAGGCCAGATTATGTTGCTTGCCGTCATTCACAAATTCATAACCAGAAGTTGCGATCGCTCGATAATGGATACTATCCCAAGCATCAAAAACCCCCCAGCCAAAACGGGGCAAAAATTCCTCTGCTGGTAAGGATAGTTTTGGCGCAACCAGCAACATAGCTGTCCAGATAAATATTCGACTGGCAAGCCATATTGCTGCTGGAAACAAGAAATCATTTTTCCATAAAACTTTTTTTATAACTATCTGAACTTTGACCATAGGGTTGAGTGCTTCAACAAACTCCTTTGAGCATCCTTTTACCTATGGCTGTAACACAGCAATTTATGAGTAATATTTTGCATATTAAATCCTCCACCAACATAATTAACAAACTGGACAGATTAAAAATTACTTAAAAGTGTTCCATACTTGGTTACTTTTGCCAATTTTCTCAGAATTTATCTTTAGAAATATAGTATTTATAAATACAAATTTTGTCTAGTTATATGAAAATTTGTCATTTGTCATTTGTCAAGAGTCATTAGTCATTGGGCATTGGGGAAAAGGCAGGAAGCAGGTGGTAACAGAGCGTAGTCGTTGGCGCAGCCTCTCGTAGAGAAGTGAGGCAGTCCCAATGAAAAAATTTTCATCACCATGCATGAAAATGGGACTGGTAACTAGTATTTTTACTCAGCACGGGCTAAACGCCCCGCTACCGCTAACAGCACTTTCAAGTCAGAAGGCAGAAGTTCTTTAATGCGTGAATTTTGAATTGATTTCTCCCTCATCTCCCTCATCTCCCCACTCCCTCTTTTGGCATCAGTGTATCGATTATGGTGATTGCTGTGATTAAAGAGTCCCAAGCAATTTATAGTGGGAGTTGTCTGTAAATCCTTAAGCAATTGTGAAAGCGATTACTCTCGTTGGTTCCACTGGTTCTATTGGTACTCAGACTTTAGATATTGTCACTCAGTACCCAGATCAGTTTCGGATTGTGGGATTGGCATCTGGGAACAATGTTGAAATGTTGGGTGCTCAAATTCGGCAGTTTCGACCAGAAATAGCAGCCATTTGCTCAGAAGATAAATTACCAGCGCTCAAAGAAGCTATCATTGACCTCGATCCCCAACCGATTCTACTGGCAGGTGACGCCGGAGTGATAGAAGTAGCCCGTTACGGTGATTCCCAAACCGTTGTTACTGGTATCGTTGGTTGTGCTGGTTTACTACCCACGATTGCAGCTATTGAAGCTGGTAAAGATATTGCCTTAGCGAACAAAGAAACTCTGATTGCTGGGGCCCCTGTGGTTCTACCCTTAGTTGAAAAACATGGTGTAAAATTACTTCCAGCTGATTCCGAACACTCCGCAATCTTTCAATGCCTCCAAGGTGTGCCAAAGGGAGGCTTACGGAAAATTTTACTCACTGCATCGGGTGGAGCTTTCCGCGATTGGGATGTAGAAAAGTTAGCAGATGTAACCGTTGCTGATGCCCTCAAACATCCTAATTGGTCGATGGGACGGAAAATCACAGTAGACTCTGCTACTTTGATGAATAAAGGACTGGAAGTAATTGAGGCTCACTTCCTGTTTGGGTTGGATTATGAGAATATCGAAATTGTCATTCATCCTCAGAGCATTATTCACTCACTGATTGAACTGCAAGATACTTCAGTTTTAGCTCAACTCGGTTGGCCAGATATGCGCTTACCTTTACTGTATGCCCTATCTTGGCCCGATCGCATCTACACCAACTGGGAACGACTAGATTTAGTCAAAGCTGGAAATTTCACCTTCCGCGAACCAGATCACCAGAAGTATCCTTGTATGCAGTTGGCTTATGCTGTGGGTAAAGCTGGTGGTTCGATGCCAGCGGTGTTGAATGCCGCAAATGAGCAAGCTGTAGCTTTATTTTTAGATGAAAAAATTCGGTTTTTAGATATTCCCCGGTGTATCGAATGGGTGTGCGATCACCATCAAAATGATAACCGTGCAAATCCCTCTTTAGATGACATTTTGGCAGCAGATAAATGGGCAAGACAAGAAGTTTTAACAGCGACTGAAAAATTAGAAACTCACTCGCGGATAATTTCTCTGCGATAAAAACCTTCAGTTCAGTTTGGACTGAGGATTAGAAATTGATGTTTAGTCCCCAATCTCTAATCCCCAGCCTCTAATTTAATTAATATGGAAATCATTTCACTTGATGGCAAAGATGTATTTACCTAACTACAAAAAAGTTCACAAATAAAACTTTATTGAAGATAACTTTTGACTTCCGGCTCAGTCGTCAGTTTTATGTATATTTATAATTTATCTACAAAAAAATAGAAAGCTTTACAAAAACTTTGCAAATAAAACTAGCATATCACATGAATAATTCTCTCGTTTTTAGGTAAAATATCTCCAGGCTAATTATTACAAAAAGCCCCATTTGAGTAAATATTCAAATCTGGGTTTAGCATCTTTTATACCAGTAATTTTTACCAAAAGAAAAGTTTACCCTTTCTGAGTCAACCCACTTTCAGACAAGGGTAATTATTAAGGAACTAATATATATGATTATTACGTTAATTGTAGCTTGGATAGTCTTCATAATATTATGGAAATTGCTGAAAGCAACTGTGAGCACTGCATTAACTCTTGCGGCAATCCTTATTTTATTAAATATTAGTTTTGGCATTACTCCCCAAGACATTTGGCATTACCTAATGCAGTTTGCTCAAAATCTGTCACAGATCCAAACTGGCAAGTAAGAATCTATATTTCAATTTTGCTAATCAAAGGTGAAGCTTGAAGAATAATTCAGAAACCTACAGCAGATTGCAAGTTAATGAAGTACAAAAATACCCCACCTTAACCCTCCCTGATCGATTGGGTGGGGAACAAGATTTCTTATTTTCCCCCTTTATAAGGAGGGATTAAGGGGAGTAAGAATGTACTTCATTTAGATGCAAAATCCTATAAATTCAGGAGTCAAAAAAAGAAAGTGAGGATTCAGCGAAAAGTCGGACTCCTGACTCTTGGCTCCTGTATTTTTTTGTGATAAATATGAAATGACAAAATTTTTAATTTTGATGCAACTGGCGTCAAAGTTTATGTGGTGTTTACAACCTTTGATGTTCAATTATTATTTAATGCTGAAATCTTGGCTAATGCATCCTTAACACTCGGCGGCAACTGACGCATAATCTTCCCTCTTTCGCGATCTAAAGCGACTAAAGTCACCTTGGCAGTGACGTACAATTGTTGTCCATCAGTTGAGACAATGGCATAGTCCCAATTGATTCGCACACCTGTTACCTCAGCCATACGCGTTTTTACCAGCACTGCCATACCCAATTGAATTGAACGGTGATAGCGCACCGACAGTTCTACTACTGGTAAATCGCAACCTATAGCGACTAAATCAGCAAATTCAACCCCTATAGATCGCAAGCATTCAATCCGCGCTTCTTCCATCCAAGCTATATAGGAACCGTGCCAGACAAGACCGGCATAGTCAGTGTGGTGGGGTTGCACTCTCACAGGGTATTCAAACCAATTCGCAAATTCATGATTGGATGAATTGTCAAGGGCGCTGGTTGGTGGTAGTTTTGGTTGGCTGGGTTTTTCTTCTGACATCTTCAATTTTCTCAGTACCTATAAGTTTTTAAAATTATTGAATAGTATAAAAATTAATTGTGTTGCCGGAATTCTTGATTTAATATTTACACTTCCGAGTATAGGGAGTGTTTTGTTATGCAGCCTAATCTCCAGTATGTTGGTGTTGTTACTTTAACTCTACTTAGTTTACTAACTTTTGGGATGGCTTACCAAGAAAGTAGCCAGGTCAACACAAATGCAAGGTTGAGATACGACTCTGCAGAAAAAGCTCAAGCTTTACCCAAGAATAATCAGCTTTCAGAAATTGCAAGGCTTAACAAAGAAGCGATTAAAGAATCTCGGCAAGGTCAATCGAAGGAAGGGTTACAGAAATTACAGCAAGCATTAGCCATCAGCAGAAACCTTGGAGAACGCTCTTGGGAAGCGGTAACATTCAACAATATTGGCAGAATCTACCAAAGTCAAAAAAAGTATTCTGAAGCACTTCAATCCTATCAGCAAGCCTTATTGATTAACAAAGAACTTGGGGATCTGGTTCGACTTGGCAAAACCTACAGTAACATAGGTTACTTATTCGATATCCAAAACCAGCCAGAGTTAGCAATTTTTTTCTACAAGCATTGCTTGATTAATCGTGAGAAAGCTCGCTTGAATCCATCAGCACTGAGTGCAGCACAACCAGATGCTTACAGCATAACTGTTAGCCAGACATATCGTATTTTGGGCGAACGATTGCTAAAACAGGAACGTGTTGCTGAGGCACAAAGGACAATGGATTTACTCAAAGTTGAAGAACTAGAGGAATATCTCCAGACTGTGCCAGGTAATCAACGTACTGTCAAAGGTATTAATATAGCGGCAATAGAAAAACCAATTAAACAAAAACTGGATCAAAGTGTGGATAATGCTGTTGTGCTGGGTAAAGAACTGACAACATTACGTAAAATTTCCCCCCAACAGCGCTCGCTCGAACAGAAACAACGCATTGAACAACTAGTCTTAAATCAACAGCAACTTCTAGATGGATTTAACGAATTTATCAATAGTCCTTCAGTGAAAGCACAGGTAGAGCAAATTAGTCGTACAGCGAGGCGGCAAAATTTGGATTTGGAAAGTCTCAACGAACTTCGGGATAACTTGGCGCGATTGCCGCAAAAATCGGCATTACTCTACCCACTGATTTTAAAAGATAGTTTGGAATTGGTCTTGGTAACTCCTGAATCTTCACCAATTCATCGCACCGTTGCTGTAAAACGCGAAAACCTCTATCAAACAATTGATGCTTTCCGCCAAGCTTTAATCAATCCCAGTCGAAATATCAAAGCACCTGCACGCCAATTGTATGACTGGCTAATTAAACCGATAGAGAAAGACCTGAAGCTATCAGGTACGCAAACTCTGATTTATGCTCCAGACGATCGGTTACGCTACATTCCTTTAACTGCTTTATATGATGGCAAACAATGGCTAGTGCAGCGCTTCAATGTGAATCATATTACATCTGCCAGTTTGACTAACTTAAACACCTCAAAACAATCGACTTTGCGGGTTTTAGCAGGTGCTTTTACGAAAGGTAATTATCAAATCAGAGTTGGTAATCGACAGGTTGCTTTCGCTGGTTTACCCTTTGCAACGCGGGAGGTGGAAAGTCTAGCAGCTGCGGTTCCTGAAACTACGAAGCTTTTAGACGATGCCTTTACCCCTAAAGTCACTGTACCCCAAATGGATGATTATACAATTGTCCATTTAGCGACTCATGCAGCCTTTGTGGTCGGTAAACCAGAAGATTCATTTATTTTATTCGGGAATGGCGATCGCATTAATTTTAGAAATGTCGCCACTTGGTCACTCCCGAATGTAGATTTGGTAGTGTTGAGCGCCTGTGAAACCGGCTTGGGAGGCAAGTTAGGTAACGGTGAAGAAATTTTGGGCTTTGGCTATCAGATGCAACAAACCGGCGCTAGAGCCGCGATTGCCTCTTTGTGGTCTGTAGATGATGGTGGTACACAAGCACTCATGAGTGCTTTTTATGGTATCCTCTCTACTGAAAAGTTGACTAAAACTGAAGCTTTACGCCAAGCTCAAGTCTCATTAATTACTGGAAACTGGAAGGAAATAAGTCATAATGCACTCGTAGCAGCAGTTAATGACTTTAGTCATCCGTACTATTGGGCACCCTTTATTTTAATTGGCAATGGACTTTAGGTGTATCGCATCTGACATCAACTACCCAACCTCTGACTTTGGTGTGTTTTAACACCTTCTATCTAGAGGCTGAAAATCCGACTCGTAAGATTTTGGCAGATACCAAAAAATATGCGATGGGCCAGCCATAGCCAATCACTTAATGGTAATGGAAAAATAGGTAAGAGCGATCGCTAACTAAGCCACTATTACCGATTAACAGTTACCAATAATCAATTTCTAATTTGCCATCGACCTCTGAAACCTTAATACTTCTTGGCAAGAGTTTTAGAGCTTGTATCACTTTGCATAGATTGCTTGACAAGATCGGCCAGTTCGTCTAATTGGCTAATTGCCTCCGCACCCTCTAGCTTCATTAATTCGCGGTCATCCCGCATTTCCGTCCAAGTAATGCCGTAATCGGACACTAAAAATCGAATCAGGTGGTTATCACCCAAGCTAACCATAAACGATGCACTATTCATTTGGTCGCCACAGGTATAGCAGGATGCAGGATACCCACGCCGCTCTAATACAATCGCCAAGGCTTGCAGGTTCATTACTAAGTCTTGGACGAATTGTCGATGTTGATGTGCTAGTCTCAGAAACACTTTTGTCCTCCAGACACCACAGTAAGTTGAGTTTCTTTTATATTTTCTTTAGATTTTCTCACCCATTGGTATTGTAAACTATTCATTACAATTACCAAACAGATGATATTGAGTCGTTAATTGACTACTTTGTTTAGGGTAGTGGATCGGGATTTTGAGGGTCGTATCAAACTATTCAGTTTGCAAATTCAAAATCTCGGACAGAATTGCTAAATTTAACTATATCTTTATACACTTCTGTCAGGGTAGATTCTTAGAGTAAGCGATCCGCTTTAAGAGTAACTTAAATCTAGCACTAGTCAACTACAAAAAAGCTAGATATTTGGGTTTTATTGGCTATGAGCAGCCAAATACACTGTTATTAAATGCCATAATGTAGTTTTGCATCGTTATAGTGTCTCTTTTAGATGTTTAATCTGTTTTCTTTCTAACGTAGATTTTGGTATAGACAAATGATTAGTTATACCAAATTCATTCCTCCTATATATATAAAGTGAAGCAGATGACAGTGCAAATTATAGATTAAGTAGTAGCAAGTGATAAATGTAATAATCAATACAAAGATAGCCTAGTTAGTAGACAAGTGTGAGTGTAGAATCCACATGGGGAAACTTAACACTGACAATACCTAAACTCAGCAGAGCAATGTTGCCATTTAGGCAATATTTCCAGGTATTTTCAGATTATTTTCAGAAAGTTGTACGAACTAAAGCACGGCAATTTAGAAGGATTCTTATCTTAGTTTAGTTTTACCAAACTTAATGCATATATAATATATTTCGATTATCTATCCAAAGCGAGTAATTATTTTTTATTAATAACTCAGTTAACTAATTCGTAATTCGTCATAATGCTTTCTACAAGAGGCTGCGCCTAGCTTGCTTTCCCATAGGGTATGCAAACTCGCTACCGTTGCGCCAACGTAATTCGGAATTATTGGCGAAACACTTGCGCGTCATTGTCTTTTTTAGTGGTCTTGAATTAGTTGGAGTCTGGATATCCAACTAATTCAATTATGAATTAAGAATTAATAGACTACTTGCCACCAACCGAAAGCTGGGCCGATAAAACGGATTGTTGCCCATCCCACAACCATAAGACCAATGCCTATCCAAGCACCACGAGTAGTCCAAGTGACAAATTGTTCGCCTTGAGTTTTAGTGATCGGAACCCAAGATAAGATCCGAGTCTCTTGACCGTATGTTTTCCCTAGTGTGGTTTTACGACGTTTTGCTTCACCCATAATCAGCAACTCAAATTATACTTAGGTTCTAAATTTATTTTGCCACTAATCATGCCTACTCCAGAGGCGATGAATCGCATCACCTTCCATAAGCTGATAATAGTGCTTGCTTGTTTGCGATCGCGCTTTGTTGACAAAATGTAAATTGGGGGGCAAAACAGTTCCGAGTTTCGAGTTCCTCGGCAAGCGAGTAAAGAAGTGAGATTCCCCACTCAGCACGGGCTAAACGCCCCGCTTTTGCTAACAGCACTCAGCACTCCTGAAGGACATTGGGAAATAACCTTAAGCTGAATTTTCTTCACCAGTGTTAGAAAACAGGCTGGGATCGAGATAGTTAATGCGTGCCAGAGGACTTAAAGCTGCGAGAATTTGAGCGCCGTAGCTGCGGTTAACTACACGACTATCAAGTAAAGCCACAATCCCTTGACTTTCTCGTACTGGAGCGATCGCCCGTTGTAATTCATTTAAAGCTGCTGGCAACAAGTATAAACGGAACCAATCTTGATGCGATCGCTTATAAAGAGCTACTCTACCAGCTACCAGGGGATTTTCCAAAGATGGTAGGGGCAAAGTAGCAATGATTAACAGATGGGGTGCGGGCAAGACTCGTTGATGTTCTCGCCAAAATTCCCAACCGCTAATCAAAATACCATTTTCATCTAAACAAGTTTTTTCTACTTGCACCCGCGAACCAAACTCTGAGGCCAGAATTGTCGCCACTTGAGACTTGAGTGGTACATCTCCCACCAAGACAACCGTCAACCCTGGTGCTGTCGCACTTAGACAAACTAGTGTGCGGACTTTGTGAATAAATGCTGCTTGAAATTCTGGTGTGTTGGGTAGGGGCAACTTATAGGGTACATACAGTTGAATTGCTTCCGCTTGGTTCTCCGAGGAGAATTTCAGGCAAGTTAAATCGTCCAAACCCAGGCGCTGGCGAAAAAGGGGAGCCTCAGTTTCCGGTTCGATAGCGCTGCCAATTAAAACTACTGGTTGTCGCTGCCAAATAGGCGAGAGTATTTCCCCTAATTCCATTGGGGCGTAGTGCAAAGAAAATAAACCTTGTCGATGGGCAATAGTCGCCCAGAAGAGAGGTGGGGGAGATGGGGGAGATGAGGGAGATGAGGGGGAAAGATTTTCGTTAAGGGTTTGAAATTGTTGCCAGAATTTTTTCCAGGGTTCCGGCAGTGTTTGTACTGTCTCTAAAGCAGCATAAAGATGGCCTAAAATTTCTATTTCTGGCTGGGAAATTAGATAGCACTGATATGGATTAGCAGGATGCTGAAAAAGTTCGTGTGTTAGTTGTATGCGTGCTTCACGAATTGCCTCAGCTTGGTTGGGACAAGCTAGCATCAGTTGATCCCAATCATCGGGTTGAATATCTTGAGTAAGTTGATGACGCACCCAATCTTCGAGATCGTCTACCCCATCAATAATTGTGGGAATGCCTTGGGGAAAGCGTGAGCCACCAGCCAATTGTCCTCTTAACCAAGCTTCTGGGGAGGTCAACAGTAGCCCTTGGAACTCAGCATCAGGCCAAGCGTCACCTGTTCTAATTGATTTATTGGCTGGTAGCCACTGCTGTAGACGGGGAATTTCCACCCGCAGCAGAAGTTGCTGAACTGCTTCTTGAGCAACAATAATTACAGGGCCATGCCACATCAGGGCTGATGCTACGAAACTAGTACGATACCGCCCTTGATAGCCACAAACTGCCCCGACTTGAATTAGGGCGCTACGTCCCAGGCGCAAGGCGCGTGCTACCAACCGTGCCATCGTCAAATGATGGGGCCAGGAAGGGAACCCCGCTTGCGATCGCAAAAAGTTATGTAGTGACAAATGAACTTCTGCCTCAATCACACGCTTTCAATTCCATACAAAGTGATTTTTACTTCCAATTGCCCCATTTCTATTATCTTGTCATTTGTCATTTGTCCTTTGTCCTTTGCCATTGATCCAAAACTAATGACCAATACAACTCTTGGAGAGGCTGCACTTCGACTACGCTCAGTGACCACGCCAACGACTACGCTCAGTACAAGTGACTAATGACTAATGACCAATGACCAATCACCAATCACCCAATACCCTAAATTATGCCAACTTACACAGGAATTTCCAGCGAAGCCTTTAGGCATCCACTAGATCGTCAAGCCGAGCAAGCTTTACGAAATTTACCAGGATTTGATTTAATCGCTCGTAAATTTGTGGAATTTATCTACGAACGCCCTCAATTAGTCTATCTAATGGGTAACACCATCCAAGTCGGGCCGCGTCAATATTCCACTATTTACCAGATGTTTCGGGAATGCGTCCGAGATTTGGACATTTACCCAGAACCAACACTGTTTGTCTCGCAAAATCCCCAAGCAAATAGCTATGCGCTGGGGCAAGAGAATCCTTACATAGTCATAAATACAGGGATACTAGACTTACTAGACGAAACCGAGATTCGGGCGGTGCTAGCCCATGAATTGGGGCATATTAAATGTGGTCATACTATTTTAATTCAAATGGCGATGTGGGCGATGAGTGCTGCTTCTGCCTTGGGAGAATTGACCTTTGGCATCGGTAATATTGTCACACAAGGCTTGATTTACGCCTTTTTTGAGTGGCGGCGCAAAGCCGAGTTATCGTCAGATCGCGCTGCACTACTAGTGATGGATGATTTGAATCCTGTGATGTCAACGATGATGAAACTTTCTGGCGGTAGTAACAAATATGCCAATGAGTGTAGTTTACAAGAGTTTATCAAGCAGTCAGAAAATTATCAGGCATTGGATGAGGATGGACTGAATCAGATATATAAATTCTTGATCTACAATGGCGCTCAGGGTATGATGTTGAGTCATCCTTTCCCTGTTGAACGCTTACATTACTTACGGTCGTGGGCAATATCCGAAGAATATCAGCAAATTCGCCGAGGAAATTATCAGCGATCGCCTGCTTCTGGATCGGTAAATGTTGCAGCAGAATCTTCCGCAAATGAAACAGAAATTTTACGCCGTCAAATTGAAGAATTACAACGAGAAATCGACAGAATGAAAAGGTCTGAGTAGTTTTGAGTACTAAATAAAGATTAGTACAGTGGAATGGTGTCTACTAAATCGTTGGATTTAGATCCCCGACTTCTCGAAGAAGTTGGGGATCTGCGTTAACATACATCTTCTATGGGAAATAAAAATACTTAAGAGTTGAACCAAATAATTATTCCAGTTCCCAATACACAAATAATTCCCGCCAAGCCAGCTAGGGGTTTTTTGTTCTTACCTGTGAACCAGTCAGAGACTTTACCTGTGTAAGTAATTAGTTCTGCTGTATCTATGGTAGCGATCGCCCATACCCATCCCGCGTGCAATCCCCAAGCTAAACCCAAATTACCACTTGCGGCAAAGCGTGCTAACACCAGCACCATTCCCATCAGCCATAATCCAGGAAGTTGGGGTGCAGTTTCGCGTTGCTCCCAAACCAAGTGTAACAAGGCAAAAATCAAGCTAGAAATTGCTGCTGCTACCCAAGCTGGGTAATCCTGCGCTAATTCTGTGAACAGGAAACCGCGAAAAACTAACTCTTCTATCCCACTGACTAACAACGCTATCAAGAAAATCGGTAGCAAAATGGGTAATACTAACTTGAAATTCGACTTTTCAAAAGAACACCAACCCAATCCGAATTGCCCACTAAATACAATGGCTAGACTCAGCACTCCCAAACTAAAACCTAGTGCTAAAGAACTAAGAGTTGAAAGATTGGCAACAAAGCCGTAATCTGAAAAAGATTTATTAGTCAACCAAATAACTCCCCAGAGAATCGGGGGAGCTAATAGGTAAAGTGAAACCAATAACGGCATTTTTTGCTCTGGCTGTAAAGGTTTAGGAGGTTGCCAATTAAGCAATATTGCTGATACTGTTGCTACTGGCAACCAGCAAACTATCCAGCAAACAAAAAATGCCGTCACTATAACTAGTGGCGGTGCATTTTCTCTAAACGCCAGTAAGACGTTGACCGAAAACTCAAAGAAAGTTATCAAAATAAACAAAAAAAACACGATAGACTTCTTGCATTATAGATTTCTTGCTGATTAATCAAGACTCTACTAAATTTGGTGACTTCTGCAAGGGGTCTAATCGTATTTTTTACCTGGCTACCAATTTGCTGTCGGGGTAAGGACAAGTTATCATCACCTGAAACTTATCTTTACCATCAGCAAATTTACTCTTCGTCTTCCAAATCTTCGTCTGATTCGTCAGAATCTATATCTTGTGAGGTTAGTTTTTTATCGCTTTCACCTAGTTGAATCAGGTGAATATGTTTGTATCCCAGCCTAATTTCAAACTCATCTCCAGCTTTCAAGCCCATTGCTTTGGTGTATGTAGCACCAATTACAATCTGACCATTTTGATGGACACTAACCCGATATGTCGGTTCACGACCACGACCATCTTTAGGTGCTTCTGGACTTAGAGGAATTCCCCTTGCAGATAGCAAAGCGTCATAAAAATCGGTGAGATTAACACGAACTTGGTTATTCTTAGTAACAGTGTAATAGCCGCACTGTTTAGCTCTTTCTCGGCGTGGTAATGTGGAAAGTTCTTTTACTTTAGCAAGTAGTGCTTTTCCAGTTAATGGCGCAGTTGCAGTTTCAGTCATTATGCTCAAATTTTCCTTACTCTCTCCAAACTGATAAACAATGTAGTCTCATGCCAGCATTTTATTTTTTAGCATTTGCATAGAGCTACTGAAGACCCTAGTGTAACGGGTGAATTCCTGTCGATAGGAGCCAAAAGCACTTCTATATATGGTTGTCCACAACCAACTAGAGGCCATAGTTGCCATAGACATTAATTTTGGCGATGTTACGGCACTTTTAACCATTATTCGCCATCAGAAAGAAAACTATTTTCTCCTTTGGCGCTACTGTAGCGGTGTAACTTTCAGCCACCTTTACAAATGGGGTTAGGTTCTACTGCAAATAAGTCGTAGACCCAAAGAATTGCAGGTTTTTCACTTTCAGTGCTTGCCTTTATTGCCAATGAGCAAGTAGAGTTTTCTCCACTCGTACTCTCAAGCTTAGGACAGCATAGTATTTCAATAGAGTCCTATGGGCATACACCCTTTTGTCCTACCAGTAGAGACGCGAATTTTCTTGTCTCTACATTACGAATCAACAAAGCAGTATTAACCGCGCTGATACGGCTATTGATTCTGGTTTTGCTACTTCGTAATTTTATATTAAATACTAGCATGGACTAATAATAGCAAAATAGTTGTTTAATTTTGAATTAAAATTGCTAGTAAATTTTTATTTAAATTCCTGGACTTAAAGAAGAAAAAAGCAGTGACGATTTTCTTAACCCTTTATTGCAAGCGTGAGCATTGCTATCTGGATTTTATAAAAATTTATATAATTGAGACGAGCAGTTTTGACCAATGAGTTCAATCCCATATTTTCTTGATTGAGAGCAAGCCAAAAAGCGAAAAGTCTCGCACATCCGGGTTTTGCGGTGCTCTAACTTTTCTTTGAAAGTGGTGAGGATTTTTCCTCGGTTTATTATCTTCAGGTCAAAAGCGGCGAGAGGATTTTGCACGTCTGTCTATGGGAAGAATAAATCTCTTAACATGTGCCTAGTACTTGATTGCCACTACTATATATTAAACATGGGCTTTCACACTTCTATATAATCAAAAAATTCCACCTTCGCTACCACTTGACGGAATTTTACTGTCAGGACTGCTTGACTCAAGTTGACATCAAGACGTGTTGTTAACCTCACATGCATTTCATTTGTATACGATCGCTAGGTCAAAGATCGACTTAAGTTACTTTTTAAGCAAACTCTCTTTCCTTTACATTCCCAAACAGGTAAATTCAATGCAAAGCTGCGATGACATTTTTGGCGTTTTAACTCAGAATTTGACAAAAATCTTGCCTACAACGTTACTACAAGTAAAATTTTAATGGTTATCCTTAAACTAGAAGTCAGTCGCCCTTTAATCGTCAGCCTGTTAACACTAGAGTTTGAATTAGGGGCGAAAAAGTATAACTCACTTTTCGCAACTACCTGCTTTAACTCATGATTATTGAGGCTGGTGAAGTAATTTTAAAATTTTGGTTAGTGGTTATGGAAGTTATTTTTAAGGTCATTCGACAGCAACAAAATTCCTCCCCTGTTGTGCAAACCTACCTTGTAGAGGCCGAACCAGGTAATACAATCTTGGATTGCCTCAATCATATTAAGTGGGAGCAAGATGGAACTTTAGCGTTTCGCAAAAATTGCCGCAATACTATTTGTGGTAGTTGTGCTATGCGAATTAATGGGCGTTCGGCTTTAGCTTGTAAAGAAAATGTTGGGAGCGAACTTGCCAGATTACAACAAATACCATCATCCCAAAGTAAAGTAAATGCTATTGGTGAAATCACGATCGCACCTCTTGGCAATATGCCCGTGATTAAAGATTTGGTTGTAGATATGAGCAGTTTCTGGAATAATTTAGAGGCAGTTGCCCCTTATGTGAGTACGGCAGCACGACAAGTACCAGAAAGAGAGTTTTTGCAAACACCACAAGAGCGATCGCGCCTCGATCAAACTGGTAACTGTATTATGTGCGGTGCTTGTTACTCTGAATGCAACGCTCGTGAAGTTAATCCAGACTTTGTAGGCCCCCATGCCCTTGCCAAAGCTTACCGAATGGTAGCAGACTCCCGCGATAGCGATACCGAAAATCGTTTAGCAAGCTACAACGAAGGTACTAAAGGCGTATGGGGTTGCACCCGTTGTTTGTACTGCGATTCTGTTTGTCCAATGGAAGTTGCACCATTAGAACAAATCACCAAAGTTAAACAAGAAATTCTCACCCAGAAACAAGCCAGTGATAGTCGTTCAATTCGTCACCGGAAAGTATTGATAGATTTAGTTAAAGAAGGTGGTTGGATTGATGAACGCCAATTTGGTTTACAAGTAGTTGCTAACTACTTTCAGGATTTAAAAGGATTACTCAGTCTTGCACCCCTCGGTTTGCGGATGATCCTTCGGGGTAAGTTTCCCCTATCATTTGAACCTTCCGAGGGGACAGAACAAGTGCGATCGCTTATTGAATCTGTGCAACAAGTAGAAGGGAATAGGGAATAAGGCATTGGCCAAACAGGACATGGAGAAGAGACAAAGGAGACAAGCAAGAGGGGGGAGTTAACAATTCAAAATTCAAAATTCACGCATTCAAAAATAAAGGAGAAACTTGTTCAATAATTCCCCCTTATCCTCCTCATCTCCCCCTACTCCCCTGCTCCCTGCTCCCTGCTCCCTTGCTTTGTCCCCAATCCCCAATCCCCATTCTTCAACGCGGTTCTTGAGGTATATTCAACGGTTGTCCATAACGGTCATATACTAAAACATCCCACTGACCATTGTTACTAGACTCAAAAGCAATCCTGCTACCATCAGCGCTAATTGTAGGGTTGCGGACTTCCGCTTGCAGGTTGTTGGTCAAATTCCGTGATTGGCGTGTTTCTCGGTCGTAGAGAAAAATAGCCGATCGCCCCTGACGGCTAGCAGCAAACACAATATAACGACCATCTTGTGAAACGCTAGGATGATTTGCGATCGCATCAAAGGAATTTAAACCTGGCAAATCAACCAAATCACGAGTTACTGTATCAAACATATAAACATCTTGGCTACCGCGTCGGTCAGTAATAAAAACAATGTATCTCCCAGAAATTTGGGGGTTTAATTCCGACGCGAAACTATTGAGACTCCGACCCCCCGGATCAAAGGGATAACTCAAAATGCGAGGGTAGCCAAAACACCCAGTCAATAAATTTAAACAGAAAAATACAGGTATAAAAAAAACACGTTTCATATATATTTCATTGGGCATTGGCCAAACAGGGCATTGGGCATTGGGCACAAGAGGCTCCAGAGGCATGGGACATTGGGAAGACAAGGAAGAAACTTCGTTCAATAATTCCCCCTTGTTCCCCTTGTCCCTCTCATCTCCCCCTGCTCCCTCATCCCCCTCATCCCCCTCATCTCCCCTTACGGAGGTGAACCCACAGTTGCACCGTTGGGAATATCTAACTCAATATTTGGCCCTCGGTCTAGGACTTCAATATCCCACTGACCACGAGTGGCGGTTTCAAAGACAACATAACGTCCATCTGGACTAATATTTGGTTTTCTGACCCAGCCGCGATAAATTGGTGTGACGATTTGTGACTGTTGCGTAGCGCGATCGTAAAGCGCCACCACTGGTCTACCTTGATCGCTAGTAAGATAAGAAATATAACGCCCGGTGTAGCTCAAACTAGGACTTTCGGCAATTGTCTCTTGTCGGTTTATCCCAGGTGTGCCAATAAACACTTGCCTCTCCAAATCGTACACTAGTAGCTGCTGATTACCATTGCGATTAGATACAAACGCTAAAAAGCGCCCATTTCCACTCAAAGCAGGTTGCTCTTCAGTGTAGCGACTGTTAAGAGAAGTAGGTCCTATGGGAATATCGTTAGAACCACAAGATACAAGCAAACTTGTTAAACCAAAAACCAGGCTCCAATGAATTGGTCTTTGGAGCCAAAATGCAGGCGTAAATTTTTCCACCTCAACTGTTTTCCGTCGCCTTTAAACCTAATTGCACGCCAACTGTTTTAAACATCGTCATCAAAATCGCTCAAATTATCTGACCCCTCATTTGGTTTTTCAATTGGGTTGTATGGCACATAATCAGTTGGGATCGCATCATCATCTTCGCGCGGTCTTCGAGGAGTTGAGTCAGTGGGCGGACGACGCCTTCTCGGTCTGAGAGAAACATCATCTTCACGACTTTCGGGACGCTGTGACCCGTTATTACTACCGCGAGAAGGTTTTCTAACTTCCCCACCCGAATTTTCCCAATCATCAACTTGCCTAGATGAAGAACCCCAGTTCTCTTCTTCAAAGCTTTCAGAAGGGCGATTTACAGGACGCCCAGAAGTCCGCCGACGCATTCTATCAGATGGAGCCTGTCTTTCACTACTGCTGTTACGGCGTTCTGAACGACGGGGGGGTTGCTCCTCGTAGTAGTCATCACGAGTGGAAATCTCATCTCTGCTACCCTGAATCCGGCGACGCGGGGGTCGTTCTTCCTCGTCTTCATAAGGCAGTGGATCTAAGTCTGCCTCCATCTCAGCCCCATACCTCTTGCGGTTGCGGTTCATTGAATAATTTCCGCTTACCTCTCGCTCATCGTCCACAATCGGAGTGTTGCGCTTTGCTTGCTGGGTAGCTATACTCCGCAGACGAATACTTTCAACTGCAAAAAACACAGTTGTGCCAACTAAAAGCAGTTGACCAAATTGTAAAATCGGGTCTAGCCGCCATCCTTGAAAGACAAGAATGAAGCCGCAAAGCAAGCCGACTGCTGCAAAAAAGATATCTTGATCCCGTGACAATTCTGGGCGCACAGTGCGGAGAAAATACAGTGCTGCCCCAGCCACAGCCAGGAAAATTCCTAGAATACTGGCTGAGTTTGCCCCAAAATTTACCTGAGCCAGAAAACTGGCTGAGTTCAGCCCAAAATTTATCATTGCTGTTTTCCCAATATCAAATCTATGTTAGCGAGTCACAATTAAAATCACTACTCTAATTAGTCACAATATATTGAAGCTTCAAAGCCTCTGGCAAAGAAGCTCTGAAGCTATTCACCGAAAAGTAAAAACGTCTATGTCTATCATCTACAACTGCCACCAGCCACAGTTTATGCTGCTTTTGGTGAAATAAATGTAGATTGCTGACAGACTATCGATTATGAGAGTTAAATTAACTCTCATAAGCATTATGAACGCTGTATTTTATCTTTTTGGCTAATGAAAATTAGACCAACTGTAACGGGTATCACAACAATTGCTGTACCCCATAGCAGACTCCAAAGAAAATTTGCTAAAGAAGGCGTCATACTTCTCAACCTTTTTTTACACACTTCATCCTAATTTTAATAGTGTATTACTTTCTTGAGAAGCCTCTAACCATGAACTGCTAAACTTGGTAACTGCTTTCACCATTTGTTGAGTTAACCGCGTCAGCAAGTTCGCTTTTCTATTTCAGAAGGAAATGACAGCATTTGGTTAAAATGATGATCAGAGTGCTTTACAAAGCTTAAAATTTCCTGGCGATGTCTACGACGGACTACGCCTACGCAAGGCGAAGCTTGCCGACGCCTAAGTTTTTTCTTTCTTTACAGATAGATAGTACCTGAAACCGATGACTGGTGTTAACCTGACTGCTTGGATTCTTGGCCCTGTGTTAGGGGTAATGACATTCTTATTTATATTTCGTATCATTCTCACTTGGTATCCGCAAGTGGATTTGAATCGGTTGCCCTTTAATTTAATAGCTTGGCCCACTGAGCCATTTTTAATCCCTTTGCGAAAGCTGGTGCAACCTATAGGTGGGGTAGACATTACACCTATTATTTGGGTTGGTATCTTCAGCCTGCTACGAGAAATTCTGCTAGGTCAACAAGGATTGCTGACTATGCTATCTCGGTGAATTAAAAATGGGGCATTGGGCATTGGGTATAAGAGGCTCTAGGGGCAGAGGGGATAAAACTTACTGCAACTGCTCCCCGACTCCCCACTCCCCTAACCGTTCATTTCCTGCACAAAATTTGTATAGACATTACCCTGTAAAAACTGTGGAGTTTCCATAATTTTTTGATGAAACCCAATAGTGGTTGGTAGTCCAGTAATGGCGCATTCCCGCAGTGCGCGTTTCATCCGGTTAATAGCAGTGGGTCGATCTGGCGCCCAAACGATTAACTTGCCGATCAAGGAATCGTAGTAGGGTGGGATTTGATAATCTGTGTAAACGTGGGAATCAATCCGCACACCAGGCCCTCCGGGGGGCAAATAGCTACTGATCCGTCCAGGAGAAGGGCGAAAGTCACGATCGGGATCTTCGGCGTTGATTCGACATTCGATCGCATGACCTCGTAATACTACTTGCTCTTGAGTAAGCTTGAGTCTTTCACCTTGAGCAATGCGGATTTGTTCGGCAACTAAGTCTATCCCAGTAATCATTTCTGTTACAGGATGTTCTACTTGAATCCGGGTGTTCATTTCCATAAAGTAGAATTTACCGGATCTATCCAAGAGAAACTCAATAGTACCAGCCCCACTGTAGTTAATGAATTGAGCAGCTTTGACAGCAGCTTGTCCCATTTTTTCACGTAGGTCTTGGTCGAGAGCCGGACTAGGAGCTTCTTCTAACAGCTTTTGATTCCGGCGCTGAATTGAGCAATCCCGTTCACCCAAGTGGATGACATTACCGTAGTTATCCGCCAAAATTTGAAATTCGATGTGGCGGGGACGTTCAATAAATTTTTCTATGTAAACGCCAGAATTCCCAAAAGCTGCTCCTGCTTCGCCTTGAGCTGCGAGGAAAAGTTTGACAAATTCGTCTTCCGAACGAACTAGGCGCATACCCCTTCCACCGCCACCTGCTGTAGCTTTGATCATCACTGGATAACCGATATCTTTGGCGAATCCTAATCCTTCTTGCTCGGATTCTACCAATCCCTCAGTACCTGGTACTGTCGGTACTCCAGCTTTTTGCATGGTTTCTTTGGCAGTGGATTTATCGCCCATCCGTCTCATAGCTTCTGGAGTTGGGCCGATAAAAGCAATATGATGGTCGGCACAGATTTCCGCAAACCGGGCATTTTCTGCCAAAAAACCATAGCCTGGATGAATGGCAGTAGCATTGCGCGTCAGTGCAGCAGCAATAATATTGGGAATATTCAAATAACTTTTACCGCTAGCAGGTTCGCCAATGCAAACTGCTTCATCAGCAAGTTGGACGTGGAGAGCATTACGGTCAACGGTGGAGTGAACCGCAACTGTGGCAATTCCCATTTCTTCACAGGCGCGGAGAATGCGAAGGGCGATTTCTCCCCGATTGGCAATTAATATTTTGTCAAACTTCATTTTTTAGTTTCGATATCATTACCAGTAGATTGACATTTTCTGTGATCCAACTTGAAACAACGCTTCCGCATTATTTCAAATTATCACAGGAGATTCGCCACCCTGATTCTAAGCAAACTTGCATATTGCAGGCTTGCTGTCTCTATGGGTCTTACTACACTAACAACATTGCTGCTGTAAGTCTTGGCTAGACTACCAAGCTGGGCTTTTGCAACGCCGATAGCAAGTCAGACGCTCCTGCATCGCTCTAAGCGAAGCTATGCCGTAGGCTTTACGCTGGGCTATCAAGCGTGCGTCATAGCCCATCGTAGAAATCGCCTACAGCAGACGGATACGCCATTGCACTTTGCCGAACACAGTAGCTCTACCCTTTTCAATATCACTTATACAGCTGCTAAATTTCTGTCAGTCTGATACCGCCTTGAGAAAATTTATATTTTTGAGCAACTGAATTTAGATATCACCTTTGTTATGCTATAGTCTATATTTAGACAAACTATGCGGATGTGGCGGAATTGGTATACGCGCACGCTTGAGGTGCGTGTGGCTTTGCCTTGCGAGTTCGAGTCTCGCCATCCGCATTTTTGCTTGTTTAAGCATAGGGTCAATAGTCATAGGTCAAAAAACCTTAGACTATTGACCCTTAAATATTTAAGTTTGCAGTGATGACTTTAGTCTTTTTCTGAAGCACTTCACTGCTTATTACATACTAAGCAAAGTTGCCTTGTCAAAGTACTAGTTTTTTATGCTTTTATAGAAATAGGTGAAGTTTTGTAAAAAGCATTGACTATTTCTTTTACGCCGACACACAACCTAACACTGCCACCAGCTTGGCATCGCCTCACTCCGATTTGGCAAGGAGGGGAGGAAATAATTCAACAAAGTTTACCTCACACTCAGCTAGCACCTGCATGGCAGCTAATGCTTTTGGGTGACGGCTCCCCAACACGTCACTTAGAATTGCTTACAGGAGAGGCTGTAGAAGTAGATGTTATTGATATGTCATTGATTGGCATGGACTTGGATGGAGCTCCTGAGTTAATCCAAGCTGTCCCAGAACCGCGATTACGGCGACAAGTATGGCTGCGTACCGCTTCTGGTCAAAGATTAGCTTATGCTACTTCGTGGTGGGAAGCCAGTCATGTCGATGAGTATTTACAAAACCGTTCATTACCAATTTGGGCAAGTTTAGCTCGTCTTCGCACAGAATTGTATCGGGATGTTCGAGGAATTTACTACGGTGACTCATTGGCACTAGAGTCCGGTTTTGGTGAAACTGGGCCTTTTTGGGGTCGCCACTATTTGTTTTGGCATCATGGGCAGCCACTGACATTAATTTATGAGGTTTTTTCACCTTATTTAACTAAATATTTGGGGGCTATGCAATTAAATTCCAAAAATCAGTAAGAAGCCATGATGTAGGCTGATCGCTATCGAGTAAAACTAAGTAGCTGAAATCATGCAATGAAATTATCAAAGGAACGTTGAATTATTGTTGCAGCGATCGGTACTGATATAGCTAAGTGCTGAGTGCTGAGTGCTGTTAGCGGAAGCGGGGCGTTTAGCCCGTGCTGAGTGCTGAGTAAAAACCCAGTTGTTTCAAAACTTTGAGCAATCAACACTGTCCTAACCTGTGTGACTACGGCTATAGTTTAGAAGATTCATTATTTGAAGGGCTACAAATTACACCTCAAGAAATCTTCCAACAAGCAATAATTTCCTACTGATGTTAGTAAGAAAGACACGAGGAAAGGTTTAATGAATACTGTTGTGCTTAATCTAGAACCGATTGCTCATTTAACCGATGAGCAATTTTATCAATTGTGTATTGCCAATCGTGATCTAAGCCTGGAAATGAATGCATCTGGAGAATTAATAATTGTGCCACCAGTAGGAGGAGAAAGCGGAAATCAGGAAGCTGGACTGATTGCTGATTTAGAAATTTGGAATCGTCAAGCTAAATTAGGAAAAGTTTTTAGTTCTTCAACTATCTTTATACTTCCCAACGGTGCAAAACGTTCTCCTGATGCTGCTTGGGTAAAATTGGAGCGGTGGGAAGCTTTAACACCAGAACAACGAAAAAAATTTCCGCCACTTGTACCCGACTTTGTGATGGAACTGCGTTCGGACACAGTGAGCCTTGCACCAATTCAAGAGAAAATGCAGGAATACATTAAAAATGGTCTGCGCTTGGGTTGGCTGATTAATCCTCAAGATCGTCAAGTTGAAATTTACCGACTTTTAAAAGCTGTAGAAGTTGTACAAATGCCAGCGATTGTTTCTGGAGAAGATATACTACCTGGATTTGAGTTGCAAGTATAGGTAGGCGATCGCATAAAAATAGAGTTCTTAGAGCGGGGTAATACTTTAAGAAGAATTGAGAGAAATCGCTAAAACCATTACAATACCTAGAGTTTTCTGATTGTATATAATTTCTGGAACTCCGAAAAAAATGTTATATTCTCTGAATTGCTTGGAATAACAGATTTACTTGTGGAAACTTTCCGACAGAGGAATTAATCTTAGGGAAACGTCCTACGAAATTCAACAAAGCGTGTTAAAAATGGTAACTGAGCCAAAAACATAGCTTTTAAAAGACTACGGAAAGTTGATTATCGAAGTACCATCAGCATCTAGGGTAGAAAAATTTAATATAATTAACTGCCCTAAAGAATGGGTAATACTGTTGGTGTACTTGACTAATCAAGCAAGTAATAAGTTTGCAAGTATAAGGTACAGGTTTCAATGCCACCGCCTCTTGTGTCTGTTCAGATGAAGAAAAATAAGAAACCGTCTCTGGTGCTGACGCTCTCGGCTGCTGGGTTATTGATTGGTGCGGGGAGTGTAGCTTACTGGTTGTTAGCCCAGAGACAAATATCTTCTAGCGATTTGCTAGTAGGTGCAAATATTATTCCTGGTGATGCCCTGTTTGCAGTTTCCTTAACAACAGATCCCCAGCAGTGGCAGAAATTGCGGCAGTTTGGGACAAAAGAAACCCAAACAGAACTGGACAAAAATTTAGTCCAGTTACGCGATCGCTTTCTGACGAATAATGGTTACGACTTCCAGAAAGATATCGCTCCTTGGGTAGGCGATGACGTGACGATCGCAATTCTTGCTCCAGCAACAGGGAATAAACCTGCACCCAAACCAGTTACCACCAATGAAAATGCTGCCAGCGATCAGCAATCAATGGTAATGGTATTGCCAGTGAAAAACCCAGAAATCGCCAAAAATATTTTGGCACAACCTAAAATTCTTAAACAAGGCAAATGGAGCGATCGCACTTATCAAGGGATCGCCATTAAACAAAGTCAGGGACAAGCAGGGCAAAACTTCTCGGCTGCATTACTAGATGGGCGTTTTTTAGTGATAACTGATAGTCCCAAAGCCACAGAACGAGCGATCGACGCCTACAAAAATAAAACATCCCTAGCCACAACAGGCGGCTTTACTGAGAATTTCCCGAAAATTGCCAACTACCAACCCTTTGCCCAGTTTTATGTGAATGTGCCAACAGCTGCGAAAATAGCCGCAGCTTCTCCAAACCGACCTTTACCTGCTCAAGTTTTGGCTCAACTGCAAAACAACCAAGGTTTAGCAGGGACAATAACCTTAGAGTCAGAAGGAATCCGCTTCAAGGGCGTTTCTTGGTTAAATCCTAATAGTCAACGTGTGCTGGTGGTGGAAAACAAAGCTGGGAAAATGCAAAGCCGCATACCTGCGGAAACCTTAATGATGCTTACTGGTGGTAACTTACAGAGGTTGTGGAGAGACTATGTTTTAACATCTCAGGGAAATCCTTTATCACCGATCGCACCAGAACAGATTAGAGGTGGTATAAAATCTCTTACTGATCTCGATTTAGAGAAGGATTTACTTAGTTGGATGAAAGGGGAATTTTTATTATCAGTGATTCCTGCTACTCCAAAAGAAGGTTCGCCAAATGATTTTCGTGCGGGTTTGCTGTTCATGGTACAGACAAGCGATGCCTATAGTGGGCAAAGCCTACGCAAATCAGCTGAAGCATCCATCAGTCAACTGGATGAAGTAATGAAAAATCAATACCAGTTTCAAGTGCAACCGGGGAAAGTCGCAGGTCAACCCGTTGTTAACTGGGTATCACCTTATGGTACGTTAACTGCAACCCACGGTTGGTTAGATGGAGATGTCGCTTTTCTGATAGTGGGCGCTCCGATCGCGGATAAAATTGTTCCCAAACCCAACTACACACTAGCTGGCACTCTTCCCTTCCAACAAACAGTTCCTACAGAACCCAATCCGACGAATGGTCAATTTTTCCTGGATGTGGAACGAACTGTGAAAAATTTCCCTTTACCAACTCTAATTCCCAATCAACAAACTTTGTTAGATGCAACGCGCACAATTGGGATGACATCTGCTGTCAGCGACAATCGCAGTAACCGTTACGATATTTTTATCGAACTTAAAAAAGTTACTAACACGACTACATTGCCCAGTCCAGAAGGGAGTAAAAGTAACTCTGTTAGATAGGGGAGTGGAGAGCAGGAAAGCAGCACTTCGGCTACGCTCAGTGACCGAGGAGAAGTTGCAGTAAGTTTTCCCCTTTGCACCTCTGCCTCTTGTACCCAATCCCCAATGCCCCATTCCCGATTCCCCTCTAAACATATAGGATCAAAACAGTCAGAATCGATATTTTAAATCATCCACGGAGAGAAAACTTTATGAATTTGGTTGTACTCCAGAACTGGCTGGACAATGCGTCCTTTGCCATATTATTCCTGACAATGCTGGTGTATTGGGGAGGAGCGGCTTTTCCGAATCTGCCTTATCTAGCCGCTTTGGGGACAGCTGGGATGGCGATCGCAAATTTGTGCATAGCTACTCTACTAGGGGCACGATGGATCGAAGCTGGTTACTTTCCCTTAAGTAATCTTTATGAATCTCTGTTTTTCTTAACTTGGGGAATTACCGCAGTCCATCTGATTGCTGAAAATAGTAGCCGTAGCCGCTTAGTAGGAGTTGCGACAGCTCCAGTGGCAATGGCGATCGCAGCTTTTGCTACCATGACACTACCATCCCAGATGCAAGCGTCAGAACCCCTAGTACCTGCCTTGAAGTCAAATTGGCTGATGATGCATGTCAGCGTCATGATGTTGAGTTATTCTGCTTTGATGGTGGGTTCCTTATTAGCGATCGCTTTTTTAATTGTCACTCGCGGTCAAAATATCCAGCTACAAGGCAGTTCTGTTGGTACTGGTGGCTATCGCAGCAACGGCTACCGCTTGCACAAAGCATCTGAACTAATTTCTCAACCACCAACCCCTGCTGTTGAAAATAACGGCTTTGCCCGTTTTGAAACTAGTAGCAACGGCAACGGTAACGGAAACACTGCTGTTTTGAATTTAGTAACTACTCCTGAATCTCAAGCTGTTACATCTGTTGAACCTCTTTCACCCCAGCGCCTTAGCCTTGCCGAAACCCTCGACAACATCAGCTATCGCATCATTGGATTAGGATTTCCCCTGCTGACAATTGGCATCATTGCCGGTGGCGTTTGGGCTAACGAAGCCTGGGGTTCCTACTGGAGTTGGGACCCGAAAGAAACTTGGGCATTAATCACCTGGCTAGTATTCGCCGCCTACCTTCACGCCAGAATTACTCGCGGTTGGCAAGGGCGTCGTCCGGCAATTTTAGCCTCCGCCGGCTTGCTTGTTGTTTGGGTTTGCTATCTCGGTGTGAATCTTTTGGGTAAAGGTTTGCATTCTTACGGTTGGTTTTTCTAAAAACCTCACTAAAACAGTACTGAGTGTTGAGTATTTTACTTTTACTGATAACTCAGGACTTGGTAAAGTCTTACGTAAAACATGGTGAGTTAAGTATTTAAGTTGAAACACAGAGGAGGGCAGAGTTTTTCTTTGCCCCTACTCTTAGAAGATCGCTAAGAGCGATTGCGCCAGACAAAAATTATTACTGATAACGACCAGGGACTAATGACCAATGACTAATGACTAATGACTAAATTATCATTTTATTTCGGATGAACTGTTATATCTCTGGAAAATATAGATTTATTGACAGGAGATTTTTATGGAAGATGGATTCGAGATACTAAACCATGATGAAGTTGTGTCTATAGAACCGGACACTTTTAATAAGTTAAATATTGCTAAAACTTTTAAAGTCCGTGATTTGATTACAGCAATTAAGGAATATGTTGGAGCTGAAGAAACAGATGAAGTAAATTTGTATACTCAAGGATTAAATTGTGAAGTTTTACAATTTAGTACTATGGGATGGAAAAAAGGAAAAGTTAGACTTGCTTTAGAATTTTGTCCTGATGAATCTGAGTCACCACTTGATGAAATTTTTCAAAAACTCAAACAAGTGGAAAATTAATATCCAATGAGCAAAATAACCCCGCTTCTTAAAGAAGTGGGGTTCTGATACTCTCTATGTTTGCAAATAAAATAGGATGTGCTAACAACTGAAAAACGGTAAACCTATTATGCTAAATTACGATCCATTAGCTTGTTTGCCGTCATCTGAGGAACTGCCCGACTCTGACGATACCCCAGTGGATAACGAATTACAAAATATAATTCCAGGTTTACTCAAAGTTATCTTGGCGATGGTTTGGGCAGAACGGATGGATTGGTTTTTTGGTATAGATATGGGGATTTATCATGACCCAGATTTACCAGCGATAGTCCCAGATGGATTTTTGAGTTTGGGCGTAGAGCGGTTTTACGATCAAAACCTCCGTCTCAGTTATGTGCTTTGGGAAGAAAAGAGAGTACCGATATTAGCGCTGGAGGTAGTGTCTCAGACATATCGCGGTGAGTACTCAACCAAGAAAGTAGAGTATGCAAGATTGGGGATTTTGTATTATGTGGTTTACAATCTATTTCGTCGCCGTAAGCCACGTTTAGAAGTTTACAAATTAGTTAATAATGTTTATGAATTTCAAGATGGTAATCCTGTTTGGCTACCAGAGATTGGTTTAGGAATTGGCATGGAACAGGGAACTTATCTAGGTATTCCACGCGAGTGGTTGTATTGGTATAACCGGCAAGGGCAAAGGTTTTTAACACCAGAAGAAGACAAAAAACTTGCTCAATAACAAACACAGCAAGCACAGCAAGAAGCTCAACAAGCACGACGACGTGCTGAATTATTCGCAGAACAGTTACGTAGACGCGGAGCGGCTTGTCGTTAGACATCGCTTGGTATAGATCCTGATTCTCTCACCTGAATTGCTTTGAAGATTCATCAATGAACTCAAAGGTGCAAATTGGAAGATATAGAGATAACGGAGAGACTAAACTACAAGATTATCCCGTTATATCGAAAGGCATTATCCCAAACATAATCAATCACTGCTTTCGCATCATCCAAGGGTAGAACGTGACATGCTCCTTGGCGATCGTAGGCTAGTAAAGGGATTTCTGGTACATTGTCTGTTGTTTCGCTATTTTGAATTACTTGACCGCGAATATCTTCTAAATTGCTTAGAGGCCCTTGAATATCAAAGTTAATCTTTGTGCCTAATTTATTATCCATCCAAGTTTCGATGCGAGAATCTAATTGTTGAGGAGTTAATGCTGTGGGGCTAGTAAGTAAATGATAGTATGCCAGAATAATTTCCTTACATTCTTCTTCTTCTGCTAATTCCAGAAACATTTGAAAAACACTATGATTGTTCCCTAAATTCTTGAAAAATAGCGTATCAGTTACAATTTTTTGAAACTTAATTTTTTTATTTTTGTAATTATTGTATTGCGTAAAGGCAAATCCACCTAAAGCGATCGCTAATGATAAAGCTGCCACCAAGACGGGCATAAAATTTCTGACTTTCTCAAACTCTACATTTAATGATTCAACCCAAAAAGTAACATTTAGTACTAGTAGAATTGCTGCAACTAGCAATAATAAATTCGGCAGTGTTCTTAATAGCAAAGGAATTGCCGCGCCAATCGCCGGAATTCCAAATAGTAACCGATCTTTCCAGGTCATACTGGTTTTTACATTGGGAAAGATTAAGTCAACATCTAATTTGGGAATATTTTTGTAGAAGTAAACATACATCTTACCGGGAATGAACTTTAATTCTTGGATATTGTCTTTCTTCGCCCGAAAGTAAGCTGCTTCTTTGAACTTGACTAATAAAACAATCCGTTCAAAAATATCAACTGTCTTTTCTTCTTGCCAAAAGAAGAATTTTTTTAGCAAAATTTTTTTATAACTATCACCCCGGTAATAACAGATTAAGCGGTCAAAATCCTCAAAATTTACTTTAGTTTTCAATTCAATGAGAGATTTTGTTGCCAGCGCTCGTTTGAGAATCGATTCAGGCAAAACAATATAATTAGCTCTTTCGACAATATGCCCAAAGGCTTCAACTACTTTCAACTCCATGTCATCATATTGCTCGAATGTTGGTGGAGTTATTGGTTGAATCTCTGCATTAGGATTAAAGGGTACGTAGTTATCTTTGATAACTTCTAAGGTTTTGTGGAAGCGAAAGTGATAGTATGCAATGAGGATTTGGCAGAAATCTTGAAATTTTTTGACATCAGCTTCATCTAGCTGACCGTCTTCCAGGCAAAGTTTGATAATATCACTGCGAGTGAAGGGAATAAACGCTTCTCTATTTTCGGAAACAGCCATGTTCAAAGATGAATCAGAATCTAACTAGGGTTTGCCACATCCCACAAAAACGGCGAACATGAGACATTATGTCTTCATTGGCAACTAAATTCTAGTATCTTGGGTGGTAAATCTAGCAGTTTTTTCTTGAGCCGAGGGAAAAAGTGAGTAGCGATATTTGCTTTGCCTTGCACATCTCCAATGCGTTCTGTCATTTCCAAAGACTTCAAGATTCATTAATAAAATAAAGATGTACTCATAACTGAGGAACAGGAAATCAATCATGCTAAATTACGATCCATTAGCTTGTTTGCCCTCATCTGAGGAACTGCCAGACTCTGACGATACCCCTGTGGACAATGAATTACAAGATTTGATTCCTGGTTTACTCAAAGCAATACTCGCAATGGCTTGGCCAGAAAGAATGGATTGGTTTTTTGGTATAGATATGGGGATTTATTATGACCCAGATTTACCGCCAATCGTGCCAGATGGATTTTTGAGTTTGGGGGTAGAGCGATTTTATGATGAAAACCTCCGTCCCAGTTATGTGCTTTGGGAAGAGAAGAGAGTACCGATATTAGCGCTGGAAGTGGTATCTCAGACATATCGCGGTGAGTATTCGACCAAAAAAGCAGAGTATGCAAGATTAGGGTTTTTGTATTATGTGGTTTACAATCCATTTCGTCGCCGTAAACCATGTTTAGAAGTTTACAAATTAGTTAATAATACTTATGAATTAGATGATAATAATCCCGTTTGGTTGTCAGAGATTGGTTTAGGAATTGGTGTGGAACGGGGAACTTATCTAGGCATTCCCCGCGAGTGGTTGTATTGGTACGATCAGCAAGGACAAAGGCTTTTAACACCACAAGAACAGGCTCAACAAGCTGAAAGACGCGCCCAATTATTAGCAGAAAGATTAAGATCGCTCGGCATAGATCCTGATTCTCTCACCTAAATTGCTGTAAAGATTCATTAACGAAGCTCCGAGGTTGACGACGAATGAAGCTCAAAGGTTCATTAATGGAGTTCAAAGACTCATTCACGAGTATAAAAGACTCGTCCGCGAGTATAAAAGACTCGTCGCCGAGTATCAAAGACTCGTCGCCGAGTATCAAAGACTCGTTCACGAGTATCAAAGACTCGTTCACGAGTATCAAAGACTCGTCCGCGAATATCAAAGACTCGTTCACGAGTATTAAAGACTCGTCGCCGAGTATCAAAGACTCGTTCACGAGTATTAAAGACTCTCGCGCGAGTATCAAAGACTCATTACAGCAATTTTCATATATTTAAAAAACACTCTCGCTTTCTTCTCTGCGCCTTCGCGCCCACCGTTCGCGTAGCGTCTCCGATAGGAGAAGTTTTGAGCGGCGGAAGCCGCCGCTCAAACTTCTCTCTGCGTGAGACAAAAAACTTTAGGTGCTGTAATTACGAATTACGAACTTGTACTGAGCGCAGCCGAAGTATTACGAATTACGCATTACCCTATCCAGACTTGCACTCACACTTTCAGCATCTGGTGACTTCAATCGCTGCAAAATTTCTAAAGCTGGTTGCAAATAGGATATCGCTTTAGTGTATTCACCCTGCTGTTCTGCCAAATGTCCTAACCACCACAGAGTCATTGCTTGGCCTTGGACATCTCCAATGCCTTCTCTTATTTCCAAAGACTGATTGAAAAGTGCGATCGCTTCATCCACTTCCCCTTTGTTGGCGTAGATACTTGCCAGTTGGTGCAATGTCGCCGCTTTGCCTTGGACATTACCAGTGCGTTCATTTATTTCCAAAGACTGATTGTAGAGTGCGATCGCTTCTTCCACTTCCCCTTTGTTGGCGTAGATAATTCCCAGACAGTACAACGTCGCTCCTTTGCCTTGGACATCTCCAATGCGTTCTTTTAATTCCAAAGACTGATTGTAGAGTGCGATCGCTTCATCCACATCCCCTTTGTTGGCGTAGATACCTGCTAGATTGTGCAACGTCGCCGCTTTGCCTTGGAAATTTCCAATGCATTGTGTTATTTCCAAAGACTGATTGAAAAGTGCGATCGCTTCATCTACTTCTCCTTTGTTAACGTAAAGAATTCCTAGATTGCTCAATGTTGCCGCTTTACCTTGGACATTTCCAATGCGTTGTGTTATTTCCAAAGACTGATTGTAGAGTGCGATCGCTTCATCCACTTCCCCTTTGTTAGCGTAAAGAATTCCCAGATTGCTCAACATCGCAGCTTTGGTTTGGACATCACCAATGCGTTCAGTTATTTCCAAAGTCCATTTGTAGAGTGCGATCGCTTTATCCACATCCCCTGTGTCAGCATAGATACCTGCTAGTGCGTGCAACGTCGCCGCTTTGGTTTGGACATCACCAATGCGTTCAGTTATTTCCAAAGACTGATTGTAGAGTGCGATCGCTTTATCCACATTGCCTTTGTTGGCGTAGATACCTGCTAGTTCGTACAACGTCACCGCTTTGCCTTGGACATCACCAATGTATTCAGTTATTTCCAAAGACTTATTGTAGAGTGCGATCGCTCTATCCCATTCTCCTAAATCATAATATGTGTCACCCAGTTCGTGGAGAACACTGGCTTTGATTCCTGCTAAATTTTCATCTTCTTCAGTCAACTTCAAAGCTTTTAGCAAAAAATATTCTGCTTTTTCTGCCTCAGCAATACTCCTATAAGCTGCCCCTAATTCCTGCAAAATAGTAATGCGGGTACGTACATCTGTTGATTCTTCCATTAGCAAGCGTTCAAGTAAATCAATCCGCTCTTGCCTTTCTGGTAAATCTAAACTTCCTAATATTCTCTCAGACTGAATTGTTTTTTCCAAAGCCAATTCTTGAGTAGACTCGACTGTTTGAAAATAAAATACTCCTTTTCTCCATGCCCAAAAATCTGGAGCATACTTTGCCAAACGTGTTAGGGCATGATCTGGCAGAAATATCAGTATAGGGTGAGGAACACTATTAGTAAAAGCGTCTCGGACAAAGTTTAAGTCTTGCAGTACAGGCGGATATTCCCCAGTTAAACCAATAGACTTTTCTAACCCGATAACAATTAAAACTAATTTTTTATCTGGTTCTAAATCAACTTCTTTTAAATCATGAATAATCTCATCCCTTAAAAAACGCAAATTAGGATCGGCAAAATTGAGAAGTTCAAACTGAATCTCATGGCATTGAGGATGGTTATTGAGGATTTCAATTAAAGTATTTTTATCTTCAGCAAAGTTAACAGCAACGAACCCAATCGTTAACTGAGTGTCAGCAAAATCAATAAAGGTTAACAGTTCCGCTAATGACTGCTGATTTATTTGCACAAAAGTTTCTTTTTCTAAATTTAACTCAGGGGTTACTTGTGGCTGATTTGACTGCTTCTTGGAAAGCATGGATTTGCCTCACAACTGGATTAACATAATTCCAGCGATTTTTGCCGTTGTACTCAAAAACCCAAAGATTGAACAGCATTAATCTGCCGATTTCATCTTTAGAAACATCCTTATTGACATATACCGCAGCCAAAGCAGAATAGTATTCTGTTGATATACTTCGCTCAAAATTAAACTGCTCTTGCTTAATCGCATAAGTGATATCATCAGCAGTAACTTTATCAAGACCGCGAGTTGCTGCTGTAAGAAATGCTTTTGATGCTATTTGCATCAATTGGCGGATGTGACCGCCGCTTGCTTTTGCTAAATCTACCAATAGTTGACGCGATTCCAACACTGCGTCTACTTTAACTCTTTGTTCAATTAAACTCGTAATTGCTGTTATCCCCTCATCATTATAATCTAGCTCGTTTTTGTCTTTTTCAAACTCATATATGTTGACCATCGGTACAATATTCGGTGTGTCGAAGGTGTTCGCCAAATTATTTTCAGAATAGACGATAGAAATTGGCGCTGTATAGATAATCGTACAATGTAAACTTTGTAATTGAAATGCGTAATCACAAAATAAATGTTTAGCTACATTTGGGGGCACTCTGTCTAAGTTATCAAAAATAATCAAAAATCCTTTTTCATATTCTGGGTATTTTGATTTAAGCTTGACAAAAGCATCCCCTAACAACAAATTTATATCTGCTTGTAAACGACCAATATCTTTTTGTAAATTCTGACGAACTGTCTTTCTTTGTTTGTCAGCGCCTTTAATTTGAGCCTGGATTTTACCCAATAGCTTTGAAAGAAAGGGAATCTTTATACCTGCTTTTGCCTCAGCACCGATACTTACTGACCTTTCAACTGTTTGTTCCGTTTCTTGAGTAATTTCTTTAAACCAAGACTCAAAATTATTTAAAAGTTGTGCATCAAAATTTAATTCCGATGTGTATAATACATCAGCAACTTTTTTAATAATTACCAAATATAAATCTGTGTATTCTGCGTCTAATATATCTAGTTCAGCGTCGGCTTCTATATAAATAACTTTATATTGAGATTCCCATTCTCGCTGAATCTTCCTTAATTCTGTACTTTTACCGCATCCCCGATGTCCAGTGAATAGAAGGCTGCAAAATTCGGCGGGTTCCAAAAAATCTAAGCGAGTTTTAACAGTATTAATTGCCTGTGTCTTGCGAACTTTTGATAAATCAACATAATAACGTTCAATATCTCTATTAGTGACTAGAGGAGCTACATCACAAACACGAAAAGCAGCTTTGAGGGTATTAGCACGATTAGCGGGTAAGGAACTCATTAGGTATTATTTATATTAAGAATTTATATATATTACAGCAGCAAAATCTTAAAGCTTCTTGGCGTTAGAGAACTTTTAGGAATCACTGGCGCTCAACCAGGAGTATTGAAGTGGTAGGATGTTCAGCAATACCTGGCGTTAGATTACCAACAGAATTGTATAATGTCTCTTGCTCCTTGGCGAAGTGCGATCGCTCATGCACTTGATCGCAACCGCAGCCTTGTTTATGCCCGTTACCTGCAACTAGCAACACTACAAGCGAATGGTCGCCCCGCTAATCGTACCCTAGTCTTTCGCGACTTTCTAGAAGATACAAACCAGCTAAAATTTATCACCGATAACCGTAGCGCCAAAACTGACCAGATACAGCAACAACCTTGGGCAGAAATTTGCTGGTACTTCCCCAATACACGAGAACAATTCCGCATCACTGGCTGTTTAACCCTGGTAAGCGGTGATGATTCTGACCACGATCTACAGCCAGCCCGGATCGCAATGTGGCAAGAATTGAGTGATGCGGCGCGTTTACAGTTTGCTTGGCCCCATCCTGGTAAACCCAGAATCCAAGAAGCAGGAGCCTTTGAGCCACCAGCACCCGATCCTGTTGAGCCAGTGGCTAATTTTTGTCTACTGCTACTCGATCCGGTGCAAGTAGACCATTTAGAATTACGCGGCGAACCACAAAATCGATGGCTTTACTGCCGTAGCGATCGGCAAGAATGGTCTAGCGAAGCGATTAATCCGTGATTTAGTCAAGAGTCAAAAGATTGACCCTTAACTCTTAAGTTAAACTAAATGCCAGCACCATCTAGAAATTCCTGGATAGTCTTATCCTTGAGGTTGCACCAGCGAATATCGTGGGTTAGCTCATCCTCTTTCGCTGCTAAACAACCCACTAAAACGGGAGTTTTTTCTGAAGAATTGGTGCGCTGAAGAGTTTGTATTTGTTCTTCCAACGCCTCAATCCGGTTTACTAAAGCACGAATTACTTGAGCTTCTGAATCTGGTAAGTTATTGTGTTCAAGAGGTGAAACCCGAACTCCAGAACGATACATAATACGCCCAGGCACACCTACCACAGTACAGTCTGAAGGCACATCTCTTAAAACAACAGAACCAGCACCAATACGGACATTATTGCCAATTTGGATATTGCCCAGTACCTTCGCTCCAGCTCCAACTACGACGTTTTCGCCCACAGTGGGATGGCGCTTGCCACATTCTTTACCAGTACCCCCAAGGGTGACACCTTGATAAATTAGGGCATAGTCTCCCACGATCGCAGTTTCACCAATTACTACACCCATCCCGTGGTCAATAAACACACTTTGCCCAATTGTTGCACCAGGGTGGATTTCAATTCCAGTCAAAAACCGAGCCAAGTGAGAAACCAGGCGCGGAATAAAGGGAAGACCAACACTATACAACCAGTGAGCCAGCCTATGGAATAACAGGGCTTGCAAACCAGGGTAACAAAATAAAACTTCCAACCAATTACGGGCAGCTGGGTCACGTTCAAATATGATACGAAAGTCAGCACGTAGTATAGATAGCACGAGATAGCACCCTCGGAAAGCACAACAAGCTACTCTCCCATATTATCCTCTCAGGTGTTACACGTAAAAATTGGGAATGGGGCATTGGGCATGGGGAAGAGGCAGAGGAGCTGGGGGCAAGGGGGAGAATGAAAAATTACCTCTTTCCCCTCTGCTTTCTGCTCCCTGCTCCCCTGCCTCCTCATCTCCCTCATCTTCCCCTGCTCCCTACTCCCCGCTCCTTATCACTTCTGCTCCACTGTCAAAGTATAATCACGCTTGACCCCAGGATTAAATGTACCTACCCAAATCCGATAAGTGCCCCTTTTCCAGTCGCGATCGCTAACGCTAGCATCTTTACTTTTACCAGTGTCATCGCCGCAACGAATCGTTGTTTGATCTGGGCCTTGAATGATTAAAGTGGTGTCGTTGTTGTTGCTATCGACTTGGATTGTTAGCTGGGGAAAGTCCTTTTCCAAAACCATAATGTGATCTGGTTTGGGATCGGCAAAGCCAATA
The DNA here is from genome assembly GCF_017115165.1 of Nostoc sp. LPT. Taxonomy (GTDB): domain Bacteria; phylum Cyanobacteriota; class Cyanobacteriia; order Cyanobacteriales; family Nostocaceae; genus Nostoc. Next base: position 12,075 of record NZ_JABXKF010000053.1, on the reverse strand, counting down.
CAGGCTTTTTGATCGCGATCGCGATTACTGATGGCAGATAATGAGTAAGAACCACCTGTAAACCCCTGCACTGTTCCTTGTGCTGAATCAAAGTTTGTTGATAAATTAAAAGTGCCAAAGTTTGCTGTCTGTGCTATTGCAGGGGTAGCTGTGATGGCGGTAAGTATAGCCAACAGCCAACCGCCGCGAAACTGAAGTCGGGGGCAACAGTGTTTCATAGTAGCCCTCCAACAGGCTTTTAAATTAGTAATGATATATACATATTCTAGTTAAAAAAATCTAGTGAAATTTCAGTTGGGTGTGCCACATTCAAATGTGCCACAGTTAATGTTTTGGAAAGTGGACAGCGAATTGCTAGGTTGTTTATTAATATAAACGCAGCTACAATTCTATAAACAACATCTACGGTTCCTCAACTTCTGATTTAGATGTGATTATCTCTGTTGGACGCAGGGTTTTCTCTCCCAAAGAAAACCCTCGACGGACGATTTTAGTAATTGTTTGGTCTGCCATATCATTTCTGACTTCACGATCAACAACACGGCATAAATTAAAATCTGGCTGTGTACTTTGCAGTTCTATTTCTATAGGTAAGACATGGCGCTTTCCTAGTACACCGAGAAACTTCCGATTAACCGCCCCTACAGACTTGGGTAAACGCTGGAGAAATTCTGGGCTGGGATTGGGGTTCTGTTCTAGATAATCCAGTAAAGCTTCTAATGCATCACCAATTTCTAGCAGTTCTAAAAATAAATCTTCAGTGTTTATTGCGGTTTTAGTTTGCTGTTCTCGTAAAGACTGTTGTAATACAACTTTGTCTTTTTTGAGGTTGTTAATTTCTTGTATGGTCAAGTCTTGCTGTTCTTGACTGATAATAAAATCAGACATGGGAAACCTCTTTTGATAACATTGGTAAAGTTTTAGTTGCCCAAGTTTTCACTTGCGGATGAGTATGGTTACTCAAAAGCTGACAAAGCGCGATCGCTCTTTCTAACTGTCCAACTATTTTATACACTTTAATCAGCCACATTTGGGCTTGAATGTAATCTTTACTATTAATATCTGTACAGCCTTGGCAGTAGTCTTCTAGATATTTTATCGCTTTGGGGTAACGTTCTTCTTTACAAGCTATAATGCCCTCGGTGAACAACTCTGATAGGTTCATTGGTAAAGGCTCTCGCTCTAGGCGTTCTTCTTGGGCAGATTGAGCGATCGCTTGCTCTAATCCATCAAATTCTGGTAATAATACCAGTCCAGGTGCTGGCTGAAGCAAAGCCGATAAATCACTATATTTGAAGTGCTTAATAGTGGGCAGTATAGGACGCAAATAGTCGGCTATGATGCGTTCTTCTGGTTTTAATAAGCTTTTTTGGGCTTTAGCAATGATATCCACAGGATATTTCTTGTGCTTCATTGCCACTGCTACAGCTTTTGTAATTTCAGCTTTAGATGCTGCTGGGGATACACCCAGAATCTCATAAGGATTATATTCCATTAGATACCTTTAATTAACAAATTTTCAGGCTGTGGTAAATTTCTTGAAAAGCAGGTTCTTCTGGACAAAGTTCATAAGCCCAACGACCTAATTGCTGAATTAAATCAAAAGATAAATTGCGGTTTTGGATACCTTTAACCAAGGTATTAATAAAAAACTCAGCGAGATAGTTACGAATAGAGTTATGTTGTGAGTATTTGGCACGATGAACAGCTTCATCAAAGCGATCGCATTTCATGAAATTTTGAATATCTTTCAGTTCTTGGCTAAATCTGTAAACTTCTTGGACATTTGGATCATCTGGACATAGTTCATAAGCCCAATAGCCTAATTGATAAATATCTTCAAATCCTAAATCCCGATTTTGGAAACCCTTGATTAATATTTCTACGCAAATATCTGACACAATATTACGTATACGTTGATGCTGGGATTTTTTAGCACGTTGTACAGCTTCTTCAAATTGATTATTTTTTAATAAATTCTCAATTAATTCTAATTTTTGTTTAAATTCAATTCTCTGAATTAAGTCAATTACAACAGGATTTTGATTGTCAACTTCTTTTAGTTTTTGTAGTTCTCTCAGGGCTGTTGCTAATGAAAGTTGTTCATTAGTAATTTGTTCGCGTATTTGTTCTGCCTTATACTCAGCTAGATAACTTCTAGCGTCTCTACTTCCTAAAAGGTCATACCAAAACTGGGCAAACTCTAAATGCTCTTGAGATTCTGATATTGTTTGACGTTGCAATCCACAAAGTCTATCTATTTCTTGTTGCCAATCATTACTAGCTTGAATTTCTGGCTTTGCTTGTTTCAGAGGAATAATTGCCTCTTGCCATTTTTGTTGCTGTAGCTGATAGCAACCTTCATGGTAAGCAACAAATTTCTGAGCAAATACTGCAATATCAGAATTATCTGTGGTTGAGGGTTTAAGTTGAATTGCTCTTTGGTAATCTCCTTCTAAACAAGCAGCCATAGCTAATCCCCAATTTGTATACAGGGAATTTAAAATTTTTTGGTTAGAATTTATCCTATTGTCGTAACTACCTTGCCATTGAGGAAGGTAATGCTGATAACAACCAGGTGTGATAAATATATCCTTTATTTTCATTCCCCATTTTGACGGCTCACCCATCAGCTTTAGAGATAGTAATTCTAATCGGTAATAATCGCGTAAATTCAAATACTCAATAATGTTTGTATCTTTATAAGTATCTAATAACGTTGCTATTCGGCGTTTTAAGCCTAAAGAAATTAAGGTAAATTCTACAGGTTTATTTTCTAACCAAGGCACATCTTGAAGGCTTGGATCTTCAGTTATATTTGCTAAGGCTGTTGAAAACGAAATTATCAAACTAAAAAGCTTTATAGGTTCAGTTTGAGCAAGATAATAATTTGCTGTTGCCCAATTATGTAATGTGGTAATATTAGGGTTTGAAATCCAGGCTTTTTCAGCATTATCAACAATAATTCTCCAGTTTTTTTCTTGCCATACTTCCACTTCTAAACGAGGCTGAATATGTTCGTTGAGATTTTTATCGACTAACGGATCAAAACCAAATTTTTGGATAAATTGTGTACTTTCTGTTTTAGCATTCTCCCAATTTTCAGCTTTTACTAGTTGCTCTATATTATGTAGTCTTAGCAGGCGTTGGCGTTGGGAAAGATTTTTGATAATTTCTCGTTGCTTGGCAATGTCAGGAGTATTCAGTCCTTGCCATTCTTTATAAGCTACTTGTAAATCTTCTTGTTGCGCGTAGGCAAATCCCCGTAAGTAAGCAGCTTGTTCTCCAGGTATAGCTTCTAAGTGAGTTAGTGCGGTTGCCCATGCCTGAGTTTTAATTGCCACAAGTGCTAACCGGATTTGGCAGTATGTAGAGTTGGGCAAGAGCAATTTAGCATTTTTATAAAGGGATGTAGCCGCCTTAAAATCACCCGCTTTTTCTGCTGTTAACCCTTGGCGAAACTGTTCTCTTCCTTTAAGTGTTTGTTGTAACTTTTGTAGTAAATGAAGTCCGTCAGAGCGAGAAAAGTTAGTCAAAGCATTTTTTAAAAGTGCGATCGCTGCCTGTAATTTTCCTTCACTTTCAGCTTGTTGCACCTTTTGAAAAGCTGCATCATAAATTTCTTCTTGTTGGACTTGGGCAAGACTTGCAGCGATCGCCTGTTGTAGAGATTCAGTAGAATAAAGCTTTTCAGCCTCTCGATAAACTGCGATCGCATTTTTATAAAACCGATTTGCTGCCTGAGACTGTGCCTGTGTCACTAAATTTAAAAACTGCTGTCGCCGTTGCAGTTCTTCTTGGTACTGCTTGATTACCCGTGATATACGATCATCGTGGAGAATTTTGGTACAGCGCTGATAAATGGCGATCGCATTTGCAAGTGCTTGCGTTTCTAAAGGGTCGCCCGTATCTTGCTTGAGAAGGGTTTTGGCGTTAGCAGCTAGTTTATCCACTTCTGCTACTTGATAGCGCCACTGCTTTAGTTGCTGAGTAAGATTGTCTAACAGCCTACCTAGTAGCAATTGACAAATCAAACGCTCCCAAAAACCTGGTTTTCTTGACCAGACAGCGAGAGCTTTTTCTGCAATCATTACCGCTTCTCGCAAGTGCTTGTTTTGGGCTAATTGTGCTGCTTTTTGGCTGGCTTCTTTAGTCAGTGGCGCTTGCTTCCAGGCATCAACAATGCCCACCCCCAGTAAAGTTTTAGTTAAGGTATTCAAACTATCAAGGATGCTCATTAAGCACCCTCCTTGCAGTTGGGGATTTTTAACACATCCCCTACGTCTATATCATCTTCCCGTCCTTTGAGTTGGGGGTTGGCTTTAACCATTACTTGCCAAGAGGTTCCCTGACCACAAAATTTTTGGGCGATCGCGCTGAGGTGATCTCCCGATTTAACAGTATAAGTAATTGGTTTTGGGGGTTCCTTAGCTGTCACAGAGGCATGATTAACTGGTTGTTTTAAGCGATCGCTAATAACTGGATTGGGAGAAGAGACAGTTAATGTGTGTAACTGTGGTTGCAGGAATATAAAACTGCCCATTGCTCCCAACCCAATGCCGATAATCAGCAGCACTAAAGCAACTCCTAGTTGCCATTTGGTAATTTTCACTTGTCGCACAGGATCTTCCACCTGCGGTAATTCTTTAAGCATCCGAATTACAGAAAGATCAGTGTCGCAGTTAGGACAAGTGTCACCTTCAATTTCTTGGTAATCACACACAGGACAGTTCAGTTTCATCTTCATCGCGTTATTCCTGTGACAATGCTGTTGCTAGGTAACTCCTCATTTAGCCAACGCTGGATGTCTGGTTGCAATTCACTCCACAAGCGATTGGCTTCGTTTCCATCATCACTTTCCATAGCCCCAAGCATCCGAAAAAGTTTGTCAGACATGGCATTTGCTTCGGTCGGTGCAACTGCACAAGCTTGACGGATTCCTAAAAGACAAGCTTGAATAAGCTTGACCTCATCAGGTAGATTGTCAAGTTCTCGCCTTGCATCTTCACTCTGAGATTCCATCTTGGAGAGGTTATCGGTGTTGATGGCATCTTGCAATTCTTGACTCAGTTTTTGTAATCGTTCCTGCTGTGGTTGAGGAATTATCGATCCGCAGTATTTAACTAGGCGATCGCATTCATTCATTAGGTACTTGGCTTCTAGGCTTTCCTTAGACATGGATACCTGGAATTTTTTCAAGTTTGCACCAGCGCGATCGCGTAAATCGCTGCGTTCCTCTCCGGTCTTCGGATCGATGATTTGGTTACTTAACTGCACCACTGGCAGGGCTAACTTCAGCGCTTCTTCTACGCCGATATGAGTTAGGTTTTGGTCGTTGAGTTCTGCGATCGTTTCCTCTAATTCCTTATATATTTTCTCATCTGATCGCCCCCGCGAAAAGGTGCAACTCACTCTCTCTGAAGGGTCATTTTTTAATGTGGCAGTCATCCCTAGAACGCTGTTTTTCTCATCTAATTCCAAGTTGACTAAAACTTCTGTCCCTCTTGGATAAGCATGATTTAACCCTAACCAGATATCGCCAATACTTTCATTTCCGCCCACCCCATCCAAATCTTCTTTTACTTGATCGGGATTAAAAAATTGAAAATGAATCAACCGTTGTCCATTAGCAGCAGTTTTAAAAGTGTGGGATGTCTTCACTGGTAAAATATCACCCCGCTTAATTACTTGCTCTCTGCCATCCACCAGCTTGATAAAATAATCGCGGGATACTGTAGTTACTTTGTCTGTTTGTCCAGCCGCGACAATTGCTGCACCCTCAGCCACCGCATACATCGGGCGAGGATGCACTACTACTTTATCGGCTCCAAAGGCTTCTCTGACTTTGCGTTGGACTACAGGAATTTGGCAAGAACCGCCAACCAATAATACTACATCTACCATCTCTAGGTGATGTTCAGCGTCTTGTAGTGCTTGGCGGCAAATCTGAATTGATCGCTCCACCAAATCAAAAATTATTTCCTCAAATTGCTCATGAGTGATTTCTACTTCAATAGGAATGGCAATACCCAATTCGTCGAGTAATTGAGTCGCAGGAGCAATGCGAGATATTGTAGCAGTGCTTAATTCAACTTTGGCGCGTTCTACTGCTAACTTCAAATCGGCGTTAAATCGCACCCGTTGATAGTGGGGCATTTTGGTAATCAAGCCATCAATATCAGCAATTCCTTCTTGCTGGGCAAATTGCTGTTTAACAAACTTGATGATCCGAGAGTCAATGTCATCTCCTCCCAACCATAAATCCCCAGCTTTTCCCAGTTCAATAAATGAAGTTCCTGCTGCTTGAATCACCGAAGCATCAAATGTACCACCCCCAAAGTCAAAAACTAAAATCGTTTTAAAATCATCCCCAGTTGGAGAAAAGCCGTAAGATATGGCGGCGGCTGTGGGTTCCGGGAGCAATTCTAAGGGAGTGATTCCAGCTTTGAGTGCAGCTGTACGGGTAGCATGACGCTGTTTGTCGTTGAAGTAAGCGGGGATGGTAATAACTGCTTGGTTTATGACTTCGCCTGTTTTACCAATTCTTTGGCGATAAGCTTGGGCATTTTGCACAACTTTTTTGAGAATTTCAGCAGAAATATCCTCTGGCTGGTATTCTTTGCCTCCTAGCCACACTGCAATACTGTTGTCTGTACCCTGACTCGGTTGAGCAATTTTGTAACCAAATTCTGACTTTTGTTTCTGTACGGCTGGATCGCCAAAACCTCTTCCTATTAGGCGCTTGATGGAAACAACCACGTTTTCAGGATTAGCCCTGAGTTGGTTATAAGCTTGATCTCCTACCAAAAATTTATTTTGCTCACAAGCAACGACCGATCGCGTCAGTTTCCTATCTGGAGGCGTATTATCATTAGCTGTCACCACTTCCACTTCTGCTAACTTAAAAGCGGCGACAGAATTCGTCGTTCCTAGATCAATGCCAATTACCTTGCCCATTACTGATCGCTACCTGGGTATTGTGTAAATTATTTCTGATGTATTTGAGACTCACTGCTACATCGAACTTAAATTTATAAGCCAGCAGTTAGTACCTATCCAAAGATTACAAATACAAATAGCAAATGCTACAGAAAATCTACGTAAATATCATGGGGCAAAAAAAGGCAGAAGGTTAAAAATTATTTTACCTTCTGCACTTGAGCTTTTCTGAAAATCTCAGGAATTATTGAGTTGGAAAAAAACGCCACCTTTGAGCGATCGCTTGTCAGTTCCATAACTACTAACTGTGAGCGATCGCAAGTTGTTAAAAAATGGTTTACCTAAGACTTCCACTAGTTTGAGAATCGGTACTTGATGCTCTAACAAATTCTGGCTCTTTGTCCAGTCAACATATAAATAGCCTTGGTTTGGTAGGGGAATTGCAGCGATACTATCTTTGAAATTGGGATTGTCAATTATGGAATTATCCTTGGTTGTGAGAATTTCATTGATTGTCTCCAAGTCAGACGCGAAAATTTCGTAATTTCCTAAAGTTGTATGCAATCCCCGCACTTTTGTTTCAATGCTGAAAGATGCTCCTTCTTTGACATCACTTTTTTTTGTAGCTGTGGTTAACTCTGTCCAAGCGGAGATTTTTTGCTTGTCTATATTTAGGGTATTGATGCTGAGTCCGTTAGATGAAGCGATCGCATCTAATCGAGCAACGCCTTGTTCTACACCTTCGGATTTTTCCACCACAAAAATCCAATGTGGGGTTGTTTGCTCTTTATCAGGTAACAATGCTATGGCATATTCTCCTTGTACCCAACTGAAAATATCCTTTGGTAAATTTATACTCCAGCGTTTTTGAACATCCGCCAAAGGTTTTGCTAACCGAGAAACCACATCTTCCCCAGAACCATATATAGTTGCTGTTGCTTGTCTCCAGAGCTTGGCTAAATCGCTGTCACCCAAATTACTCAAATTCGAGCCGGAAATTGCTAAACCTGCGGATGCTGGAACATACTGTAATGCTCCCACAGGTTTAGATAGCGGTGCAGATGGAGGGACAATTTCCGATGAAGTCAAAAAGGTGGTTTCTGCCAGCAATCCTTGGCGATTCAACACTAAGGATATGATTTCACTGTTATAAAGTTGTTCTGGTAACTCTAACCCTTGCCATTTTGCTACGATGGGAAGATTCAAGAAAGCTACAGCTAATCCCCCTTTAAGCCGTTCTTTGGTAGCTTTTTGGTATTCGGGTGAGCTACTCAAATTCAGATCGGGCGCTTGGACGTTATTGATAGCATCTCGTAGTACTTTCGGATCGTTGGCAAATAAAACGAAGCTTTCACCGACAACAGCACCAGCAAGCAAGTCTTGTTCTGGTTGAGAATTGTCAGAAATCAGTTTTACACCTTTATATTGTTCAACAGCTAAGTTTGCTCCGGCTAATGCTCTTTTAGAAAACAACAACTCGACAAACTCGCGGCTTTTCTGCGGTTGTTTGGTTGCTAATGCCAACAAATACCCTGGCTGCTGTCCGTTTTCTGGATCGCGATCAATATCTAAGGTAGCGATCGCTAATGTAATTTCGTCCCCTAACCAGGGTTGAATGTCTTGTTTGTAATCTATGCCACTCTTGGCGAATAAACTGGTTTTGAGTTTAGATAGTTCCTCTTCCCGCTCCAACGCCTGCAAACGCTCAGGATTCGTCAATAATGAAACCATTGCAGGGGAAAGTTTCGACACGAATATGGCTGCACCAGGCCCAGAGCTAGAAGCAATCAGGTTAGCCGGACTTTTAGCGAAAAACCAGTAAAAGCCTGCGATCGCAATTACTAGCAGGGCGATCGCCCCAGCGACGAAAAAACCGATAAATGAACGTTGCCTATTCACATTAAACCTATTAAAAAAGACGGTTTACAGCCATTTAAGCAGAAAGCCTAGCAGAATCAATCAACCCTCTTGAGAATGGATGCTGATGTCAAGGCAGAAATTTTCTGTCACCATAAATAGTATTAGGACTATTTACGAAAACCTCATGACAGGGAACTCATGAATCAAATTAGTGTAGAAGAACTGGCGCAACGTCTTTCTTCTAGTGATACAAGTATTCAGCTAGTAGATGTGCGGGAACCACAAGAATTGGCGATCGCTAGCATTGAGGGCTTTGTCAACCTACCTTTAAGTCAATTTGCCGAATGGGGAGATCGAGTACCTACCCTCTTCAATCCCGAAGCCGAAACCTTGGTGTTATGCCATCATGGCATCCGCTCTGCCCAAATGTGCCAGTGGTTGATTGCTCAAGGTTTTACAAATGTGCAAAATATTTCGGGTGGTATTGATGCCTATTCCCAACTAGTAGACCCTTCAATTCCCCAGTATTAGCTTTTGCTCGAATACATGATTCAGATGGGACTTAACTCTTCCATCTGACTTTTGCTATCCTAAAGGCAGAAGTACATCACTTTAAAGGTTTGCCGGAAAGCTTGGAATTTGGGCATTAAGTACATCTGCACAAAACTTTTCGACTGACCCAAATCACACTTCAGCACTAGCCATTGCAAAAAAATACGTATCTAATAATACTGTCGCAAGCGCAAATTTGTGCAAAAGTACGGTTAGAAAGAAGCATCGTAAGGGTACATTATAATCAGCAGCTTTTGCAAAAAAAAGTTGAGCTACTATTTCAACCCTACTCTTAAAAAATGCTGTATGTATATAAACTTTAAAAATACTTATCAAAATATAGTTATACAATTTGCTATCTTAATGAATTATTAATATTCTCTGTTTTCGATTAAATCCACAAACTTTTTCAAAGTTTGATTAAAACTTGCCTTCAGCAAAACATACCATAATGGAAGTTCAGTTAACAAATCGACAACAGCATATACTTTGGGCAACGGTACGTCACTACATTGCTACGGCAGAGCCTGTTGGTTCAAAGGCTTTAGTCGAAGAGTACGACCTGGGTGTAAGCTCGGCGACAATTCGCAATGTGATGGGCGTTTTAGAAAAGTCTGGATTGCTCTATCAACCCCACGCTTCTGCTGGACGTGTACCTTCAGATTCAGGCTATCGCATTTATGTTGACCAGCTAATTACACCTTCTCTGCATTCGCGCAGCGTGTCGCAGACAGACGCTACGCGAAGCTTGCTTCCACGTTCGCGCAGCGTCCCGCAGGCAAGTGGTACGGAAATAGGTCGAGAAGTAGAGGTGGCACTGCAAAAGCAGCTACAGTGGCAAGATCGGAGTTTAGAAACCCTACTGCAAGGAGCCGCACAAATTTTAGCAACCTTGAGTGGTTGCGTTAGCTTGATCACTATGCCGCAAACGACCACAGCGCTATTGCGACATCTGCAATTAGTGCAAATTGAAGCCGGGCGGATTATGCTGATTGTGGTAACTGATGGTTACGAGACACATTCTAAATTGATGGATTTGTCGCCAACACCAGAAGAAACACAACGGGATTCAGAGGTAATCGATCGCGAGTTGCAGATTGTTTCTAACTTTTTGAATAGTCACCTGCGGGGGCGAAGTCTGTTGGAATTAGCCTACCTCAACTGGAACGAACTAGATCAGGAGTTCCAACGCTACGGGGAATTTTTGAAAAACTCAGTTGCTGAATTGACTCGTCGCACTCTTGCACCAACTGCAACCCAAATTATGGTTCGGGGTGTGTCAGAAGTTTTGCGCCAGCCAGAATTTTCCCAGTTACAGCAAGTACAAACGATTATCCATCTGTTGGAAGAAGAACAAGACCAACTGTGGCGATTAATATTTGAGGAACCAGAACCAGAGGATGGTGGTAAACCAAAAGTAACGGTTCGCATTGGTGCAGAAAATCCATTAGAACCGATACGTACCTGCACCTTGATTTCTTCTAACTATCGCCGAGGTTCGGTACCTGTAGGAAGTGTGGGAGTTTTGGGGCCAACGCGCCTAGATTATGAAAGTGCGATCGCAGTCGTGGCATCCGCTGCTGATTATCTCTCAGAAGCTTTCAGTTATTTGAATCCTTAATCGTATCAGGTGATATTTAACGGACAAGCTGCTATGGGTTTAGTCAAGTGAACAATACCATAGCTGGCAGATATCCCAATTTGTTGCGACAAAATCAATAATTAATACTACTTAAATCTTTTATGGTGAGAAAAATTGCCTTTGGCGTGCTGTGGCTGGGATTTGTGGTCTATGCTTTTTTACTCGCGCCTGCCGATCAACCCGGTACATTCGAGTTAATTAAAAACCTTTCTATCGGCCAGTGGCAAGGTGTTAACCCGTTAGTCATAGCACTATTCAACCTCATGGGCATCTGGCCTCTTATTTACAGCGCAGTAGTCTTTATTGATGGTAGAGGACAAAAAATACCTGCTTGGCTGTTTTCTACTGCTTCTTTCGCAGTTGGTGCTTTTGCCTTGTTGCCGTATTTAGCCCTACGAGAACCAAATAATCAGTTTCTCGGTCAAAAGAATACCTTGCTCAAGCTGCTAGATTCTCGTGTGACTGGTTTTGTGTTAGCGGTAGCCACGGTTATTCTAGTTGTCTACGGTTTAAGAGGAGGAGATTGGGGCAGTTTTGTGCAAGAGTGGCAAACTAACCGTTTCATCAATGTGATGAGTTTAGATTTTTGTCTACTCTGCCTATTATTTCCCACATTGTTGGGGGATGATATGGCGCGTCGCGGTTGGAAAAATCCGCAGTTTTTCTGGTTAATAACCTTGATACCGCTATTTGGCCCATTGGTTTATTTATCTGTGCGTCCACCTTTGCCGGAAGTGGGTACATCCATATCCAAGCAGCCAGCAACGAATTGAAGAATAAAGTGCATTTTTCACAATCCACAATCGTTCGACTGAGCGTAGCCGAAGTCTAAAATCCCAAGTGGTATCACCTAAAGTCTCCCCTTTTTCAAAGGCTTGGGGATTTTCTGTGGGTGCGTAAATCCCAAGAGAAAGTTTTTTCTGAAAGTACTTTACAAAACGCAATAAATTCTTTAAGATGTGTAACAGGTAGTCAAACCTACCTAAAATTCATCTTGCAAATAATCGCATTTATAAAACAATGACAACAACCTTACAACGTCGCGAAAGCGCCAACGTATGGGATCGATTCTGCGAATGGAT
>NZ_JABXKF010000140.1 GCF_017115165.1 Nostoc sp. LPT | reverse complement strand
TCTGGTTTTAGACAATTTCATGCCAAGTTTTTGCACCATTATTTCGCTACAAGGTCAAGATTACAGGATTTCTACTCTTCTCTAGTAAGTTTTGCCACGCTAGGTAAAAACTAACTTTTATGTTCGATAAAAATACTCTACACAAATCACATTGTCAAATTTGATCGCATAACAATCTTTAACAAAAATAAAACTAATTTTTACGAAAAAAATCAATTGATTATTACTATTATTAATTGACTGGTAGTAAAGTATATGCATTAAAAAAGAGAAAATTTGTCTCAAATATTAATATTAGGAATTGACTAAAAATAAATTATATGCATCCAAAAAGTATCATAATTAGAGATTGAGATAAAAAACTAAGTACGGGCTTTTCATGGAGTCTAGTTTTAGGATGCTAATAACATCATTTTTGGTACAGTTCAGTGGCGTTGCCAGCGCTCCACTCAGCAAGCTTGAGGCAATGTCTACTGGAGTCTTTATCAGCCCTTTGGGCAAGGCAGTCCTAATAAAGTGGATGGGGGGATGGGGAGCAAAGGCAAGGGGAAAAGAAGCTAATTTCAGCTTGCAGTCTTTTTTCCTTTGCGCCTCTGCCTTTATTTGTAAATATTAGCCAGCTATATTTATGAGGCAGACTTGATACGATTCATCAATGCCAAAATTACGAACTAGCGCAATTATAAATTGCAAATTATAAGCATTTATGCATATTCATCGTTACCTAATTTTAGGCATACTAATCTTTTTCTTAATTACAACTGTTTTACCAGTCACCGCAGAGGATTCTATTTCCCGAACTCAACCTCAAGTCATCTTACTGGAACAAGGAAAACAACTTTATGATGCCGGAAAGTTGGCACAAGCAGCACAAGTTTGGTCACAAGCAGCTCAAATATTTCAGCAAAGGAAGCAGCAGCACTATCAAGCTTTAAGTTACAACTACCTGGCTATTGTTTATCAAGATTTAGGTAAGTGGTCAGCAGCGCGATCGCTAATCACCCAAGCAGAGAATATCCTAAAAACAGTGGATGATTCCTTCCTTTACGCCCAAGTTCTCAATACCCAAGGAAGTTTACAATTTAACACTGGTCAACCGGAATTAGCCTTAGAAACTTGGCAGCAGTCCGAGAAAATCTATCGTTCCCTCAAGGATGTAACAGGGATTGTGCTGTCGCAGATTAACCAAGCTCAAGCATTGCAAACTTTAGGAGAGTATCGTCGCGCCCAAAGACAACTAGAACAAATCAATCAAGACCTTGCTGCTTCACCTGATAATCTCCTAAAAGCTAGGGAATTGCGGAGTTTGGGGGTAACTCTGCAAGTAGTGGGAGATTTAGAGCGATCGCAACAAGTATTATCGCAAAGTTTAGCGATCGCCAAGCTTGTAAATTCTACCGCAGATATTGCCGAAACCTTATTGAGATTGGGAAATACTGCTAGAGCTAGGGAAGATTTTAAAGCCGCCTTAGAATTTTATCAACAAGCAAGTAATAGTGGTGGCGAGCATACTGAATTAGAAGCACTCCTCAACCAACTCAGCCTTTTAATAAAAACCGAGCAAAATCAAGCTGCACTAGTATTATTACCCCAAATTCAAGAACGTCTTGCTAACATTCCTGCCAGCCGTTGGGGAATTTACGCGCAAGTTAATTTAGCAGCAAGTTGGATGAAACTGTCATCATCAAAAACAAAAGACATTGCTCAACTTTTGGCAACAGCAGTCAAACAGGCCAGCGAATTAACAGATGTAAAAGCGCAAAGTTATGCTTTAGGAGAGTTAGGACATCTTTACGAACAAACTCAGCAATTCTCAGAAGCCTTAAATCTCACCCAAACAGCACTAACTTTAGCACAGGGAGTGCAAGCAGAAGATATTGCTGTCAATTGGTTTTGGCAGCAAGGACGAATCGAGAAAGCTAGGGGGAATATTGAGCAAGCAATTACTGCTTATGAACAAGCTGTTGATTCTTTAACATCTCTGCGTCAAGACTTAGTGCAATTGAATCCTGACGTGCAATTTAATTTCCGCGATCGCGTTGAACCAGTGTATCGGCAGTTAGTACAATTATTTTTACAAGATGTAGACAGCCTACCACAAATCATCAAGCAACAACACTTAGAGAAATCTCGCAAAACAATTGAAGCACTGCAATTAGCAGAATTAGAAAACTTTTTCCACCAAGCCTGCTTAACTTATAAACCCCAACCCATCGATAAAATTGATTTAAAAGCCGCAGTCATTTATCCAATTTTGCTAGAACGTCGCTTGGAGGTAGTTGTTTCTCTTCCTGGACAACCTTTGCAACATTATGGAACAAACCTTTCCTCAAAAGAGGAATCAGAGGTTTTTGATGAACTGCGCCAGTCTTTAAACCCTGCTTTCTTGCCTGACGAGGTACTACCTTCTGCCCAAAAATTATATGATTGGTTGTTGCGTCCTGCCGAAAAAGAGATAGAACTTCAGAAGATTAAAACCTTAGTGTTTGTCTTGGATGGTTTTTTACGCAGTGTACCAATGGCAGTTTTGCACGATCGCCAACAGTTTATCATCCAAAAGTACAGCATAGCATTGACTCCTGGTTTACAACTATTAGAGTCTCGGTATCTTCCTCCCCAACAGTTTAAAGTCTTAACTGCGGGTTTAGCAGAAGCACGTCAAGGCTTTGCTGAGTTACCTGGGGTCAAACAAGAAATTAAACAAATTACAAACTATGTTCATGCAAAGATACTACTAAATGAAAAATTTACTCGCGCCAACGTCCAAAAGCAAATAGAAGAAGTTCCCTTTTCTGTAGTTCATCTTGCCACCCACGGTGAATTTAGCTCCAAAGCCGACGACACATTTCTTTTAACTTGGGAAGACCGGATTAATGTTAAAGATTTAGATAGATGGTTAAAAGGTGCATCTTCAAAACTGAGCAAAAATGCTCCACACCAACCAATTGAACTGCTAGTTCTCAGCGCTTGTCAAACTGCCAAAGGCGACAACCGCGCCGCTTTAGGATTGGCAGGAATTGCCGTCCGTTCTGGTGCTAGGAGTACTTTAGCAACCCTCTGGTCAGTACAAGACAAATCAACTGCTAACTTGACAGCAGAATTTTACCGTCTGCTTACCCAAAATGTCGTCAGCAAAGCCGAAGCACTGCGTCAAGCACAACTATCTCTATTAAATTCTTCTCAGTACAAACATCCTTATTATTGGTCTGGGTTTGTACTGGTAGGAAATTGGCGTTGACTCACAATGAAAGAGGCAGGGAGACTCAACAATTCAAAATTAAAAACTCTTGCAATAACAACTTACCACTGACCACAGACATTTCAGAAAATGATAGTAAATAATGCCTCATATCAATTTAAATTCTTTACTGTTGGCTTATCTCTACAACTGTTGATATTTGCCTTACCCAGTTTGGCGCAATCAGAATCAGTCACTTCAATTGCCAGCCTACCAGACCAATTCGTTTTTCAAGAGACTTTTGAACCACCTGGAGAGCCAGAACCAAAAAGTGAAACTGTTGGTGCAGGTTCTCGTGATGGGCTAAGGTGTTCTGAGAATGAACAGCCCATTAGACCTTTGATGCCAAAGCGTAACTTTGGGTTAACCTTCCAAGATCATCCTCCCGTATTTATTTCCTTACCCAAAACTTCAGCACAAAAGGTTGTGCTGACCTTTAGAGATGAAACGGGTAACTATTATGAAAGAACTTTTTTACCTATTACTGCTAGTGGAGGGATTGTTAGCTTCACTCAACCCAAAGAAAAAACGCCGCTAACCGTAGGTAAAAATTACGAATGGTCATTGGTAGTTGTCTGTGGAAAAACTGTACAACCAGACGATCCTATATTTAAAGGTTGGGTACAACGAGTTGCAAAAACCACCAAAGTAGATAGGGAGTTGAGCCAGTTGACTACCATCGGTCAAGCAAACTGGTACGCACAGAGAGGATACTGGTATGAAATGCTCATGACTATAGAGAAAGCTAAGAAAGCTGAACCCAAGAATACCCAATTAAAATAATTCGTAATTAATTACGAATTATTTGGTCAATCATCCTGTTGTAATATCTTGTCTATCAACTGCTGATTTTCTTTGCCTTCTGCTTGTTTGAAATATTCAATCGCAATTTTTCCAGCAGCAGGTTGCTCTTTTGCAACCGCAAGTAGTAACTTGAGAGTTTGCTGGAGTTGGATTTTCTCAAGCTGTTTAGTTGCAAACATAGGTAGAATAATCGGAGCAAGTATTAATCCCAATAATGAGGGAATAATTGGAATCCACCAACCTTGTAAAAATGCCAGATAACTAAACACGATTAATCCTAGTCCAGTGCTAGTGACGACAAACATTAATTGTTTAGGTGATTTTAATCGCCAAGCAATTAATGTTCCTATCCCAGACCAAAGCAAAATCCATAAGCTCTCCCATATCTCAGACCAAGTTTGCAGCATTCCTCTTCCTTGCAGCGCTGCGGTTAATATTTGGCTGGTAATATTAGCATGAATAAATACTCCTGCCATTTGTTTTGATGACCCAAATAGCCGATTGTTATAAGGTGTTTGAAACAAGTCATTAATACTTTCAGCTGTTGCACCAATTAAGACAACACGATTTTGGATTTTTTCTTTTGGTATCCGTTCTTGCAACAAATCTGTGATAGAGAAGCTTTGAAAATTTTGTTCTGTACCGTGATAACTAAGTAAAATTTGATAACCTCCAGTATCAGCCCAAACATAGCCTCCGTCAAAAGGTTGCAAGGGTATTATTAAGGCTTTACCCAGCTGAATATAATGGCGATTTTGAGGATGGGGATAGGGAGTGATGCCAACAGTTTTTAAGTATTGTAATGCTAATTGTAAACCCAAACTCTGGCGTAATTGATTTTTTGGCGATCGCGCAGCAGTGAGGCAGTCGCAGTCCTGGCGGTTTCCGTCGGTTGCGAACTGCCTAACCCAAAGGGTAGCGAGTCCGCGTTCGCGTAGCGTCTCGTAGAGAGTGTCTAGCTGCGCCAACGTCCGCCGTAGGATGCCCGCAGGGCTGTAGGGCGATCGCACTGTCAATAAGGCACGACGTACCTTACCATCTCCATCCAATACTTGGTCACTAAAACCCACCTGGCTTAATTGGGCTAATACTCTTGGTGGTGCAACCTTAGTGCCTACGACTTTATCAATACCAATAAGATTGGGAGTAGCTTTGAAAAATTCTACTAATTCTTGATACCCCGGTTCTACTGGCAAATCTCGATATAAATCCAACCCAATTACTTTAGGTTGATAAGTTTTCAATTTGTTGAGCGCTTTAACCAAAATATTATCAGGTATGGGGTATTGTCCTATTTTTTGTAAATCTGGTTCATCAATTGTAATTACAACAACACGAGAATCAATTCCTGCTTGGGGTCGTTGTTGCAAAAAGCTATCATACATATTCCATTCCATTCCCTGCAATAAACCAATGAAGCGTAGCAGGATAATAAAACTAGTAATACCAATTGCAAAGCTGACAATACACGGTTTACTAAAGTGTAATACAGCATTTAATTTAGCAGCTTTTCGGGCTTGGTTCAAAATCCGATTTGCTTCTCTCGCAGCTGTTAGAGTAAACTGTGCTTTTTCTAATTCAATTTTTTCGGCGTTTAAATTTATTTCAATTTCTTGTTTATCTAACTGCTGACTATTAGCAAGAAAGTGATAATCTATATTAGAAAGCTTTTTATTTTCTGACCAAGCTACTGCTTCTTTTAATGTTATACCTTTTAATAATTGAGATTTATCTTGCTGATTGCTTGCAAGCCATTTTTTGATATTTTGAGAATATGGACGTAAATTTTCTAGCTTTGTGGCAACCCAATCTAAATTAAATATAGTTTGATATATTTTATTTTTAATTTTGATTTTTCCTTGAGATGTGATAACTAAGCCTGATAAAATTAACTCATTCTTTTCTCTAATATCATAAATTGTGACATCTTCTCCCATTAAAATTTGCTGATAAAATCCTAACAGTCTTCCTGCCGTTTGCTCGTTCTCTAAAAGACGCGAGCTTATTGTTCTTAAATGTTCTGGTTCATCTTGAAACTCCCAATTATTTATAATATGTGACCTGACTAAACTAGCAATAAATAATTGAGAATTATTTATTAGTAATTTATCTTTATCTTTACATTTTTCATTTGCCACAATTTGACATAGTTTTTGAGTAAGAAATGGTTGTCCACCAGTCCAAACTAATATCTCTTTTAAAATAAGTTTTGGATTTACTACTTTTCCTTGCAATCCTTTTGTTAAAGGAATAGTTTCTTGTAGCTTAAAACCCTGAATTTCTATTGATTTACCAATATTAAATGGTGTACGTCTTTTATCTTGAATCAAATCTAATGGAGTTGCAACTCCGAAAATAGCAAAGGTAATACGTTGATATTCAGGATTGATTGCTCGTTGATTATAGCAAAACCGAATCAATGCAAAAAAATCATCAACTGAGAAATTTAAACTCAGAATACTATCAATTTCATCAACAAAGATAAATAATCGTTTGTCAGGAAAATGAAGCTGTAATAATTCTTCAATAAACCACCTTAATCTTTCCAGTAAAGATATATCTTCTTGTTCACGCCACCAACTTTTTAAGTTGATTTTATTTAATAAATTAAAACCTAACCATAAATCACCAACTACACTCTTATACCACTGGAGTGGGGTGATATGGGAAGTACCAATAATCGACATATCAATGGTACTGCATTTAAATCCTTCTTGTTCCAAGCGATGTTTTGTACTTGCAAGTAGAGAGGATTTACCCATTTGTCGAGAGTTCAATATATAGCAAAACTCTCCCTGCTTAAGAGCCTCATAAAGTAGGTAATCTGCTTGTCTTCGTACATAACTAGGTGCATTAACTGTCAAACTTCCACCGACTTGGTATTTATAATCAATCATAGGTTTATCAGATGATGTCTAAAAGCCCGATTCCATTAAAAGTGATACCAGCAAAAATTCTTTGAGTTGCATTAGCCACGCGTGTTTTTAAGTACAACTTTCAATTTACCTGTTTTTGGCCTTAACCGAAAAGTATTGGATGGAGAACAACCTCATCGGATAGGTAATTCAATCACAAACTCTGTACCCTCACCTTGTGTTGAATGGCAACTTAGCTTACCGCAATGATTATTAACTACAATTTGGTAAGCAATAGATAAACCTAGTCCTGTTCCTTTACCGATGACTTTTGTAGTGTAGAAAGCATCGAATATCTTTGTCTGGTTTGCTTCGCTGATTCCTGAGCCATTATCTGCAATTCTGATAATAACTCGCTCTCCAATTGCTTCAGTTTTAATCCAAATCATCCCAATATGTCTAAAGTTTTCATCAAAACATTGATTTTTTTGGATTTCTTCAATTGCATCGATACCATTACCAATCAAATTCATAAAAACCTGATTTAATTCGCCTGGATAGCACTCAATAGGTGGTAATTCTCCATATTCTTTAATTAATTGAATTCCCGGACGATGACCATTTGCTTTGAGTCGATGTCCAAGAATAAGTAGCGTAGTTTCTAACCCTTCATGCAGGTTAGCCAGTTTTTTTCCTGCTTCTCCGTGTCGAGAAAACTTATTCAACGATGATACAATTTCTGTAACGCGCTCTGTACCTAGTTGCATAGAGCGAATAATTTTGGATAAATCATTCAACAAGTAATTTATATCTTTTGTTTTAATAGCATTTTGAATTTCAGTTGGTGGATCGGGCAGATATTTTTGATATAGTTCGAGTAAATTAACAACCTCTTGGAAATACTCTTCAATAAAATTCAAGTTGCCAGCGATAAAATTTATGGGGTTATTTACTTCATGGGCAATTCCTGCTGTCATTTGACCCAAGGTTGCTACCTTTTCTGCTTGAATCAGTTGGGTTTGAGCCTGTTGTAATTCGGCGTTTTTGGCTGTCAGGGTTTTCGTCAAATTTCTTAGCTTCAGTTGATGCTCTATTCGCACTAATACCTCTTCATACTGAAAAGGTTTAGTAATATAATCTACAGCTCCTAATCGTAATCCTTTAACCTTATCAGCAGTATCTGAAAGAGCAGTCATAAAAATGATTGGAATATCCTGAACACGAGGATTACTCTCACTTTTTAGATATTTACAAGTTTCAAACCCATCGATACCCGGCATCATGATATCAAGCAAGATTAAATCAGGTAAATTATCATTGTCTAATCTCTGAATTGCTTTTTCACCACTACGAGCTGCCCAAACTTCAAATCTAGACTGATCCAAAAAGCTTGACAAAACTTGTAAGTTGGCAGGGTTATCATCAACGACTAAAATAATTCCTCTGCTAGGATCGCTATTTAGGGAATTCTTCTGATCGCCTATAGTTGCTGTCATAATATTTCTACTCTATATTGATTCACGTTGCTTCTTTGCGAGATGCCAAAGGCGATCGCTGAAAATTCACAATTCACGCATGACAATCCCCATAAATAGATTTAGGGAAATTAATCCTTTTCTTTTTCGCTCAAAAAGTTGAGGATTAAATCTTCGTCGAACTGCCTCGCTAGCTGCCGCAATTGGTTAGCAAAGGGAACGAATTTTGTATCTGTTTCCTCTAGTTTATCTGCCCATTTGAGAATGTCATTGAAGTTACCTTTACTTGCTAAGTTCATCAGTTCCCGCAATACATCGGGGGAAGGAGAAGTTAATTTATCTAATGAGCTATCAAGTGTTGTAGCCGAAGAATTGATTTTTTGTGACTCAGACTGCTGGTAAATCCATGCCAAACCTAAGTGGCACTCTAATTGATGCAGTAATTCATCTGCCTGTATCGGTTTGCTCAAAAAGGTGTCACCTCCTGCTTGCAGACTGCGATGTTGGTCGGCTTCAAAGACACTAGCGGAAGAGACGATAATCTTGACATCCTCGATATCTGGAGTATGACGCAGGTATTTAATCAATTCAAACCCATCCATTTCTGGCATGAGCAAATCTGTAATCACCAAGTCTGGTTTCAGGGCGATCGCTTTTTCTAAACCATCTTTACCGTTGCTGGCTTCAATCACATTGAAACCCAATGGTTGCAATAAGTTTGTAATTACT
Organism: Nostoc sp. LPT; assembly: GCF_017115165.1. GTDB lineage: Bacteria > Cyanobacteriota > Cyanobacteriia > Cyanobacteriales > Nostocaceae > Nostoc. Next base: position 4,530 of record NZ_JABXKF010000140.1, on the reverse strand, counting down.
GTGCGATTCTCCCAGCGATCGTCCACCATTAAGATGGTGCGCGGACTACCTGCAAAGCCAATAATTTGTCCCTGGGATGCAGCCATAGCAGACTGTACCCATTCGCTGGCTTGGGCGATCGCAATTTCAAACCAGAAATTACTACCCTGACCAATCTCACTTTTAACCTGGATATCACTACCCATCATCTGCACCAACTGCCGAGTAATAGCTAAACCCAGCCCTGTCCCTTCTATCTGATGCTTTTTCTCACCTACTTGTTCAAATGGCAAAAAAATGTTGCCCAATTGGGTTGGAGTTATGCCAATTCCTGTGTCTTTTACACTAAAGTGAATGCGATATTTCTCTGTCTGCCCATCAGCAGTCAGTTGATCGACTACCTCAACCTTGAAATTAACTTTACCCTCATCAGTAAATTTAATGGCATTTCCCAGCAGATTCAAGAGAATCTGACGTAACCTTTTGACATCAACATGAACCCCTGTGGGTAAGTTGCTGGCGGGTTCATAGACAAACAAAATGCCTTTTTGTTCTGCCCGAATCTGGCAAATTTCTGCAATACCCTGTAAAAAAGACGGAAAATGCACATCTTGAGGATGCAGTTCTAGTTTTCGCGCTTCAATTTTGGAAAGATCCAAAATGTCATTAATTAAAGTCAGCAGATGAGAGCCACACTGTTCAATGATGTTTACATGATATTGCTCTGGCTCCGGCAAACCTTTAGAACGCAGCAAAATTTGAGCACAACCCAAAATACCATTCAAAGGCGTTCGCAGTTCGTGGCTCATATTGGCTAAAAATTCGCTCTTAGCCCGGTTTGCGGTATCAGCCGCTGCTTTAGATTTTTTCAGTTGAGCTTGTTCAAACGCTTGCACCTGCCACAAGACAGTGATCGTTGTCACTGTCAATCCGGCCACAACTAGGGCGATCAGATCGAGAAATTGTAGCCGAGATTCAATATTTTGGCGCGGAATTACCAAAGCCACAGACCAATTAGCTTCTCGCAACGGTACATAAGCAACATACTTTTTGGTACCGTCAATTTCCATCAACTGAATTCCCTGTTGTTTGTTTACCATTCGCTGGGCGATCGCATTTAAATTCCGATCTGGAATTTTCAGCAGGCTGGGTGCAGGTTTTTCTAGCGTTGACATTAAGGTTGAATTGGGATAGACGATCGCTTCTCCTTGGGAATTGAGGGCGAATGCATAGCTGTTCTTGCCGTAGCGCAGCGAGTTGACTACCTTAGCAATGCGATCGACTTTAACATTGCCGTGGAAGACCCCAATCGGTGAATGATTGGTAGGAGAATTTGACCAGATTGGGGTAGCGATCGCAATTAAAGGAATGCCTGTGGAACGGCTGATAAAGGGATCGGAAATGTTGCTTTTTCCAGCTAGTGCTTTTTGAAAGTAGTCTCGATCCTTAATATTCTTATTTGACCGACCAACCTTAGTATTAAAATACGAACCATCCGGGGTAGCCATTAGGAAAAAGAAAAATTCATCGATCCGCTCAATTTCTGACTTTAAATAAGGTTCTGCCACAGACCAGTCTAAGGAGCGTACAGCGGAAGTATGAGCAATGGTTTGCACCTCCACTTTCCGAACATGCAACCATTCTTCAATTTCATCAATCCCTTTCTGTACCTCTAAAAAAGCTTTTCCTCTCAAGTCTTCTAGCGTTATTTTCCGAGCGGCCTGATAGCTAAAATAAGCAGAAATACTTACAATAAGAGTAGTGCTGCCAAGAATAAATCGGATCAGTAAATTGCGCGAGGAATATATTTTGGGAGCGGATGGGCTGGAGTTGCCTTTTATCACAGGATTCACCCTCTAAATGGGTTTGGTAAGCAAAAAAAAAGGGCTATGTATATTTAGATTGCCCAAAAAATTATTGATAATCGCAGCTATGATTGTTACCCATAGCTGCGATTATCAATACCCTAAACTTTGCTGACCATCAAGCCCACATCAAACAGGCACAAGTGCGAGTTAAACTCCCTGAAAAACTAACTAATAGTAGCAACAAATTAAATGTGGAACAGATTATCAAATATCACTAACAAGCTACAGTATATACCTATAACATAGTAAAGAATTAGGTAACATTTGCCTTTTAACTAATGACTCAAGTAGATATTCTGATCCTTTCAAATGGTCCGGGTGAAGTAACAACCTGGGTGCGTCCAGTAGTAAAGGCGTTGCGGCAAGAATTAGGGGATGACCATTCTTTAGTGAGGATTTCTGTAGTATTATCACCTTGCTCAAATGCCAGTGGTAAAGAAGCAGCGATCGCTCTTTCTTACCCAGAAGTAGATAGAGTTCAGGCAGCAGAACATTTTTGGCAATTTTTGCTTTGGGGCAAAACATTTGAAAATTGGGATTGGAGAAGTCGCGGTGTAGTTGTTTTTCTGGGCGGCGATCAAATTTTTCCAGTGATTATAGGCAAAAAGCTCGGATATCGCACAGTTGTTTACGCCGAATGGGAAGCCAGGTGGCATAACTGGATTGATCGCTTTGGAATCATGAAACCCGAAGTGTCAGCCAAAGTCCCAGCAAAATATGCTCACAAATTCACTGTTATCGGTGATTTGATGCTAGAAGCACAAGAACAAGTCAACACTCCCTACTCCCTACTCCCTACTTCCCACTCCCAAATCATTGGTTTACTCCCTGGTTCAAAAGCAGCAAAATTAGCCCAAGGAGTACCATTAACTCTAGGCATTGCCGAATATATTCATGCAAAAAGACTGCAAACTAAATTTGTGATTCCTGTAGCCCCAACTTTGGATTTACAAACTTTAGCTAGTTTTGCCGATCCCCAAAAGAACTCTATTGCTGAAACCTTTGGCTTTACTGGTGCTTGCTTAATTATCCCAGAGGATGCTAAAGGCAAAGCATTGCTCAAAACAGCAACGGGCTTAATTGTGGAACTGTGGCAAGAAAACCCTGCATATCATTTATTATCCCAGTGCTGCATCTGCTTGACTACAGTGGGGGCAAACACTGCCGAACTTGGTGCTTTGGGAGTGCCAATGATTGTTTTACTACCAACGCAGCAACTTGACGCTATGCGTTCTTGGGATGGTTTACCTGGATTGTTGGCAAATCTGCCAGTAGTAGGTACACCCTTTGCTAAGGTGATTAATTGGTCATTTTTGAGATTTGTGAGACGCAAAGGTTTATTAGCATGGCCAAATATCTGGGCACAGGAAGAGATAGTCCCAGAACTTATAGGTAAACTTCAACCGCCAGAAGTTGGGGAAATGGTTTTAGACTTTTTGACGAATCCAGAAAAATTGGATGATATGGGCGCTAAACTCCGTAATATTCGCGGTGAAAGCGGTGCAGCTCACAAGATAGCACAGATTGTTGGTGAGGAAATTGGGAAGTCGGGAGAGATGAGGAAGCTGTTCTTGAGCAGGGGGAGATGAGGGAGATGAGGGAGTAATGGGAGCAACATCCCCCTCATCCTCCTCATCCTCCTCATCTTCACTCTACCTAATCCGAAGATTCTCCATCCCTGCGCCCAAGTTCATAAATGCCGGCACCCATACAGGCTAATATACCTGTACTAATTCCCCAACTTTCACCTAAACTAATTTCCAGAACCCAATTACATAAAGCGCCGACTACCAAAAAAGGCACAATGCTAAATAGTGAGGCGTAGAAAGCGTTTTGGGATTCTCTGGCTTTACGAGTCTTTTCAAATTCCGACTGGCTGGTGTAGAGCGATCGCTCGGCAAAGTTAAACCAGCGATTGAGTTGCTCGATTACCCATTCATTCACTTTGGAAAAACCTAGATATAGGGCCAATGACCACAAACTCGCTCCAGCGATCGCGATCGTGTCTAACTCAAAACGGAAAGGCAAAATTTCAGTCAGCATTGCTTGAGGGAGTCCTGCAAAGGGTCAACTTTAGCTGTGAGTAAATGCTAAATAAACCTCTTGTGCAATTTTAAGCATAAAGGTTAACAAGATTTCAACTACTTGCTAAATCTCCCGCTTCTTAGCTTAAACAAAAGCTAATTTACGGATTGCTGGGTAAATTATCGGGGTCGATACCGAGAGAACGTAAATGCCGTGCCAATTTTTCTGCTTTTTCTTCTGCCGTTAAATACCGACATCCTTGTTCGTCATACCAAGATTTGAGGAAGCAGGAATCAGTTGGAAGAAAACCGCAAAATTGAATCCTAAAGCCAATCCAGATGCTGTTGCAGAAAAAAAAAGAGATTGAAACATTATTGGCAAACCACCGCGTTGAAATCGAGACAGGAAAGTTGAGAGTATTCCTCATTGATGAGTGTCATTTCATGTGGGGAGATGTCATTGGCTATGTGTGGGGGAAAACTGACCAAGCCCCGTTGGGGCGGGGTTGCAGGTTTGGGGTGTGGGGTTACTCCCTTCTAGAGAGCCCCAACAACCATCAATTTCACTTGCCCCGTCAATTCACGGCGTAGCAAAAGGTCATTATCACAAGCCTCGACCAATGCCGTCCTCCCTATACCCTACACCCTACCCCCTATAC
>NZ_JABXKF010000086.1 GCF_017115165.1 Nostoc sp. LPT | reverse complement strand
TTACTTTCTTGTTCTTGGTTAATACTGATTGTTTTTATCAGGTGCAAGATATGAGTCTACCTGTAGGTGGAGTAAACCTTGCTTTTAGCGACACAGCAACCATAGGGCCTGGTGATGGAGAAATTCTTGTCGGTCTCAAAGAAGGTAAACATCATTCTACTTGGCAATATGTTAAACAACTACGCCAAAACTTAACTGTCCAATTTCCTGAATTAACTTTCTTTTTCCAACCTGCGGATATAGTAACTCAAATTCTCAACTTCGGTTTACCAGCTCCTATTGATATTCAGGTCATAGGCCCCGCTAAGAATCGTCGGGATAACTACAAAATTGCCAACCAAATCCAAACCCAAATATCTCAAATCCCTGGAGCAGTTGATGTTCATTTGCATCAAGTTGTTAATGCCCCAGACCTACGTATTAATGTAGAGATCGTTCTCAAGCACAACGTAGCGGTTTAACTCAACGAGATGTTGCTAATAACCTACTCACATCATTAAGTTCTAGTGGTCAAACATCACCCAATTTTTGGCTTGATCCTATTAAAGGAGTTAGTTATCTAATAGCAGTACAAGTTCCTCAGTACAAACTTAACTCACTAGAAAAAATTCAGAATACTCCTGTAGCTAACGGTTCTAACTCATCACAACTTTTAACCAATCTTGCTGTTGTTAAACGTGGGAAAGCTCCTGCTGTTGTTAATCATTACAACGTACAGCCTGTATTTAATATTTACGCCAATGTTCAAGGTCGTGATTTAGGTGGTGTAGCCAGCGATATTTATAAAATAGTTGGGCAATTTCAGCATAAGTTAGCACGTGGATCGTCAATTATGGTGAAAGGCCAAGTAGAAACGATGAATTCGTCTTTTCTAGGATTAGAAGTAGGATTGATATTTGCTATTGGGTTAGTTTATTGCTTAATAGTAGTCAATTTTCAATCTTGGATTGATCCATTCATTATTATGATGGCACTGCCAAATGCTTTAGCAGGAATTGTCTGGATACTATTTGTGACTAATACGACTTTTAGTGTACCGTCTTTGATGGGTGCAATTATGAGTATTGGGGTTGCTACTGCCAATAGCATTTTGCTCGTGACCTTTGCTAATGAGCAACGTCTAATAGGGGAAAAAGCTGTTTCTGCGGCTTTAGCGGCTGGTTATACTCGTTTGCGTCCAGTATTAATGACTGCTGGGGCCATGATTATGGGGATGTTACCAATGTCTCTTGGTTTAGGAGAAGGTGGTGAACAAAATGCTCCTTTAGGACGTGCTGTAATTGGTGGATTATTAGCAGCAACAGTAGCAACTTTAATTTTTGTACCTGTAATTTACAGTATTTTGCGCCGAAAACAACCCCAAAATTTAGAGAAAGAATTATCCTCTACTATTAAATTAACTGTAGCCAATCGGTAAATGATTCGTGAATAATAAGATCCCCGACTTATCAGATAAGTTTGGTATCTGAGAGCTACTTATATTTTTATAAATCAACAAATCTAAAAGGAAATATATATATGGATACTCAAGAAAATACTCAAGTCGAGCGTTCCGATCTTACTTCCATTGCTGCAAAATCTAAAAAAAATCACCTCAGTTTTGTCACCATTATTGCTACGACTACTTTTGGTGTTGCTGGGCTTTTAGCATTTGGTATTATACCTCGTATACAACAGCAATCAGAATTAAATGCTTTCGCTAAATCTACAACAAAAAAAGGTTCTCCGGTTAATGTAGTTAAACCCAAACTGGCGGCTAATTTTACAGAATTAGTTCTACCTAGCAGTATTCAAGCAAGCCAAGAAACCACAATTTATGCCCGTACTAGTGGCTATTTACAAAAGAAATTAGTAGATATGGGCGATCGCGTGAATAAGGGGCAGCTACTAGCTATAATTGATGCGCCTGAAATTGACCAGGATGTACAGGAAGCTCGTGCAGAATTAGCAAAGTCTGAGGCTAATATTTCTCAAGTTCAAGCAGATTTAGCACAAAAGCAAAGTAATCTTTCTCAAACAAAAGCTAACCTCAAAGCTAGACAGGCAGAACTAGTCGAAGCACGTACTAACTTAAAATTAGCACGTCAAACTTGGCAACGTTGGCAATTACTTCAACAGCAAGGAGCAGTGACTACACAAGCTGCTGATGAACGTGAAAGTGCTTTGAATGCAAGTCAAGCTAATGTAGATACTTTAATTGCTCGCGTTAATTCAGACCAAGAAAGTATAAATACTGCTCTTGCAGCTATTAATTCCCAAAAAGCTAATATTAATGCTTTTGTTGCAAGTAAAAATGCTACTCAGTCGAACTTACAGAGGATAACAGTTTTACAATCATTCAAACAAATTGTTGCTCCTTTTGCAGGCGTAATTACTGCTCGCAATATAGATACAGGAGCTTTAATTTCTGCGGGTAGTAATAATAACAGTGGAAATTCCTGGTTATTTAAGATTGCTCAGACAAATAATTTACATATCCGAATTAACGTTCCCCAAGCTTCTGTTCAATCAATTCACCCTGGACAAACTGCGCTTGTTCGTGTTCGTGAGCTACCGAAAAAATCTTTTTCTGGTAAAGTTATTCGTACTGCTGATGCCTTAGATGCCACTTCTAATACCCTTTTAACTGAAATTGAAGTACAGAATTCAGAGAATGTATTGCGTCCCGGAATGTATGCTGAAGTTACTTTTAAGACTGAACGTGCTAATCCACCTTTACTAGTACCAGCTAATACCTTAGTGATTAATGCAGATGGCATACAAGTGGCCACTGTGACAAAGGAAAACAAAGTTAAGTACAAAAAAGTAGAGCTTGGACGAGATTATAGTACTGAAGTTGAGGTAGTTTCTGGTTTAAGCCCTAATGTTAGATTAATTACTAATCCTACGGATGCTCTCCAAAATGGTAAATCGGTTCAGGTACTTGCATCTAAGCCTAAGATTAAGAATTAAGGGACTGACAAAAAATAATCAATCGCTGAGTGAGCAGTTCTTGAGTAAGGGGAGCAGTATTCCCCCCAACCAAGGAAATTCACTTACCAGACTCGTCTTGGCTCCCCGTCGCGCTGCTTGGATAGCAGCCACAGTCCCTCCAGTTCCCCCACTGACAATTAAGACATCAGTTGTATATAGCAGTCAGCTTTGATTTCTGAATTCATTTGCGTAGGCATATCCCAACGACAATTATTTACGCCGACTTACTTATATGTCTGATTAACCCTTGCTTAACCTCACTGGAGTTCCGATATATTCTCCTAAAAAAAGCGATCGCATTCCAGTTTTTATCTCAAACTGAGTGCGATCGCGATCGGATTCCTGAAATCAAAAAAGATTATTAGGATGATTTATCAATTGGCACTTACCTAACTAAAAGTCAAGGCAGTGTTGAGTTAGATTTACTTTGTCAAACCCTCAAACACACCCCTCAAAGCTGCAACAGCATCTTGAGTCCGTGCCCAAACTCCTTGATCTGGGTCTTGACCTGTAAGTTCTCTTGTACCCAAAACTTCTAACACACCTTTCAATTGTTCTTGATGAGCGCGATTTTCAAAGTTCACTTGATTGAGCGGCCCAATAGCTTCTTTCACGTCATCACCTACCACCTGAGCAGCTTTATGGATAATTAAACCAGTCATTACGGCTTGGTGCTTAATCCTTTCGTGAATAGAAGCTTTTTGGTACAGTGTCAGCTCATCCCCATCTATTATACGACCTACTTGCTCAACGTACTGCCGTATAGTGTCTCTAGGCTGGGCTGAACCACCACCAAATTTTGAAATAACTCCCTCGATCACTGTGAGGTTTTCTTGGTCATCTTTGAGAAAGTCGTTTAGGCGTTTGCTAATTTCTTGATCGTTGCTTACAGCAGGTAGTACTTTTCGTTCATTAGAAATTAGCAACTCTTGTATAGCTTTCAAATCTGCTAGCTCTGTAGCGATCGCCTTACGCTTGGTATCATCTAAAGCTACAACCATTTCTAGACTTGCCTCAAATAAATTAGGATACTATTAACCTCTCACATTTCTTTTGCTTAACAAATCATTCTTGAGATGTATTATCATTATATTTATGCCTAAAGTCGCAAACAGGAATACAGCGAATCTGATACCCGGATAAACTTCCAGAAGTCGAGTAGCTGTTCTCCTACAAGCTGATACTGGGAAAAGTGAAAGAAATGCCCTCCTTCTAAACAAGACCAGAGGCGATCGCCCTCCTTCAAATGCGATCGCCATTCTTGCAGTGCATCAGGTTCCACAATAATGTCATTTAAGCTACCACAAACCATCAAAGGGACTGGAACTCCGTTTGCCTTTATACTCACCCTTTCAAACAGAGAATGAGGAGAGAGCGAACAATCTAAGTCTTGCTCCAGCAGATGTGTCAAACCCTTGAGAGTGCGTTTATCCTGATAACCAAACAAGTTATAAACCATATCAGTCAAAAGCTTTTGGCGACTTAAAAACTGACGGTGAATATAGTAATGAGCTTGCCAATCAACCGCCGCATCAATACCCACGGCTAATAGCGTCAAAGACTTAACTGTTTCTGGATAGCGACGGCTATAGAGTAGCCCTAGTAATCCTCCTGTACTATGACCAATTAGGTGAACAGGTCGATTGCAAGATTTCAGGTAGTCATGAAGCAGAACAACAGCAGCATCTAGTGAACTTACTTCATCTTGGCTTTGGCGATATTTCCACTCTTGGATTGTCACTAGCTCAGACAGGTAACGAAGTAGTGGTTGAGCAAAGTATTGCAAACTAGGGCTTGTATTTAACCAAAGAACATCCGGCAGTTTAGACATCCTGATTTTCCTGTAAATAGAATAAACTCTCAATTTGCTAATTAAGAATTTTTGTAACTAATAATCACAAGTTGCTATATCTGATTCCAGCTGATTTTTCCAGCCAGGCTTACCAGTGTGTCAAACCTCTTGTAAAAATTTATTGATAAAATATTCAATATATTTTAGAAAAGCTTACAGGATTAGGAAAATTATTGCAAATAATTATTGTTAGTCTATCAATACTGTTTCTCTATATCACACAAATTTCCCGCCTATCAGCGCCCCTTTTTGGGAAGGAGAGGCACTGCTCTATAGTCGCAAAGGCTAATTTTAAGAAAATTTGGTAGAAAAAGATCAGTTATACGAGTGCCACTGTTTCTGGTTTACCAAATAAAAAATCCGCACGGACGCAGCGCAAAGTCGAGACAGCGCTTTTGGTGCAAGAACAAGCCAAAACACAGAAATCTCAAATTTGATAGCCTAACGTTGACTGCTAATGTTACATCTAGTATCGTTGAGCGGGGAAAAACCAACGTGAAAGCACAGGTATTTAGAGGCGTTAATCAACTGTCTTACGAAGATATCCCAGTTCCTACCCTGGAACCAGATGAAGTGCTGGTAGAGGTGCGGGTGGTGGGGTTGTGTCAGTCAGATATAAAAAAAATTCGTTATCCACTGTATGAACCGCCGCGCATTTTTGGACATGAAACTGCCGGCACGATCGCAGCACTAGGCAATAATGTCAAAGGTTGGCAAGTTGGACAACGGGTAGCTGTGATGCACCACATCCCTTGTATGCGTTGCGCCTACTGTCTAAATGACAATTTCTCCATGTGCGATGTTTACAAAAACATCTCCACAACCGCAGGCTTTAACGCCAGTGGCGGCGGTTTTGCTGATTATGTCAAAGTTCCCGGACATATTGTGGAAAACGGTGGGTTAATTCCCATCCCGGATAACATCAGTTTTGAAGAAGCGAGTTTTGTCGAACCAACTAACTGCTGCTTGAAGGCGGTGAAAAAAGCCCAAATTGCTCCAGGACAAACTGTGTTAGTTACTGGTGCTGGGCCAATTGGGTTAATGTTTATCATGTTGGTGAAGTATTTCGGAGCAAAAGCGATCGCTACTGATTTACTACCCTCTAGAATTGATAAAGCCTTGAGTGTCGGTGCAGAGGCGGCTTTTGATGCTCGTGATCCCGATTTACCCGCCAAAATCTCTGCCTTAACTGGTGGACTAGGTGTTGATGTTACCTTGCTGGCTGTTCCTAGCGAGAAAGCCTTCTTTCAAGCACTTGATAGTACCCGCAAAGGTGGCAAAATCTTGTTTTTCGCCGAATTCCCTGATGAGGTGGAAATTCCCATTAACCCGAATATCCTCTACCGTCGGGAAATTGACTTGATAGGCAGTTATAGCTCATCTTATCGGCTTCAGAGTCTATCAGCCGATATTGTATTTAATCAGCGAATTGATGTGCAAGCTTTGATTAGCGATCGCTATCCATTAAAAGATTTATCAGCAGCTGTAGAAGTTGCGATCGCACCCACACCGGATACTTATAAAATCTTAATTTATCCGTAAAAGGAAGATTAGGGAGATGGGAGAGTGTTAAAACTAGAAGTTTAAAGTTCTGAGATTCAACGATGAAGCTCAAAGGTTCAACGATGAAGCTCAAAGGTTCAACGACGAAGCTCAGAGGTTCAACGATGAAGCTCAAAGGTTCAACGATGAAGCTCAAAGGTTCAACGGTGAAGCTCAAAGGTTCAACGGTGAAGCTCAAAGGTTCGACGATGAAGCTCAAAGGCTCGACGACGAAGCTCAAAGGTTCAACGACAAAGCTCAAAGGTTCAAAGTTCACCCTTAAAAGCTCAAGTTTCATCCTCATCTCTCTCACTTTCCCCTTGTCCCCAACAAAATGCTTATTACCCTACTTTTTGTAGCTCTACTAGCTTTCTACGTCGCCTGGAATCTCGGAGCAAATGATGTCGCTAACGCGATGGGAACCTCTGTAGGTTCCAAAGCTGTTACGCTCAAACAGGCACTAATCATTGCTGGGGTATTAGAGTTTACGGGTGCTGTGTTGTTTGGACATGAGGTAACGGAAACTCTAGCAACGAAAATTGCTAATCCCGCCTTATTCGCAGCTACACCCCAAATATTCGTTGTTGGAATGGTAACAGTACTAATATCGTGTGGTGTGTGGTTGCAAATTGCCACATCACGCGGTTTACCTGTATCTTCTTCTCATGCAGTTGTTGGTGCGATCGCTGGATTTAGTTGGGTAGCTTTGGGAGTAAATGCAATTGATTGGTCATCAATTGGCTCGATTACCATTGGCTGGATTTTAACACCGTTAATTAGTGGTGCGATCGCCGCTTTACTCTACAGTCAAATCAAGCACTGGATTTTAGATCAACCCAATCAAGTAGTACAGTTACAAGAGTGGATTCCCTGGTTGAGTACTGCGCTGCTAGGTGTATTCGGCGTGATTGTCTTACCATCGCTCACAGAACCGTTAAGCAATTTTGTAATTGAGCAAGTTGGTTTTACGATCCCTTCTCATGACATCCCACTGTTAACAGGTGCAATCGCAGCAGTTGGACTCACAATCATTAGTTGGCGACAATTGGAAGAGAGGGGGGATAAGGGAGACAAGGAAGAACTACTCACCAATCCCGTGGAAAGATTATTTGCGCGATTCCAACTACTAAGTGCTTCCTTTGTCGCCTTTGCTCATGGTTCTAATGATGTGGGAAATGCGATCGCTCCTTTAGCTGTGATCGTTTACATCAATCGCACTGGTAACGTACCTACTGATGGTATAACTATCCCCCTTTGGATTTTAATTCTTGGTGGTGTTGGTATTGTTGGTGGTTTAGCTGTCTGGGGAAAAAAAGTCATTGCTACCATTGGCGAAAACATCATTGCCTTGCAACCCAGTAGTGGATTTTGTGCCGAACTGGCAACTGCTACCACCATCCTGATCGCTTCCCGGCTAGGTTTACCAGTCTCCACCTCCCACGCTCTCGTCGGTGGTGTAGTTGGTATTGGACTAGTGCAAAATCTCAATTCGATTAAGTTTCAAACACTAAAAGGCATTGCCGCCGCATGGCTAATTACAATCCCCGTGAGTGCTGCCCTTAGCGCTGCCATCTTCAGCATCGCCCGGATTTTATTCTTCTAAGAATAAGCAAAACCCAGACTGCAACAACGCCAAAAAAAGCGTGCTTTTGCAGAATTGCTGCTCATTCATTAGAATGTTGTGCAGGGGATAGCGTAACTTTGAATTTCCACAGAAGGATACTTTAATCTCCATTTAGAGATATAAACTGTCATACCAGTTACATTCCACACAAATTTACAGCTAGTTTCGCAAGTCAGACAATTTGGTGAGGATGTCTAGCGACGAGTCGCCTACGCACACGCATCTGTGAATCTTTGACAATTATTATTGGCAGTAAAACAATAAATATTTATTTGGAGTGAGATTTCTTTAAAAGTAAAAATTTCATTGGCAAATAATTTATGAAAATTAAACTGACCAAAAATAATAAAAGTCTCTATTTAAGTGACTTCTAGGCGTGGCGATCAAGCCAAAATCCCTTTGGGTTGGGCAATCCCCCAGAGGCTCTGGCGTTGCTAACGATGGGAATCACTAAGACGGGTGCTACCTCACCAAAATTCCAAATCTAATGGTTAAATACTTATCAATGGTGAAGAGAACACGGTGTAGTAAGCTGTGTGGCAAGCTTAGATGCTTTGCTAACTTGTGTCTAGTATGACAGAATTACGTTGAAATGCGGAAGTGCTGTTAAAATTTTTAATTTATCTGACAAAATACAGGAAATTAGGATGACCGCCAATAAAGTGTACGGGAAGCAGCTTTATCGTCAAAGTGTTAGAGGTTAGAAGCTAATGGGGCGATTCGAGAAGCAACCAGAAAACCCAAGAGTCAGAGGGGAGCTATCTAGAGCAGCAGAAAATGCTCTTTGGGCTGTAGTTGAAGACTTAGAAAATCTTCAGCAGAATGTCCTCAGAGCTTTGCAGGAAGACGTAAAGCGGCTTCAGTCAGAAAAAAATCGGTTATCTGATGAGATTCAAAGCTTGGTAGAGGAAAAAGAGCATTTACAACAAGTGCGCCAAATCAGCGAGCAGCAAGTGTTAATTCGGCAGCTGGCAGAAGTTCTGGCAAAGCATATATCTTCACAACTGCAATCCTCTCTGGCAACTTTAGCTAATCAAAATATAGAGGGCAAATCTTACGAACAAGCTGCGCTGAAGTCTGCTGAAGTGAGCAGCAATGTAGTCGGTGAAATCAATGAAAAAGTCGAACACATGTTTGACAGTCTGGATGACACCGTTACTGTTACCTTTAATTCCCTACAACAGGAGCTGAAGAACTATCAAAGTAATCTTTCCCAACAGTTGTCACGGATGTATAGCCAGCAGCAGCAAGGGGAAACGATTTTGGCGGAGTTTGTTAATCGCCTGCATGGAGAACTAGATAAAACTATAGAAGAAACTTCACGCAAATCAGCAACAGCAAGTATACCTACTGTTTTGCAGTTTACGGAGCCAGAAAAAAACAGTTCTGTTGAAACATCCCTACCAGAGTTTGAGCAAGTAGTAAGAAATTCCCTTGAGCCAATCTCCCCGATCTCCAATAAATTTTCACCAAGGGAAACGACATTAGAGCCGCCAATTATTAAAGAAAACACCGCGAATCCAATTTCTTCTTCCAGCAAGGATTTGTCGCCAAGGGAAACGACATTAGAGCCGCCGATTGTTAGAGAAAACACCGCGAATCCAATTTCTTCTCCCAGCAAGGATTTGTCGCCAAGGGAAATAACATCAGAGCCGCCGATTGTTAGAGAAAATACCGCGAATCCAATTTCTGTCCCCAGCAAGGATTTGTCGCCAAGGGAAACGCCATCAGAACCTACTGAGGCTGTAGTTTCGCCACCAAAAGACAATGCCACCGAGCCAATTTCTGTCCTAAATCAGGAATCGCCGGAAAACGAAACGAAATCAGAGCCTCCGATCGTATCTTTGCTACAACCGAGAATGATCCGACCTTCTCCAAAGAATGCTAATGAACCAATTTCTGTCCGCCGTAAGAACGTATCGCAAAGCAAAGCTGAATCCTCATCGCCCACTGCGCTAGAACCGCAGGTAAAAGCAAAACCCTCACAATTGCGATCGCCTAATTCTTCTAGCTCATCGACACTCCAAATCGGTTTGTTGTTGATTGTCTTATCGGCAGTGATATCGTCACTTTATAACGTCGCCATCAAGGTAATTTTCCACGAAGGTTCCCAAATTTTTGGAATATTAGACGTAGAGCAATTGCTACCGCCGACTTTGGGCAATACTCTGTTAATTTTGACGCTACGCTTTATGGTGGTAGTACCACTGATGGTACTTTTATCTCCGATATTGCATCCAAGACTGTGGCAAGACTTGGAAAACTTGTCCGCTTCAGTCCGAGGAAATTCCACACCTACTAATGCAGCTACCAAGCAGATTTTGGTGTTGTCAATTGTGAGTGGATGCTTTTTGTTTTTATCTCAGGTACTAATCTACATTGCGATCGCTCAAGTCACAACTGGAATGGCGATCGCACTGTTCTTTATCTATCCAATGGTTAGTGGTCTATTTTCGTGGTTTCTGTTTCGCGATCGCCCCACTCTATTCCGTATCGCGGCGATCGCCGCGATTTGCTGCGGTGAATTGTTGGTTTTAGGCGGTTCTCCCAGCATCGGTATCGGTAATACTTCAATGGGAAGCAGCACCGCCATTCTTTCGGGTGTGGCTTTTGCTGCCTACATAATTCTGACGCGAGTCTGTGCTAGCAAACTACATCCCGTGACTTTTACTTTAATTAACTTCACTACGATGTTGTTGTTGAGCTTTATCTGTTTGATGTTACCTTTGCCAAGCAGCTGGAACTTGGTAGTAGTTGACCCCTCTAAAATGCTGGAACTGGTTTTAAGCGCATTTATTTTGGGTGTACTGACTCTTGCAGGCTATTTGCTCAATAATGTTGGTATTAGTAAACTAGGTGCCTCGCGATCGGCGCTCATCGGTGGTAGCATTCCAGTTTTAACCGTAATTTTCGCTGGGTTAATTATTCAAGAAAATTTGGATATTGTGCAAATTCTGGGAGTGTTATTTGTAACCTTTGGTGCGGCTGCTTTCAGCTTTGAAACAATGCGAAATCAGGTTAAACCCTCTAATCCCACGAATTAAATGGCGAGTTCAATCAGCTTCAGTGGGATGGGAGCTACTTTACCTCCCATCACTCTCAGCATCAATCTTGACGCTAATGCACCCACTTGTAACTTCTCTAAATTATCTGTGACAAAAAAGATCCCTAACTTCTTTGAGAAGTCGGGGATTTAAGTTTTTACGAATGATTTCAGACTCCTGTATAGGTGCAGATAACACTTAATAGATCGGCAAGCAGTATTCAGAATTAATCGACTTGTAATATATTTTTAGAGATTTAGCCTGATACAGGTAGGGAAAACACGTATATGTAAGCAATATGAGTAGTACTGACTCCAGCAATTGAGCACGAGTACTTGCTCAAAGAGAATCGCAAGGAGTTAAGACCATTGCAGCACATTTTGGAACTAACAGATGGAGAAGTCGCAGAAATGTTTACAGTAACTCGTTTTTTTGAGGCAAGCGCATCTAAATTAATTACTTTTAGATCGCAACCAATGTTAAGAACCAACGAGAAAATCAGCATTTCTCGTTAGGTTTGGTAGTTTCCAAGACTCAAAGCGATGTCTACGATAGACTGCACCTACGCAAAATCTGTATCAATAAGCAGTTCTTAATGCGACTACTTTGGAATTTATTGAGAATATAATCCCTTTGTTGATATTAAGCAGCTGGACTGCCCGTTTTTTCTGTGTGGGAGGATAAATAAGTGGGCAAGAATAAACTAACTTATATTAAGCAATGTAAATTAATCAAATTGCTTTATAATGAGGGCTAAAGCCCTTATGCTTCGGTTTTATTGGTCGCTCATGGAGAAGCCCCCAAAACGGCGCTAAGTCACCACAAATCTTTAATTATTCACACCCACTTACTAATTGTGTTTCCTAAGATGGTATCTTTATTTCTGTGGTTTGATACTAGTCAACTTAATCTGCGATCGCTCAGACACCCAGAAAAAGAAGCTGATATTGTAGCTTGCTGCGGACGATCGTCTTTTTATAGCAACAAACCATCTACGTAATTTAAGTCTCTCAAATATATAAAATAACGAGGTACAAACATACTTGAAACTAGCCAATAAATTAGTTAAATCATGAAAATTTAAAATTATTTCATGAAATAATTTTAAATTTATTGCAAAAAAAATCTCTAAATAATCATTGGATGGAACCCAAGATGTTTTATTATATGTATGGCTATTAACTAATCTTTCGGTTATTAGCACGAGCGGCAAAGCCTTATAGATACGCGATTTAGTCGTAATTAATCGCGGGTTTTTGTGTCCAACATCAATATCAAATAATAAATAAAACTTGGATTTAAAAGTAAATATAAAAATGTCATAAAACCTTGATTTAAGCAGAATATAAAATATTTAAATAGTCATCATTTATAAACTTTAAAATGCATAAATTTATTTCAAAACTAAAAAACAGTGATATGATAATGAACAATATTTGAAAAACAACAGGTATTTTGAAATTGGAATTATTTGCTCTACTTGATGTCTACTATCTTTCCTCAAGCCAACGGCTGATACTGCCGAGACATCACTGGAGGTTGTAAACGGAATGATAGTTGACAACGAGCTGTATAGCTCAACCTCTGAATGTGGCTACACCTGGTAAGCGATTTGTTTTGAGACTATTCCCGATTATTTATAGTCACTTGTGTACTACAAATAATTCGCCAAAGCTGAAAAAAGCATCTTTTTCTAGTACATAGATATCCCAGATTAACCGCGCAAACTAGTTTTTACTCTGAGTCGGCATAGTGCCATAATTAGGTGTAAGCAGCTTGACGTTGTTGCTCTTGAAAGATAAAAAACCAGAAAACTAAAAGGCTTTGTAGATTAATTGCAGCATAGTTGACTGTTGGGATATAAACCGCCGTTAAACTTGATTTGGTGGTGTCTCTAATTTTCCAGTTAGATGCAGAGACAGTTATAGTGACAACTACCGACTCTGCTTTTTGTACCAGGAAATATGCGAAAACGGTAGTTTGTGCTACCACCAATATCATCGTTATCGCATACTAATATAGTTTGAAGTAAAGACAGCCTTCAGCCAGGTGTATACTACCTATTTTCACTCGATTAAAAATTGTGTAAACGTGCTATTCAATTGTCTGTAATATGAGTAACGACATAGATCTGATCAAACGTCTTGACCCCAGTGCGATGGATCAGATCATGCTTTATCTGGCTTTTAGTGCCATGCGGACGAGTGGGCACAGGCATGGGGCATTTTTAGATGCAGCCGCAACAGCAGCAAAGTGTGCAATTTACATGACCTATCTAGAGCAGGGACAAAACCTGCGAATGACAGGGCATTTGCATCACTTGGAGCCGAAACGAGTAAAAATTATTGTAGAAGAAGTCAGACAGGCACTAACAGAAGGCAAACTGTTAAAAATGCTGGGTTCTCAAGAACCTCGCTATTTGATTCAATTGCCTTATGTCTGGCTAGAAAAGTATCCTTGGCAACCGGGGCGATCGCGCGTTCCTGGTAGCAATCTGACAAGTGAAGAAAAAAGACAAATTGAGCAGAAACTGCCCAGTAATTTACCTGATGCTCAGTTAGTTAGCTCCTTTGAGTTTCTGGATTTGATCGAGTTTTTACACAAGCGATCGCAAGAAGACTTACCACCCGAACACCAAATGCCTTTGAGTGAAGCTTTGGGTGAGCATATCAAGCGCCGTCTGCTTTACTCAGGAACGGTAACGCGTATTGATTCTCCTTGGGGAATGCCCTTCTACGCGCTTACCCGTCTTTCTTATACCCCAACAGACGATGAAGAACGTACACACATCACGGTGGAAGATACCGCTCGGTATTTCCGCATGATGAAAAATTGGGCAGAACGGCGACGAAACGCCATGCGGTTGCTGGAAGAACTTGACATACTGCCAGAAAAAATTGATCAGGCTATGGAAGAGTTAGATGAAGTTATCCGTGCCTGGGCAGACAAATATCACCAAGACGGTGGTATTGCAGTGGTTTTACAGACGGCTTTTGGTGAAAAAGAAGACTAGTACAACTAACTGTGCAAACTGTGCAAAATTCTAAATTCCCAAAGCTGAAAAACTGACGTGAGTTCAACTAACCTCTCTCCAACTCCTCTTTGCGTTGGAGAGGAACATTATAATGTTTTTCATTTCTTTGAATGCTTACTTGGTCAGCGGGCACTTTGGGAACAGTGCTAAGTATCAGAATGACCACAAGTGGCAGAATTGGTACTGAAGTTTGTCCGAGCTCATAGAGCGTTTGACGGAAGTTGCATTAGTGTACAATCCGCCTGAAAGTTCACGTGATATCTTTGTAGTCTGGATAAGACCAGGTGTTGGCATCATCGAGACGGCTTTTTTGGGCGGGGTGCAGAAACTTCTTCAACCTTTCGATGATATAGAAACCAAAGTAAGAAATACAGTAACTATTATTGCTACAACCATATTGTGATGACTTTTCACAGATGTAGAAATGGGAGATTGGTTTGCGGATGATGTGATACTGACTTGAAAATCTAAGCGCAGCTAACATTTGAGTAGAGGTTTGAGATTCAAGAGTAACTCAACGATCCAGTTATACCAATTCTCTAAAAGCTGGCTACAGATAAAGCTACCAAAATATATTGCCTTC
>NZ_JABXKF010000136.1 GCF_017115165.1 Nostoc sp. LPT | reverse complement strand
TGCTAGATGCAAGTTTTCAGCTTACCTGCTTTGTATACCAATTAGATAGCTAGGGACTTGACCTGCCATTCATTATCGTTTCAGGAACTATTGGTGAAGATACCGCAGTCGCCGCCATGAAAGCTGGTGCCCATGACTACATTATCAAAGGCAATTTAGCGCGACTAACCCCTGCTGTTGCCCGCGAGTTGCGCGAGGCACTAGTGAGGCGGGAGCGTAAACAAGCAGAGGAGCAGATTAAAGCATCGCTTCAAGAAAAAGAGGTGCTATTGAAAGAAATTCATCACCGGGTAAAAAATAATTTGCAGATTATTTCTAGTCTGCTCAACCTGCAAGCAGAGTATCTCAAGGACAATCAAGCCCTTGAGGTATTCAAAGATAGCCAGAACCGGATTGAATCAATGGCTCTGATCCACGAGAAACTGTATCAATCTCAAGACTTGGCAAGAATTAATTTTGCCGACTATATTCAAGATTTAGTAACTAATTTATTTTATTCATACAACGTTAATTCCAGCGCTATTACCTTGAAAATGAATGTTGAGGAGGTTTTTCTAGTCATTGATGCAGCTATTCCTTGCGGCTTAATTATCAATGAACTTATTTCAAATTCCCTAAAATATGCCTTTCCTCAAAGAGAACTGGGAGAAATTTGTATTGACTTTTACTCTAAAAAAGTAAACTTATATACACTTGCTATCAGTGATAATGGTGTCGGTTTTGCCCAATATTTTGACTTTCAAAATACAGAATCATTAGGTCTACGATTAGTAAAAGGTCTAACACATCAGCTCCAAGGCAATATCGATTTTAGCAACAATAATGGAGTAAAGTATAAAATTATATTTTCGACTAAACTATAAATTTATAATTTCAATAAAAACATGAACCCAGTAAATATATTAGTTGTTGAAGATGAATTCATCGTGGCAATGGATATACAAAATCGGCTAAGAAAATTTGGATACACTGTTATGGGTCTTGCCGATTCTGGAGAAGAAGCAATTAAGAAAGCAGCAGATAATTCTCTAGATTTAGTTTTAATGGATATTCACCTCAAAGGAAATATGGACGGTGTGGAGGCCGCTCAGATAATTCATAATTTTTTTAATATTCCAGTCATATATCTGACTGCTAATGCAGACGAATCAACATTGAATCGAGCAAAGGTAACAGAGCCGTTTGGCTACATTCTCAAGCCCTTCAAAGAAAAAGAATTAAAGTTCACGATTGAAATTACTCTTTCTAAACATCGGACGGAAAAAAAATTAAAACAGAATGAACAATGGCTGACTACTGTACTTAAAAGTATTGGAGATGCTGTGATTACTAGCGACGAATCTGGAACTGTGACTTTTATGAATCCAATTGCGGAGGTACTGACGGGTTGGAATTATTCAGATGCGTTTGGTAAAGAAGCAGCAGAAGTATTCAATATTGCTCATGAAAAAACTCGTATAATAATTGAAAGTCCTGTAACGCAAGTCCTTCAGTATGGCGTTACTGTCGATCTACCAGAACAAACGATACTTATTGCTAAAAACGGTACAGAAATACCAATTGATGATAGTGTTGCACCAATTAAAGATGACAACGGTAACGTCACAGGTGCAGTTTTGGTCTTTCAGGATATCACCGAGCGCAACCAAATTCTGGAGGCATTAGCGCGTCGCCAGCAAGAATTCAAAGCACTAGTTGAAAATGCACCCGATATTATTTCCAGATTTAACCCTCAATTGCGCTACGTTTACGTTAATCCAGCTATTGAAAACATTACAGGAATATCAGCCGAAACATTTATCGGCAAAAGAAACGCAGAGTTAAACCTGCCGGAAGAATTTTGCCGGATATGCGATCGCAAGCTTGGGCAAGTTTTTCAAACGAAAGAAGAAACGGAGTTTGAATGCAGTTTAGCGATCGCCCAGCAAACAAGACATTACCATACCCGTCTTGTGCCTGAATTGGCTAGCGATGGTTCAGTATTTTTTGTTTTAAGTATTTCTCGCAATATTACTGCTCTCAAACTTGCAGAGGCGCAATTAATTCATGATGCCTTTCACGATGTACTAACCGGTCTGCCAAACCGCGCCTTATTTATGGAACGGCTAGAGCGTGCGCTCATGCTGACAAAACGACGTACAGACTATATATTCGCTGTTCTCTTTCTAGACTTAGATCGCTTCAAAGTTATCAACGACAGTCTCGGTCATACAATTGGCGATCAACTACTAACTGCCCTTGCTCGCAGATTGGAGAATTGCCTGCGCTCTGGAGACACAGTTGCTCGTCTAGGGGGAGATGAGTTTACAATTTTGCTTGACGATCTCCAAAATGCTAATGACGTAACAAGCGTAGTCGAGCGGATACACGAAGCTCTGACATCTGTGTTCCAACTCAGTGGGTACGAGGTATTTACCACCGTCAGCATTGGCATCGCCCTGAGCAAGGGTAGTTACAACCGACCGGAGGAACTCTTGCGCGACGCTGACATTGCAATGTATCGCGCTAAAGCATTGGGTAAGGCACGCCATGAAATATTTGACTCAACTATGTACACCCAAGTAACGCAGCTATTAGAGTTAGAGATGGATCTACGACGGGCAGTTGAACGCCAGGAGTTTCAGGTTTACTACCAGCCAATTGTTTTATTAGAAACTTACAAAATTATTGGCTTCGAGGCTCTCGTTCGCTGGCAGCACCCGCAACACGGATTAGTTTCTCCAGACAACTTTATTCCCCTAGCAGAAGAAACTGGGCTGATTATCCCTATTGGTTATTGGGTACTAAGCGAGGCTTGTCGGCAGATGCGTGCTTGGCAAGTACAATTTCCTACTGACCCACCCTTGACAATTAGTGTAAATCTTTCCACTAAGCAGTTTTCACAACCCGGTCTGATTGAGCAAATTAATCAAATTCTCCAAGAGACTGGTTTGTCAGGTAGCAGTTTAAAGCTGGAGATTACCGAAAGCGTACTTATGGAAAATATTCAATTAGCAACTTTTATGCTCTTGCAACTGCAACAGATGAATATCCAATTACACTTAGATGATTTTGGCATTGGCTATTCATCCTTGAGTTACCTGCATCGCTTTCCCAGTAATGCCTTGAAGATAGATCGTTCCTTTATTAGTAAGATTGGTGCTAATGGAGAAAACTTAGAGATTGTTCAAGCGATCGCCACCCTAGCACAGAGTCTAAATATAGATGTAATAGCAGAAGGCGTAGAAACACTAGAGCAACTGGCGCAACTTAGAATTATGAAATGCAAATATGCACAGGGATATTTTTTCTCCCAACCCCTCGATCGCAAGTCGGTAGAAACATTAATTGTATCTGGCATTGAACCTAGATATTAACCAGTCTTTAGCTTCGTGTAACTAACCCGACAAAAGCCCGATATTGCAACCAATTCAGAACCGCTATAGTTAATTTGTGTTGTTAACCAAATTCTTGGAGGCGCAGCTAAACTTACCCTCAAAAAGCATCAAGCTTTAAGAAAGCTGCGAAAACTAATGACTGATGACTTTTTCAATCACAAAAAGCTACTTTTTGACTTATGGGCATCAAGTTACGATTGGTTCTTTCCTTCAGTGTTTTATCGAGCGGTTCACCAACGCTTGCTGGAGTACGTCGATTTACCAGAGCTAGCAAATGTACTTGATATCGGTTGTGGAACTGGACGCTTGCTTGAACGCCTTGCTACTCAGTTTCCCGATCTACGAGCTACCGGATTGGATTTATCTGCTAATATGTTGCGGGTAGCAAGACAGAGCAACCGCCACCGTCCACGCTTAATTTATATTGAGGGCAAAGCTGAGTCTCTTCCCTTTGCTGATGGTCAATTTGATGCCGTTTTCAGTACTATCAGCTTCTTGCACTATTTGCAACCTAAACAGGTGGTTAGTGAGATAGCACGGGTACTTTCTCCTGGTGGACGCTTTTATTTGGTTGACATTACTTCCAAAAAAGAGACAGAACCTCAATTATTGCCAGTTACTCCCCGTGGAATTAGACTCTACAGCCCTAATCAACGTCAACTTCTTGGCTCCTCTGCTGGGCTATTGTGTTTGAATCACCATTATTTACTAGGGCCTGTCTTACTAACGATTTTTGCTAAACCTCCAAGTTGAAATAGGAAATGGGGAAGAGTAAAGGGCTGGAAACATTTTGTAGTAAGCCTTGTTCTGCATATCTTAAATTACGAATTACGAATTAGTCTGACCTTGATATTCCATAAACACCACAGGAACTTTGAGCAGCCTTTTAGCTAACTGCGAGAATCTAAATTTCTCCTTGAGCGTAGATAAGCCTATTGTCTTGGGAAATTGTGGCAAGTCTTCAAAGGATATTGGCACAAAGTCAAAGCGACTATAAAACTGCACCAGCCGTTGACCTAAGCATTCCAGATAAAGTGATTGCGTTGCTGTATTAATCAAATGCTGCGTTAGCAAACTACCCAAACCGCGACCTCTCCAGGCTGATGCAACGACCAAGCTACCAAGTTCTTGTGCCCCTGAGAAATTACGCAGCTGTCCACAAGCTATCAGATTCTCATTGTATTCAATTACCCAAAATTGCTGCCAATTTAATTGGGTTGGGTCGAGTTTGGCTGAAAATACCAGTAATCGAATCGACCACTGATCCGCAGAGGTTGCCTTGCGAAGGACACATCCAGATGGTAACGATAGATTGCTCTGGTTCATTAATTACACTTTGATAGCTTGTATCATAATCATCACACCATACTATTCATTCAGATCCAGTCAGATATTTG
Organism: Nostoc sp. LPT; assembly: GCF_017115165.1. Lineage (GTDB taxonomy): Bacteria > Cyanobacteriota > Cyanobacteriia > Cyanobacteriales > Nostocaceae > Nostoc. The sequence goes on along the minus strand of NZ_JABXKF010000136.1, from coordinate 9,909 downwards.
CGGTTTCGTGTCAACTATCAATAAAGCAATTTTAAAAGCATCTTGGACATAAAGCCCATTCCAAGTTCTCCTTTAACGACAGTAAGGGTTCTAAGGTTAACAAATTCTATATTTATGGATTTTTATCAGCATATATGAGTAGTACTAAACAATACTTACGATAGAGGGAGGAATCAGCCATAACTATATTCTGGATAGATACACTCACACCCCTAATTTTTTTAAGATAATCTCAAGAATAAATGATTAGGAATGTAGTCATGGCTGAAGAACAAAAAGAAAAATCTAATAATCAAGAAGCTACGCCTAGCGCTTCTGGTGGCTACCAAACCCCTATTGAAGAAGGTATCCGCAAAACTGGCGATGCTGAAAAGACTGATGGTAAAACAACTGCTGCTCCAGAAGCACCAGAAAATGATTCTGTAGCAGGTAGCCCTAATCAAGGAACTGAGTCACGTTAATTGGTTTGAACTTTCCCAAGTTTTAATCATCTTGTCAGGTTTTTGTAATCACCCTAATACAGTAAGTATCGAGTGGATATGTGGTGTAACAGCTACAATTATCCACTTATTTTTTTGTGTAATGAGCTACATTATCTCTACGTGCGTTAGGGTTGCTTACCGCAGGTATCGCAGTCAAAAATCCCGATGCATCCAGCAGCATAAAGCGTTGCAAAACAGTGGGATGAATATATGATTGATAGGGCAAAGCGGATGCAGCAGTTGATTAAAGACTTGCTAGTATTATTCTCGTGTGGGGACTGGCAGTCAGGAATTTGTGGTTGTTGACTGTAATATAGCACTGAGTCTGGCTTTAAGCAATTTACATATAGTGATCGCTCAGGATAATGGTCTCAATATCTTGAGCGAATTTTTGAGGTTTTCCGACGTCTTCATACTCGTCGAGAACAGTATGGTGGTCGCATCTAGGCTGGGTCGGAACCGGGCTGGGCGTAGGAACAGTATTTTATTTTACCTTCAACGCAAATTAAGGTATCTTTATATATATATCTAATAACTGCCTAATAACCTTCTAGTAAGCGCATGATTTCTAGCCCTATCTAAAAAATAGGAAATCAGGTGATTATCTAACAAATTGATATAACCCTGTACTATGGAAAAGCTCACAATTCACATTCTATTAGTAGAAGATAGTGCAAGTGATGCTCATCTGCTACACCGGATATTTTTAAATTCAGATCGAGAACAATGGCAGATGTTACATGTTGAACGGTTATCTGAGGCAATAGAAGCTAGCAGGGAAAACTCTGCGTCCACCCTTAATAATTCTCAGATAGAAAGTCGAAAGCAACGCAGATTCGACCTAGTTTTGTTAGACCTCAGCCTTCCAGACTCTATTGGACTGGACACATTGAAAGAATTTAAGGCAGCAGTACCTGATATCCCAGTTGTGGTATTAACAGGTGTTGATGATGAAGATTTAGCACTACAAGCATTAGCAGAAGGAGCGCAAGACTATCTAGTTAAAGATAAAATGACTATACAACGCTTAGTGCGTGCCATTCGCTATGCCATTGAAAGAAGCGAAATTCTCAACCAACTACGCGAGAGTGAAGAACGCACCCGTCAAGCGCTAGCAAAGGAACAGGAACTCAATGAGTTAAAGTCAAACTTTGTAGCAATGGTTTCTCACGAGTTCCGCACCCCTATGACTACGATTCAGACGGCTGTAGATATCCTTGAATACAACAGTAATAAACTAACTGATGTCCGAAGAACTAAATATTTCGAGCGAATACAAAATGCCATCAACCAGATGCTTAATCTCTTAGATGAAATATTGTTCTTGAGTAAAACGGAAGCAGCTAAACTTGAATACAAACCTACACTTTTAAATTTAGAAAATTTCTGTAGCGAACTCACAGATATTCTTCAACTAAATGCAGGTAGTAAGTACAGCATTATCTTTACTTTTCAAGGAGAATCGACCCAAGCCCAAATGGATGAAGACCTACTAAATTGTATCTTAACTAATTTGATTTCCAATGCTATCAAATATTCCCCTGAAAATGACACTATTTGGTTTGATTTGATTTGCAAAGATCGCCTCGCAATTTTCCAGATCGCAGATCGAGGAATGGGCATTCCCCTCAAAGACCAAACTTATCTATTTCAAACCTTCTATCGCGCCAGTAATGTGGGTATAATTCAAGGAACAGGACTAGGACTTACCATTGTTAAAAAATGTGTAGAGTTACATGGTGGTCATATTCAATTAGAAAGTGAGCAGGGTGTTGGTACAACAGTAATTGTCACTTTGCCACTACAATGATTAGGCAAGTAAATTATCATAGTTGGGCATTGGGGAGCCAGCACTGTAGACGGGTTTCCCGTCGCTCTCGTCTGGCGTCCCACGCTCCTAAAAGTGAGACGTGGGACTTCTGCTGTTAAAGTTAAAATCGTATGGACGATACGCCAGCGATTGGACTTGTCTTGATAAATATCTTGAACAATTGCTAATGAAAAAATCATTAGCAGTGCTGCGGTAATTCCAATATAATTATGTGACCATTTCTATGAGACGCATTCGTCTACATTAATTGTCTATACCTACAGCGTGTAGTTTTGGCTAAGTCCTAATTTTTTCAAAAAATACGTTGCTACGTGGATTTTCTATTTTCCAGAGCAAGTAATTATTGTCACCATACACAACAAACGTTTTATAATTATAATTTTTTTCTATTTGCTTGCGCCAGGTATCTGAAGGATTTAGTAAAAAAATATCAGTGAACTCATCAGGAATCTTGGGGATAGAACGGTCTTTTACTAATTGAAACTGCACTTTTGGCTGTAAAAGATAGCTGAGAGAAAAGACATTTCCATAATTAATACCAGAATCATTACTAATCAAAAGTGGATGAGTAGCCTGATTGATAATTTTTGCAACTTGTGGATTACCATAGCTAATTACCTTACTCCACCAAGTTTCAGCCTGAGAACTCACTCCATAAGAAACTAACCCACAAATAATCACTATTCCCATGATTATTTGCCAGATTCTCCGGCGTGCAAAACTTTTATTGTATAGCTGCGTAGCTAGTAGGTAAGTAACAGCTAGTTGAATTCCTAAATAAGAAATTAATAAATAACGTTCGGCAAGTGAGCGTATACCCCCAAAAATTAAATCTGGTAGCATTAAAGGTAATGCAGGAATCATAATCAGTGTGACGATAAACAGCCAAATTTTATAGTTAGTTGTTCGACAAATAAAATAAATAGAATATCCAATAAGAACTAAAAAAATAGGCGTAATTACATAACTAAACGGATTTTCAAAGCCAAAGTCTAAATCAAGAAAAATCCGATTTAACTGTAAAAGCCAAGATTTAATTAAAATGTCTAGGGGGAAATGTCTCTTTGTCCATGCTGTTGAACTTTTTACTTGCAATAAGTTAACTATTAAAACCATTATCCAAGGTGTAAAAGCTAAAAACCCCGCTAAAGATGCTAATAGATAAGCTTTTACTGTTTTAGTAAATCTAAATTTTGCAATGGCAATTACATAAATACCATGAGCAACTACGACAAATCCACTGAACAAAAATGTATATAGACTAAGCACCAAAGTGACTGCATACATTCCCCAATTTAATATACGTAGCACTCGCTGTTTTGATTCTAACCGTAATGCTCGTAGTAATGAAGCGCTACATAGTAATACAGTCACTATCCAGAGAATATATTCTCGTGCTTCTTGGGCGTATACTAAGTGAATAGGGGAGATTGCCATGAGTGCGATCGCAACCTCCGATACCCATGCCGATGCTTTAAATAATTCTCGACACAGCCAATAAATACTGGGAAAAATCAACAAGCTGATCCATGCTGATAAACTTCTGATTACTGTCACAGAATTACCAAATATTTCCACCCAAAACCGAGCGAGTATATAATACAGTGGTGGATGCTGTGGATCGTCTAATTCCAAAGATATAATTGTATCACTTAAGCCTCTCTCCATATTGGGACTTTGGAATTTGGCAAAACTTTCCTTATTAATTATACGACCATTAAATATTTGCTGCTTAACTTCCTTTGCCGTATAACCAGAAATCCGCAATGAGGTGAAAGTCTCATCGTGCCAATAAACTTTGGAATCAAGGTTAAAAAAACGAAAAAATATACCCACCATTAACAACATGACAATAAGAAACCGCAACCTATTTGGAGCAAGTTGGAGATATCGCATAACTAAATTTCACAATAACTTGTACAACAATTATCTACTTTAACGAAACAACTTTATGACTCTCAAAACTATTGCAATTGTAGATAGTGAGTTAGTCAAATAGCGGAGGTAGCAATTTGCCAGACAAATAAAAATTGGAATGTAACCGTTAATTATTTCTTAAAATATGACTAATTTGTATATTACGTCAGCGTAAATTACGAATTTTAGCCAATTTCCAGATTGAATAATAGTTATCATTATAAACAATATCTGTCTTGAATTTATACTTTTTTTCTATTATTTTGCTCAAAGTCTCTGAAGGATTAAGTAAAAATATATCAGTAAATCCATCAGGAATTTTAGGAATTTTTTGATTGTTCACCAACAAAAATCGCACTTTTGGTTCCAAAAGATAGCTTAAAGAAAAGACATCACCATAATTATTGCCCAAAGCATCACTAATCAAAAGTGGACGATTACTCTGATTAATGATTTGGGCAACTTGTGGATTGCCAGAATTCATACCCTTATTCCACCAAGTTTCTGCCTGGGAACTCACCTTAGAAGAAATCAAACCACAAATAATCACTAATGCCATGATTATGTGCCAAAAGCTACGGCGTGACACCCTCCCATTATATAGTTGTGTAGTTAGTAGATAAGCAACAGCTACTTGGATTCCTAAATAAGATGGCATTAAATATGGTTCGGTAGATGATCGTATACTCCCAACAATTAAATTTGGCAGTATTATGGGTAATGCTGGTATTACAATTAATGTGATGATAAAAGACCAAACTTTATAGTTAGTTGTTCGACAAAGAAAATAAATTGAATATCCTACCAAAGTTAAAAAAGCTAATGCACTTAAATAGCTTAGAGGATTTTCTGCTCTAAGGTTTATATCAAAAAAAATCCGGCTTAACTGCATTAACAAAAAAGGAAATATAGGTATTAAATTTGACTGAATTGTTGTTTTTTCTGCTGAAATTAAAAATTGAAAAAAGTCACCAATCACAACTGTTATCCAAGGCATGAAAGCTAAAAAACCGACTAGTGATGCTAGCAGATAAATTCTCACAGTTTCAGTGAACTGAAATTTGGCAGTTATCATCACATAAATTCCGTGAGCAACTGCTACAAATACACTCCAAATAAATGTATAAAGACTAATAGCTAAAGTGACTGCATAAATGCTCCAGATAGCAAATAAATCTGGTTTTTGTCGTTCTTTTGCTAGCTCATCTTCTAGCCGTATGGCTCGCAGCAGAGATGCACTAGATAGTAAGATGGTGACTAACCAAAGAATATATTCTTGTGCTTCTTGGGCGTATACTAGGTGAATTGGAGAGATAGCCATGAGTGCGATCGCAACACCAGGAACCGATAATGGCACATTAAATAATTCTCGGCATAGCCAATAAACACAAGGAAAAACCAGCAAACTGATGCAGGCTGATAAACTTCTAATCGCCGTCACCGAATTACCAAAGACTTCCATCCACAATCTGGCTATTATGTAATACAACGGTGGATGTTGAGAATCTTGTTTTGCCAAAGACATAATTGTGTCATTTAAGCTTTTTTCTGGATTTGCACCTTGAAACTGAGCAAAACTTTCTTTGGTAATCACACGATTATTAAAAAGTTGCTGTTTAACTTCATTAATTGTGTAACCAGAAATTCGCAATGAGGCATAAGTTTCATCATGCCAGAAAACTTTACCATCAAGATTAGAAAAGCGAAACAATATACCCATCGTCAATAAGAAGATAGTTAAAAATCGCAACCAACTCGGAGCAAATTTGAGATGGCGCATAAGTGTGTTTCCTAAAAAGTTTTCTCAAATCATCTAATTAAGTAGGCTAGATGAGGTGCTGCTACGCCTGTTGTAGACATAACCAAGACTTCAAGCAAAGCCTATTTGTTAAACATCACCAACCGGACTTTAATTTGATTGGGAAGATTGGCAATCAACACCTCTCCTTTATTAACTACAAAAATAAATGGGCAAGGTTGTATCAAATCCCGCAAAACTGGATTTGGTTTTGAAACCGTGATATTATCAATGGAGTCTAAAATACACTAGGTGTAGCCGTATCTGTGGTCAGGCAACTCATAGCTACTGTGCATTGAGCGATCGCTTTGCAGGTTATAGTTCTCAATTCTCTAACGGCGAATAAAGGATTGTTTTTTGCCTCCAGCGTAGTACAGGGTATGGTATCAAATGCACTTATTCAAGCCCTTAAAGCCGATCGCTTTTGCAAGTACAAAAGGAGAAATTCATTCGGTTGATCGCCTTAACGATGGTTCACTAGTCATTAATCGTGAAAAATACTCAATGGTAAAGGTTTTTTGAGAGGATTTGGATAACGCCATCTGGCAAAATCTGCAATATTAAATATAGTTAAAAAATCAATAGTTTTAAACTGCCGATCAATAGCAGGAAGGCTGCATATTTTAGCTCCAATATTTAAGTATGCCTGCAAAATTTTAGGAATCTCAACATTAGATGAATCTGGACAATTTTGAGTCAGTTCTAGACAAAATTGTGAATTTGGATAAACCAAAATACTTGGATGCATCAAGTTATTCTGCCGAAAATAATCATAAGCGCAACTAGCTTGCCCAGGACATTGTGTGAGTAATGATGCACAGCCAAAGAAATATTGGTTTTTACTCCAAATGAGATAATTTGCCAGCCCTTCCCAGAGTAATAAAAGTGTCTGACTATTGCGATATTCTTTAGCTATACATACACGCCCAACTTCCACTGATACCTGAAGTACAGAATTGGGAATTCCACTAAGATTAAATATATCGGTAGCATCAAAGCCTAGTCTTTGAGAAGCCATTATATAGGTCTGCATCCGATAAGTTCCAATCGTTTTACCCGTATGTTTGGAGATTAGGATTAAATGATGGCAAACCGTATCAAACTTATCTATATCCATCTGGGTAAAGTTAGAAGCAGAAAATCCCAAGCCTAGTTCAAGATTAAAAACTTCAAAGCGCAACCGAAAAATTGATTCTAATTCTTCTTCAGTTGAAGCCAGCCGTAGGGTATATTTTTCAGTTTGAAGGACGGGAAAATCTTCAAGAGGGGGAGGAGGATTCAGTGGGTAATTGATGCGTCCAGAAACTTCCATCTATCTTCCTACTTAGATTTGCGAAAACATTCTACTAGGATTTAGGCACTATACAAATAGCTCACATTATGCATTAATGTGTCGAAGTGTAATTGAGAGGGTTTTTGATAAAAGATCCTTTAGAGCGATACGCTTGAGTTAAGGATTTTTGGCACTGATTTTTGACCTGTAAAGACGCGTTAGCGCAGCGGGACGTTAGCATAACGGGGCGTTCGTGCAGCGTCTCCAAGAGTTGCCCAGTCCAATTTCGCGTCTCTACCAATAATTTTAGATTGAACTGAACAGTATTGTGGTCTAGAGAGTTTTTTTACTTTCGTAGATTAGGATTAGAGTGCTTTTATTATGGACATTAATTCCCAAAAAATCTGGCAATAAGATACAAAATTTTCTTTTGATATACGCTATAGATGTAAGTCATACCATTTTACACAAACCCTGATATATATTATGGCCACAAGTAACGTCAGTGAGGGAGTTCTGTCAATTGCTCGACCGAGATAACTTGCTATGGTGTTCAAAAGCTGAATTATTGCAACAAACCTTATCAAAAAAATTTTTAGAATTTCCGGCTTCAGAATCAGTTCTAAATTTGCTAATTGCACATTCGAGGGCTATATCCCGCTTGCTAGAGTGTGAGTAGTTCACGTAAAATATAGTGCCATTGTTGCGGCAGTTCTCATGACCTCATCTGCGTCGTTTGACACATTAGAGTCTTTACAGGCGGATATCGCTGAATTGATCGTTCGTTTACCGACATTAAAAAATCGGCAATTTATTCTGCAAGCACTTACTACTATTGTTCGTCTAGCTGATACCGAAATTGAGCGTCTCGATTGGAAAATATTATCGTCTGCATTAGCAGATATGGAGCGCGGTTTCCAGCTTTTTTATGATTATCGACACGTTCGCAAAGTCACCATCTTCGGTTCTGCTCGTCTAGCGCCAGATACACCAGAATACCAAATGGCCCTTGAGTTTGCTCGTGCTATTTCTCAATTAGGATTTATGGTGATGACTGGCGGTGGTGGTGGAATCATGCAGGCGGGTCATGAAGGTGCTGGGCGAGAAAATTCCTTTGGATTAAACATTCAGTTAGCCTTTGAACAGCAAGCAAACCCTTTTATAGAGGGCGATCCCAAGCTAGTTAACTTCAAATATTTCTTTACCCGCAAGCTGTTTCTCCTCAAAGAAAGTGATGCTGTAGCCTTGTTTCCAGGAGGCTTTGGTACTCAAGATGAAGCTTTTGAATGTATGACATTAAGCCAAACTGGTAAATTTGGGCCAGTACCTTTAGTTTTAATCGATCGCCCTGGTGGTGATTACTGGCGCTCTTGGAGCGAATATATTGATAAGCAATTAGTGCAAAATGGTCTTGTCAATCCTGAAGACCCCAGCCTTTACACGGTGACGGATAACCTGGATGTGGCTTGTGATGCTATCACCCGTTTTTACCAGGTTTATCATTCCAGCCGCTATGTAAGCAATAAGTTAGTCATCCGCCTGAAGACAGATATATCAGACGCTCTTTTAGAACAACTTAATGCTGATTTTAGCGACATTATTATTCAAGGAAGAATTGAAAAAAGTCAGGCATTACCTGAAGAAGCACAAGATGAAACTGTTGAACTACCTCGCCTGATTTTGTACTTCAATCAACGTGATTTGGGGCGCTTGTATCAGATGATTGCCACAATTAACCGGATGGGTACTCCTTCACCAGAGGATGTAGCGCATCCAGAAAGAAAGTAGGTAAGCTAAAACACATCTAATTTGCATATATAAAATTTTCTCAATATCTTGTGGGGTGGGCGTCTCGCCATTGGTGTCAAGTTAAAGCAGATGCCCAGATGTCAAGAGACCTTGCGGCGTTGCGTCGGTGTCGCTGACGCAGTGCTTTAACTAATCCCATAGAACGTTGATGCTCGACGAACCAAGGAATGAGTTGTAGTTTTGGATTTTGCGTAGGCGTAGCCCGCCTTCTCTACGAGACGCTCCGCGAACGGCATCGTGCGCGATTGAAAAAATATAAACTGCGGAAAACCATATCTACGGAAATAGGTTCTAAGGGTTGTTGCAAAGCCACAGCGACATCAGCGCACAAATCATTAAGGACAGCATAGAAAATCCACGTAGGATAGAGAAAGCATCTGCACACCATTAGTAGCGCTCTTGCCCACAGATAAGATAAACTTAAATATTCGTTTAGTCAGTAAAAATGCATCCTCAATTTTCCAACGTCGGCGATACAAATCACAAACTTTGTGGTGAAAGTTGTTGTGGGTCAAGAACATTAGTCAAGTAATCATACCAAGTCTTGCCCGATAATACTGATACTCTTGCCATCGGGTAGCGGCAAGGATCAGTATGGTGAAATCCCATTTTTGTTTAATTTCGTCTTTATAGTGAGAACTACTCGAAAGAACGCGCACTACTTGATAGCGCAGCTTGGCTTTTTGTCTAGTTAAAATATATTTTCCTTGCTCAGTTAGGGTATCAAACCACTCAAACCCATAAAAGCCCATATCTGTTACCAGTAAACCACCCACTGGCAACCGCACTTGTAGTTCTT
>NZ_JABXKF010000186.1 GCF_017115165.1 Nostoc sp. LPT | reverse complement strand
TCACTGGTGGATTCAATTTGGAGTTTAATCGTAACTAATTACCCGGACATGATATGATTTGTTTCTATCTCCATACCAAGCAGTTTTTCTTGGCAAGTTTACTTCCTTACCGTAAATCTTCATCTTGTCTTGTCGCCATTTGATTTCATTAAACAAGTTTTGAAAAAGCTCGTCGCTCTCTTGCTGACTGAAAAAACTACGATAGAAAATCACATCTGCATCTGGCATAGATAGGACTTCTTTCTCTGCACTCTTCTTTGATTCATTAATACTGTTTTTAAGCACTTCTCGTTACACACATTTTTTTATCTCTGGCTTCGTTGCTAATCCGTCTCTTAATCAATTCCCTTTTTTATAGCTAAAGTTATCTTGAGTGGACTTGAGTTATGATCTGCTGAACTTAAGTTCTGGGCTAAATGTAGGTCAGCAGGATAATTTTACTGTCACAAAAATGTAAGTAATGACAAGCTTTTAAGTATGAAGATTAATTGATAACTGATAACCAAATTGCCACAAGTCAAGTAGATGATGAAGATAGTTAATTTGTTGGGCATATCTTTGGTAAGCTAACTGTAACTTTAGTTCCTTGCCCAACTTCACTTGACAAGCTAATACTGCCACTATGTAACTCGACACAAGCTTTAGCGATCGCTAGTCCTAAGCCTGTACCAGGAATTGTGTCAACGTTACTTCCACGACTGAAGGATTGAAACAAATTTTCTTGATCTGCCATCGGGATACCAATTCCCTGATCTTTGATGTAAAAAACTGCTTCTGATTCTTTGCCGATCAGGTGGAATTCTACATTACCTCCATCTGGAGAGTACTTAATTGCATTGGACATTAAGTTAATAAAAATTTGCTGCAAAAGCCCGCGATCGCCCCAAAATCCATGATGATTCCCAGTAATTTTAAAAATAAATTCGTGGCGATCGCCTATTGTTTCTCGCTCTTGTTCTAAAAGCTCAGAAAAAAATTGCAGTAAATCGACTGAGATTGGTTGAAACTTGGGTTTTTCCAGTTCAAGTTGGTTAACCAGAAGCATATTATCCACGAGTTTAGACATATACCTTGCTTTCTGTTCAATGATTCCCAAGAACCTCTGTTGTTTAGGTTCATCCAGTTGCTGACTATGTTTTCCCAAAGTTGATGCCGCAGCCAGAATTGAAGTTAGCGGCGTTCGATACTCATGGGAAACCGTTGTAATTATTTGGGATTTAAATACATTGAGCTGCTTTTCTTTGGCAAGAGCTGCTTGAGTTTGGGCTAACAATTCCGCCTGTTGAATAGCGATCGCTAATTGCACTGATACTTCATTGAGCATTTCTGTATCATCAGTTTGCCAGTGTCGTTCCCCGGAATTATGGTGAGCAATCAATAAACCCCAAACTTTGGGGGTTGAGTTCCCATTGTTTCTCAGATTAATCGGAACCACCAGATTTGCCTTAGTATTAAATTGCTCTTTTAAATTGACACAATTACACAAGCCAAGCTCATAGATATAAGGGATTGGGGATGGAGAAAATTCTTCCCTAGTCATCAGTCCTCTGTCTTCTTGTCTCCTCGTCCCCTTGTCCCCAACCCCGACGCGATCGCACAATGCCACAGTCCGGTATGGCTCAATTGATGAGGCAACTATCTTACCATCTGTATCTGGCGCAAACTTATACACTATCACGCGATCGCACTTCAAAAGTTGCTGTACCTCAGCTACAGCCGTATTCAAAATTTGCTCTAGATTAAGAGACTGGCGAATTCGTAAAGCAGTCGTGGCAATTAAGCGCTGTCTCTCTTGAGTTTTGAGCAGTTGGGCTTGCAAGCACGATTGCTTGATGGCGTTGCGGACTGCTAGTTGCAGCACATCCTGTGTAAGATTTTGCTTAACTAAGTAATCTAAAGCACCCCGTTTCATTACCTGCACAGCGATTTCTTCATCGCCGCGCCCTGTCAACATAATCACGGGCACAGAAGTCTTAAATATCTCCTGCTGTATGCGATCAAAAAGTTCTAACCCACTCATATCAGGTAGGCAAAAATCCAGCAGTATGACATCGCAGCGTTCTTTTTGACACAAAGCAAGTCCTTCTTCTGCACAGTCTGCCTCCAAAATCTTGTAGGACTGGTGCGGATCTTTCAAAAGATATCGACGATAGATTTTCCGATCTGCGGCACAATCATCGATGATAAGTAGCGTCCATGTGTCCAACATAAGGTTATGAGGATCGGGGAGCTATATAGATCCCTTTTATCCAGATTGTGTTTTTATTGCGTAATTATAAAAATAATATACAAATAAGTCTAAATAAAATCTAAATTCCTTAGTAATTCTAAAGCAATATAAAATAGTCAAAGACAGTGTGAAAAACAGCAAAATGGGGAAAACGCATTTAAGACAGACACAGTGATTCAAATAGGAAAATGTCGGTGTGTGCTTGAGCTGTCTTCTTCATTATCCTATTATCCCTACTGCCACATTAACAGAAAATAAATAAATTAATCCAACACAGGTGGCGTATTGGCTTCAAGCCAGTAGTCCACGAATGCCTGAACCGTCTTTTTTAGTTCCTGAGCATCCATCGGTTTTACCAGATATCCATTTGCGCCCTTTTGGTAGCACAATTCAATATCCTTGGGGTTAGATGATGTGGTAAAAACAACGATGGGGATTCCCTTGAAACTCTTGTCTTGCTTGAGCCGATCTAAAATGTCACGGCCATCAATACCTGGCAAATTGAGATCGAGCAAGATCACAGAGGGTCGTAATGCTGCTTTAGAATTGGGTCGGTCTTCGCTCTTAGCATAGGCATCGTTCCCCTGTTGATAAAGCAACTCTAAAACCTCATCTCCATTAGTACAACGGTGTATAGGGTTCTGGACGGACATACGCTGCATCAGACGTTGTAGTATCCGAAAATCTTCATTGCTGTCCTCAACAACAAGCAGCGGTTCATGAAGTTTTTTTGTCATTAGTGGTCTTAAAAGAACTTAACAAAAATATATATTTAGTTATTATCTTAAACTATTGCAGCGTAAAATAGAACATAGAGCCAACGCCTACAGTAGATTTCACCCAAATTTTACCGTTATGAAGCTCAACAATCTTCTTAGCAATAGCGAGTCCTGCACCAGCTCCTCCACCGTATTTTTGCTGGGAATGGAGCCGCTTAAATAATCTAAAGATGATTTTTAGGTGATGCTCTGGAATTCCAATACCGTTATCTCGGATATAAAAGATTGGGGATTGGCGATTGGGCATGGGGCATGGGACATGGATCAATTGTTCTTCCCCTGCTTCCCCTGCTCCCCCTGCTCCTGTGCCCCTCTGCCCCTCTGCTCCCCTGCCCCTCTGCCATTCTTCTTGAGAAAGGTAGCCAATCTCAACCCATTGCTCTGCTTTATCGTTGTATTTGAACGCATTCCCAAGCAGATTACTGAAGACTTCATTAACGAGAACTTGGTCGCATAAAACTGTTGGTAAAGGCCGAGGAATGCGAATATCCACAAGCCCAGAGTCTTGACGACTAGCACGAAAAACGTCAATTACTTGGTTGAGTAATTCGTTGAGGTCAGTTGCTTGTAAGCGCAGTTGTGCTTGTCCTAACTGCGATAACCGCAATAGAGCATTAATCAGAGTTTCCATGCGTACAGACAAGGATACTACTGTTTGCAAACATTCAATTCCCTCATCATCTAATACTTGGGCATAGTCTTCTAGCAGCACTGTTGAGAAGTTATAAATGCCCCGCAAAGGTTCCTTGAGGTCATGGGAAGCGGCGTAGGCAAAGGATGCTAGTTCTTGGTTGCTGCGCTCTAACTCCAGGTTGATTTTAGCTAATTCATCCGCTTTCGAGAGTACAATACCAACGATCGCATTATTCAAAGCGATCGCACTGTCAAGTTCACAAGGTTTCCAAGGTAGAGAAGTTAATCTAACCGTTTCTTGCCATTGTTCAAAGGATTTTCGCACAGATAGAGTAAAGCTACCATCTGCCTGTGCTTGCATGGATTCCTGTGGATTTCCCGCCCAGTGTACCGTTTGGATAACTTCAGGGCGAAACCAAAGGATGTAATAGCGCCGGATTTTAGAAATCCGCAGTAGTAACAAGCCACTAGCAGTATCTTTAAATATCAGCGCCTCTGGGTAAAGCTTCGGCAGAGAATCAGTAGAAAACAGGTTGTCACTAACTTGAGTATCCGCCCATTCAATGAGCGCTCGAACTTCATCAATATTTGGTGTTGTCCCTACAAGGGTAATTTCATTATCCAGACAAACTGCCGCTCCTGAAGCACTAACAAGATCGAGCAAGCGAATTTCCGGTTTGATTAGGGCATCGATAAAATTGTCGGCTTGGGAAATAGATTCTAGAAACTCAGACTGTAGCGATTTGAGTTTTACTTTATAATCCCATTCTGAGTAACTAATTTTGTGTGCTAGTTCTGAAGACGCAATCTGTCCCAAAAATTCGCACATCTTGCGGACTTCGTAAGAAATATACTTTGGTGTTTGATGGTGACAGGATATTAATCCCCAAAGCTTCTGCTCTTGAATAAGTGAAATCACCAAAAGAGCTTTTACTCCCATATTTTGATGATATTGAGTACAACACCAATCAAAACTTCGTAGCACAGAGTAGCTTAAGTCAAGATGCTGATGTGTTGTCGGATTTTCTGTTGGAAGTAGTTTGACTGGTTCGGCAGTCAAATCGGGGAGAAATCTCAGAAAGCAGCGCGTGTATAACTCCCTAGCCTGCGCTGGAATATCTGTAGCCGGATAGTGGAGTCCTAAATAAGGTGATAAATCTTCCCGTTTAACTTCTGCAACAACAGAACCCGCTTCTGACTCGTCAAATTGATAGACCATCACCCGATCGAAACCGATGATTTTTTGGATTTCTTTAGCGACCAGATGCAAAAATTCTCCCAGATTGGATGTCCTTTGCATTTTAGCGATCGCTTCACTCGCCAAACTATGAAAGCTTAAGAAACTCACTTCAGATTCCGAGTCAGTTGGTTCTAGCTCCAGAATCACAGCTTCTTCTGTACGATGAGCAATAGCATCAAAGTATATTTCCCCATATAAAGTATGTATTAGTACTTTAAAAGCATTAGCACTGCCAATCTTTTTTACTAAGCACTGCTTGACAATTTCCACTTGCTGAGGGTCAAGTAAATAGCTCAAAGGTTTACCGAGCACATCTTCTGAAGCTTTGCCCAAATACACTTGGGTATTGTTGCTAACTTGCAGTATCTCTAGCTGAGTACTGAGTGCCAGTAGAACGCCATGAGGTTGAATAGAGCCAGGTATGTGAACAGGTTTGCGATCGTGGTTAGTCAGGGCATTAGCTTGGGCTGTAGTATATTCAGACTGGCTCATAACTGAACTTATGTAAAGCTAACTTTTACAATAGCGCAATTAAATGTCACATTTCTTTAAAGTATATGTCGAGAAGTATGAGTGCGATCGTATATATCTGTGCTGGTTATAGTTTTTACAGTAACTAAGGTAAGTGCAAATAATTAGAAGATGGTGTAATGATCTGGCAAGGCTTCCGTAACATAGCGAAAATACAAATTATGGTATATTCAAAGTAGATACGTAAAATAATCTAAAATAGGCGCGTCAAGCTTTGAAAGTTTTATGTTTGGGTGTGAAATTGTCTAAGAAAGCATTTATTTTGAGGTAGTTATGACTACAGTTGTTTCTAAGTGGGGAAACAGCCTAGCTATTCGACTTCCGAAAGCTTTGGCTGAACAAGTTAATCTCAAAGAGGGGACAGACATAACTTTCAGCATTTCAGGCAATAGCATTGTAATTACACCGCAGCAGCGAAAAAAATATACGCTTGATGAATTATTGGAAGGTATGACTCCAGATAATTTCCATTCTGAAATAGATACTGGATCTGCTGTGGGGAATGAAGTTTGGTAGTTAAACCATACATTCCAGATAGAGGTGATATTGTCAAGTTAGACTGCGGAACTACAAAGCAAATTACGGCTGATTCGATCCGACGTGTATTAGCCCTGAGAACATCAGGAATGTCATTTGAAGATATTGCTGAAACGCTTAATGCTGAACTAAAACCTCAAGGGCGTGAGCAGATGGGCTATCGTCCTTTTTTAGTTATGTCACCATTAAAATACAATCGAATGGCTTCTATAGTTCTAATTTGTCCAATTACTAATCAAAAAAAAGGTCTTAACTTTGAGGTTCCGCTTCCTGACGGAATGATCACCAGTGGCGTGGTGCTAGCTGATCAGATCAAATCACTAGACTGGAAAGTTAGAAAGGTTTTGTTTGTAGAGAAAGTTGAACAAGAGCTAATTGAAGAAGTCCAAGCAAAAATTGAGCCTTTAATTTTATAAAGACGCAATTAACAATTCAAAATTCAAAATTCAAAATTCAAAATTAAAGACATTTCAGACGGGGATTTAAACCCCGACTCAAATGGATGCTACATGTAGATGTAGGGGTCTTAAACCCTTTAATTTACGATAAATTGCACAAAAGAAATTAATTACGTCTGTTCAAATCAAATAAAAATCATCACATGCAGCAATGCAACACCAATATCCAACATCCAAAATCCGAAGCTGACTATGGTGTTGGGAACTTTTTTTTTACGAGTTTGGCTCCTTTTATATCCAATAATTGTGCTAATTCGGCTGTATTCAATGACTTGACGAGACTCAAACCAAGCGACTTACTAGAAATGCTTTGAGTATAGGCGGCGTTCAGGTAGGGCGTGTATTGTGGCCTTCCTGCAATGTATGTTTGGAAGAAAGGTAAACTTAAAACATTCATGTAACGACGCGCTTGGGAGGCATCGCCAATCATATCGGCAGGTAATGCTACTTGTTGATTTACAGGGTTAGCATTGCCAATGGTGGAAAAGTGTGTGCCACCAACAAGCATGACAAGATACTTTTGGGAATTCGCCAACCAAGAGAAAGGTAAAATTTGCTCGGATAAAGCTGGTGCAACTGTATCATCACTACTGCTGACAATCATCACTGGAGTTTTAATTTGACTTAAGCCAGCTTTGCCGAAAATCGAACTAGTAATGGGATTAACTGCGATCGCAGCTTTCACTCTCTCATCCCGCAGGTTATAATCTTTGCCAGACTTGCTAATGCTCAATTCTAAAGCGCGACACTGGAGCAGTAAAGACATATTCCAGGTATTTTGCAGTGCTGCTGGTTGACAGTCTTGTTTTAGCTGCTGAAAGTTAATTTTAGCGCCTGCCAAGGCCAAGGCTGTGTAGCCTCCCAAAGATTGACCAAATACTCCGACTTGTTGCAGATTTAAGCGACCTTTAAACCGTGAATCAGATTGATTGCCTTTTTGCAATTGATTCAGTATATATGTTACATCCAAAGGTCGGTCTTGAAATTCACTTGGTTCTGCGACTTCAATGGCGCGTCCTTTTAGCAGAGAATGCAATTGTTTCGCATCACTACCAGGATGATTGGGAACGACGACGGCAAATCCGTAAGAAGCTAGATGAGTGGCTAAATATTGAAAGTTACTGCTGTCTAAACCCAAGCCGTGAGAAATGACAATTACTGGTGCAGTCTTCTGGACATTGGGAATGTAAACATCAGTCAATAAAAGCCGATTGCGGGTTGAGTCGAAAAACTTCAGGGTGTATTTTTGCGACTTAAATTTTCCCGGAACCTTTAAATCGGGCAATTGCGATAAATTTGGTTGGGAAATGCTATCAGCTTCTATTTTAGACTTTTGAGAAACGGCTGCGAGCGCCTGATGGGTTTGGTTAACAAGTTCCTCTAATTCCGTAGCTATTTCCAAAGTCTCGGCCATATCAAGGCGAATGCTGCTGGTGGGATATTTACGCAACACATTTAAAAGTGTCAAGCCTCCCGATTCTCCAGAAGCTAAAATTAGCGCCGAACGCAAAGTACCCAATCCTGGTTCTGGTTGACTGGTTTTAATCACTTGCGCCAATCGATGCAGTAAAAATTCTCCTTGCGGTGTGTAGAGAAGTTGCGAAACTACTACTGGACTAACTTTCACACGATTAAGCAAAATCCGCCGCAATTCTTGAAGCTGTTCTAAAGGCAGATATCGCTGATAGGCTGCTAAGTCTTCGTTAATTACACCTGTTTTGGCATAGTTCTCTAAAGTGGTTACTGAAATGGAAAGCTCTAAGGCTGAATAAGATGCATAAATCCGCTCTGCTGCCAAGACAGAATTACTAATTCCAAATGTTGGCAGCACCATTGAAAGAACCAGCAATAAAGAATTTTTTCTGAGGGTGCTGGCCCAATTACCAAACAAACTATTCATCGCTCAACTGTTTCGGTAGTCTGGTTTTATCAGGTGTTGGCTTTGGTAGTTATTCGGGCGCCCTGCTTGGTTTACTTAAAGTTATTAGCCTCAATTTTATCAAAACAGAATTTAGGAGTCAGTAGTTATAATTCACGATGAATTATGTATCAATTGCGAATGTAGCTTGCTTAAAATGATGGGTTTGAAATTCCTACTAAATCTTAGTTGGGGTAGTTTTAAAAAGTAGCGATTCCCAATGCCCTAGTAATTTATTCTGACTCCTGAATTCTGATTTTTGAATTCTTTTGCAAGGATATTTCGGCTATAAAGTCAACAATTAAATCCTACAAAGTCATGGAGATGGGTAAAGTATCCAGCTGACTTCAGTAGTTTGCCTTCACTATTAAATCATAACAAATAAAAAATAGTCTGCCTCAGTATTTATGTTGTAGCTTTGAATATTGCACAAATTCACTAGCTGAAAAATCCAGTAAAAATCCTGAAAAACATTGCAATTAATCAGCTTTTCCCAAGGCGATCGCTACTGAACCTGTAACTACTAAACCCGCTCCGAATATTGCGATGAGGGTGAAGTGTTCTGGTGGTGTCCAATCAGGTGCAATAACTGATACAACCACGACTGATATTAATGTCACAATGGGAGCTAAAGCTATTACTGCACTTACTCGTGATGCTTCCCAATGTTGTAATGATTCAGAAAAAGCACTGTAGGCGATTAAAGTATTCAAGGCACAAAAAATCAACATTCCTAAATGGAAAGTATCAAGTATAAAAAGTGATTTAACTTTGGCTAGAGGAGTGAAGAATAAAGCACAGCCTCCATAAATAATCAACATGATGCTAGTGGAAGATAAAGATTGTAATAACTGCTTTTGTGCCAAAGCATAAATAGCCCAAGCCGTTGAGCCTAGCGCAATTAAAATACTACCTAGTATATATGTGCCATGTGCTGTAATTAAATTCGTTAGTTGTTCGTGGAAAAATAAAAGATAACCACAAATCATTACACTAACGCCAATCCATTGAGACAGCCGATAACGTTCTTTAAAAATTACTAACCCTCCAAAACCTAATAAAAGGGTAGATAATTGAATGAGAACTTCAGCATTAGCAGGCGATGTTAATGCTAAACCTTGGGTAAACGAAAAGTAATTAATCCCTAAGAATATTGTCGCGATCGCTAATAATTTTCCAGAAGCAGAGCGCAATTGTTCTAATTTTGGTAATTTGCCACGTATCCCTAAATACACAGCAAGCAGTAGAAATGATACCAAAAAGCGAAACCAAATAACGGTATAGACATCAAGTACTTGTAGAGTTACTGCTAGGGCAATAGGTAAAATTCCCCACAACAAGACCGTCAATAGTGATAATGCTAGCCCTAAGCGCCACCGACCAGAACTTTGATGTAGTAACATTTAAATATCCTACACAAAGTAGGGCTAATATTAACAATTCAAAATTCACGCATTCAAAATTCAAACATTTTAGACATTTTGATTCGGGGATTTAAACCCCAACTCAAAATATGCTACGACAAGACGTAAGGGTCTTAAACCCTTGAATGTACGATAAGTTTAAGATATACCTAACTGATTTATCAAACTATTGTTGAGAAAATATGTTAATAGCTTATTTAATATAAATTCAATATAAAATAATCGACTCACCAAACTTAATTTATTATTCGTAGCCCCTAGAGGGTGTTTTTTTGTTCACGTAAAATTCGTAATTTGCGTGTTCATTTTACATGAATATTAAATTTAAAACTTCCTCGTAAATGTATACTTTATCTCGGTGTTACTTTATAAAAAAACTATGGGGATTATACCCATAATCAGCTTAGTAATCCTTACCACTGCCTTATCAAGTTACTTATTGCTGACCTTAAGAGGTCGATTTTTGCTCAAATCTTTAGTGACAAAAATAAAGCGGCAAGAGTGGAGATTCAGATATAGCAAGCCTAACTACTTGAGATCGAGATTTTCAAGGACTATAACAATTGCTGCCATTATTGTGGTAGCAATAATAGCTGGAAATACTGTATCAGCAGGGGTTACAGCCCCGTCCCTAATTTCGCTCAAGAGCGTATCGGTTCCAGAACCTGACAATCTTGGGAACTTCATAAAAGACAAAACAGCTGCAATCAAATTAGGAAAGACTCTTTTTTGGGATATGCAGGTTGGGAGCGACGGACAGACCTCCTGTGCTAGTTGTCACTTTCATGCTGGAGCTGACAATAGATCCAAAAATCAGATTTCTCCTGGGCTTTTACGGATTAATGCTAATGGTACAGAGAATCCGGATACAGTTTTTAATATAGGTGGTGCGCCAAACTACCAACTTAAACCGGGAGATTTTCCCTTCCACAAGCTGTCAGACCCGAATAATCCTAATACCGTTGTATCTGACCGAAATGATGTCAGTTCCTCTCAGGGTGTCTCCAATAGTAAGTTTGTTAATGTCGTACCTGGTACCGCGGAAGACCAAGTAAAAACGGAGCCAGATCCGGTGTTTAATGTGGGAGGTACAAATGTGCGCCGTGTGCAGGCGCGTAACACCCCAACCGTGATTAATTCAGCATTCAACTTCCGCAACTTTTGGGATGGAAGGGCACAGAACATCTTTAATGGAGTGAATCCCTTCGGTTTAAGAGATCCTAACGCCTCTGTGGTAAAAGCAGAAAGTCCAAATCAGCTCCAATTTGTCAAAATCAGATTGAATAATTCGTCTTTAGCTTCTCAGGCGCTTGGGCCGCCACTGAGTTCCTTCGAGTTGTCGGCTGATGGTCGCACTTTTCAAGAAATTGGTGATAAGTTCGGGCGAATTGACAACAAAAAATCTCTCATCGATCTGCCGCTAGATAATCTAGATAATCTCGATGAGCTGGATGATCTCGATGAGCTGGATGATCTCGATGAGCTGGATAATCTCGATGAGCTGGATAATATTACTGATAGTCTGGTTCCCCCGGGATCGGTATCCAGTTCCGTTGGTAATTTGCCGCAAATTGGCAACAGTAAATCTTTCAGTACACTGCTGCAAAATGCTCTGTCAATTAGGGGTACCAAGCTGCCTCGAGTCCTAGGGCAAAAGTTATCTCGCCTCAGACCGCTAGGCAAACAGATTGTGCATCCACAAGACAGCGTTTTAGGTGCAAACAGCAGATATCCTCTGCCCGGACTGAAGGATAAAACCTACGACCAGCTGATTAAAGATGCCTTTAAGCCGGAGTGGTGGAAGTCTAATCAACTTATCCAAGTTAATGCTGAAGGTAAAAGGACTTTTGTCAACAGCGGTGATAACTCTTCCAAAACTAAAGAGTACACGCTGTTGGAGTATAACTTCTCGCTGTTCTTTGGGCTGGCAATTCAGTTGTACGAGTCTACACTCATTGCCAACGATACGCCCTTTGATCGCTTCTTAGAAGGAAACACCACAGCCCTAACTAAGCAGCAGCAACTAGGTCAACAACTGTTCCAGGGCAAGGCTCTGTGTATTGGTTGCCACGCTGGATCGGAATTAACAGCTGCTTCAGTGAGCAGCGTGGCTAAAGACGGACGAATCAAACGTGCGCCATTCGGTGCAAGACCTGCTGAAGACAATGGCTTCTTCAATATCGGCGTTAGACCTGTAACGGACGACCCCGGTTTGGGTGGTAGTGACCCTGTGCAGAATAATCCGCTTTCAGAGGCACGATTGGCTCAGTTAGGGAAATTTCAGCTTCTCCTTGGCGAAAACCCCCCCGTCCTCAATCCACCGTTGAATTCTAGTGAAACTGTAACTGCAAACGGAGCTTTCAAAGCGCCTGGACTTCGCAATGTCGAACTCACTGCCCCCTACTTCCACAATGGAGGTCAAGCAACTTTAGAGCAAGTGGTTGATTTTTACAATCGAGGTGGTGACTTTGGAGTTCTTCCCCCACTGAATCTATCACCAGAAGAAAAACAGCAATTGGTTGCCTTTTTAAAGGGACTGACTGATGACCGAGTTAGGTCTGAGAAAGCGCCTTTTGATCATCCGCAACTTTTCGTGCCTAATGGACATCCAGGTAATGAGAAATTCGTTACCAACGATGGTACGGGCAAAGCTACAGATAGCTTCCTGGAAATTCCTGCTGTTGGTAGGTATGGCGGTAGTGCTATACGAAATTTCTTGAAATAACATTTCACGAAATATCTGATACCGATAGATATGTAGGGGCGTACAGCTAACTGTACGCCCCTATATTTATTAAGGAGTGCGTAGGCGTAGCCCGCCGGAGGCATCGTCAAGTATCGGTTGTATATTGCTAACTTTGGTATTGTCTAGGTAATTATAGACTCTTCTGGAAACTTCACGGACAAAATCTCCAGCTTTGGGATCGTAATTTGGTCTTTGTACCAAAACACCTGCTAAATAGCTTTTGCCGTTGGGCATTTGAATAATTCCCGCATCACCGATGATAAATCTCAATGTACCAGTTTTATGGGCGATGGTAGCTCCTTGACCGATACCAGCTGGTAGTAAACTATTAGTTTTGACATGGCGCATAATGCCTAAAACTTGATTGCGGCTAGTTGGGGATAGCAAACGATTATTAGAAACTAACGCCGCTAATCTGACCAAATCTTTGGAACTAGTTGTATTTGTACCACCGATGTCTGGAAGTAGATTCCGAAGTGCTGTATTTTGCAATCCCCAACTGCGAAAACGTTGGCTAACTTTTGTGGCACCACCCAAGCGATCAAGAACTAGATTTGTGGCGGTATTATCGCTGATTGTCATCATCAAGGTAGCAGTTTCTAGGACGCTAAATTTAGTGCCGATGGGTTTGTATTGCATAATTCCAGATTCGCCAACCTTTAAATCGCGCCGCATCACTAATTTATCGGTGAGTTTAATTCTACCTGCATCTATTTCTTGGAAAAGAGCCACTAATAAGGGAAATTTGATTGTACTGGCAGCAGCAAATCTTTTTTCGCCATTAATATCTATATAATTTCCTGTAGATAAATCTAAGAAAAATATTCCCGGATTCAATGTTTTATAACTTGCTAACAAACTGCGAAGCTGAGAAGTGATACCAACCATCTCTTGACCAAGATTCACAACTCCAGCAAATGTCGATGCATCTGTGGATTTGATGGCAATATCTTCTCTGTTTTCTCCAACAATGGGATTAGTTTGGCGGTTAAATGAATTGAATTTGAAAATCCAATGAGAACGGGAATCTCCTTTAATTGATATATTTTGGGAAGTAACATCATAACCAGGAGCTAACTCGACGACAAAACGAGTGGTTTGAGAGTCTGGTTTGCCGAGGCGAATTTCTTTCACCGCTTTCCCAAAACTTTGTTTGACAGTATCGGAATTAAAATTAGTTCCAGGTAAGTCAATCACCAATCGATTAGGATTATCTAATATAAAGGCTTTTGGTTCTATTCCCGAAGTGGTAGTTAAGTCTAATTGATTTTGGCTAGAATCATAGTACCAAGACTGTAATTGTGAGGCTTTAGCTTGTCCTGCAACTAGAACCAAACTGCTTAAACCAATCGCCAGTAGATGTGATTTCATTTTGTGAATGTGGGTGTGCAAGTAAGGAGCAACTAATCAGGTTTACTTAGATTGTTTTCTGATGACTGTGCTGAACTTCCGGAGAAAAAGTCATAAATCCCGGTGAGTTATTTTTACCAGATGATATTTGGGATTAGATAAGCACGATAAATCATCATTACTTATTAAAAGTAATCAAAGTTGAGTTTTATTTGTGGTGTGAGTTGACAACAACAGAAATTGTTAATCTAGCCCAAGGACGAGCGAAGGATTAATTATGTTTCCAACTTATATTTTGTAGAGAGAGAAAGTAAAACTTATTCACTAAAACCCTAATACATATAGATTTCGCGTAGGGGCACAGCATTGCCCATTAGTGTCAACTTAACGTAAAACTTTTGTTAAGACGTGATATTGAGTTCCTTCACTTACGGTTACTCACCGCGTCACCCCACCCCGGTTTTGTCTAAAGCCAAAACCGCCCCTCCCCGATGCCTTGGGGCTACGGTGTACACACAAGTCGGAAATAGCTGATTAACCAGGGTTTTACCCCACCCTAACCCTCCCCTTAGAAAGGGGAGGGAACTAGATTTCTTATTTCCCCCCTTTATAAGGGGGGATTAAGGGGGGTAATTTGACTGTGTGTACACTGTAGTCTAAAAAAAGAAAGGCTTTGAGGCTTACTCCCCTTCCTTCTCTTCTCTACGAGAGGCTGTGCCAACGAGACACTGCGCGAACGCAGGGAAGGGGCTGGGGGTTAGGTCTGTATTTCACGCAATTGAGAACCGCTATATTTGTTATTTCGGCGAACGCATTTGTTATTTCGGCGATCGCATTTGTTATTTTGGCGAACTCATTTGTTATTTTGGCGAACTCATTTGTTATTTTGGCG
>NZ_JABXKF010000072.1 GCF_017115165.1 Nostoc sp. LPT | reverse complement strand
GATAATTCTGGGAATGTGCGACGTGCAGCCATCCAAGCATTAGCCAGCAATTTCCCAGATGACCCGGACACCCGCTCGATTCTCAAAGACCGCGCCACTGCTGATAATTCTGGGAATGTGCGACGTGCAGCCATCCAAGCATTAGCCAGCAATTTCCAAGATGACCCGGACACGCGCTCGATTCTCAAAGACCGCGCCACTGCTGATAATCAATGGGATGTGCGACGTGCAGCCATCGAAGCATTAGCCAGCAATTTCCAAGATGACCCGGACACGCGCTCGTTTCTCAAAGACCGCGCCACTGCTGATAATTCTGGGAATGTGCGACGTGCAGCCATCCAAGCATTAGCCAAACACTTTAGAAATCAGCTTGAGTTGTTTGAAATTTACTACAACTGCGCTGTCAATGACTCCTTTGAGCGTAGGCATCATCCTTGGTCGCACCCCAATCCTCGACGGGTTGCACTTGAGATAATTATCAAGCAATTTCCTCAGCATCGCCAGACTTTACCACTGTTGCGCGACAAAGCAGAGAATGATCCAGATAAGCAAGTGCGAGATTTTGCTCAACAGAAGTTGGCAGAATTACAGAAGTATGGAACAAAATCCTCGTTTTCACCCTAATAAGCTGTCGCGCATTTAATTTGCACAAATAGGGCCGGCAAGATGCCATTGGTGTCAAGTTAAGGCAGAAGCCCAAATGTCAAAGGTATGTTCATTGAATTCGGGCAGTCGTTTATTGAATTCGGGCAGTCGTTCATCGAATTCGGGCAGTCGTTTATTGAATTCGGGCAGCCGTTTATTGAATTCGGGCAGTCGTTTATTGAATTCGGGCAGTCGTTTATTGAATTCGGGCAGTCGTTCATCGAATTCGGGCAGTCGTTTATTGAATTCGGGGTGTCGTTTATTGAATTTGGGGTGTCGTTTATTGAATTCGGGTAGCCGTTTATTATTTTTGTTCAATTTTAATTTGAGGAGGATAAAACCTAAACACAAAAAGACTTTTCATCCAGTCCCCAGCGATGCACTGCGCCGCCCTGAGCTTGTCGAAGGGAGCTTGTCGAAGTGTCCCTAGCTATACTAGTTGACCCCAGTGATTTCATCTTAACTTGACACTTATGGCAAGATGCCCACCCCACAAGAGATTTATTTTTTGAACGATGCAAATTAAAATATTTTTAGCTTATTAAACCTCTCAAAGGTAATTTTGCAGGCTATTATCGCGATCGCATTGGTGAATATCACGTTATTTACCGAATTGATGATGAAACCAATTAGCTTATTGTCACCACTATTGCTCATCGCCGAGACGTGTATGAATAAATATGAAATATACAATCGTTATTCAGTGGTCTGATGAAGATGAGTGTTTTGTTGTCAGTCTTCCTGAATGGGGATTTTGTCATACTCACGGAGATACTTACGAAGAAGCTTTCAAAAATGCTCAAGAAGTTTTAGAAATGCTGATTGAATCATCCTTAGCTGACGGTCAACCTCTACCTGAGCCAAAAACATTAGAAAAGTCGTTAAAATAATTCGTAATACTTGCCATTCGCGTAGCGTCTTGTAGAGAAGGCGAGAAGCAAGCTATGTAATTCGTAATTCGTAATTTATCAAATTAGAGAAGCATACGGCGATGCCTTCACGATAGGCATCGCGGATTTTAGATTTAATCTAATCTAAAATCCCAAATCGAGTTACCGATTCACCGCCGCAGCTTCTCTTGCTGCTGTTGCTTGATCTGGGTGAATACCCAAGCGGGTGAGATTAATCCGACCTTTGTTATCAATTTCGCGCACTTTGATAATCACTTCATCGCCCACTGCTACTTCATCTTCAACTTTGCCAACGCGGTAGTCAGCTAGTTGTGAAATGTGAATCATGCCTTCTTTTCCAGGCAGGAATTCCACAAATGCGCCTATCGGTATGATCCGAGTAATGCGTCCTGCATAGACATCCCCTTCGTGCAACTTGCGGGTCATGCCTTGGATGATATTTCTGGCTCTCTTGGCCTTGTTCTCATCCACAGCGGAAATTGTCACAGTGCCATCATCTTCGATGTCAATTTTTGCACCAGTTTCCTCTGTGATTCCCTTAATAGTCTTGCCTCCAGGCCCGATCACCAAACCAATCATGTCTGAATCAATCTTGATTGTTAACAGACGTGGGGCATAAGGTGAGGTTTCAGTCCGCGGCGTGTCAATGCACGCGAGCATTTTCTCCAAAATGTGCAACCGGGCTGATTTAGCTTGGTGAACGGCTTGTGCTATAACCTCCAAAGACAAACCGGAGATTTTCATATCCATTTGCAAGGCGGTAATCCCGGCATCCGTCCCGGCAACTTTGAAGTCCATGTCGCCCAAAAAGTCTTCAATGCCTTGGATGTCGGTCAGGACTCGTACTTCGTCCCCTTCCTTAATCAGACCCATTGCCGCGCCACTAACGGGTTTGAGAATTGGTACACCAGCATCCATCAGAGCGAGGGTGGAACCGCAGACTGAACCCATTGAGGTGGAACCGTTGGAAGAAAGTACTTCCGATACGATGCGAATCACGTAGGGAAATTGTTCTTTTGACGGTAGCACAGGTATGAGCGATCGC
Source organism: Nostoc sp. LPT (assembly GCF_017115165.1). GTDB lineage: Bacteria > Cyanobacteriota > Cyanobacteriia > Cyanobacteriales > Nostocaceae > Nostoc. The sequence continues at coordinate 12,234 of NZ_JABXKF010000072.1, read as the reverse complement.
TCTGCTAATGCCCCGTGACCAATTTCGCGCCTTCCTGGGGCCCGCATTGGCTTGGTTTCCCCGACTGAGAACGGCGGGAAGTTGTAATGATGCAGGTAACGCTTGTGCTGATCTAGCTGCATGTCATCGTTGAGGTTTTGAGCATCCCCAGGTGTACCCAGAGTACAAGTGGATAATACTTGAGTTAGTCCTCGGTTAAATAAACCGCTACCGTGGACTCGCTTTGGTAAGACATCAACTAAACAAGAAACAGGTCGTACTTCATCAAGTTTACGACCATCAACGCGAACGTTATCTTCGACGATTTGCCGCCGCATGAAGTATTTGGTAATATCTTTAAAAGTGTTACCAAGTGCCTTACTATTTGCGGTTGCAGCAACTCGAATCGGGTCTTCTTGTGGCAGTTCGGCGATCGTCGTCGCAATTTCATTCTTGACGACATCTAAAGCGGCATCGCGTTCGGGTTTGGTGAAAGTAAATTGAGACAGGATTTTCTTAATCTCGCCACTAGCGCGATCGCGGATATAATTTTCCAGTGTCTGGTCTACTTCTGGTGGTGCTTCTTGCACTATTACCAGACCCAGTTCTGCTACTAAATCTTGCTGGGCTTTGATTAAATCCCGCACCGCTTCGTAGCCAAAATCAATTGCCTCAATAATATCTCGCTCTGGCAACTGATTAGCTCCCGCCTCCACCATGATTACGCCATGTGGCGAACCAGCTACTACTAGATCCAAGTCTCCGGCTTCAATTTCTGCATAAGTGGGGTTAATAATGAAATCATCTCCCACTAAACCAACCCGTACTGCTGCCATTGGCCCATTAAAGGGGATTTGAGCAATCAGGGTAGCAATGGAAGCACCTGTAACTGCTAACACATCGGGTGGCACTAACTCGTCCATCGACAGCGTTAAGGCAATAATTTGCAGGTCATCCCGCAACCATGAAGGGAACAAAGGACGCAGGGGACGGTCTATAAGACGGCTGGTGAGAATTGTTTTTTCTGGTGGGCGACCTTCTCGCCGCATGATCCCTCCAGGAATCCGACCAGCGGCATATAGCCTTTCTTCATAATCTACAGTCAGGGGAAGAAAATCAATGCCTTCTCTGGCTTGCGATCGCGTAGCCGTCACTAAAACGGATGTGTCCCCTGATTCTATCAAAACCGACCCACCTGCCTGGGGAGCTAATAGGCCTACTTTCAGTCGAATATCCCTTCCATCGAAGGATATTGACTTATCAACTTCTGCCATTCAGTTTTTTTTCCTTCTCTTTCGCTATTCTCTTTCTGTGGCAATCCTAACATTTATGCCCTATGGCTGACTTCTAGTAGATACAAAGAGAGACAAGTGGTTCAAAGTAAAGTGTGATACAAGATTAGCGCGTCTACTACCTGCCCATTCTCTAGCTTCACTGCACTCGGAATTCGTCCAATAATTTCAAATCCTAACGACTGCCAAAGTGTAATTGAAGGTATATTAGTCTCAAAGACCAAATTAAACATCACTGCTTCGTAGCCCAGGTTTGCTGCTATCGAAAGCATAGCCTCTCCCATGAACCGTCCTAAACCCTGACCGCGTAATCCTGGTTGTACAATAAAACCAGCGTTGCAAATATGGCTACACCAACCGGGAAAGTTTGGCTTTAAATAAAACGCCCCTAATATTTCTTTTGGCTTGTGTGTAGGATCTATAACAGATGTCCTGACAACAAAGGCATCCTTGCTTAACCAGTAAGCTGAAAATTCTGTAGGAGAGAGAGGTTGCTTTTGGGGATAAGTTTTACCTTCAACAATTACAACATTGAGTAGCGATCTTACAACCTCTTGTTCTTGAGGATGCATATAATCTAGTTCCACTAATATGCCATTTTTTAAAACTTTAGTTATGGGAAAATTCATTATTAATAATGTTTATATTGAATAATTAGTTAAATTATATGCAAAATTGGTTAAAAATTATTTTTGAAAAGATGCAAAAAGTAGAATAATTGCGATTTTAATTCTGGAGTTTTGGGAAAATCTGAGTAGTTAGCAAATGGCGATTTTACACTGTAATTGGTTACTAAAAAATCAAAATGGTTGTTTATTTATTTGGGGGGAAACTTGGCGATCGCCACGAGTGAATTTCGAGTCTAGTGGATCTGGAGACATAGCACTACATCCATTGGCAATGACATCAGTTGAGTTGAGTGAGTGGTTGCGTTCGCAGAACATGGCAATTACCAACTTCATCCAAAAAACCCAAGTTGCGATGCCTGCGGCGGGCAAAGCGATCGCAACTACTGGGCGAGCCTCCAAAGGAGGAGCTACGCTAACGCGTAAAGCCGCCAGTGCCACTGAAATCGGTTTACCAACGCACTCTCAAATCATTGCCTTACCAACTTATATTCCAGAAGGTAATGGCGAAGGAACAACAGCGATTTTCCCTGTACATTCTGCTAGCTTAGGGGAAAATACAGACTTACCACAATATTTGCAACCGTGGCGAGTTGAGGGTTTTTGTCTTAACCCCAGCGAAGCAGTAAAATTTCTCGCTGCTATTCCCTTAAATGCTGCGAAAGGGGAAGATGCTTTTTTAGGTGGAGATTTACGCTTTTGGTCGCAGGTTGCCCGATGGAGTTTAGATTTAATCTCCCGGTGTAAGTTTTTACCAACAATTAACCAACAATCGGATGGTGCGTTTGCTGCTAAGTGGCAAGTACTCGTAGATAGTGCTGTAGATGGAACCCGCATAGAAAAATTTTCTGCGAATATGCCCTTGGTTTGTCGCACCTATCAGGGAGATGGGGGAGCAGGGGGAGATGAGGGAGCAACATCTTCCTCATCCCCCTCATCTTCCTCATCCCCCTCATCCCCTCACCTAGCAGTAAACTTCCCCGTCGAACCTCAAGAATTACTTTTGGGATTTCTCAACAGTACGATAGATGCCCAAGTGCGAGACATGGTAGGTTCTCAACCTCCAATTGAAGCTAAGGCGATGGCATCTTTACCAACTGGGGTGCGACAGTGGTTGCAAGCCTTAACTAGTGCATCTGGTACCGTTAATGCAGATGCAATTGAAGTGGAACGACTGGAAGCGGCATTGAAGGCTTGGACTATGCCCCTACAATACCAGTTAACTCTTAAAACACTATTTCGTACCTGTTTTCAACTGCGTTCTCCAGAGTCTGGCGAAACAGATTGGACATTGGCGTATTTTTTGCAAGCAGCTGACGATCCAGAGTTTTTAGTGGATGCAGCAACTATTTGGAACAATCCAGTTGAAAAATTAGTTTATGAAAATCGGACAATTGACCAACCACAAGAAACATTTTTGCGAGGTTTGGGGGTAGCTTCTCGATTATATCCAGCGATGTCTGGCGACAAGGCACAAAGCGCCTACGCACCCAGTTTAGAAACTGAATATCCCCAATTTTCTCGCCTCACCCCCATCCAAGCTTATGAGTTTATCAAAGCTATAGCTTGGAGGTTGGAAGACAGTGGTTTGGGAGTAATTTTGCCTCCCAGTTTAGCGAATCGTGAAGGCTGGGCAAATCGTTTAGGTTTAAAAATTACTGCTGAAACTCCAAAGACAAAACAGGGACGCTTGGGGTTGCAGAGTCTGCTAAATTTCCAATGGCAATTGGCAATTGGCGGACAAACTATTTCCAAAGCCGAGTTTGATAAACTTGTGGCTTTAAATAGTCCACTAGTAGAAATTAATGGTGAGTGGGTAGAATTGCGACCTCAAGATATCAAGACAGCCCAAACTTTTTTTACCACTCGCAAAGACCAAATGGCCCTTTCCCTGGAAGATGCTTTGCGTCTGAGTACAGGAGATACTCAGGCAATTGAAAAGTTACCAGTGGTCAGCTTTGATGCATCTGGGGCATTGCAAGAGTTGATTGGGGCGTTAACAAATAATCAGGCGATCGCACCTTTACCCACACCAACAGGCTTTAAAGGACAGTTGCGACCTTATCAAGAACGTGGTGCTGCTTGGCTGTCCTTCTTAGAACGTTGGGGCTTGGGTGCGTGTCTCGCAGACGACATGGGACTCGGTAAAACTATCCAGTTTATTGCTTTTCTGCTGCACTTAAAAGAACAGGATGCACTAGAAAATCCAACACTGCTAGTTTGTCCAACTTCGGTTTTAGGCAACTGGGAAAGGGAAGTCAATAAATTTGCACCAAGCCTGAAAATTTTGCAATATCACGGTGACAAACGCCCAAAAGGGAAAGCATTTTTAGAAGCTGTAAAAAAACACGATTTAATCGTTACCAGCTACTCACTGCTTCATCGAGATATCAAGTCATTGCAAAGTGTCTCTTGGCAGATAATTGTTTTAGATGAAGCCCAGAATGTGAAAAATCCAGAGGCGAAGCAGTCAAAAGCAGTGCGCCAATTAGAAGCTACATTTCGGATTGCGTTGACGGGGACACCTGTAGAAAATAGATTACAAGAACTATGGTCTATTTTGGATTTTCTCAATCCTGGGTATTTAGGCAATCGGCAATTTTTTCAGCGTCGGTTTGCCATGCCAATAGAAAAGTATGGTGATACGGCTTCTTTGACTCAGTTACGCTCATTAGTACAACCATTTATATTGCGGCGATTGAAAAGCGATCGCGATATCATTCAAGACTTACCAGATAAGCAAGAAATGACCGTATTTTGTGGTTTAACTGGTGAACAAGCCGCACTTTATCAACAAGTTGTAGAACAATCTTTAGTAGAGATAGAATCTGCTGAAGGGTTGCAACGTCGGGGGATGATTTTAGCTTTACTAATCAAACTTAAGCAAATCTGCAATCACCCAGCCCAATACCTGAAACAGGCGACATTAGAAGAACATAATTCAGCCAAACTTTTGCGGCTAGAAGAAATGTTAGAAGAAGTTTTGGCAGAAAGCGATCGCGCTTTAATCTTTACACAGTTTGCTGAGTGGGGTAAATTACTTAAACCCTATTTAGAAAAACAGTTAGGGCGAGAAATATTCTTTTTATATGGCAGCACCAGCAAAAAACAACGTGAGGAAATGATCGACCGTTTCCAACACGATCCTCAAGGCCCCCCGATTATGATTCTTTCTCTAAAAGCGGGTGGTGTCGGACTGAATTTAACACGCGCAAATCATGTATTCCACTTTGATAGATGGTGGAATCCAGCAGTGGAAAATCAAGCCACAGACCGAGTATTTCGCATTGGACAAACCCGGAATGTGCAAGTACATAAATTTGTTTGTACTGGCACTTTAGAAGAAAAAATTCATGACATGATTGAAAGTAAAAAACAACTAGCTGAACAAGTTGTAGGTGCTGGTGAAGAATGGTTAACTGAACTGGATACAGACCAACTTCGTAACTTATTAATACTTGACCGCAGTGCAGTAATTGACGATGATGCAGAATAAGTTTGTGGTGTAAATTTAACTTTTTTGCATGTAGTATAATTCTACAAAATTATATTTGTCCGTATGCATTAGCTTCTTGCATAAATACTTCTCGACTTCACGTAAACGCGCAGATAAATAGTTAAAAATCGAGACTTTTGCAAGGGGTATATTGAATGTTTATATTGAAAAGTATCTTATTTTGATATAACTCTATGGACGATCGAGAAGCATTACAGAGAACTCTCAACCGCGCCCACCGTGCTCTCCAGATATTAGAAGAACAAAAAGCTGGTTTTGGAATTCGAGTTCCAGTAGATTTGCAAATCGAACTGGAGGAAAAAGAAAAAGAAGTAGCTAGCTTAGAGGCGCGATTGAGTCATTTTCAAAACAGCATCGATAAAGTAGAGGCAAAAAGCAACCAAAAGGAAGTTTTTATCTCCTATACCTGGCGAGATAATCACAGCGAAACATTTGTACAACAACTAGAGAAAGTATTTCCGGCAAAAGGTATTACAATCATTCGGGATAAAAATGCAATTGGCTACAAAGAACGATTTCAAGAATTCATGCAGCGATTGAGTCGTGGCAAATGTGTGATTGTGGTAATCAGCGACCAATATTTGAAGTCTGAAAATTGCATGTATGAACTAGTTGAAATTGCCAAAAATGGAAAACTTTATCATCGAATTTTTCCCATAGTTTTAGCAGATGCCCAAATTTATAAGCCTATTGAAACAATTAAATATGTTGAGTATTGGGAAAAGCAAATTCAAGATTTAAATGACGCTATGAAAACAGTTAGCGCCGCTAATTTACAGGGATTTAGAGAAGAAATTGACCTATATACTGAAATTCGTAATATGTTTGCTAATCTTATAAACCTGCTGAAGGATATGAATGCTCTGACGGAAGAGATTCATATACAATCAGATTTTGAGGCACTGCTCAAAGCGATCGCAGAAAGTTTAGATGAGTAAGCTAAGAGCGAATGTACGGAGCGTCTGCTAAAAGCGATCGCCCTCAATGATTCGGGAAAAGTGGATATCTTGTTGCTCCGCCTGCCCTTTGCCTTTTTTCAACTGCAAATCCTAAGATTTCTTTTTATCAAATCCTATGGATAATCAAGAAGCACTACAACGAACTCTCAACCGCGCTCGTCGCGCCCTCCAGATATTAGAGGAGGAAAAAGCTGGTTATGGGATTCGAGTTCCAGTGGATTTGCAGATCGATCTGGAGGAAAAACAAAAAGAAGTCACTAGCCTAGAGGTGCGATTAAGCCAGTTACAGGGAAAGCGCTCAGAAAGTTTGCCCGATAACCTGCCCCGCTATAACGATGTGTTTGTGGGACGCAAACAAGAAATCGCCCGTTGTATGGACGCACTTTCACTAGAGGAACGCAGTTGGGGTGTGACGATCGATGGTATTGGTGGTATGGGCAAAACGGCGTTAGCGCTGGAGGTAGCACACCTAGCCCGTCAGCAAGCCTTGTTTGATGCCTACCTGTTTGTTTCTGCCAAGACTACCTGGCTCTCAGCTGAAGGAGTACGGGAAGAAACTCTCGCTCTGTCTTCTCTCGATAGCTTCTGCCGGGAATTTGCCAAGGGGTTGGGACAGACAGACATTGTGAAAATGACTGATACCACAGAACGCCGCCGCGCCCTTCTCGATGCTCTGCGGGGACGGCGCACCCTATTAATTTGGGACAACTTGGAAACCCTGAATGCAGAAGAACGCGATATGATTGCCGAGTTTGTGCGGAAACTGCCCACCCCCAACAAAGCCATCATCACCAGCCGCCGCCGCACTGGGGAAAGCGCCGTCACCATCCGCTTAGATCGCCTCTTAGAGGCAGAAGCTTTGCAGTTGATGAGAGAGAAGGGAAGATCGCACCCCCGTTTAGCCCAGGAACTAAATGCAACGAAGCCAGAGATATTGACCGCTTTATATCAAGCGTCTGGTGGCAACCCCCTAGCGCTGGATTGGACATTGGGACAGGTGGCACACAAAGGCTATTCCATAAGTGTTGCCCTAGAGCGGTTGCGGAATGCCGCCAAATCCCCCGATCTCTACGGGTTTCTGTTTGCCGATGCCGCCCAAACTCTCTCTGAAAACGATCGCACAGTGTTATCTGCCCTGGTTGTATTTATGACACCAGCAAGAACCGCAGCACTGGCAGATGCTACGGATTTAGCCATAACCGAGATCCAAGTTTCTTTAGAGGGGTTGGTAACACTATCTTTAGTGAATGAGTTGGATGGAGAACGGTTTGGCTTACACCCCCTCACCCGCACCTATGTCCGGGCAGCTCTGGGCGGAACGAATACGGTTAGGACTGCACCCCTAGCAAGTGGAATTCGGTTTGATTCTTCTGCCCAACGGAAAGTTTTGCGCTACTGGGTGGACTTTGCCCAAAAGTACGGAGGTAGAAGTGAAAATTACAAAACCTATGACAAGCTGGAAACTGAGTGGCAGAATCTAGAGGGCGTGGCTACAACTCTGCGGGAGATGGCAGGTATCTCCGTTGAATTGAAAGACCTACAGACTGCCCAGATGCTCATCGATTTGGAACACGCTTTATTTAACTTCCTCTTCTTTCGAGGCTACTGGGATGAAGGAGTGCGCTTGGGTGAGTGGGTATATCAGGTAGGCAAGGCGCTGAGTCATTGGAGCGATGCTGGCTGGGGCGCCTATCATGTTGCTCGCGTTCACTACTTTCGCGCGGAGACAGATCGGGCAGCAAGTTGGGCGGCTCAGATGTCGGAGGCAATGAAACGGGGTGGCAGCCGTCAGAACAAAGCTGTTGCAATTCAGTTGCAAGGAGATATTGCAAGGCAACGCCAGAACTTGCTGAAGGCAGAGCGACTGTATCACGAGGTATTAGCAATTTTCCGAGAGTTGAAGAATGAACCTGCTAAAGCGATCGCCCTCAACAATCTAGGATCAGTTGCGCGATCGCTGGGACAATATGATCGTGCTGAGTCCTACATCAAGGAAGCATTGGCGATAGAAGTAAAACGAGGAAATAAAGAAAGACAAGCAGTTTATTTTGGCAGCCTGGGAAATCTAGCCCTTGACCGCAACCGCCCTACAGAAGCCCGCCCCTTGTTCGAGCGTGCCTTAGCTCTAGACCAAGAAGTGGGGCGGCAAGACCGGGTAGCTGATGCTCAATATGGTCTGGCACGAGTTCTGGAGGAGGAAGGGCGCTACGCAGAGGCACTATCCTTGGCACTGGCTGCCCAGGAAATCCGAAAGCGCCTGCGCGATAAGAGCTTAGATTGCACGCATCAATTAGTTGAGCGATTGCGGCGCAAGGCGGAGATGGAATAATTCGTAATTTGTAATTAATTCAAGGTTTTATGCCCCTGTGTAGTGCCGTTCCACTCTGTAGGCGTATATTTGTGAAACTAATATGCTCTCAACGATAACCGCTATAGTCTGAGGTAACTATCACAAAACGAGATCAACCCATCTATTCCATAATTTTAAATTTTAAATAGATTATGACTAATTACACATTACAAGCAAGCCGCGAATGGTGGTCACAACAATGGCTAGATTTGCTAGATTCCTATCGTTTTAAAAAGCGTTTAGAACGTGCAAGAAATTATGCTCGTCAAGGAAATGTTTTGAGCATCGAATTTAAAGGTGCAAAAGTATTAGCTAGGGTTCAAGGTAGCGAAGTAGAACCCTATAAAGTTTCCCTTTCCCTTGAACCATTTACCGATGAACAGTGGGGTTATGTAATTGAAACCATGTCTCAAAGGGCAATTTTTGCTGCCAAGCTACTAGCAGGAGAAATGCCACAAAATATAGAAGAAGTCTTCACAGCTAATGGTCTTTCGATATTTCCATTTACCCTTGCTGATGTCCAGAGTAAATGCTCTTGTCCTGATAAAGCAAATCCCTGTAAACACATTGGTGCGATATACTATCAGTTAGGCGATAGATTCAGTGAAGACCCCTTTGTACTATTTCAATTGCGCGGACGTTCTAAAGAGCAAATTATCAGCGATTTACGCCAATTACGTAGTGCCAAGATTCAACCCAGTAGTACCACAGAAACGCCCGATATTCAACAGTCAATTCCTAATAACAAATACTCGGTAAAAATTGATTCTTTCTGGCAATACAATGAGCCACTAGAGTCATCATTGGTAGTGATTGCACCATCTACTAGTGAGACGATATTAGATGTATTGGGAGCGATTCCCCTAGCGAAAGAAGAGGAAAATGCAGTAAATTCAACTTCGAGTGATGTGGTAATGAAGTATTTGAATACCGTTTACAGAGATGTAAGCCAGAAGGCTGTTTTAGCAGCGATGAATGTAGGAGGAAGTTGATACTAATTCGTAATGACGTTCGCGGACTTGCTACCGCTGCACTAACGTAATTCGTAATTATGAATTAGGTTGAGTGGGTAGTTTCAATCTTTATCATTCCCGCCTTCCCTTACCCATTCCCGTACCGCCCGACGAATTGCCCGTCTACCATCTGTCCGATTTTGCTCAATCAGTTTCGGCAGATATCGAATTGCTAAAGTAGGAAATACTAAACTCTTCTCTGATTCGACATATTCCCCATTTTGCAAATGATAAATCTTGATTTCGCCGGAGTCATAACACCAAAGTTCTGGTACTCCCAAGCGGGCATAAATGGGAAAACGATTCAGGGACTTACTGGTAACATCAATTTCTAGTGCTAAATCAGGTGGTGGGTCTTGTCTCAAGTCCAGATCCAATCTACCTCGAATCGCAGCTTCATTCTGGAAATAGAAGCAGTTATCTGACTCCAGCCCTGCCATTCGGCTTTCTCGCTTCCAAGTAGTCGAGCCATAACTTTCATAGTCTAAATCCAGCACATCAGCGATTTCCTTGACCAAATCGCTAATTACCTCTTTGTAATGTTCGTGTTCAGGTAAAGGTGTCATAATTTCCAAAGTAGTGCGATCGTAAGCTAACCGTGCTGCCCGATGCTCTCCCAAGTCTTTTAAAAGATTTTCAAACTGTTGCCAGCTAATGTCGTAAAGCATTACTCGGTCTGCTCGATTCTTAGCGACTGTCATTATTACGACCTCTAGAATGTTTTATTGTCCAAACTCAAGTTTAGCCTGTTCCACCAAATCAGCAGTCACAACCTCTTGGCCTGCTTCACGAGCCAGCTGTTCAATTCTGGCTTTAGCTTGAGAGCGGACAAAAAAGGGAATGTTTTGTAACTTTTCCTTAGCTTCAGATGTCCATCGCAAAGCATCAATAAAATTGGAGTCGTTCATAGATTAGTTACCTTGGCAAGTCGCTCACTTTAATTAATAGATTACTAATTTTCCTATAAAAAAAGCCCTTGCTTTTATGCAAGAGCCTCTAAATTATTTAGTTGTCAATGATGAAATAAACTTTACAACCTAATCTAGGTCGTCCATGAACATCACTGGCTCAGTATCACGGTTAATTCCTTTCTCAAAACCACCAGCAGCAGCCCGTGCGCGACCAGCGTGCCATAAGTGACCAACTAGGAAGAAGAATCCTAGTACGAAGTGAGAAGTCGCCAACCAAGCGCGAGGAGATACGTAGTTGAAAGAGTTAATTTCGGTAGCTACACCACCCACGGAGTTCAAAGAACCCAGAGGTGCGTGGGTCATGTATTCAGCAGCGCGACGAGCTTGCCAAGGCTGAATATCATTCTTGATTTTTTCCAAGTCAAGACCATTGGGGCCACGTAGAGGCTCCAACCAAGGGCCGCGGAAATCCCAGAAACGCATGGTTTCACCACCGAAGATGATTTCACCAGTTGGAGAGCGCATGAGATATTTACCTAGACCAGTAGGGCCTTGGGCAGAACCGACGTTAGCACCCAAGCGTTGGTCACGAATCAAGAAGGTTAAAGCCTGAGCTTGAGAAGCTTCTGGGCCAGTAGGGCCGAAGAATTCGCTGGGGTAAACGGTGTTGTTAAACCAAACAAAGATTGAGGCAATAAAGCCCATCAGAGAGAGAGCGCCCAAGCTGTAGGAGAGATAAGCCTCACCAGACCAGATGGATGCCCGACGTGACCAAGCAAAAGGCTTGGTAAGAATGTGGAAAATACCACCAAAAATTAAAATAAAGGCAACCCAAATGTGACCACCGACCACATCTTCTAAGTTATCAACGCTGACAATCCAGCCTTCGCCACCAAAGGGAGACTTGATTACATAACCGAAGATAACTGCTGGGTTCAATGTCGGATTGGTAATAATCCGAACATCACCACCACCTGGTGCCCAGGTGTCATACAACCCACCAAAGAACATTGCCTTTGCTACCAACAGCAATGCACCGAATCCCAAAATAATCAGGTGGAACCCGATGATGTTGGTCATCTTGTTCTTGTCTTTCCAGTCGTAACCAAAGAAAGAAGAATATTCTTCTAAGGTTTCTGGCCCACGAACGGCATGATAGATACCGCCAAAGCCAAGGACGGCTGAGGAAATTAGGTGGAGTACACCGACAACAAAGTAGGGGAAGGTATCGATGACTTCACCACCAGCACCAACACCCCAACCCTGAGCGGCGAGGTGAGGTAACAGGATCAAGCCCTGCTCGTACATGGGTTTTTCAGGAATGAAGTGAGCGACTTCAAATAAAGTCATCGCTCCAGCCCAGAATACAATCAAACCAGAATGGGCAACGTGAGCACCCAGTAGTTTGCCAGATAGATTGATTAAACGGGCGTTACCAGACCACCAAGCAAATCCAGTGGATTCTTGGTCGCGTCCAGCGCCGCCTAAGATATTTGGTCTATTAGAGAGCGTTACCACGTGGTAATACCTCCTCAGGGAATACAAATTGTTCGTGGGGTTGATCTTGAGGAGCCATCCAAGCGCGGA
>NZ_JABXKF010000157.1 GCF_017115165.1 Nostoc sp. LPT | reverse complement strand
TTGATAGACCCCTGACATTGGATATCCCTCTTCTCATTAAATCTTATTATCTCATCTGTAGCCAGCTTTTAGAGAATTAGTATAAGTGCTGTACATGGATAGCGGGGCGTTTAGCCCGTGCTGAGTAAAAACCCAGTTGTTTCAAGACTTTGAGCAATTAACACTGTCCTAACCTGTGTGACTACGGCTATATATAAAATTTATGTAAAGCTTAACTGTTATTAAGCTCAAAAATGTTTTGGATAATCTATCAATTTAACTTATGTATTTCCAGATATATTTCCTTAATAGAAAAAGTATTTTTTTACAAGCAAAAATTGATATTGAAACCTAACTTAACAAGGATGTCGTATTAAGCTAAAAAATCTTGTAACCTTTACTAAAAAAAACAGTATTTTTGAAAAAATACTTAATTAAAGTTTATAAAATTTTTTAACAATACTAAAAATCAAAAAATTTGCATTTTTAAGATTTGGTAAAGAATTTGACGTCACCTTTCACTCATGATAATAAATAATTATAGGTAGAGTTGAAAATAAAAAAGCTTGGGGGAAAATAAATAATTAAAATAGATTAATGTTGACCCAATTTACATAATCAGCTAACCAAATCAATAACTAATATTTTCTCAGTGATATTGGTATTAATTAAGTTAGTAGAGGTATCTATATTTAAACTTAGAGTTTTAATTAATCAACATTAGAACATTAGAACTGATGAAGGGTTATTTGACTGAGGCCAGACTTAGGCATTAGTTAAAAATTCAGGAAAAATAATAAATATGGCAGTTATTTACGGTACTACATCTGCTGACATAAGAAATGGAACTTCGGGAGATGACACGATATATGGTTGGGCTAATGGTGGTAACGTCAATAGTCTTTCTGGTAACGACACCCTGAATGGTGCGGCTGGTAGCGATAATCTATTTGGTGGAACAGGAAACGACAGTTTAATCGGTGGTCTTGGTAATGACACACTTGATGGCGGTTTGGGTACTGACAGCTTAAATGGGGGAGTAGGGGACGACACTTACATTATTGACAGCGCTATTGATACCATTACAGAAGCTGTGAATTCAGGTACAGATAGCGTCCGGTCTTCTGTCACCTACACACTAGACGCTAATCTGGAGAACCTAAAATTAAGGGAAACTAGCGCCATCAACGGGACAGGTAACAGTCTGAACAACTTTCTCTTTGGTAATACTTTTAATAACACTCTAAACGGAAAAGCAGGCAATGACACACTAGACGGTAATGTAGGTAATGATATCCTCAATGGTGAGGATGGCAATGATAGCCTACAGGGTGGGCCCGGTAATGACATACTCAATGGTGGGTCTGGAAACGATATCCTTATTGGTGCTTGGCCCGGTAGTCCACTTTCACCAGGATTAGGAGAGACTGATACCTTAATTGGCAGTGTTGGGCTAGATAGATTTGTCCTTGGGGACCCTAGAAATGTCTACTACGACGATAAAAACACTGCAAATGCTGGTTTTGGGGACTTGGCTACGATTACCGACTTTAACCGTAATGAAGACCAAATAGAACTTAAAGGCTCCCCAAAGGACTACCGCCTACAAACTGTTGGAGCCAACACACAAATATTTTTAGACAAGCCTGGAGCAGAGCCAGATGAAATCATCGGTATTGTGCAGGGTATAGTAAACCTTAGACTTGATAGCGACGACTTCTTTTTCTATGAGAAAGAAAATGCTCGACAAGCTACAAACAATACCCTAGCTAGGGCTGAAGGATTGGGTTCTTTATCGTCCGGCTCAAACGTTAATCTCTCAGGTGAATTAGTAACAGTTCAACCGGGGGACAATCCCGATTTCGACTTTTTTACATTTTCTCTAGCAAATCCAAAAACTGTCACTATCAGTGCGGTGACAACCGATGATACAGTTATTGGGCTGTTTAACAATGCTGGGATTTTACTGCAAAGTGACGACGACAGTGGACCTGACTTTGGGTCATTAATCACCGCTTCACTAAGTGCAGGTACATACTCAATTTCAGTGAGTAAATATGCTTTCTTTCCTCAAGATGGCGGAACTTTTTCTGGCACTAGTGACAGCAACTCTGCTCTTTATACGCTAGAAGTCAGTTTGGCATCAGAATAGTACCCATTGCTCATTTCACCCCGTAATCTCTAAAATTTTTTCCCTCATCAACAGGATTTAGCAACAAAATTAACTGACTATTTTATCAATAAAATCATGAATAACCCTAAATTATCTAACCAAGTGAAACGCAGGTTGATCGGGAAGTTTGCTACTAAAACGCTGTTATTTACAATAACACTGTTATTGACAATAGTTTTATTAAATCATAGCACTACTGGAGTAAATGTTGTACCACAAACCCTGCGTCCTGATATTAAGGTTCGCAATATTATTAATACATTATCAGTCTCTCCTTCTGTTCGGATTGTAAAAGATCCACGAAACAATACCCTCTATTACCTCAAACGAAATGGTGAGATTTATCAAGTCGATTTAGATTCTTCTACTAAAACGCTTGCGTACAATTCTAGTAATCATAATTTAAGTGAAACTCAAGGTATGGCCATTGGCCCTAACGGCACAATTTATTTAGTTGCCAATGCAGACCTTGTGAATAACCAGACTAAAGCAATTATTGTTAAAGGTGTAATTAATTCGAGTACAGGACAGCGTATCTGGTCTATTTTAGCTAAGAGTGCAGGCTATCCCAAAAGCAAAACAGCTTATGACCATCAGTTCAACGGTGTGGTTGTTAGCCTGGATGGTAACTTTATCTATGTGAATAGCGGTTCTCGTACCGATCATGGTGAGGTTCAGTCTGTTGATGGTCTATATCCCAATACTCGCGAAGTCGGATTAACCGCCTGTATACTCCGTCTTCCTAGTAATGGCAACAATCTCTTTCTGGCAAACAATCGAGCAACTTTAAAGACAGCTGGCTATATTTTTGCAGAAGGAATACGCAATACTTTCGATATGGCTTTTGCGCCCAATGGGGATTTGTTTGGCACAGAAAATGGCCCCGATCGCGACATGTCAGAAGAATTAAATTGGCTACGTTTAGGTGGTAATTACGGCTTTCCCTGGCGTATTGGTGGGACAGACAATCCACAACAATTTCCCAATTATAATCCTGCCACTGACCGATTGTTAAGCCCTCAATTTAATGCCATCCAAAAGGGCTACTATCGTAACGATCCAACCTTTCCTATTCGGCCTACTGGAAATTTGATTGAACCAATTTCTAATCTTGGCCCGGACGCAGATAATTACCGCGATCCTGTAGATGGAAAAATCAAAGATGCCAGTGTTCTTGGACAAAGTTTTAGCACTTTTACAACACACCGTTCTCCTTTAGGATTAGTTTTTGATACACAAGGAGTAATGAGTCGAGAATTCAACAGAGATGGATTTATGTTGAGTTGGACACCAGGCGACCCCACTGGCGAAACACTACCAGGCCCTTTTAAAGATGCCAGCCAAGACCTACTACATTTAAAGTTAACTAAAGTAGGAAATACTAACTATAAACTTAACGCTACGCGCCTTGTCACAGGTTTTAGTAATCCCATTGATGCTGAGATTATTGGCAATAAGATTTATGTTCTAGAATATGGTGGAAATCAAGGAATTTGGGAAGTCTCTATGCCTACCAAGTAAAACATTAGACCTCTTGTACAAATACAAAACTAGCCCTCATCCCCCAACCCCTTCTCCCAAAATTGGGAGAAGGGGAGACAATTTCAAAGTCCCTCTCCCAAGCTTGGGAGAGGGATTTAGGGTGAAAGCTCATTGATTCATGCAAGAAGTCTATTACTTAGTCCTTTGGAGTGCTGCCCCCAGTCAGACATTGAGTCTCTAACTCAATGAATGCATTCCCAGTCGGAGACTGGGAACGAGGAACCGAGGAACGAGGAAAGTCTTATCAAGCTAGGTTTTGAGGACTTGTGTGTACACTGTAGGCAAGCGAGGAGGAGACTAAAAACGTAGTTTTGGCTCTTTGCTTTAAAATCAATGACAAAATGTCCAACCCACAAAAAATGTCTACAATTTCAACTTTTCACCGCGAATCGAATAATCTAACAACTCCATCGGGTGAATAACTGAAATCTTCTTACCTTGCAACTGCAAATGTTTCGTAATTTGCAAAGTACACCCAGGATTAGCAGAAGCAATTAACTCAGCACCAGTATTCAATAAATTCTGCACTTTTTGCTGACCCAATTCTTCAGAAACTTCTGGTTGCAGCATATTATAAACTCCGGCACTGCCACAACACAAAGCTGCATCTATTGGTTCTCTCAGCTTCACTCCTGGAATTTGTCGCAACACCTGACGCGGTTGGACGCTAATCTTTTGTCCGTGCAATAAATGACAAGCATCTTGATAAACTAAATTCAAAGGTTTATCAGTCAGCGGTGAAAGTTTCGCTGTTAACCCAACAGTTGCCAAAAATTCTTGAGCGTCTTTAACCTTAGCTGCAAAATCTTTTGCTTTTTGCCGATATTCTAGGTCATCTTCTAAAATATGACCGTACTCTTTTAAAGTATGACCGCAACCAGCAGCATTAATAATCACGAAATCTACATCTGTCTTGGCAAAACTATCAATCATTTGTCTTGCTAAAGCTTTTGCCTGTTCTGTTTGTCCTTGGTGTTCGGGAAGCGCTGCACAACAACCTTGAGATTTCGGAATCACAACTTCACAACCATTCGCTGTTAAAACACGCACTGTTGCTTCATTCACAGGGGAGAAAAACAGCCGTTGCACGCAACCCAAAATCACCCCAACGCGATACCGCTTTTCACCTTTAGCAGGAATCACAGTCGGCAAATTATCTTGAAAAGATTTGAGAGTAATTTTTGGCAGAATTGATTCCATTGCTGCCAAACGGGGCGATATTTTATTGAGTAAACCTGTAGCCCGAAAGAATTTGGCAAATCCCAACTTTTGATAAACCAACAACGGAACTAATAAAACCCGTAAAAGATTGGGATAGGGAAACAGAGAAAATATCAGTTGACGAAAAAATTGATCTGGTAAACTGCGGGGATAATTTCGTTCAATTTGATGACGAGTTGCAGAAATTAATTTGTCATACTGCACGCCAGAAGGACAAGTACTCACACAAGCTAGACACCCTAAACAAGAATCAAAATGTTCTACTGTTGCCGTATTGAGAGCAATTTCACCCTGATTAATTGCATCCATTAAATAAATACGTCCTCTAGGAGAATCCATCTCCTTGCCAAGTACCCGATAACTCGGACAAGTTGAGAGACAAAATCCACAATGTACACAACTATCAATCAACTTCGGGTCAGGCGGATGACTTTCATCAAAGCCATTTAAATTCTTTAAACTAGCCGTATTATTAACAGAATTTTTTGAAACTTGCATATTTCTCTTTTTCCCCTCTCTATCTCAGCGTTCTCTGTGTCTCTGCGGTTTGTTTCTTAAATTCCACCCACAAACCGACCAGGACTTAAAATATTCTTACTATCAAATTGTTCCTTAATACGGCGCATCAACGGCAAAGCATTCCCCGTATAACCCCAAACATCTATTTGTTCTTTAACCGCTTTTGGTGCTGACAAAATTGTTAAAAAACCTTTATGAGTTTGAGTACGTAGGCGCAGCCCGCCGTAGGCATCGCTTCCAGCAGAGCCTAGCTGATCGCGAATTTTCAAAACTTGATTTTTACTCTCTAATTGTAACAAACCTAAACCACTACTAATATGAATTAAACCCAACTCCACCTGGGTCAAAATCTCCACAGCAGCTGTAGGTAACACTCCTATTTTGCAGGTAATTACTGATTCTGTAGCAGTACTATGTATTCGTTCTTGCAATCTTTGCCATAGATTCGCTTCATCACCATCGGCAAAAATTGCCCCATCTAAGCCCAACTTTTGCCCAACTTCCAAAACTCGGTTTGACTGTTCCTTAACACTCTCACTAATACTTTGAAAGCGAGCAATTAATCCCAGTCCTTGACCCAATCCTAAACTAGATACTAATTTAGTTGATAGTAAATCAGCCTGAACTGGTGTTAACGCCGAACCTCGAAGGATATCAGCCGCTTCAGATACAGCCTCAGTTTTACCAGTTAGTACCACCGTCCCCGATGCCTCAGCTAGCGGATACAGGCGAAAAGTTAGTTGACTAATAAAGCCTAATGTGCCGTAAGACCCTGTAAGCAACTTCATCAAGTCATATCCGGCGACATTTTTAACTACTCTTCCCCCAGCTTTGGCGATTTGTCCATCAGCACGGACAAAGGTAATACCTAGTAACTGGTCGCGTACACTACCATAGCGTTGCCGCAGAGAACCTGTATCACCTGTGGCAACAATACCACCAATGGTTGCTGACTCTGGTGTTGTGGGATCGACGGCGAGAAATTGCCGCGATTTTGCCAAAAGTGCTTGCAAATCTGAGAACTTCATCCCAGTTTCTACTGTGACAGTCAAATCGCCAACAGCGTGTTCAATCAGTTGGTTGATGCGTTCTGTACTAACTACAACATCAATGCCCTTAACTAAACCACCCCAGCTAAGTTTACTGCCACTACCACAAGGAAGGACGCGCCAGTTATTTGTGTGAGCCGTGGTAATGACTGCGGCTAGCTGTTCTTGGCTGCGGGGATAGACAATACAACTGGGTGAATTTCCAGAAGCTATAGCCTGTTGGATACGTTTTTGCTGACCAAGTTCGATATTTTCCCAAAGGCAAATAGCATTTTCTTCACCGACGATAGATGCAAAATCAGAAGCGCAGACGCCTTGCGGCTTGTCGTTAGACATCGCTTTCATTAAGTTTATTTTTTTACGCCCTACTTCTAATTTACTGGCTAACCTGACCAAAAAAGCGCATTGCCATTAATATCGGGTGGCTTCAATAAGGGAGCGATGCATAGGTTGGGCTACGCTAACGCCAGCTTGTAATCAGCGCCAAATAAAAGAAAGTTTGTTCTTCAGGTAGTCAAACTACCAGGGCTTATAGTAAAACCACTTGTATATCTATCTTGGCGAAGAGGAGGAAAAATATTTTTCTACACTATCTTCAGCCCAATCTTATGATGTAAAAGATCAAAAGCTAACAATTAGAGACTATTCAAGTAGAAGAAAGTTGAGCTTTGTTAAAGCTGAATGACATGAGGCATAACGAATGTCGTTTGTTGGAAGCTTACGTTGAATAAAGTTATGATGCTCTTGTATTAACAGCGATCGCGCTTTGGTTGGGTAAGGTCTTAGCCTTATCCAACTTATAATTTTGTGAATTTGTTTATAAAATTTAAAATTTCAGGTAAAAAAATAGTAGATGAATAAAATTTACTCATCTACTACAGGTAGAGTTAGGAGATAATTAGCATATTTACAACATATTTTATGGAAAAAACTATAAATAACAGTGGTGTTATTTGAATAGACTAGAGAGGTTTAGAAAGAAGTCTAGGTGTAGTTTATTCATTTAAATATCGCTATCAAAGTGTAATTTCCGAAAATAAATTTATGTTAATATGATTAATTTTTAGAGAAAGGTAGCAGAAGGGTAGAAATTACCCATCCGCTACGAGCAAACGGAGGTATAAACTTGATTATTTAATTGGCATGAACCAATTCTTGAGGCGCTGCGGCATCATATTCTACAGCTTTAACAAATTCCTTGAGAACATCTTTGAGTCTTTGCTCAATTTCCTCATCTAACAGGACACTGTTATCAGCTTGTCGTTGAATTTGTTTGTCTACCGCATAAATGGTGGCTAGGATATGCCGCGCTCCTAATTCAGATAAGACAGGTTTTAGGGCATATTCAATTGCCAATAAATGAGCGATCGTTCCACCCAAAGCAATTGGTAACACGGGTTTACCTGTTAATGATTTTTGTGGCAGCAAATCTAGAAATGTTTTGAGCACTCCTGTGTAAGCAGCTTTGTAAATTGGGGTGGCAATAATCACACCATCTGCCTTTGCTAATAAAGCTTTTGGCTGTTCTAAAGCTTGGCTGTCGTATCGTCCAAAAACTAAATCTTCAGCAGGCAAATCCCGAACTGAAATAATATCTACATGCAAGCCTTCTTGTTGTAAAAGCTTGGCAGTATATTCGACAACACCATAGGTTCTAGATGGATGGGTTGGACTGCCTGCGATCGCTAGAATATTTGTCATTCAATTAAACTCCCAATTTCTAAAATGGGTTCAGTATGTTTTGCAGTTTCGGTCTTCATCGCTGATGCTGTGTTAACCTTCTCACTCAGACGTTTGTAGGGACGGCGCAAACTCATACTCTCTACTTCCCAAATGTAGCCATGAATAACTACATCTTGGGGAATTAAAGCAGAATTACGTAATAATTCCACCTGCTGTGTGCAGATTTCATCCACATCGGTAAACGTTTTGATCCATTTGGAAAAAACGCCTTTTGGCAGCTTCAATTCTGGCAAAGCAGGATCGACACTAACTTGATCCACGTCAACACCTTGATTTCGCAATACCTCACTGAGAAAGTCTCCTGATGCTGTCATCATGCCACATTCGGTATGATTAATGACGATGATTTCTTTGGTGCCAAAAAACTGTGTAGTTAACATCGCTGACCGAATCGCATCATCTGTAACTAACCCCCCAGCATTACGGAAAATATGAGCATCTCCTTCACCAATTCCTAATGCTTTCTCCACTGGTAAACGTTCATCCATGCAAGCTAGTACCCATAAGCGTTTATTGTTAGGTACTCCCAATTGACGACGCAATGCCCACGCTTCTTTTTCTGAGATTTTTTGGTCGATTTGTTGGTGCAGCATGGCTGTTAATCTCCTAGTTCATAATTACTAGGATATAGACGTTGCTCTTTCTTGAGGCTTTTGCTTAGGGAAATCTTCATTTGCCACAATCTCACCAAATGGACTTAAGACATGTTGCTTTTCCACTGCGGGTAAATTCTCTAATGGCAGATGGGGAAATAGAAGTTCGGCAACTCGATAAGCTTCCTCTAAGTGGGGATAGCCAGAGAGGATAAAGGACTCAACACCCAAAGAAGCGTATTCCAATATCCTGGCAGCTACGGTTTGGGGATCGCCGACTAAGGCTGTTCCTGCACCACCCCGCACTAAACCGACTCCCGCCCACAGGTTCGGGCTAATCTCTAAGGCCTCACGATTACCGTGGTGTAATTGAGTCATTCGCTGTTGTCCAACTGAATCCATCCGGGCATAAGCTTTTTGGGCTTTAGCGATCGCCTCATCATCTACATACTTAATCAATTGATTCGCCGCATCCCAAGCTTCACTCTCGGTTTCCCGCACAATCACATGTAGGCGAATCCCAAACTGCAAAGTTCGGCCTTGTGTTTCTGCAAGCCTGCGAACTGATGCAATTTTTTCGGCTACTTGCGCCGGTGGTTCGCCCCAAGTCAGATAGACATCTATATGCTTGGCAGCAATTTTTTGGGCGATGGGAGAGGAACCGCCAAACCACAAGGGCGGATATGGCTTTTGGACAGGTGGAAACAGCAGTTTCCCATCCTGAATGTTGAAATAGTCTCCTTGGAGATTGGTTTGTTCACCACTAGCGATCGCTCGCCATACTGTTAAAAATTCATCTGTTAATTCATAACGTTGATCGTGATCCAAATGCAAGCCATCTCCCGCTAACTCTACGGGATCGCCACCTGTCACGACATTTATCAGCAAGCGTCCACCAGAGAGGCGATCAAAAGTCGCCGCCATCCGCGCTGCAACTCCAGGCGATACCAAGCCAGGACGAATCGCCACCAAAAAACGCATCTGTCGCGTCAGTGATACCAACGTTGACGCTACAATCCAAGCATCTTCGCAAGAACGTCCTGTAGGTAGCAATGCCCCTGTATAACCAAGGTCATCCACCGCTTGGGCAATCTGCCGTAGATAAGGAAAGCTTACTGCCCGTCCGCCTGTAGCAGTTGCAAGGTAACGTCCGTCGCCGTGGGTTGGGATGAACCATAGTAGCTGCATGAATCCTGTCCTTTTAAACTACGGTAATTCGATAGAAATACCGTGCTTTATTTATAGTTTTTAGAGTATCACATATTTTACTTAACCAAGCAAGAAGTTTTTCAGAAAACTCCGGTATCTCTATCAGACCAATGTATATTAGGCAGTGTTCAATAAGCTAGCGATCAAAAAAATTGGGGATTGGGGCATTGGGCATTAGGAGTGCTGAGTGCTGAGTGCTGAGTTAAGAGTTAGGAGTTAAGAGTTTTGTTTACCCCCTTGTCCTCTTGTCCCCTTGTTCCTTCATCTCCCTCATCTCCCTCATCTCCCCCTGCCCCCTGCTCCCTGCCCCCTTCTTTCTGTCTCTAGGGAGAATACAGCAATAGGATCTTTGTGTATATTAGTTTACTTATCCCTAACCTTCTGTTAAATTAACCTTAATGTACGCCAAGCTGATTGACTTAATGTACTTAGTTTTCAGCTATAAACGTGGGTGGGTAGCTATCCAATCCACTGGCAATAGACGCAAAATTCCGTTCTGTCTCTAGGAGAAATAATGCAATGGGGCCAATGTTTATTGCTGCCAACGATTGGCCACATATAGCATTTAGATTGTTTTTGGCGCTCCTAGTTGGTTGCTTGATTGGATTTAACCGTCAGCAAGGGGGTAGACCAGCAGGGATGAGAACATTTATGCTCGTGAGTATGGGGGCAGCACTATTCGTGATGATTCCTTTGCAGGCTGAGGGCGAGAGTCCCTATGCTGCTACTAATGCACTGAGTCGCACAATTCAAGGTGTAGCTACCGGGGTTGGATTTCTCGGAGCCGGATTGATTTTACAAGAGTCTCCAAGGAAATCTGCAACGCCAAAAGTAAAGGGTTTAACTACAGCCGCCTGTGTCTGGACGGCGGCCGGATTGGGGGCTGCAATTGGTTGTGGTCTGTGGCAAATGGGATTATTGGGAGGCTTACTGACTCTGATTACCCTAAGTGGGGTGAAGCGGCTCAATCGCGCATTTGCATTTCTGACGAGTCAGGGTAAACAGGGGACTACTCAGGATCTCACAACCACCTCTGATGAAGATGATGATTGACTATCGTTATGCTCTAGTTGAAAACTATACTTGTATTGTCCAAAATTAAGTCAAATCGATCGGATTGCCGCCTAGTATTTTATTGAAAAATAATTTGTTGTTTCTTAGCAAATTTTAATCAGTTTATCAGGGCTAATTCAGAGCGATCGCTGATTATAGTCATTCATGTAGGGAATTCCGTACTGGAATTGATTGGCCAGTGAACCGGAAAATAGAAAATAATAGATATATGGACAAACGGTATTTTTTACAAGCTAGTGCAGTCATAGTCGGCACAGCATTGTTATCAAGGTATATCAATTGGGGGTCACAAGCAATGACAACTTCTAATAGTGGATTTGAAGTTACTAAACCAGAGTCAGAATGGCGCACGATTTTAACGCCAGAACAGTTTAATGTCTTGCGTAAACATGGAACTGAACGCCCTTACACCAGCTCATTGGATAAGGAATACGACCAAGGCACTTATTATTGTGCCGCCTGTGAACAACCATTGTTTACATCTGATACCAAATTTAATAGTGGTACTGGCTGGCCTAGCTTCTTTAATCCAATTGAAGGTGCGATCGCCACGACTGTAGACAAGTCGTTGTTAATGTCTAGAACTGAAGTGCATTGTAGTCGCTGTGGTGGTCATCTGGGTCATGTTTTTGATGATGGCCCTGCACCCACTGGTAAGCGCTACTGCATGAACGGTGTTTCGCTGAAGTTTGATCCTGCTTGATAAGTTGCGACGCCGAATAGCCCGTCGTGACATCGCACACACAACCTAAATCATCAGATTTTGGAGCTTGACCAAGGGTGAATAAATTTTTGACAATAACTTTTCCTATTCAGTGCTAATGGACGAAGTATTGTCAATTTCAGGAAATGCAACTCTTGGTCTTCGCTAAAACTATTTACCTAAATCGTCCTATTTGTTTGGGTCTTTTTTCTCCTTTTTGTCTTTGGGATCTTTTTTAGGTTTTTTAGTTTCTTTATTACTTTTTCTTTCCTTCGACATCAGCGTTCTCCAACTAGGTGAATCAGTAAAAACTTTCACATTCTGCCGTCAGCAAATCAGGATATTACTTACCTGATATTCTTTTATAGCAGCAAAAAAGAAAGTATCACATATAAATGCTACTAATTACCATGATACGGTGTTGTTTGATTTTATTGTGAGAGCCTTTTTGATCTATTTGAACCAGAATCTACTAGTAGGGGCGTACAGGTAGCTGTGCGCCCCTACTAATTTACTAATATTTCTTTATCTGAAAGTACTATGATTGGGTAAACGATTCTGTAGGCGACGTTTTATTCAAAAGTTATTCCTAAAGAAGTTGACCCTACCTTGTTCACGATTCGCTCCTGAGTCTGCAAGGTTTTGTCTGTTTTTTCTCCAGCGATCGAGGGAGTAAATATTAAAGCTGCTACCTGCAAGCAAAATAAACAGCACAATCCCGTAAGAAAGCATCGAAGTAGCTGCACCCCAGTTTTGTATCGATGTCACCCCCAACTTCAGAATGATCATCAGGGCAAAGGTGACAATCAAAGCGCTTCTGGTAGCTAACCCAAGTGTGATTAAAACGCCCACAATTAACTCTACAGGGGGCACTAGATAAGAATTGATTCTCACCAGAAATTCTGGGAAATAAGAATCTGCTAGTTGTTTAACAGTATCTTCAGCGAATCCAGGGATGTTAAAAATGCGAGTGAATCCGTGATTAAAGTAATTCACACCGATGAGAATTCGCAGCAACAAATAGGCAATCGCAACATCCTTTGATTTGAGACTAATATAGTTTCTATTTTCAGTCATTGCCTGAACTCCAACTATGGTACACCGACTGTAATTGATTTTAATAGGAGAAATTGGGAAGCACTTAGCGGTTTTGAGAGCTAACGTTCTTTCATAGAAAGAATTAAGCGAACTGAGCGATCGCCGAAGAAGTAAGTGTGAAGCCAAGTAAGTAATACTAGCAAACGACTACGATAGCCAGGAAGATATACTAAATGAACTCCTAGCCACATCAGCCAAGCCAAGCATCCTGTAAAGGCAAATGCGCCAATTTTTCCCACACCTGAATAACAGCCAATAATCGCTAATCTTCCCTTGTTGAAATAGCTAAAATGCTCTGGTGATTTACCTCGGAATTGCCGTTGAATATTTCGGGCTACAGCAACACCCTGCTGAAGTGCCTCTGGTGCAACCCCAGTTAATGGTTTACCGTTCTGTTCGATATATGCCAGATCCCCAATGGCATAAATATTGGGTTGCTCTAGCAATTGTAGGGTGGGATGAACAAGTAACTTTCCCTTATTTGCTGAAGATACCTCCTCTGATGTTGTAGGAGAGTTTGCTTCTAACCCCGCAGTCCAAATGACGGTTGCAGTTGCTACCTCATCGTTTTGCAGATGTAAAGATTCAAAAGTCACTCTAGTCACTTTTGTTTGCAGATAAACCTCCACTCCTAGCTGATGTAATCGTTTGTAAGTGTAAGCTCCCAACTTCTTTGGCAGATCGGCCAATAAGCGATCGCCAGATTGCACGAGAATCAACCTCACTTGCTGCAAAAGTGTGGGATAATCTCGACGCAAGTGGCCTCGAAGCATTTCAACCAAAGCACCTGCAACCTCAACACCCGTTGGCCCGCCGCCAACGATGGTAAACGTCAGCAATTGTTGGCGTCGTGATGAATCAGATTCCTGGATAGCTCTCTCAAAACAAGAGAAAATGTGATTTCGGATTGCTATTGCTTCTTCTAGCGTTCTCATTGAGAACGCATATTCTAAAGCTCCAGGAACTCCCAAAAACTGGGTTTGGCTTCCAGTTGCAAGCACAAGAAAGTCATAGGTAATTGAACAACTATCTGTTTCAACAGTTTGCCTTGAAAAATCAATTTGCTCAACCTCAGCCATCAAAAACTGAACCTTAGACTTATTCCGCAGGAAAGAGAATCGCCGTAATATTGTGCGGATAGGGTAAGCAATGTACTCAGGTTCTAATTGACCTGTCGCAACCTGATACAACAACGGTACAAAGGTGTGATAGTTGTTGCGATCAATTAACAATACATCTGCACCAGAATCAGCTAAAGATTGGGCAGCTTGCAACCCACCGAATCCAGCGCCAACAATGACAACGCGGCGACTGTTCATTCTTCCCCTCTTGATTTAGCTAGTCGGTCAAGTTATTAACTGTTAATATATTGATAACAAATTATCGATAGTGCCATCAGATTTCAGTATTAAACCTCGTCGATTTTGAAACCTGGAGTTTTTAAGCAGAGTAGAAGTGTTTGTAAGCTTAATACTCAGACATTCCCACTTCTACCAATTAGAGTTGCAATTGCCTTGACTAACTCATCTGGTTCGACGGGTTTGGACAGATGCTTTTGAAAGCCTGATTCAAGTGCTTGTTGCTGGTTGATTTCTCCGGCATAAGCAGTTAAAGCGATCGCCGGAATTTGTTTGGCTTGGTTTGCCTGCAATGCTTTAACTTGGCGCATCAACATATAACCATCCATCTCTGGCATCCCAATATCACTCAGGAGCGTATCTGGTTCTGACTCTGCCAAAACTTGCAGTGCTTCTTTTGCTGATGTCACTGCTGTCACCATTGCTCCAGCCTGTTCTAGTACAAATGTGTGGAAGTCACGGGTATCATCGTCATCATCTACAACTAAGATTTGGGTGCCTGCAAGGATTTCAGTCAAAGAAGAAGGATTTAATGCCGCAATATCTATGTGTTGTTTTGGGGTTAAATCCCTGACTATCTAATTAGTATTTAAGAGCTTGAGACTCAAGCACAGCGAGAAGTT
>NZ_JABXKF010000078.1:32101-90932 GCF_017115165.1 Nostoc sp. LPT | reverse complement strand
ACAAGGTCAAGATTACAGGATTTCCGCTCTTCTCTAGTAAGTTTTGCCACGCTAGTAATTTTCTCCCGTCGCGGTGTGGACAAACAGCGATCGCCCAAACAGAGGATACCAAATTTTACCTCAAAAAAGCATCTGATTATTATCATAACATCCCTAATAAGTCAAGTTCTTCCATTACTGCTGTACAAGCCCAACTCAATCGCTTGAGCGTATTGCAGTTTCTTGGGCAACAACCGACGAGCGAATATCTTGGATCAATTAAATCTGCACTCTCCAATTTAACCCCTAGTCGAGCCGCAGTATACGCCAGAATCAATTTTGTCCAGAGTTTGCTTTGTCTTGAAAAGACGCACAAGCAGACAACAAGAGAAATTTTCAATTCCCCAACCCAAAATCAGGATTTCCAAGCAGGAGCCAAGGAACAAACTAAAATCCAAAATTCCGAAGAAATTGTCGAGCTATTAAACACCTCTGTGCAACAAGCCCAAGAAATAAAAGACCAACGAGCCGAGTCTTATAGTCTGGGTTATCTGGCTCAATTTTACGAGATGAGAAAACAATTTCCAAACGCACAGCAATATACTGAGTCAGCTTTAAATCTTGCTCAACTCATAAATGCACCGGATATTGCTTATCACTGGGAATGGCAACTCGGACGCCTGCTTTTGGTACAAGGAGATTCAGAAAGAGCAGTAGCAGCTTACACCGCAGCAGTGGAAACTCTTCATACTTTACGCGGCGATTTGGTAGCTCTTAATCCCGACATTCAATTTGAATTTCGAGATGAAGTAGAACCAGTATATCGCCAATTGGTAGGATTACTTTTACAATTTAACCAAACCTCGACTGACAAAGCACTAACCAAACAAGTTAGTCAGGAAAATTTAAAGCAAGCTCGCGGTGCAATTGAAGCTTTACAATTGGCTGAATTAGACAACTTTTTCCAAGATGCTTGTATTACCATCCAGCCAACGAAGATTGACGATATAGTGGAAAATTCTAATCCAGTAACAGCAGTTTTTTACTCAATTATATTAGCAGACCGCATCGAAATAATTGTCAAATTACCAGATTCTCAAGAATTACGGCATTACACGACTTACAAACCCAAAGTTGAAGTAGAAAACACTTTAGAAGCACTGCGACAAAAACTAGAACAACGCTATACATTTCGCGATCGCTTTCCGACAACAATGACAGCAGTCGCATTAAGCGGGCGCTTACTGCGACTGAGCGGACAGCGCCTTACGGTAAACGATTTTGTCAGCGCCCGCTTGATAGAAGTCGCGTATCCGTGCTTCTTCTTTATAACCGCACTTGCGGTAGAACGCTCGCGTGCGCTCAAAGTCCGGCGTACCTGACGTTTCTACCAGTAGTACACGCCCGCCGCGTGTCATCAATGTTTGCTCAACGTAGCGTAGCAGGGTCGCACCACGTCCTTGTCCTTGGCGGTCGGGTCGGATAGCAATCAACTGTAGATTCCACGTCTGATCAGTCATCCGTTCCATCTCACAGTAGGCGACCCCCACCACCCCGTTGTCATCGTCGGTAATCCAAAAGCGTTCGGCTTTGCCGTCTGGTAGAGAATCACTGTCGCTGCTACCACTGAAGTAATCGGACAACATTTCGTCAAGCTCCTCAAGTTGGTTTAGTTGGAACAGTCCAATTGCATCGGCTAAGGCAATCAGCGCGGTTGTGTCATCGGGCATGGTCGGTCGAATCATCGCGAACTCCGTGTGTAAAACAGGTTAGCCTCTAGAAGAAATATCACAACAGTTGTTATGTCGATAAAAACATAACAACTGTTGTGATAAAATGTCAAGAGACTTGTTTGATGTTGCTGTAAACCGAGGAGAGCTATGAGTTATGACGCTCGCCGTATTGAAGTCACTAAAGCGGCATGGCGGGTGATTGTCCGTGAAGGATTGGATCGTGCCAGTATGCGAGCGATCGCGCAAGAACTTGGTTCTTCGACCGGGGTTGTTACCCATTACTTTCGAGACAAAGAAGAACTTACCCTATTTGCCTTGGAACAAGTGTTTGAAAACGTCCTACAGGATATGAAAACCTGTGCCGAGGGACGACAAGGAATTGACAAACTAGCACAGATGATTTTTGTGGCTCTACCTCTGGAGGACATTGACAAAGCTGATTGGAAGGTTTGGGTGGCATTTTTGGGCTATTCTATCGGGCGTGATCGCCTTGTTCAGGAACACCGAAAACGCTATAACTTTTTACGGCAGATTATTTCTCAAGAGTTAGCTGACTTACAAAAAGCTTT
This sequence comes from Nostoc sp. LPT, assembly GCF_017115165.1. Taxonomy (GTDB): domain Bacteria; phylum Cyanobacteriota; class Cyanobacteriia; order Cyanobacteriales; family Nostocaceae; genus Nostoc. The sequence goes on along the minus strand of NZ_JABXKF010000078.1, from coordinate 88,651 downwards.
GGTGATTCGAGCCGATCTTGATTTAACCCTCGAAGCCAATGCACTCATTGCCCTAGTGGATGGCATTGGCACTAGTGTTGTCATTTGTCCTGAGCAGTTCTCCGCAGATCAACAAAAATATCTTGTGCTACGACATATCAATGGTTTAATCGCATCATCTTGAACAGTTCTGGCTTTCGCGCAATAGAACGGGTAAGAAAAGTGTAGACGCTCGCGGACTCGCTAACGCTTCGTTATCATACGACTGTTATAAATTGGGTAAAAGAGCTTTAAGCGATCGCCAATGGGGAAGGGTGCGCGAAGACTAAAGTCCTAATCCCTGTTATCAAAGTTTGAGAACGTTGAATCAAACGAGAAAGTAAAATTGTAGAAGTTCAACATAAGGAAAATGACTGACACACCCGAATACTTCCATAACAAGAATAGACCGTATTGAACAAATAATCTTGGGCTTGGCTGAAAGACTTTCCTAGAACACAAGAACAATTAGACAATTTAACTATTAGACAAGCTAACACCCAGACACAATTGGATGAACTAAGCCAGGAAATGAGAGAGCTTACTAGTAACGTTGACGGGAGCAACGCGATTTTGTGAGGTCGGACAAAAAAGGTGCGATCGCTAAAACATCTTTTTAAGTAAAAAGTTATTTTATTAACATAAAACATACTGAAAATTCACCACAATTAATCTTGATGAGATATCCCAAGGGACTTCCAAAAAATAAACTATTCCATAAACAATAATGATAATCATTTTATTGAGGGATAAAGGGGCTGCCGACAGCAGCCCCTTTATCCCCCCTTTTATAGTAATTTGAATAATGACTGAGTTTTTGAGTTTTTGAGTGTGGCAACTGGTGGCTATAGTATTAACTGATTCTCTTAAAAAGTTGTTGATTGAAACTGCATCTCAATTAAAAGGTGCAGCAAAGCGTAAATTTATGACTACGATAGTTCAGGGCTTAGGTTTAGGAGGGCAAAGGCTTGCAGAATCAGAATTAGGATGGAATCGAGACACAATTCGGAAAGGAACAAGAGAATTAAAAAGCGGTGGTTGGCGATACTCTGTAATACCTGACAAGAACTCTGAAGAGTTATTGCACTATCACGAGGAACAGATTCAACAACTGTCACCAGAAGAATTACAAGCACAAATCCAAGCTGAAATTGATGAACATCAGCAGCAAATAGATGCCCTTAAGCAACAGTTAGCGGCTGTAGCTAGAGGTAGAACAGATGGCTAAATCTCGCCAAACTGAATTTTAAGGATTTATGCTTGAATTATAAAGTCAGTAGCTTGTATATTCGAGGCTCCAGAAAGTGTAACGAGTTGATTACCTGTGCCCAAACCATCTGTATCTCCATTCTGATTGTAAAATAACTTACTATTTGCAGAGTTGAAAACAATATAGGCGTTACTAGTTGTCGCTGCTAAATCACTACTCACTACTGCAAATTCGTTGAGTATGCCAAACCCAATACCAGCATTACTACTAATGGCTGTAAATGTAGTTTTATCAATAGTAATTTTGTCAACTCCACTAGTAAAGTCCTGAATGATATCGATACCAATTGCATCAGTAGTAAACGCGGCGTTCGTATCATAGATGAATCGATCATTGCCTGAACCGCCTGTTAGGATATCATTACCCAGTCCGCCTGTGAGAATATCGTTACCATTTCCACCATCAAGGGTATCGTTTTTAGCCGTGCCAATTAATTGGTCGTTGCCTGTACTCCCACTGAGGAAGACGTTACCTGTAAAGCCGGAAGCATCCAAAATATTATTACCACCACCACCTGTAAGTTCTGCTTTTTCGATGGTGTTGAGGGTGTCACTCTCCAGAAAAGTGATTATATTATTTGTGAGGGTGAACCTGGCGAGTTGTATATCAGTCAAGGTAAAATTAACATCTTTTGTTTCTTTAAGTGTATCAATTCCATCTCCACCAATGACACTATCGTTGCCAGTACCGTCTATGAAGGTGTCGTTACCTGCACCGCCACTAAGAGTATCGTTGCCGCTACTTCCATTGAGGGTATTATTGCCAGCGTTACCCAGCAGAATATTATTACTTGCATTGCCTATGCCATTGATATTCCTAGTACCTGTTAGTTGCAGGTTATTATCTGTTGCGGCTATGGTGAGGCTGGTACTGGATTTAACCGTGTCTTTAATGGTGACTGTTGTTGTGTCCTGAGCGATTTTGGCATTGTTGCTAGGCGTTGACAGATTAACTGTAAAGGTTTCATCATTTTCTTTAACAGCATCAGTCAGAATGGGGATAGTAAAGCTTTTGACTGTTTCTCCAGCCAGGAAAGTCAGAGTACCAGAGACTGTAGTGTAGTCTTGTCCAGCTATAGCTGTGCCGTTGGCGGTAGCATAATTGACTGTAGTTGTTTGAGCGCTGGCTGGATCTAATGTTACTGTTACCACTGCTTGACTAGTGCTATCACGTTCAATAGTCGTCAAGTCTGCAATGCTCAAACTCGGTTGCTTAAGAACAAAGTCGCCTACGTCGTCGCCCACACCATCAATAGCGATCGCATAACGCACCCCAGCAGTAGCATTAAATGTGACGAAGCTATTTTCACCTTCTCCAGAGTCATCATCACTGGTAACAAGAGTTAATCCAGATACATAATTAGCAGTGAATACACTTAAAAGAGTATTGAACTGACTACCATTAGTGGATAGTTCCACAGTTCCTGTGGTGGGAGCAGTCCAGAAATACCAGACAGAATTGCCGACAGTATCATTGAGAATTAGCGGCTCCCCGGTTTCTCTGGTAGCTTTGCGATTGGAATCAGTCAGGTTAATATTTTTACCACTGAGAGTAATGGCATTGGCAAAGTTATTATTTAGGGGAATATCATCATTTTTGATGGTAGTTGCGATCGCCGCATTTGTCCCTAAAGTATAACCACTACCTGAGCTTAAAGTCAGGCGAACGGTTTCATCTAATTCCCCAACGGTATCTTTGACAGGAGTTAAGCTTAAAATTGCAGTTGTAGAACCAGCCGCAAAGGTGATGCTACCTGTGGTTGCACTATAACTAGCTGCTCCAGTTTGAGTATAGTCAGTATTAAATTGCGCTGTTCCTCCCACACTGAAGTTAACAGTTAGGGAATTGGTAATGTCCTCAGTACGAGTAAAAGTGTAGATAAGTTTGTCGTTGCCATCTTCTGTAACTAACACAGCAGAAGCATTCAGGGATATTTGCGGTTGAGCTGTAAATTGTAGAGCAATTGGTTTTGCTGTAGCTGCTTCTTTGGTGTCGCTATCATAATCACCACTGGCTGGAACAACCGTAAACAACAAATATTCTTGGGTTAAACCAGTGTTAGCTAAGGTAACTTCAGTAGTTAAATTGCTAGTTGCACCTATAGCTAGCGATGGGGTAGTAGCAGTCTGCTGTTCAAGAAGGATGTCGCTGGCATCTAAAATGTTATCTGCTGAGAGATAAGCTAAGGTTGTCCATCCGCTTTTCGCCGTTCCCACTCCAATGTTTTTCACGCTGGAGGTAACTGAAATTTTGCTACCAGCAGTACCTTGATTGGGAGCAGTCACGCTTTGCAGAGTTAAATTTGGCAGTTGCGCCGCTGTGATAGTAATGGGACGGCTAATGGTATTGTTGAAAGCATTAGCTTCTTGAGGATCTTGTGCCGGATTACTGCTGACGATTAGATATTGAGTTCCAGTGACATCGTAAGGAATTGTAATTAATTGGTTCAGACTCTGGGTTTTACCTGCTTCTGGGAGAGATTGCCAATTAACACCTAAAAGGTCATCTTCATCACTAAGTACAGTATCTTGAGATAAGTAAACATAGCTGGCATAACGGGTTTCGGCACTACCTCCCGTGCCAATATTCTGCACTGTCCAAGCAATATCAAAAGATTGCGTTTGTTGAGCGCTGTTAGGTGCTGATAGCTGAGTGACTTGCAAATCTGGTACAAGAATGACACCATCGCTGCTTTCGCTGGTAATAGTAATTTTCGCTTGATTTTGATTGGTAACTAGTTGGGCATTGATGGGGTTTTGCAGCGATACAGTAAATGTTTCTGCTGTTTCTGGTGTCGTGTCTCCCTGAATAATCAACTCAATAGTCTGAGAGGTTTGATTAGGGTTAAAAACTAGCGTCCCCGTAATCGGTTGGAAATCTTCATTAGGTGTACTGGTATCTGTCTCGCTTTTGTAGACACTGTACTCAACTCTTATTTCTTGCTGACTGGCTTGAGATAACTGAACTGTCAACAATACTGATTTTTGCCCACTATCTCCTTCGGCAATGGTTAATTTAGGACTCGAAAAACTCAAGGTGGGCAGAACAGGAGGCGGCGGCAGAATATTAAAGGATTGTTCTACTGAGAATTTCGATGTTAATAAGCTATTATCTACTGCTTGAATACTCCAGTAATATTGACCAGGTGCAAGTCCTGTTAATGCCCAACTCCTAGAGCCATCTGTCTCTTTAGCTCCTTGACCAACGTTTCCACCTTGGGGCAGTAGTAAATTACCATTATTAATCGGAGCAGCAAAAATATTACTTGTTCCTGGTGCTGTTCCCAGACGCAGGTTGTAACTTAAGCCGGGGGTAGGAGTTTGAGCATCAGTTGCACCACTCCATTTCAGTGTTACACCCGTCTTGCTGACTACAGCTTGGAATTGATTGGGCGCAGTGGGAACGGTGTTTAATTTCGCTGCATCATTGCGGAAGACTTGGGCAACTCCTGTACCATTTAATAAGAATAAATCCAGGTCTCGGTCGTTGTCATAATCCGCTTGGGTGATGGTGTTGTAAGTGCTGCTTAACGGAATTTGGTCAATATATTCCTTAAATCCGGTTGCACTACCCTTATAAATTTTGACTTGATCGCCCACAATGGCTATATCTAACAAACCATCATGGTCATAATCACCTGTGACTAAGCTGGAGCCACCGCTTAGAGTTGTATCAATGGTAAGGCTACCTAGATTATTTTTATAAAGATGGGTTTGAGTAGCGTTGATTAGTAATAAATCTAAATCGCCGTCATTGTCATAATCAGCCCAACTACCTTGAGTTGCACCTGGGAGGGTGGTATTAACTGCGGTGAAACTTCCTATTTGGTTACGATAGACACGGGTTTGAGTACCACTGACAAGGGAAAAATCTAAATCGCCGTCATTGTCATAATCAGCCCAAGCACCTTGAGTTGCACCTGGGAGGGTGGTATTAACTGCGGTGAAACTTCCGGCTTGGTTGCGATATACATTGGTTTGGGTATCACCAACAAGCAATAAATCTAAATCGCCGTTATTGTTATAATCAGCCCAAGCACCTTGAGTTGCACCTGGGAGGGTGGTATTAACTGCGGTGAAACTTCCGGCTTGGTTGCGATAAATATAAGTTTGAGTACCACTGACAAGCAAAAAATCTAAATTGCCATCTTTGTCATAATCAGCCCAACTACCTTGAGTTGCACCTGGGAGGGTGGTGCTTGTAGCTATCCATTTACCGTTTTGATTTTGGTAAATGCGGCTGGTGCTACTGGTAATTGAAAGAACGTCTAATTTACCGTCTTTGTTATAGTCACCCCAAATGCCGTCGCGAATGCTGTCATTATCTACATTCGTAACAGAGATATCGTCAGGATTGAGATTATTGTAATTACTATCGTGGCTCTTAATTGCTTCAGTAATAATACTGTAAATAATATCCCTGTCTGAGAGCGAATCATCTACCCCTGTGATGGTGACAGTTTGCGCGACATTCCAGTTATCGGGGGTGAAGGTAAGCTGAGAAACTGCAATTTCACCTTCGGTAATATCTGAACTGCTAATGGGGATAATTACATCTGCGGTTGGTTTGCTTTTGAGAACAACTGAAAAACTGGCTGTTCCACCGCTTTCTGTAGTAACGAGATTTTCATTGGATGTAATGGTAACGCCTGTAGTGGCTGTACGGTCATAGACAAAGATATCTTCTAGTCCATTATCATCATTGGGGACTAAGTTGCTGGCATTGGATTCAAAAGCTATGTAACGTCCATCACCACTTAAGCTGGGAAGGAAGCTTTCACCATTGGCTTCAACACCATTGCTGTCTACACTGACACGGGTAATTTGTCCTGTAGTCCGATCATAGACAAATGTATCAAATTTGCCATTATTATCATTGGGGACTAAGTTGCTGGCATTGGATTCAAAAGCTATGTAACGTCCATCACCACTTAGGCTGGGAGAGTAGCTTTTATCATTGGCTTCAGCACCATTGCTGTTTACACTGACACGGGTAATTTGTCCTGTAGTCCGATCATAGACAAAGATATCTTCTTTTTCATTATTGTCATTAGGGACTAAGTTGCTAGCGTTGGATTCAAAAGCTATGTAACGTCCATCAGCACTGATACTAGGGGAGTAGCTGTAACTATTACCTTCTGTGCCATCATTGGCTATATTAATACGGGTAATTTGTTCTATAGTCCGGTCATAAATAAAGATATCTGTTTTTTGATTATTATCATTGGGGACTAAATTGCTAGCGTTGGATTCAAAAGCTATGTAACGTCCATCAGCACTGATACTAGGGGAGTAGCTGTAACTATTACCTTCTGTGCCATCATTGGCTATATTAATACGGGTAATTTGTTCTATAGTCCGGTCATAAATAAAGATATCTGTTTTTTGATTATTATCATTGGGGACTAAATTGCTAGCGTTGGATTCAAAAGCTATGTAACGTCCATCAGCACTGATACTAGAGGAGTAGCTGTAACTATTACCTTCTGTGCCATCATTGGCTACATTAATACGGGTAATTTGTCCTGTAGTGCGGTCATAGACAAAGATATCTCTTAGTCCATTATTATCATTGGGGACTAAGTTGCTGGCATCAGATGCAAAAGTTATGTAACGTCCATCAGCACTGATCTTGGGGGAGTAACTAGTATCATTTGCTTCTATGCCATCATTGGCTACATTGATACGGGTAATTTGTCCTGTAGTGCGGTCATAGACAAAGATATCTCCTAGTCCATTATTATCATTGGGGACTAAATTGCTAGCATTAGATTCAAAAGTAACATATCGTCCATTAGCACTGATGCTAGGAGTGATGCTAGGAGAGTCGCTATTAGCGTTAGATGCAGTTCCATCACCCGCTAAACTGACACGAGTAATTGGATTATCATTATCTTGATTAACCAAAGTTAGTTCATTGACAGAAATATCATTGTAGGTAGCGTCGGCACTGGTTACAGTAGTCTCAATAGTGTAGCGAACGTTGCCATCATCGAATGTGTCGTCAATTCCTTGGACAGCAAAAGTTTGGGCAATATTCCAGTTTTCAGGAGTGAATGTCAGAGTATCAGGTGTCGAGTTATAATCTAAGTCATAATCAGCTATAACTTCTCCTTCTGTTGGATTTGAAGTGCTGAACTTAATCTTGACATTTGCGGTAGGCCGACTATTAAGAACTACACGCAATTTAGCCTGTATTCCACTTTCGCTAGTAACTAATTCCGTTAACGGTGTAATAGTTACACTCGGAGGTAAAGGTACAATTGAGAAGGGATTAGTTGTGAAGGAACTTTCTGGAGAGAAGGTAGATCCTAGAAAACCATTATCAATAGATTGTACACTCCAGTAATGGGTAACTCCTTTAGCTAGGTTACTGAGAATTTTACTGGTTGTGTAACCTGCATTCCCGATTTGTGCGACTGTGCGCTTCCCTTGACTATTAGCTAAAGGTGAAAGTACATTAGTTCCCTCTGAACTTGTACCAATGCGGAGGTTATAAGTATAAGGTTCTTCACCTAAAGAAACATCATTCCAGCTGAGTTTAATGCCTGAAGGTATAGTAATTTGTGGGGATGTGGTTAAGGTAGGTGTACTAGGAGGTAAGTTAGCTGTACCATTGCCTTGGTCGTAAGTGTTGTTGCGATAAATTTGGACAAAAGGCTGTGCTGTAGTGCCTAAAGTACCTGTCAGCAGTAAATCTAAATCGCCATCATTGTCGTAATCTCCCCAACTTGCAGAACCGTTTTGCAGTCCAGGTAGTAAAGCTGGCTGTTCCCTAAAGGTTTGACTGGTAGAAGTGCCAATAACAGGGTTTAAGAAAACTTTAGTAAAAGAACCTTGGTCGCCAAGTCCACTGAGGGCAACATCTAAATCGCCATCATTATCATAATCTGCCCAAGCAGCAGCACTATTAACACTACTGGGTAGTCCTATATCACCTACAGATAGAGTGTAGGAACCTGTTGTCTTAGTACGATAAGTTGTCACCCAAACTTCTGCGTCTTTTAAATCTGGGGTGTAATTAAAGCGTACTAGAGAATTAGTCCCACCACCACTATCATCATCAAAAGCAATCAGTGGCCGAGTAGCACGAGGTTTGACAATTTGCAAATATGTGTCGAAATTACCGATTAAATTAAGCTCGACTACCTGCGCTTTCTCGGAATCATTAATTAAATCAGTAATTTGATAGCGTTTATAGTAAGAATCTCTTTTTAGAGAATTTAGAGCATCATCTGTTGTTAGTTCTCCAGTAAATGATTTACCACTAAATTCGGTAAACGAAATAGAACCGTTATTACCTTTATTTTGATAAACTCTCGTGCGGTCTTTATCGGTGATGAGAATATCTAATTTTCCATCTGCATCATAATCTCCAAGGGCTGCGGTTTCTGCTCCGTAGAGTGACAGTTTTTCTGGGTTTAATTGCTCAAAAGATTTAGAGGACGTTTGAAAATCATGACTATTTTGCCAAATCTCGACTGTACTATTAATTTCTCGAACTGATAGTTGGAAATCACCAGTTGCTTCAGGCGAATAAGTAGTAACGCGAATTTTATAATCCTTATATTTATTAACATAGTTGAAACTTAATAAAGAGTTACTTCCTTCACCACTGTCATCATCATAAGCAAAAATATTTCCTTCTTTGTCAACAATTTCTAGATAAGTATCAAAACTCTCAGCAGATAAACTAATTTCATAAAGTTTATTTGGTTCTAACTTATCCTCAATTTTTGAAGGAAATTGAATACTAGATAATGGAAAATCTTGGTAATATGCACCTCTGTCGGATAAAGGACTGCTAAAGTTCCCAGTCAGTGGTTGAGATTCCTTTGGTTTCCATATTTTGTTCCCATTATCTTTACCTGACAAAACTATATCAATATAACCATCATTATTAATATCTCCTAGATTGATAACTCCATTGTTAACGTTGGTGATAAATGGTGAAAGAGGATTACCATTACCTAAATACAAAGTTACTTCATTCTTATTAGTTGTAACAATATCTAACTTACCATCATTATCAAAATCAGCCCAATTTGCTTGACTTGGAGTATTAAGATTCTGAGTTGATAATCCTTTGATAGTAAGTTCTTTAAATCTTAGTCCGCTTTGATTTAAAAGAACTTTGACTTGATATGTTTTCTCAGGTTGACCATCCTTTAGGATAGTATTAATCCCTGTTGCTAAAATATCCAGATAGCCATCATTGTTATAGTCACCCCAAACAGCAGTATCAAAGCGCTCAAATTGGGTTAATTGAATAGGTGCAGCAAAGGCTGAAGATGTAGAGTTAAATGTTCCTGTATTGCGATAAATTCTAGCAATACCGTTGCCATAAGCATCACTGCCGACAACTAGAAAATCAAGATTACCATCCTTGTTATAATCTCCCCAAGTTGCAGAACTTTTCCAGTCTTTGGTTGTTTGAATACCCAAGTTTTCTTGCAAAATAGGCGTTAATCCACTGTTGGTATTGAGAATGTCAGCAGCACTTATAGTTTGAGGAGAAAAGAATTGTTCTTCAGGAATAGTTTGAAAATCTGAGTTGTTGATAGACCAAAGCAGTTTAACTTTAGCTTCACCTATTTGTTCTGCATATTCTAAACGGAAAGAATACTCTTGATTTGCACTTAAATTTATACCTTGGTTTTCATTTTGAACAAGTACATTGTTGACAAACAGGTGAGTTTTAGGATTTTCATCATCACTGTCTAGTTTGAGTTGGAATTTGTAAGTTCCTGTTGTGTTAACTTTGAGAAAACCTTGCCATATAATACCAAAATTGTTTGTTCTATCGCCAAGGGTTAACGGTGCTTGCTGACCCCAATCAAAGTTGATGTTTGGATCAATTTTTGTAGCGACTAAATCACTAAAATTCGCATCTTTATAATAGCTAGCTTCTAACCCAGCTATACGGATGGTGCTGATGCTGCCTGCACCACCTTGATTACCATTAAAGAAATCTTTAATAGTTAAATCATCTTTAGTATTTGACACACCATCTTTATTCAGGTCAAGAATTAAATCATTTCCTGACTGATAAAAACCAACTTTTCCAACAGCTAAACCAGTTTTTGACAGGGGAGCATTAGCAGCAATAATTAATGTATCTTCTTCGCTATTTTCGTCTCGAATTACTGTGCCACTAAGGGACTGTCTGAGCCATCCTTGTTTATTATTAGTCTGTGCTTGCTGATACAGCTGTTCATCAGGTTCGAGTCCGATCGCCCGATATTTATCCCATTGCACCCGACCGTTCCAACGGCTAGGATCTGCCCAGAGACGAAATGTTTCCCAAGTGAGCTTTTGTCCGTTGATGGTAACATCGCTCCGCGTTTTATAATTACCACCCAGTGTAGTAAAAGCTTCCTCAAGGGTCATGAGGGGCGATCGCACTATATAAGTATCAACGCCTGCACCACCTTCTAAGGTATCGGCTCCACCACCACTGATTAGGGTATCAAAACCTACACCACCTAACAGGGAATCATTACCTGTACCACCTTCCAAAGAATCATTACCCATACCCCCGGCTATGGTATCATTACCTGCTAATCCTGATAACAGATTGTTTTGAGCATCGCCTGTGAGCGAATCACCGTAATTTGAGCCAATGACACTCTCAATGGTGGATACAGTACCTGCGGTAATAAAAGTATCTTGAGTATCGTAACCATCCTGAGTTGCGGTAGCGGAAGCTAAATTAACAGTAACGCCTTCGGGAGCATTGCGATAAGTTGCAGTATCAACTCCTGTACCACTGTTGAGGGTGTCATTACCTTGACCCCCTTCTAAGGTATCGCTGTTGGAACCACCGACTAATAAATCATTGTCACTACCACCATCAAGGATATTACGCCCTTGTAAACCCAGGAGAGTATCGTTACCTTCCCAACCAAGTAAAATATCTGTAACAGGTTGTCCGGTACTATCTATGTTAAGATTGCTACCAATAATTGAGTCATCTCCTGTACCACCATCAAGGTAAGTGACTAAAACACCGCCATTGAGGGTTTTTTCACTGTTGGTTTGACTCCCTTTTAAGGTGTCGTTACCATCACCACCTGCTAAAGCGCCAAAGGTACTGAATTGTCCAGGTAGGGGTTCTTGGAGTTGATTTTGTTGAACGGGAAACCCAGAGGAGAAATCTAGTGTGTCGCTATTAGGGCCACCTTTGTTAGTAATGACAAATTTAACGCTTTCGCTGTCATCACGTTTAGGATCGGCAAAGATGATATTGCCTTGGGTGAAGTCGTTGCTAAGGGTAATAGCAGTATCACTAACTCCTAGAAAGAGGATGCTAAGAGATGAACTTTTATGGTTAATTCGGGTATTACTTTCTTCGCTTACCTTAGTATATTCATCTTGTTTGCCATAAAGTTGTAGCAGGTCTAGGTTAGGGTTAAAACCTTCAATAGTAACGGTATTATCATAAAAGTTATTGGTTTTATTACCGATAACAAAGATATTTTGTGCTGCTGTACCTTGGAGAGTCGTAGTTTTCTCAGCATAACCTGGTACTAATTCAATTCCACCTGTAGCATGGTCGGAAGCAATTCCTTTTAGTTCATAAACACCTGGATCTAAATTATCACTCCAAAATTGATAGTTGAAATCTGCCCAACGTTTATCTTTTTCATTGGTGGTAAAGATAGGATTGGTAAATTTAATCTTGCCATCACTAGAGTCATTACGATAAATCGTGGTAGTAGGATTACCTCCTTCAAGTTGAGATGAAGATAAATTTGCTTCGTCTTCAGGACGAACAAAGATATCTTCACCTGTGATTAATAAGTCTAAATCTTGATCGCCATCAAAATCTTTGGCTTGAACTGAACTGTTAGCAACACCACTTAAATTAACATTCGTATCGAAATAAATTCCATTAGTATCATCCATCAATTGATAGATTTTGGTTACTGGAATGGGAACGTTATTACCATCGGCAGTGCGACGATTTTGAACTGTAAAGCCAGTGAGGAGAATATCTAAATTGCCATCTTTATCAAAGTCTTGCCAGCTAATATCACCTTGATAAACGCCAGAAATAGAGGTTAAGTTATTCCTTTCTTCAATGTCTAACTTGCCGTTCTTGTTAGTATCCTTAGCCAGTAAAACTGGTACTTCAGTAAAAGTATTAGTTGTGTTATTAAATTTGTAAATCTTAGTAACTATATTTCCATTTTGGTCTTTGCCACTGAGGAGAATATCATCTGTCTTAATGTCCTTGTCGTAATCTCCCCAAATGGCTTTTCCTTCACTGATTCCTAGAAGCGCTACATTCAGTAATTGAAGTTGATTATCGCTAGTGTATTGATAAACCTGGGTGATGAGCTGACCTTGAGAATTTTTAGCGGTCATCAAAAGATAGGTTTTCCCATCAAAACTTGTCCACTCATTACTGTATATCTGAGAAGCTAATTCTAGCTTAGCTAAGAAAGCATCTTTTAAGAAATTACTAGAGTCTAGATAACCGACATTGCTGATTTTGCCTCTAGTTTCGCCATTAATATAGATATTTCCTGAATAATCTAGAATAATTCCTGAAGGAGTACTATCATCATCTGAACTTAGTTGTTCACTCCAAAGTCGATTACCATTATTGGCATCATATTTGTCTAAAAAGATATTGCGGAAATCGTTAGGCTGCTCACGATTTTTAGCTCCTGCAACATAAATACCACCCAGGTTATCAACAGTTAAATTAATATTAAAATAGCCATAGCTATAAGAGTAAATGTATGAGTCGGAATATCCCAGAGTTTTACCCCACAGATAATTGCCAGTAGAATCATACTTGACCAAGAAAGCATCATTATTGGATAAGCCAGTAATATAAACATTACTTTGATTGTCAACAGCTACATCTGTAGCTACATTCGATTGAGATAATTCCGACGAAGAAAAGCCAAATTCTTGAGTCCATTTAACCTGACCATTCGCAGTATTATACTTAGCTATAACAGCATTTTTACTAAAATAATTGTAGCCAGTTAGGTAAATATTACCTTGTTCATCTAAAGCTATATCTCCAGCATTTGGATAAGCAATCTCAAAATTAATTGGCTGAGTCCAAGCATTAATAATACCTTTACTATCAAACGAAAACTTAACTAGTCTGTTTTCAGAATCGTTATTTCTACTAACAACATAAACATTACCCTGTTTATCAATTTGAATGTCAGATACATGGGAGAAGTAAGTTGATAAATCCCAACTATCAGTATATTGGGCATTAGGATCATACTTGACTAAGAAATAAAGATCACCAGTTTTGCCTATAACGAAAATATTATCTTGACTATCTACTGCTACTGCATCAACATTTTGGAGGGCAGCAAATTGTTTAGATGAGATAAAATTGCCATTGATAGCATACTTTTCTAAAGAAGCCCTTTGGCTAAATGTAGGACTAGAGTTGTAAGTATTTAGAGGTATGTAGATATAACCTCTATTATCAATACTCATTTGCTTGCTTGTATCTTCACTTTCTGTCCCAAATTGCCGAACAAAACTGAATTTCCGAGTTTGCAGGACATCTAATGGAATATTATTTTTAACAAGTCCACCATTATTTTGCAGATAAATATCTGTACCAATCTGCAAATCAAGCTTGCCATCTTTATTAATATCTAGCCAGTTTACTTCTTGGCTAGCAGAACTACTTAATTTAATTTCTAAAGGAGCTTGGAAACTTTGTCCTTGATTGATATAGATTTTAGCTACAGTGATACCAGTATCAGACTTACCTGTTTGTAAAATATCTAAATTACCATCACTATCACCATCAAAGTTTCCCCACATAACTGTTCCCTGAGAAAGTTGGGCTAGGGGAGAAGTTAATCCATCAATGACATCAAAAGCAGATTGGACTTGATTTAAATCAAGGATTTCAATAAATTGATTCCTGGATTTGTCATAACGATAGAGTTTAGTTACAGGAACTAGGTCAAATACCTGATCTGTTTGTCCTTCGCTAGTGACTTTAGAAGTATAACCAGTGACTAAAATATCTAAATCACCATCTTTATCAAAATCACCCCAGTCAGCATTACCGTACTTAACTCCAGTTAAGCCAATATCTCGAAAATCTTTCCAAGTTCCGTCTGGATTCTTCAGCCAGAAATTAATTTTTTCAATGTCGCTTGCACCGTTAGGATCTCTAACTTGGGCATCAACAAGACTGACAGTTTCTTCTTTGGCGTAAATGGGTTTTTTGCTGCTAAATTCTAAGCGGTCTACGGGTACATTTTGTTCATCAATATTTTGGCGACCAATTTGATCTTTAGTAATACCAATAAATTCTGCTAGAACTTGTTGAGTATCAAGATCGATAATTTTGGTAAATACTGTCCCATCAGGTTTTTTATCTTCAACGATGTCAATAAAGCTAAAACTCAATCCCCCAGTTAGGCGTATGACATCGCTGCCAAGAGTTAATACCTTACCATCTTTATTTGTGACAGGTGTTCCATCGGGATTTTGGTAGCTAATTTCTTTGCCGTTTTTCGTACCGCTAAAGAAGTTGTAGATTGTATCAGTGCCAGAACCCGGTGCTAAAACATAAACTACTCCGTCTTGGGGTTGGCGATCGCTACTTACATAGTATTCTTTACCATTATTAGTAATAATCTGAGGATTACCATTATCTAAAACTAGGGTAGGCTCATAACCATACAGCGTATCATTGCCAGTACCACCATAAAGGCGATCGAATCCCGTTCCAGCTTTGAGAACATCATTACCTAAACCACCATAGAGGGTGTCATTACCCGCACCCCCTTCTAAGGTATCATCGCCTCTTTTATCGATGGGTGAGGCAGCAGAACTTGTATCTAGTAATGGATTATCAGAATCATCACCATAGAGAATGTCGTTACCATCTCCACCAATTAGAGAGTCGCTGCCATCACTACCCCAAATTTCATCATTGCCAGCTTCACCATTTAAGGTATCGTTGTCATCCCCGTTGACAACTTCTGTTTTCAGTTCAATGAGATGTCCTTTGAGGAGATCGTCTCCTTCTCCACCAAGTAGAGAATCGGCACCCAGTCCACCTTCTAAGGTATCGTTGCCCTGATTTCCTTCGAGAATATCATTATTATTGCCACCTTGCAGATTATCTTCTCCAGTTTCTCCAACTAGAGAATCATTTCCCTTGCCACCAATAAGGGTATCGTTACCATCGGCAGGAGAGTTATTCTTATCGCCACCATAAAGGGTATCGTTATTATCCCCGCCAGTGAGCAAATCTGCTCCAATGCCACCATAGAGGGTATTATCTCCTAAACCACCTTCTAGGATGTCGTTGTCAGCACCACCGTCGAGTAAATCATTTCCATCCTCACCGTATAATTTATCTTCTAATTCATCACCATAAAGTTTATCGTTGCCTACCCCACCTTTGAGGATGTCATCACCGCCCAATAGGATATCCTTGCCTTCTTGATCGCCATAGATAGTATCATTATCTATTCCTCCAATCACTGAGTCATTGCCAGCACCACCATAGAGAATATCATCGCCTGCGCCACCATCTAGGGTATCTACGTCATAACCACCATACAGGGTGTCATTACCTACTAATCCTTCGAGTTCATCATCGCCAGCACCACCTAGCAGTAAATCAATTTCATCCCCTCCCATGAGGGTATCTTTTGCCGCTCCTCCCAGCAGGGTATTAGATCCATTTACATCTTCCAAGTAGTCATTATCTTCACCACTGTCGAGTAAATCATTTCCGGCACCGCCATAGAGTGTGTCGTTACCTTGAGCTCCCAAGAGAGTATCATTTCCGCTATTCCCTTGCAGGCTGTCATCTTCTGTACCACCCGACAGGCTATCGTTTAAGTCGCCCCCAACGAGAGTATCGTTACCTGCGCCTCCTAACAGGGTATTAAGACCAGATCCTCCGTCTAAACTGTCATTCTCTTCGCCGCCTTCTAAGGTGTCATCGCCAAAACCACCCAAAAGAGTATCTTTGCCTTGGTTTCCCCAAAGATAATCATTGCCTTCGTCTCCTTTGAGGATGTCGTCGCCATCTCTGCCAAAGATTGTGTCGTTATCAGAACCACCTGAGAGGGAATCATTGCCTCTGTTACCTTCTAAGCTATCTTGTCCAGCATCACCTAGAATTGTGTCATTATCTTGACCGCCGAGCAGAGTATCATTACCATCATTACCTTGGAGAGTATTAAGGCCTTCTGCCCCTAGTAGAGAATCGTTTCCAAATCCGCCTAAGAGGGAATCGTTGTTTAGTCCACCTTCTAGGGTGTCGTTTCCTTCTGAACCTTCGAGGGTATCATTTCCGCCTGCGCCTTTTAGCCAGTCGTTGCCCTGTTCGCCAATAAGACTATCGTCTTGTTCGCCACCTTCTAGGCTGTCATTGCCATAGCCACCTTTGAGGGTATCATTTTGATTTCCAGCCTGTAACAAATCATCTCCGTAACTACCGAAGAGGCTGTCGTTACCATTTTCACCAATTAAGGTGTCGTTATCTAAACCACCATCAAGGGTATCGTTATCGTCTCCGCCTTGTAAGCGATCGCTCCCAATACTACCTGATAAACTGTCATTAGCCAACTCGCCCAGCAAGGTATCATTACCTTCACCACCAAGCAGGGTATCTGCACCAGCACCACCTAATAAACTGTCGCTAGCGGCATCACCCGATAGAGAATCATTACCAGCATTGCCAGTCAGGGTATCGCTGTCTTCTCCACCTTTGAGGGTGTCGTTCTGATTACCACCTGTGAGGACATCTCGCCCAACTCCGCCTGTAAACTTCACGGCGACAGTTAAACCAGATGCGTTCAGGCGATCGTCTCCTAAATTGCCATCTCCTTGTACACTGGTAACACCAGAGAAAGTCTCTTTATCTTGTCCTTGGGTTGGGCCTGTGAGGGTAATGGTACTACCACCAGTGATGGTATAAATTTCGCTTACATCCTGGTTATTATTGGTTCTAGCACCAGCATAAATACCAATATTTAAGCGTAAAACTTTATCTTTGAGGACTCCTAAACTGGGGGGAAGAACTGTACGGGAAGAAGAAGACTCAAACTGTAACCCAGGAATAGGAATAAGACCCAATTCTAAAATATTCTCGCGTTTAAAGACTTTTCCTGAAAAATAATCTTTAGGATTATATGAGGGATATTCAACATAAATATTTGCCCCAGCAGAAACGCCACCAGATACGTCAAAGAGGGAAGAAAAACCTTGATTAAAATTATTTTTAATCTCTAACCAACGAATTTTGCCATCTTTATTAGGGTCATTAAGTGCTAAATTAATTAACCCTTTGATGTAAGCTTCGCCGCCAACACTGGCAATACCTCTAATGCCAGCATTAATATCCATAAATAATTTAGAATTTAGCTCTAATCCGGGTCTTTTCCCTTTACTGTCTAAATAAAGTCCTTCAAAGATATTCTCAAATTTGTTACTATTTCTATACTTCAATAATCCTGTCGCATCAAATCCATAGGTTGTTTTGGGAATAGTTGCACCAATACTACCGCCAAACCCAACTGATACAGGAGGAAGAGGCCAAATTGGGAAAACTAGCGTTCCTCCAGTGTTGACGCTTAAACCTGGCAGAGTAAATCGGAATAAATCAACATTGGGATTACCTAGTAAGAGTTGAAATGCAGTTTTTGGATCGTTGAGAATAGGCAAGGTAAAGGAGGTATCACCGATTAAACTGCTAGCATTAGCAACGGCATTTTTATTAGGTGTATAAGTAGAAATTCCTGTATTAGTAAAATCAAAACTACCCAGACTAATATTTCCTGAACTAGTCAATTTACTCAATGTTCCCAGAAGGGTGTTGAGTTTACTAATACTATCTAGAAAGCTCAAATCTATAGGCGGAAGTTTTAAGACTTGAGTTGCATAAGTTTTAAATACAGGATTTTGTGCTAAATCTAAAATGGAGTAATTGATGCCAAATTTATCAATTACTGGTAAGGGTTTATTTAAAAATTTAATAATCGGATCAAATTTATCAACAACTCCCTTGACATCTTTCAAAAAGGGAGTGGCAGATTGCATAAGGGAACCTAAGCCAATCTGAACATCTGTAAATTTCAGAGTTGGATTTGATTGACTGGAGGTGAGGTTATAAGCAAGAGTAGTTTTAAAGGTGGGAAGATATTGACCACCACTGAGGGTTAATAGTGGATTTACATCCAGAGTATCATTTGTAGAAAATCCTTGTATTTGTCCTCCTGCAAGGATGTCAGCAGATAGGGAAAATTTAGTATAAAATGCTTTTTGAGCGCCATTATTACTAGCAGTTAAATTGAGAAATCCTAAAGTTCCGGCTAGATTTTCTGAGTTTTCTGCTATCAAGTTAAAGGAAAATTCTTTTTCCGTGGTTGGTTGGAAAACAAAGCTTCCTGAACCTACGCTAAAATTAATTGTGCTGTCAAAATTGGCTGTTAATCCAACTTTTCCTAAAAAGTTTAACCCTACGTTGGGAATCCCCAATTGACTATCTAAAGCAAATTGAGTAGTTTGTGCTTTAGCGAACGATAAAGCAAATTGATCTGTGGTGGCATTATAACTAATGTTCGCATCTGTACCTGCCAACACTCGATTGATTTCTGTAACTAAATCTTGGGCTAAATAACCAGAACTAGTAATATTAATTTTGTTCAGTTGCAGACGAACGGTATCTAGTAATCGCAAGCTTTCAGTGCTTTCTAAGCGATCGCCAAAAACTGAGTTAATAAGTATATTTTTTAATAGCTGACTACTGAGATTTTCCTGAAGTCCAGCGAGAATACCGTCTAGGCGATCGCGTATTTCTCTGACTGTAGTTTCACGGAGAGTTCCTGCTGCTTCTAGGTTAAGTGTTTGACCGTTTATGGTAGCTTGAAAGCGATCGTTTTCCTGCTTAATATCTTGTAATTGTTGCGGTTCTAACGAAATACCTCTAACTAGACTTGAAAATAATTCGCCTTCGTCCCCATCTGTATCGCCTTGATTAACTCGCACATCAACAGCATGACCAATTTCTTCTAATAAAACACTAGCGATTTCTACAGGATTGTCTGTATTGCGAGCAAGAAATTCCTGAGATAAATAAATAGTATTAGCTGATTCAGCAAATGCTCCCTTTGCACCCTTCAGTTCTGCAAATGAGAGCAGTTTGAGTTGGGGAAACTGACTAAAATTTCCTTGTTTCCAGTCTTGTTGTAGTTTAGTTGTCTCAACATTCTGCCCCAAGACAGATTTAATCTGACTAGAAAAAGTGGGACTATTAGCGAAATTCTGTAGTTGTTGAGTCGCTAGCTGGATTCCTAAGACTAAACTTTTAGGGTAGATACTGCTATCAACAAAACCCTTCAAAGACCACAAATCAAGGTCAAAGGCAGAGACAACTTTTTTGCTCATGGTTAACTCCTAGATGAGAAGCGTTTACACTTGGGTATCGCTTTAACTATATTTAGTAGACATCTCCAATAATTAGTTCTGCGTTGCCTGAAACCCTTAGTGGGGGCGAACGATTGTTGGCCCTTGAATCATTTCTGGAGATGTCTAGTAATCTATTTCTATAATTTTTGATGGCAACGCCAAAGGCAAAAGCCGAAAGCATCCTTTATGATACTCCGTGAGAAATCCTAATCTTTCGACGAAACTTCATCAAACGGGTTCGGAGGGATGACCTTTGTCCTAAGGGAGGACGCTACGCAAGCATCGTTAACGCAAGCAACGGAAACTGCGCCAAGAGTGTGACATTCTAACTGCTGTACGTCTACGTTAAAAATAATTTTTGCAGTGTATTAGATAATACTACTTTGCCTGAAGCATATTGCTTAACAGTCTTCTACAAATGCTCTTGAAATTACCTGCATAGATGGGCAATAGATTAACCAGTGCAGTCTTAGGGGTTTACCCGCGAGTAACTGCTGAATCCGAAGGGCAATAAGCAATAGTAAAAAAGTTTCTTGGAGTTCCACCGAGTTTTTTCGCGCAATTTAGATAAGAATTCCATATTACAATGAAATTTTAATTCTTCTCGGTTTTATTCGTTAAATTTACTTAAGTACACATTGTTTATTTGCCTTGACAAAATGACTATTTATAAAAAATTTTTGCTTGTAAAATTGACTTTGCTAAAACAATCAGTGAAAAATCAAGTCATTTCATTCATCTTAAAACAATCAGTGAAAAATCAAGTCATTTCATTCATCTATTAACTTTTAAAAATACTAAATAAATAACAGTCGAAGAAGCGTTAGTAGTTGTTGAACAATTTCTAGAACATTGGCAGCAAAACTTACTTGCTAGTGGACATGAAGACCAGACAATCAAACTCTAGGATGTAAATCTCAATGCTTTGCAAAGCTTAAAAGTTGACCTTCAGCCTTTTCGCGTACTACATGGACACAGCAATCCCCGCCTCAAAAAACGCTCTTTCCATACGGCGCTCTAGGTAAAGGCGATCGCTTTGTTCCTGCTCTGTCAAATCCTCTACCAAAGCAGCAACGCCAGAAAATAACTCAATGATCGCCGTGATGGATTGTTCATTCATTGCTAAAAGTGGGAAAAAGACCTTTGGACTGGATCAGTTTTACAATGGCAATCATAATCGAGTGGAGAAAGGATTATTTCATTTCAATGCTAGTTTCACTGCCCTCAATATTGCCAAGCTCGATGCTCATCGACAGCAGTTGAGTCAAAAACCCTTTGTTTTTTCAATGGCGAGTGTTAAGCGACGCGCACTCAATGACCATTTGCTCGACACCTTTATTTCAAGGTTAGGACTTTCGCCGACTCTAATTAAATCCCATCCTAACTACCAAAACCTACGTGATTACGGTGTTATTGCTGCCTAATTTTGTCCGAAGTATTGGTTTATGCAAAAGACAATATGATTGCAATGTCTGCAATTTGTCTATTAACCGCGACTTAAATGCTAGTATTAATCTTTTAAATTACGCACGGATAAGCTCAATCGTGCAAGTATAGTGATGGCTCACCGCTCCCATGCTCCAAGCTAGAAACTGAACTTCAAGACTACAAAAGTAGAATTGAGTAACTTTCAGAGAGCAAAAGAGGCGATTGTCAGCGCAGTGAAAGTTTATCTATCCAATTGAGGTGGCTGCTCAAAAGGGAATAGAGTAAGAGGCTGTTTCACATCTGAATCACTATCAATATCTTTTTCATCTTCTTCTTTACTTGGTCGCTGAGGTTCTTGCTGAACAGTATCTGCCTTATTCTGTCCGTGACTTGCTGCTTTTTGGGCGTTTATTAGTGCCTGCCCCACAGCCGCAGCCGCAGCCACAGATGGATCTTGGGCTTGCGGATCGTAGGTTTCTAGAATAAGCGATCGCACCTGCTGTTGCCCGGTAGTAGTAGTAACTTGAAGCACTAGTGTCATAGTACTAGGCTTTGGGTCAGGATTTAGAGATATCGAGCCTTTTAGAGGTACACTTCCAGGTGTGGGAAGTAACTGAACCTGTGTAGAGTCACTAGCATCAACCTGCCAAGCAAAAATTAGAGGTAAAACCTTTTTATCTTTGCTGATGGGAATGAGATATTTGTTGTTAACAGGCTTACCATTGATTGTAAACTTGAGAATGCGCGGTGGTCTGGGAAGAATTTTAATTAGTTCTGTCTGTTTTGGTTCAAGCTTGTCGTTTTCACCACCTTTAGGAATTGCTTTCAGTGCAAATACGTAACTACCTGGTTTCTTGATACCAGTTTTCACCTTTTGACAGACAAGCTGTTCTTCAACAGTACATAACCTCCGCAACTCGCGGGGAATGCCCTGGCTGAAATCGTATGTTTTTACAGCACTTACTATTAAATTGTCAGGAGTACGACCGATAATTTGTAGTGATTGCAATTCTTTGGGATGTATCACAGACCAATTGAGGCGAATCTCATCATCCACGAGCTTGCTGGATTCCTCAGTTTTTCCCTTTGACTTGTGACTTGTGACTTCTACCTTCTGTCTTTTTTCCCCTGTCTCTTGTCCTCGGACTTCTTGATATATCGGTTGTGTCGAGTTAAAAACAACAATAGAAGGCTGGGGAATAGGAACAATTGTTACTGGGGTAGTTTTGCCGATGTCTGTAACAGCACCCCGCCCTGGCTTCGTTAGAGCAGTCATTTCAAAAACGTAAGTTGCGCTTTTGCGGGCGCTGGTGCGAACTTGACGACAAGTTAGCGAACTTTGGTTTTTAGTGCAGAAAGGTTGCAGATCCGTAGGCACACCTTGATTAAAATCATAGACTTCTTTCCGAGTCAGAGGTGTACCATCAACAGACAATCCGACAATTTTCAGAGTTTGCAGGCGATTAACATCGCTGATTTGCCAGCCAAGATGCACCACATCGCCATTAACAGCTGAATAAATAGTATCTTCTGGATACAACTCGACAATTTTAGGCGAGGGAGGAATTCTAAATAATACCCACCAAATTAAATAGGCAACTGCCCCCACACTCAATAAACCTAAAAGTAAAAAAGGTAACAATTGCCATAAAGGACGGGCTTCCCACACTAACACTCCCGGTAAACTATTGTTAGCGATAGGCAAATGCTGTAAATCTTCTAAATCAACGCAAAAGTTAACAATTCGCCCACCACCAATTAGTGGACGCCGCCACCACTTCTGTGGCTGTACCTGCAAGTTAATACCTACAGTTTCCTGCGGCTGCACAAGTGCTTGAGACTGCTCTAAAGTGTAGGAATAGATTTCTAACTCATCAAGATTCTTGACTTGTAAAGAAATTTGCCGCTCTGTATTGCCAGAGTTGGTCAACTGTACTTGAAATAGTCCTGGCTTAGTTCGTACCCGACTAATAATTGAGCGTAATTCTGTCTGGAGTAGATGTCTGGGTGGTACTTGCAGATAAACTAAATCCAGCAAAATCAAGTCTGGATAGTTTTCTGAATATAACCGCAAAGTTGGAACATAGTTTCCAGAGAGCGCATCCATCCCTGGAGTAATCACAAGCATGATTACTCCACACTCGCCTGGGTTCAGGTTCAAACTGTCAGACTGAACGATTAATCCAGCGCCCTGGAAACCTTGAGGATAAGTAATGGTAAACCAACTTTTAGGCAAATCAGAACAAACCAGGCGAAAGCGATCAACGCAATCGCCTCGGTTTTGCACCAATACCTGAACAGGCAGCGCCCCTCCCTGCTGAATTACAGCTGGGTTAGCAGAACTGCTGACGGGTTGTAAGATAAACGTAGGCTCACTGCTACTAACAATATCATTAGTTGCAGGCAATACTTGGATATACTGTTCGTACCGAATTGGTGTATCTTCGGGGTAATGCTCGTGGGCATCAACCACCACAATATAATTGTAAGTTCCTGGTAGCGTATCAACAGGCACATCAAAAGTAAAAACTACCTCTTCACTCTGTTCTGACCCCAACGCCAGATATTCTCGTCCAGAAGTACACCAGGAGCGCACACCTGATGATATCTCTTCGATGTAGACTTCTATAACAGCACTTTGCTTGCCCTTATTGCCTAGCGTCACACTTAAAACAAAAGTTGACCCTGCCGACACAGCATCTTTGCCAGAAGCGCTTAAAATCACGAAGAGTGGTTTTGCGCGAGTAGAGTTGAGAAGACTGCTACTCAGTTGTGTATCTGCTATATGTGAGTTCAAATGTTTGCTTAACATTATCTTGTTTTTTTGGGAAGAGCTAATGGCTAATGGTTAATGGCAATGAGCAATTAGCAATTAGCATTTCTTATTAACGACAATCTGAAGAAAACTGTTTAACACTGGGAAGAGCTAATGGCTAATGGTTAATGGCTAATTGTTAATGGCAATGAGCAATTAGCAATTAGCATTTCTTATTAACGACAATCTGAAGAAAACTGTTTAACACTGGGAAGAGCTAATGGCTAATGGTTAATGGCTAATTGTTAATGGCAATGAGCAATTAGCAATTAGCATTTCTTATTAACGACAATCTGAAGAAAACTGTTTAACACGTTGCTGTTTCACTAAATGTTCTTCTGAGCCACTAATAACTAAAATTTCATCTCGAATGCGGATTATGTCAACACTTGTCAGCGATTTTGCAGAGTGGATGAGTACTTTACCTGTTAAATTTTTACTGCTACGCTCACCCTGCTCATTCAAAGACCAAAGCTTTGCTTGACCGTTTTCGCCTGCACTTGCCAGGTAACAACCATCACTACTCATAGCTACTGCACGCACAGCTTGCGAATCGGCAGTCCACTCATCTAGCAATTCACATTTAGCTTTGCTCCTCAAGCAAGGACGTAAGTTCCAAATTTTGATCGCGCCTTGGTTGTCTCCAGTTATCAACAGATTAGGCTTGCTGTCACTAGAGGCTAGAGTAAAAATATAGTCTTTATTAGTGCTAGAACCAGTAGATACGGAACGTAATTGATTAGCTTTCAAATCCCAAAGAGTTAGTTGGTTGAATCTGCCAGCAATTGCGAGATGACTTTCTGCTTCCCCAACCAAAGCCAAGGCATTCACCGCAAATCCTACCTGCTGCTTGCGGAATATCCGGCTTGATAACCCATCCAGCGTCCACTGTACAACTAATCCACTACCATGACCGCTAAATAGCGATCGCGAGTCTTTGGTAAACATCAAATCAAATACACGGTCATCTATTTTAGCGGTGAAGGGAGGCTCGGCTTTTCCTGATAGCAAATTAAACAACTGAATTTGACCGTTTTCAAAACCTACTGCTACTTTGTCGTTGTTCACGGGGCGGTAACGCACCACTCGCACGGCTTTATTTGCTCGTGGCAACACTCCTAGAAGCGCTAACCCATTTGATTCCACGCGCCATCGGCGGATAGTTTGGTCATTAGAACCACTAACCACTTCCTCAGCCAATCCATTGAACCGAACAGTGTTGACTGTATCTGTGTGTTGTTGGCCAAGCCAAAGCAACCGATTACTTAAAACCAGACTCAATAGCACTCCGATGCATAGTCCTCCCAGTTGCAGCCATTCGGGAATTACAGGCAGCACCTGTAACTCTAATGTTTGAGTATCATTCTGTATTTCAATCCGCTTGTCATTTGTGACAGCTTTGGCTTGTAAAAATTTGCGTTTTGTCCAACCAAGCCTTGGGCGTTTTTGCTTCACCTTGAGGCTAAAGTGCGTTAGTCCCGCCTCTTTGAGGTCTGCTTTTTCTGGCATCACCTCAAATTCAAGACTAGAAATTTGGGATTTGGAGTTTGGGATTGGCTCGTTTCCATTCTCTGACTGCCTGAGAAGACGGATTTTAGATTTAATTGAATCTACAATCTCAAATATTAAATTTAAAGTCTTTTTTTCCTCCTCCACATAACTGACTTCAACACTTGCTTCCTGACGGAGATTACTTTGATTATCAAATTGGAGCGTATATTCAGCAGTATCGGCATTTCTATCACGCCACACGCCTAGTTTCTCTGGTATTTTTTGGCGTAAAGGAATACATTCAAAATTTATAAATCCTTCCGGTAAAACAGTTAAATAGCCTTGGACATGAACCAAAGGCGCTTCTGGCTGATTTGCTTCAATGGTGAAGGCGTAGCGATCGCTCAATGCTTCTGCAGTAGTGGGAATGTAGCACTCAAAAACTTCTTTTATCTTTTCACCAACAGGAAGTAGCAGACGCTTCTCTGTTCCCTCTGGAAACCACGAGGAATCTAAACCTAACAAACGCAGAGTAACTTTGGTAGCTCGTGGACTATAGCTTTCTAGGGAAACAGGAATCTGAAACTTTTCTCCCGGATAGCGTTTAAACTCTTCGTTAGGTAAGTCAAGTTGCGGTGCCGCAGCGCCTGTTCCTGGTATTATCAACCTCACCACCAAGCGACTATCTGAAGACGGTAACTCTAGAGAAAAAACCCGCACTGTCATCGTCATCAAACCTGTAAATCCAGGTTTAGGACTATCAAGTACGGTGATAGAAAACTGAGTTGAGTCACCTGGAGGTTTTTTAGTACAAACTTCCGGGGTTACTCTGTACCAATTAGCACTTTTACCAGTCTTAGCCCCAGCTGCTAGCAATTCTACCTGAAAAGTTGCAAACTGGTCGCTATTATTAACCACCATAACATCAAAAGATACAGGATTTACCCCAGGTTCCAGTGTTATTTCTTGTGTGGAAATATTCGTAAATATAAGTTCTTTTAACATATAAAATTGCTAATTGTTAATTGTTAATTGCTATTAGCCATTAGCCATTAGCCATTAGCTATTAGCTATTAGCCAGTTCTTTTGGATGTGGGAATAGTGTTTGCCATCCCTGTTGGTCAATAATAAATAAAGTTGTTGGTTCTAAAGTGCGTGCTGTTGCAACTTCGGGGATAGTTTCTAATAGAGACTGTTCGCCGAAAAATTCCCCGGCTGAGAGAATGCTTAAGGGCTTTTTCAATTTGTCAATGTGAAGTTCTACGCTACCTGAGATAATTAGATAAAATTTGTTGTTTAGTTGATCTTCCCGATAAAGAATAACTTCTGTAAATAAAGATTGTTGGTAGCCAATTTCAATGAGTTTTTGTAATAGGACAGGATTTAACTCTTGAAAAGAAGGAACTTTATGCAGCAGGTTACTTAAGTTTTGTTTAGGAAATGTAGTTTTTTCCCTGCATGAACGCGATCGCATTAATAATTCTTGGAAATCAACATTACCAGTCATCTGCTTTAATAAAGCAGTTTTCTTGGCTTTGTCAGTTTCCGAAAGCAACTGCTGCACCCGGTCTTTGAGACTCTTTTCACGGCTATAAACTATATCAGCCATTTCTTGAAATACCCGCGCCAATTGCCCAATTTCATCAGAACGTTTGGCTAAGGGTGTGAGACTGTTTAAGTCAAATTCACTAGATGCAATTTGCTTTGCTGCATCATTCATTTCCAAGATAGGCTTAGTTAACCAGCGAGTCACCACCAGTCCCATCAGCAAGCTGAACGCTAACACACCCAGCCCTACAATAATAGTGACATCTCTAGTGCGCTGGAAACCTCCCATAAATTCTTTTTCTGGCACAACTACGACTACCAACCATTTAAGACCATATTTATCCTCAAAGGGAGTGATATGGATTAGAAAGGGTTCTGTGCTTTGTGGAGGAAAATTGAATTGCTCTTTTTTATGAATGTTGCTAAAGCTACTGTATTTTTTGTTTACATATTCAGCAGTGGCTTTAATCAGTGGCTCTTGAACAAAATTTATAGCTTCAATTTGCTTACCTTGATCGTCAAAAATACGATTGTCAGTTGATGCGGCAATTAATTTTCCAGAAGGTTCTACAATAAAAATTTCTCTGGAACTACCCTGACTCAATTTCTTGAGAAATTCACCGATTTGAGTCAAGAAAAAATCTACTGCCAAAACGCCTTGCAGCTTACCACTATCTTGTTGATAAACGGGACGTACTGCTGAGACGCGCAGTTGAATTTTTTGAGTGGATTTTTTTTCAATAACTCCCGTCCAAGTCGGCTTTCCTGCTTTCACCGCCGTTTGATACCAGTCACGATTGCGGGGATCGAAATTAGGTAGTTTACGTTTATCTAATTCCTTGCTGCGATTTCCTCCCTTGTCTGCTTCATAGACTATAAGTGCCTTATTAGTATATGTATCGGCAACATTAAACGTCAGTTGATCATTATTATTATTATCTCTAACAATGCTTCGTAGCTTGCCAGTTGCTTCATAACCAAATTGAATGCCATTCACAGATTTAAACGCCTTGGCTTGATACCAAAAATGACGCTCCAATTTATTCGGTTCTTCCAAATTTAATTGACCCTGTGCTATTGCATCAGCATTTATTTGATTAATTAGATGCGGAGCTTCTAAATATTTTTTCAGCCGTTCTGTAATCCGCTCGCTTATCATTTCCATACTTTTATCCGAAAATTTTTTAGCATCGTGATAACCTATATATAAAGCAATCGTTCCCAACACTCCTACGCAGGTTAGCAGAGGAATTAAAAAAGCGATTGGAACAGTTGTTCTAATGGAAGGCATTTTTTTAATTAGTAGTTATAAGTAAGTGTTAATTGCTAATTGCTGATTGCTAATTGCTAATAGCTAATTTTTTTTCCATTAGCCATTAGCCATTAACCATTAACAATTTGCTGCAACTGCGTTAATTGATGGCGATGCCATGCAAAATGCAGAATATTAATTCCCATTTCTTGGGCACTGCGAATAGTTTCTCTTGATAGCGATAAAGTATCATCAATTCCCCAAGCGCTAGAAAGTGAACCAACTACTAGTACAATGCCACCCCAGTTAAATAGGTGAATCGGGTAATTTTGCACAATTGGCAATTGAGCAAAGAGAAACGGTTGATTACGTAAAGAGTGGTTAGAACTTAAAGTATCCGAATTAACGGTATTAATGCCCATATCTTCAGCGAAATCGCGGATTGGTTGCGAAAATTACCATAACTGCTGAGTTAAATTTGACTCAACGGCGTTGAGTTCGGTTTCTACCTCTTGACGAACTGAGGCGATTTCCGACTCATCGGTGAGATTGGCGATCGCAAATCGCAGTTGCTGTCTGACGGCACTTAGTTCAACAATATTCGCCTCTTGTATCGACACTTCTAGCATTATCACTGCCCCACCTGCCAAATATTGACGTAAAGTCTGACGCTCAGACTCTTGTAATGTCAACAGTTGCGGAAGCGTGAAATAGAACAAATCGTAATCTAATTGCTCTGCACCTGCTTGCAATGTCACCTGGTTAATTGTTCCCTGTATAGCTGGGTAAAGAGCCGTAACTGATTGCATCAGGTAAGAAAACTTTGCAAAAGTCACAGCATCCCCCGTCTGTCCCTGAGTTACCTGTGCCACCCGGACTTGCTCTAAACTTCGGACTTGTGCCAGCTTACGGTAGCGTAGATCCAACTGGTTCATTTCAGGATTTAGAACATCTGCGGCTGGTTCTAGCTGCACCTCACCAGGTTCGAGCAAAACCCGACACAGTTCCACATCAGTATCATTTGGTGGTGTAATCTTTTCATCAATGCGAAAAGTTTCTTGAAGCAGTTGCCGTTCTTCCAAACCTTGCAGGCGGTCTGGATCTACATAATTAATCACCACATATACCACCAAAGAACCACTAATAGATGGCTCCGAAGCGATATGAAATGCTAGTGGCTGCGGTACGACAATCGGGTTGCCATTGTGGTCAATGGCAACCCCCGGTTGAATTAGCAGCCAGCGCCCATCCCGGTATTCTTGTGCTACTTCAGAAGGTGGTGGAATTACGCAAACTGCCAGTCCGCTAACAATACCAGCTTGGTGTAGCGACTGATAATAAATATTCTGACGTTGGCGGTGGTAATCATGAGCCAATCGCCAATGCTCGGCTGTGAGCAGCAAACCATTATTGACTTGTAGTCATTGTAAAGGCTTAATTGATAAAGGTGGAAAGTGTGAGGACATAGGAGATTTAATTGCTAATTGCTAATGGAAGACTGGCCAATTAATAATATGAATTCTCAATAATTTGCAACAATTGCATTTCTCTAGTTTTTTTATACTCTGCGGTTTTTTATTTATATTCTTACCCATTAGCCATTAGCTATGCTCCCTTCAAAATAAATAACATTTTTCTAATTTTTATCTCCTCTGGCTTTAGTAAATTTATATTCTTAGCCATTAGCCATTAGCCATTAGCCATTAGCCATTAGCTCTTTTGATTCAATTATTAAATCATAAGTACAAAATGCAGGTTTTTCTTGTTCAATTACACTGCGGACAAAAGATTCATCAATTTGATTTTTGTTCTCTGGGCGCAAATGCAGTGTGAAATGGAACGGGCGACTACCACCTACAATAGAGTCTTCCCCTAATTTTGCTTCTCCAAAAACACACCCTCGACTAAAAAATTCGGTAATTCCAATATGCTTATCTTTCTCATCAGATATGTGGTCATCTAAAGGTAACTCCGTTGCTAAGTGCAAGTAAAAACGTAATCCCTGTCGCGTACCGCGCCATTGGTAAATTTGCATGGCGCTTTTAATCAAATAGCGTTGTCGTTCCAGTCCGATTTGTGGTGTTTGATTCCAAGCTACCCAATGAGCCAGAAATGGTAACATCGCTTGGGGTGCAGTCAAAGGATCGAGGTAAGCCCAGAGATTTTCTAAGGTATGAACGCAAGGTTCTAAGCTTTGCTCAAAGATTTTGAGAAAACGTCCGACAAAATCCACTTCCCGATAAATAGCAGGCAGGAAGTTGAGGTATAGACTGGGAGGACGTACATAAAGATTGAATGTAGTGCTCTCTACTTCTCGCCTACTTGTGTCTGATTCAATTAAGTAGGCGTGCAGATGAACTATATAGTTGAGCTTGAGAGTTTCCTTAGGGTGTAGCGCTGAGAGAGACTCAAAAAAGTCAGTAGGTATCCTAAAATACAGCACTGCTTCCATCTGCTGACCCGCGCGGACTTCAGACCCCTCCATCCCAATGCGACACCACTCTTGAGGAAAGTCTCCTTTTACTTGCAAATCCATCTGTACGGGGCGAGATCCCACATTTTTCACTTGTACCACCATCTCGCTCGGTTCTCCTGGGCGCAGCAACAAGTTTAAATTCAGGCGCTCTTGAGCGTTTGTACCCATTCCTCCCCAAGAAATAGGGCGCTTTACTTCCGAAACTGGTATTGCCTCCGGAATTTGCATTGGAGTCAATTGCAGGCACAGATTTTGGCTTTTTTGGGATTGTGTCATGGTTAATGGCTAATGGCTAATGGCTAATGGCTAGTGGCTAGTGGCTCATGGCTAGTGGTTAATGGCTAATGGCTAATGGGAAAAACAATTAGCAATTAGCAATTAGCAATTAGCAATTGACTAAATTACAGTAATTGCATGACTCGATCGCAGTTCACTATCTGCCCAGGAGCAGATTAGTCCCAGAGTTCCGGGGTTGATGATATTATTAGGTGCTAGAGAGCGTGTCCAAGTGGAATCTTGTCGGCGGAGTTCAAATAAAAGGATGGTTCCAAGAAAGCGGACTCCGGTTGTTTTCTGAAATAAGCTGACGATATCTGAAGGGTAGACGCTAGCACCAAATTGCCAGCCTTTACCATCAAGTCCACCTGTGAGTGGGTTGAGGAAACGGTATAACGCTACTTGCAAGCTGCGGATAATTGCTTGCTGTGCATGGGGATTGTTGTATTCTGGCTCTAGCCCTACTTCTGCTTGCACGGCTACACCAACATATTCTGGTTCTCGCAGCTGTACATGTACGCCCAATAAGCGTCGCTGATCTAGATAACTGAGAATTTGTGCTTGCAGGGCAAGGTTTAGTGCGAATTGAGCGGGGTTAATGCCTTCAGCACGGTTAATGCTGTCTGTGTTGGCTTGCGGAACAATTAACAAGTCAACTATGCCTCTGGTGGTTTCGTCATTGGCGCGTGGGGGGCAACAGACACGGGAAACAGCACCTCTGCCAGCTTGAAGTGCCAAAGTTTCAAAGTCTTCGGGAGTGACGGCCCGATCGCGTGTCCTGAGTATTCGTGGCACTCGCATCACGGCATCTTCTAAAGATTCGGCATCAGCACCATTGCGAGCCGGGACATGATTGATCACCCTTTCTACATAAGGAATTGCGGTTTTGGGAATTCGCAAGGAGCCGCTAGTTACGTTGCCTTGGCGTCCGCCTCCTGTGCGGTATGCAACCATCCGAATCAGTGAACCTTTGGGGGGGATGGCTCCGTACTGTCGCTCCATCTCTTGGACAAAGTGCGCCTGTTCTCTAACTTGGGTGATGCTTTCACCAGTGACTTGTATTCTTCCCCGTAGCTGTACTTCTTCGCGCATCTGGGCTGGTTCCCGAATTAAAAAACCAAACTGCACTTCTCCGGTCAGCGAATCAATCCGATAGTGGCGGTCAGATGGACTCGAATCAGCAAAATCGTTGACCTCGCTCCAAATCTCCGCCAACCCTCCAGGCGGCGATATTAGAATGTATTCTCCTGGTTCTCGTGGCAAAATTGAGGTATTTTGCAGTTGAAATTTCTGTCCGGGAGTGCCGTCACTTTTACCAATTAATTCATCTAGTACTAAATTACACTGACTGGCATTCACCGTACCGCCAATGGAACGAGCACAAATGCTGATTAACTGAGGCGAGTAAGTGTATCCTGACTGTGTACCCATTGGTAGCGTATAAACACAGCGCAGCCAGCGTCCCTGATAAGCGGCAAAGTAGGTGACGGGAAATTCTTGAGGCAAGTGCAGGACAACATCAGCTTCAGCAACAGTGTTGGGGGCGGGGGGTTGCCCAGTGTCACTAAAGCTGAAACCACGGGTGCTATCATCAGACTCTTGCAAGAGAATCGATTGCCAATATTGCCCATTCCAAGCTTCCCAATGGCGGGGCGGTGTATCTGGGTTGATACCTGTGGATGTAGCGGCTTCTCCCCGTAGTTTGATGGCGAGGACGTTGCCGCTAATTGGCTGTTCGGGACTGAATACGAGGTAAAAACAGTTTCCAGGTTGGGGATGTTCTTCAAAAATCGACTGGGCGCGACCTTCCCAATTGTCATTATGTCGTGTCCAGAGATTTGTGAGGCGATCGCGTAATACTGTTGGTGTTGTTTCTGCCGTCCTCGCACTCAGCAAGTGGGTAATTTCCGGCTGACCAATTCTCAGAGTTTCGTCAGTACTAAAGACAATTGCTTCTTCTGTTTCGGTGCGAATAGTCGCAACTTCTCTACCTGCGGGTATTTCGTAAGTATGGGGAAGGGCAGAACTCAGGTAGAACGTTAGTTCAGTTTGGGCTGGGGCGGCTGGGAGCAAGCGAATACCGAGCATTTCCAGAAACACGACAAAATTACGTCGCGGCACTTGGTTAAAGCGCACCATCATCTGGTCAGTCAGCCACGCAAACAGTTCTACCAGCGTGATCCCAGGGTCGCCCGGATTGTAATTCGTCCACTCTGGACAATAGCGCGGGATGCGAAGAATGCACTCGTCTACTAAGTCTTTGAAGGTGCGATCGTCTAAGTTTGATTTTGGTAGTTTTGGTAAAAATTCAAATTCTATGGTCATTTTTTAATTGCTAATTGCTAATTGCTGATTGCTAATTGCTAATTGTTGATTGCTAATTGCTGATTGTTGATTGCTGATTGCTGATTGCTAATTGATGATTGATGATTGCTGATTGCTAATTGCTAATTGATGATTGCTGATTGTTTTTACGATTCGCTATTAGCCATGAGCCATTAGCCATTAGCCATTAGCCATTAGCAATTAACTATTAGCCATAAGATAAAACGGAAAAACCAAACTGCGCTGTTCGTGGCTATTCCTGGGGTGATATTCAATAATTATGTCTAAGCGACCGCGGACTGGATCTGGTTCGGTACGCACTGCATCAAGTATAATTCGGGGTTCCCATTTCACTAGTGCTTCTTGGGTATACAGTTTTGCCAGCAACAGCGTTTGTGTATTCATTGGTGCAAAGATTAACTCTTCTAAACGACAGCCAAAATCTGGTCGATACACCCTTTCACCCAATCGAGTCCGCAATATAATCAGTATTGATTCCTCTATATTTGGGACTATGGAACTTTGTTGTACACTTCCCTGAACACTAACTCCGAGTGGAAATGCCCATCCTTTACCCAAATGGGTTTCGTTGTTTTCTTCTGGCATATTACTCTCCTGAGTTTGAGTAGTTTTCGGTATTTAACATCTAGTCCCAAATCGGAACAAGATTGATTATTAAATCCCGAAAAAAGTGATGTAGATATTTATTAATACCTTTCCCTAACCCTCCCCTTATAAAGGCTACCGTGTACACACAAGTCTTTTAGAGTGGCTCCACGACTTTTAATCTCCCTAACACCCTCTTGAAAAGCAAAGCTGTTTTATTCCCTCAAAGGCTCAAAAAAGACTTGTGTTCTGAAGGAAAGTACTTGTGTTCTGAACCAAAAGACTTGTGTACTGAACGAAAGTACTTGTGTTTTGAACCAAAAGACTTGTGTTCTGAACGAAAGCACTTGTGTTCTGAACCAAAAGACTTGTGTTCTGAACGAAAGCACTTGTGTTCTGAACCAAAAGACTTGTGTTCTGAACGAAAGCACTTGTGTTCTGAACCAAAAGACTTGTGTGTACACCGTAGCCTTATAAAGGGGAGGGAAGTTGATTTCCGGTTTCCCCCCTTTCTAGGGGTGGATTAAGGGGGGTAATTTGACTTGTGTCTAAACCGTAGCTTTTATAAGGTGGGTAAAGGATCTACTGTAAATAGAAGCAAAACGCTGTAACTGTTTTAAACGACTTTGAGCCAATATGGTATGTAATGTAAATTATATTTAATCAACTTTGGATTCAACCGTAATATCACTGAAATGTGGCAATTGCCGACTTAGCCATCGCCGTAAAATCCCAGTGATGAGATAAAGAGAAAGAATTATACCTAATCTCCGTAGGAAACGAAAAGTACTATAAAACGCCACACTGCTGCTGATTAAGCGTTACAGGCTGTAATAGATGAATGAAAATGCTGATAGTTATAAATATTTATATAAAACTCCATAACAATACTGAACTGTAAAAACCCTGATGCTGTGCCAAACTGGGACAGTCATATAGTTAATACTAAAATCTGGGGTTCCTAATGACACAGCAACCGCTTCAAAAAAAAGCTTTATCGAAATCAACAGCTACACCTAGCTCATCAGAATTTCTGCAAATGCGACCTTTTGCACAAACAAGCAATACGGTAACACAAGAGAAACTTGTACCCCCAGATTTACAAGCGCAAGTAGAGCGAGCCAGTCGTTTTGGTCACAGCTTTGGAAAGTTAGCGATTCAACCCAAACTGACTATTGGTGAGCCGGGAGATAAATACGAGCAAGAAGCGGATAGAGTAGCAGCGCAAGTTGTGCAGCGAATAAATCAACCGGAAGCAGTGTCTGCAAAGCAGGAAGAGAATATACAGCGTATAGAAAAGCCTGAAAAGTCAGAAATACAAATGAAATCCTTGGTGCAACGTCGGGAAGCCATTGGTGGAGGGGAAGCATCAACAGATTTGGAATCAGCAATTAACAACGCAAAGGGTGGCGGACAGGCATTAGATGCAGGTTTGCAACGGTCAATGGGGCAGGCAATGGGCGCTGATTTTAGTGGGGTTAGGGTACATACGGATGCTCAGTCAGACCAGTTGAATAAATCGATTCAGGCGAAGGCGTTTACGACGGGGCAGGATGTATTCTTTCGCCAGGGGGCATATGAGCCGCGAAGTCGTGGGGGACAGGAGTTGATAGCGCATGAGTTGACCCACGTAGAGCAGCAGAAAAAAGAGGGGGAAAAGGTAGGCCAAGAGAAACAAGAAAAGGAAAGAGAAAGCATTGGAGAGAGAGAACGGAATGGGAAGAGAGAAGAAAGGCAAAATAGAAAGGATGGGTGCAAGAGGGAAGAAGAAACCAAAAAGGTGACAAAAAAAACGAAAGAAGAAGGAAAAGGAAAGGCAATCCAGAGAATGCTATATCTAAACGGAGGTGCAGGTGAAAGGAGTAGAGAAGCGACACAAAGTGAAATCGACATCATAATAGAATACATTGATAAAAATGAGAAGACGTTGAGGACGAGTGGA
Organism: Nostoc sp. LPT; assembly: GCF_017115165.1. GTDB lineage: Bacteria > Cyanobacteriota > Cyanobacteriia > Cyanobacteriales > Nostocaceae > Nostoc. Next base: position 52,773 of record NZ_JABXKF010000078.1, on the reverse strand, counting down.
ATAGATGTGGAAGCGATAGTAGGTTACATATACGATCCTGAAGCAGATGGATTGATGTCTTACAGGCATTCAATTGCTGGATCGCACGGATTCGAGATTACGGGTATTGATGTGCACGAGCCGACCCTAAACAAAAGCGGGAACGGCAATCTTGAGATAGATAAAAACGATCATGAAGAGTGGCGAAAAGGAATAGAGATTAATGGAAGGCCGGGATGGACAGAAGAAATCGCGAAAGCGATAAGCACAGTAAAAGGAAAACAGAACATAAGACACATCCTGCCGTGGCACACAATCCGAGAGGGGATGGAGTATTTCGTCAACAGGCATTTGGCCTCTCCAGAAGAGGGGGGAGTAGAAGAATTAGACAAGCGTCTAGTAGCAGTGAGATTGAAAATCAGCGGGGACGGGACAGTAGAATTAGACATATATAAAAGAATTGTGGAGAACATAGTGGAAATACTGACGTTGATGAACAGCAAAATAGAGAACCTATGGGCGGGAAGCGCGGAAGTTAATCAACGAATCAACACGCTACGAACAGTGACACAAACATTATCGAGAAAATTGAAAAAAGGCAGTATAAACAGGGAGGGAGTCATAAAGCATTTGAAAACCTTGGAGAATAACGCAACCAAAAGCACATATAAGCAATTATTAACCGAATTGAACGAGATACTCCCGGTGTGTACAAATGAAGAGTCGATGATCGAGTTATTGACACAAGCGGGAGGGACTTACGAGTTAGACCTGCCAGACGATGTGTCGGTAAGCAAAGAAAAATTTCAAGTATTGCAAAAATGTTATTTAGGAATGAAGTCAATGGACTTTGACAATTTGGCGATAAGTTTCATGCAAATGACTACATGATGGAAGATATTTTTCAATAAGCTTAAGTTTTGTAGTACAAATATTATTAGTGGGATAGGTTCATCAACAATCCATCTCCTTAGCTTATAAAACGCTAATTTCTAATTTCTAATCCCCCTGCTCCTTACTCCCTACCCCAACGAAGCAAAACACCTCTTTATTCGTGCCGTTTTAACCCACGCAGACTACGATAAGGAGAATTGGAAAAATGACGACTGGTTTAACAACCCCTAGCCCTTATTATCTAAGTTTAATAACAGAATTTGCACCTCGTCCTATTACAAATGATGCTGAATTAACGGCAACTCAACAAAGGATTAACTCAATATTAGATAAAAGCAATCTTAATCATGACGATCGAGATTACCTACAAGTATTAGGAATGTTAGTCTATGATTATGAAGAAAAAAATGAACAATTGCCTGAATTAACTGATAGAGAATTATTACAAACATTAATGGAAGACTATAATCTGAAGATACCAGATTTTTTCGGAATTTTTCCGCAAGAACAAACAGTTTTAGACATATTAAACGGAAAACGTCAACTCAATCCTCAAGAAGCTTTCAAATTGCGATCGCTAATCTTGTAGTGCGATCGCTGTAGGTGCTGCGAGTGCGATCGCTCTTGTAGGTTGGGGGTAAGATCACCTTATCGGCTGTTGGGTTTCACTTCTCTGTGGGACGCTTTGCGATCGTTTAACCTAACAAACCAATTTTTCTGTTTATCAACTATAATTTACAATTCAAAAAACTTGACATTAGGATAACCTAAAATAGCATCATCCACTGTAGCCATAACTAGATCATATTGTAAACATTGGGCTATTAATAGCCTATCAAAAGGGTCTCTATGTAGTAAAGGTAAGGCTATTAAATAACTCATAGTTGCTTCGTTAATGGCTAAACTATTAATTAAAGATTCTCGTCTTTTTTGAGGAATATATACATCTGGAGACTCAGGAAAATAAGTATTAAATTCCGGTTTGTTCAATTGGTATTTAATAACACATTCCCAAGTAGAAACTATGCTTAACAATATCCTATTTTCGGGATTTTTAATCTCACAACCCAACTTTTCACTTAAAGAAGGATGATCATTAATCAACCATAGAAAAATATGGGTATCTAGTAATAAATTCATGGAGAATAAAACAAATCTAAAATTTCGTCAGGTAAAGGTGAATCAAAGGTATCAGGAATTATCAATTCGCCTTTAGCTACTCCAAGAGGACGAGTTTGATTGTGTTGAATTAAAATTTGACGAATGATTTCAATTTCATCATCAGACAAAGGATTATTGGGGTCTAGTTCTTGATGATTATCTCGTAGATAATACCATTTTTCAATTATTTTTCGCGAAAATTCATTACTAGGTTTATTTTCTACATCACCTTCTAAAAAACAGTCTAAGATTTCTTCTGTTAAACCTCGATTTTGAGCATTTTGACTAATAGTTGACTTATGGCTATCTTTGAAACTATCAGGACTAATAAGCTCTTTTAGTTTTAAACTAAGCAACAGTTTTAATTGACCTTGTTTTTCATGAGATAATGAGGCAAATTTTTCAGCACTCTCAGGCGTAATATCAATAATGATTTGATGCTTAACCATAGTTTTTTTAAGACCTGGTAAAAGGTTATATCATAACACTAGCCATAAACTTCATTGTCATTAATTAAAGTTTTAGCAATATCAGTTAATTTATCTGTCAAACCAGAATATAGCCATGCAACTACATGAGTATCAAGATAAATCAATATTAAGCTCCTGCTCCCAACTGATATTAACTAAATCATCTGGATTTCCTTGGATAACATCAGGTTTAAAAGTCAAATTTTTAAGTTTATCTTTTTTTTCTATAGGAACAATTTTTAACAACTTTCCATTTTTGTTAATTTCTAGCGGAATACCTGTTTCTAGTACCTCATCCAGTAGACGATCAATATTATTACTCAATTCCGTTAGTGTAACCTTTTTCATTGTGTTCCTTAAAGATTCACATTGTTTCATGAGTTTAGAGATCATAGCAAAAATTCTTCCCTTACCCTGAAGATTGTTATTAAACCTCTTGCAAAAGTCCCTTAACACCCCACCCCCAACCCCTCCCCGCAAGCGGGGAGGGGAGACAAAGCGTAGCTTTGGCGGGGTGGGGTTCTTTCTTATTTTTGATTTATGCAAGAGGTATATTGAATGTAGCAAGAATGCTTATTTCTCTGGTTAGAGATGTCCTATTAGCGCTCAATTTGTCAACTCTGCTTTTTCCCTAAAATCGCCTGACGAAATTCTCTGACAGCTTCAATCCTTGAAGTTTGGGCAATTACAACACACCGTGATAGTAAATCGATATCCAGGTCAGTTAGTCCAGGAAGCTCACTACGGTAAATTCGCTCATAGTTTTGCTCTTGCAGGTGATAGAGCGAGAAAAATCCATCTTCCCAGAACCAGACTTCAGGGACACCTAATGCCTTGTATCGCTCCAGTTTGTTAGAACCGCCACTGGTAAACACCACTTCTATTGAGATGTCAGGGACGAGCTGCTTCTGACCAAGCCAGTAAGACTCATCGGCTTGGGCAGATGCTGTTCCTTGACGCTCCTGAGTCATCGACCCAGCAGGGATAAATTCGATGCCCTTCTCAATCAGAAACAGTTCAATCAGGAACCCAATGATGGTTTTGAAAAATTCGTGGTCTTCTCCAGGCATCAGAATCTCAATTGTGCCGTTGTAATAAAACAGCCGCACACCGTCATAGCCCTCAAAGCCTTTTTGGATTAGCTTGAACTGTTCCCATGTGCCCTCGTGACGAACAATTCGTTGGTCGGTGGCTTTCTTGAGAAGTTGTACCATTGCCTTCGCCTCATGCTCTTATATGTCAACTTAACGCGAAATGGGCAGTTAGAAAAAAACATCTCATTCGATCATTTTACTAAATACCTGGAATCTCAGATAACTTACATTTCAACTCTTCCACAGCAAAACCTGTGGCTTTCTGCCATTCCTCAATCGTGAAATTGTAGCCGTGTTGTTCTGCCATTTGTACAAATGTCTCCACATCAGGAGCAGTATTCAGCCTTTGGCGCAAATTGGGATTAACCTGAGCTTCTCTAAATAGTCTGGTAACTTCTTGCTGTGCCATAATTTACTCCTAAAATAACGAATGTTTTTAAGTAATGGCTAATGGCTAATTGCTAATTGCTAATTGTTAATTGTTTTAGAATGTCAGTCTTCGATTCTTCGATTAGCCATTAGCCGTTTTGTCCGTTGCTAATTGCTAATTGCTCATTGCCATTAGCCATTAACCATTAGCCATCAGCCATTAGCCATTAGCCATTAGCAGTCTTAACCCATCCCTTCACCTCAACATCAGTAAGTTGTCTTTCCATCTTCATGTACTCGTTCTTAGCGGCTTGCAAAATATGCTCCATCCGCACGGGCTGGTCGGCTTCGGCGGCAATAAATGCCGCGTTGAGAGCAATGTTCCGAATATTACCACCTGCTACCTGCAAATTTGCGAGTTTCCACTCATCAAGCTCCTCAATGGGTGTCTGGCTGGGAAAGGCCTTTAGCCAAATCTCTGCTCTTTGATTGATATCAGGAAACAAAAACTGGACAATAAACCGGATGCGGCGGAGAAACGCCTGGTCAATGGAATTTTTCAGGTTTGTTGTCAAAATAGATAATCCTGGATAAGCTTCCATGCGCTGCAACAAATAGGCGACTTCCATATTGGCGTGGCGGTCATGGGAATCTTTCACCTCAGAACGCTTGCCAAACAAAGCATCTGCCTCATCAAACAGCAAAATTACACCGCCCATCTCCGCAGCATCAAACACCCGCCCCAAGTTCTTCTCTGTTTCGCCAATATATTTACTCACCACCGCACTCAAGTCAATCCGGTATAAATCTAACCTGAGTTCTTGTGCTAGCACCTCCGCCGCCATCGTTTTACCCGTGCCACTTGCTCCAGCAAATAAAGCACTGATTCCTAGTCCTCGCTTACTTTTGCCACCAAAACCCCAGTGTTCGTAAACTTTGGTGCGTTGGTGAATGTGTTTTGCTGCATCTCGCAGTACTTGCTTTTCGCGTTCCGGTAACACTAAGTCATCCCATCCCGCAGAAGTTTCCATACGTTGTGCTAGTTCATCCAAACGTGGACGCGCTTGAATACGGCAGATGTCCCAAAGAAGGAGAGGAGGGGAATTAACGTCTCCTGACTCCTGACTCCTGGCTTTCAAGCAAGCGGCACGAATGCCACGATCGCTAAGGTTAAAGTGAGAAACTAGGGTGTCAACGTGTCCGTTGAGGTTGGGGGCGAAGTCGCTCAAAGCTTTCTGCCATAATAGACGCTGTTCTTCAGAAGTGGGGCTGGTAACGTCGAAGGTGATTAATGGGCGGTGCTTCTGGCGACGGCGATCGCTACTCAATAGAATTACCGGGGCTTGGATGCTTTCTAGGAATTGAGAAATCGCTTTTTCTTCCTTCCCATCCAGCATTTCTAGGCGATCGCACTCTAGCAACAATGCCAGATTATTTAAACTAAATTCCCGCTCCCACAGGCATTTGACCAAGTTAAGGATGCCAATATCTGTGGGCAGTAATTCCACAGGAAGAGTGTAAGGTATAAAGTTAAGTTTGTCACAAGCAGTGGAGGCGATCGCTAAAAGCGAAGCCGCATCGTTGCCGCATAATTGCAACAGTGGCAGTAGCGGTTCTGATGGCGTTAGATACCAAATACTTACCATCTTTTCTACTAATTGCCAGTGGGAAGGAACTAGTTCTTCGCTCTTGGCTACAGCTGCGCCCATTGCTACAAGCCGTTCATTCAGATGATATGTACCCGTGAGATAGTGCAAAATTTGCTCGTCAATTCGCAAAGGACTGGTGGTGAGAGTATTACCAGCGCCAATTTCAATCAGCCGCGATCGCCGCAATGAGGCAGTGGGAGCCAGCGCTTCCCAGTAAGCATCTTCCAGCACCGCCAAAGCCAGACTGAAAGTAGGATAGTTCTTCTGTGCATCTCCAAGAGAGGCCGCGCAAAGCGGAGCAAAACTAGCATCTAACTCCACCCCCGCACACAAAAGCAATACATCCCGTTCAAACGCTGACAACTTGAAGGTTTGACAAAGTTGTTCCAACGCTGATGGGGGAGATGACGCAAACAGTGGCAGAGGTGGGGACGTGGTGTTTTCTCCTGCTTCCTCCGCCTGCATCAAAGCCTGTCGCACACGGGCAAGTTCCTGCATTAAGTAGCGTTGGTTTTCTCTACGCCAGTCAGCATTTCTGTAAAAAATCATCTGTGAAAAATCACTTTTCCAACTCAGCAATTAAGTTCTGCAAGTAGTCAAACGCCTCTTTGGGCGGGAGTAAGATGGCTTTGCCCTGCTGTAAAATTTCGTACTTTCCTCTGTGGTATCCGTGCCCAGCAATCAATCCCATTTTTATGGCTTTGTTTCCCATCTCATTTAACATATTTGTACTGGCAAATTCATATTCTTGTTCTAACTGCTCTGTCAACATTTGTTTAGTATCCATAGTAGTGTTTGGTAATTGGTAATTGCTAATTGCTAATTGCTAATTGCTAATTGTTAATTGTTATAAATGCCAATCTTCCATTAGCCATCAGCCATTAGCCATCAGCCATTAGCCATTAACCAATGCTTATTGTGAATTTAGGCGCGTTATACCATTTAAAGGTAGGACTAGTTTCATCCTTATCGATACTTAGCAAACTTTCTGCGCCATCGATTTGTACGCGCAGCAAATACTCGCCCACTTTTACACTTAAAAGGTTAAAAGCAAGGGTATCGGTATTAGCATTGCGGGATTTGGCTTCAAATTGGTAACTTAGAGGATTGTCAATTGACCATTCATTCATCACGAGAACAACTCGCTGTTTCTTGCCTACCATGACATCTAGCTGTATGTTAAGAATTGCCGATCGCAGTTCCTCAAAACGTCCTTGGGACTTGGAGAGGCTAAAAACCTTGATGGTCGGACGAAGTACAAACGGCGCGACATTTGACTCAACGTTACGATGTCCATTGTTCACAGTTGGAGTACCAGTTGGGATGCTGTGAATGACTTGCAAGGAAGTCACACCTGCCCGTAGGCAATCAATGGACAAGTCTGAAAGAGGTAGAATAATTTGGGTTTCGCTTACCTCAGATGGCGAAACATCAATGCCGTTAATTCGCACTCTTGTAATGTTACTTGCCAGATGCCTACCGTATATGTGCAAAGTGCTGTTGGCCATTATTGGCTCTAGTCTACCTGCCGCAGACACCACTTGTTCGACTACGGGACGGTTGGGAAAAGGAACCACGCCACCTAAGTTGCGATCGCCTACAGGTAATGACCGCTTCAAAGACTCTTCGCCCTCAATCATCACTACAGTTACTTTGTAAATCAGCGAAAGTATATAGGGAGCTTGGAAGAACACTGTCCAAACCTTAGATAGGTCATCCAGGCTGAGATCCATCGGAACGATGAGTAATTGCTGAATCTGATCTCCGAGGTTAGAACCAGCCAGAAATCTATAATTTGCCACTCTTATCGCTTCCTGAATGGTATCGCCTGAAATTGTTGAGCGATCGTTGAGCGTGCGAACCACACTACCTAATAATCGCTGTGCTTCTAACTCTGTATCATTACCATAAAAGCTAATTGCGTAATAAAGGTCAAGTGCCGCCTGACGCCTGATTGTAGCTCCCTTTGAGCGTGGCATAGCGTCCGCATTATTAAGAGCGGGATTGCGACTAACATGATACAGAAAAAGATTAATACCGATTTCTGGTGTTCCATTGCCGATATTTCTAGGCTGCACCGTTGTGACTCTCGCACCATCTATATCTACCTGTACGGCAGATTGTAAAATGTTTTGGAAAATTGCTGTCACAGTTGCAACAGCCTGATAATTACTCACGTACAATTATGTTAATGAAAAAATGATTCTTTTTTTTGCGTAATATTACTGAGTAAAGTTCGGGAAATTTAGTTTTTCTACTTTACCCAAGTCTTAGGTGATTGTCCATTCATCTTGCCATTTGGAAGGCAAGAAAAGCCATTTTTATTCTACTTATGCACAATTTAGTTATATCTAACTAAGAATATTTTACTTTATATATAAGTTAAACTGATTTAAATAAAGTAATAGCTAGGAAAATTTTATTAAAATAAGCTTGTTAAGCCCTTGTAAAACAAGAGTAACGTGTGCCAACTTATATGAGTAATGTAAAGATACTGGGCACTACGGGTAAGCGACTTCTAAAAGCAATGTGATAATAGTTACACTATTAATTCAAAGACAAGGCGTTAAAATCTCCAAGTAATTACTTAAAATCATCGTTGGCAGGGGTTTCTCTACTTGCGAACCAGATGCCAGTTACCCAGATTTCAGCCCCGTTAGTCTAACACGATGCAAACAAAGTGCTAGAGGGCGTGATGAATGTATCTGAAATAACTGTAGTAGTCGCGGTTGTGATTCAAGTTTGTAGTTGATGGCGATATGGTAACGTCAATGAATTCAGATTTTAAACACCCGTAAATAAGACCATATTGCTCACATAAGAGTAGGTCGAGTTACTCTCGACGACAAAAGCAATACACTGCAACTCTTTGTGCGTTATCTACCCCTAAACCAATGGAGGATTGTTACAAATGGCATTAGATTATTTTGCTCCTGGTGTCTACGTTGAAGAGGTAGACCGTGGCAGCCGTCCAATTGAGGGTGTCAGTATGAGCGTAGCGGGCTTCGTAGGCTTCACTGAAGATGTCCGTGGTGACGCAGATTTATTCAAACCGATGATGGTTACAAACTGGAGCCAGTATTTAGAGTACTTTGGCAAAGGTGGCTCAGATGGGTTTACAGACTTTGATGCCTACCTACCCTTTGCAGTGAAGGGCTGGTTTGATAACGGTGGGGGACGTTGTTGGGTAGTGAGCATTGGCACCAAACTACCTGGTGCCAATGCTCCGACTGCCGAAGAAACTGGCACCAGGCTGCTTACCCCTGGTGGTAAGCCATCTTTGATGTTTAACCTCAAGCTGCCAGAAGCAGAAGGCAACGTACCTGCCTTAGCACCGAGCGGCGGACGGTTCATAGTTTCGATTCTCGAAAGTGAGCCGAAGCCTTTACCAGATGATGCACCAGAGGGTACAGATACCCCAATTAATACAGGTGAATACTTCTCAGTTATTGTCCGTAGTGGCGACCAAATCCTTGAGCGGTATGACCATCTAACCTTGAACCAGCAGGTTGACACTGCGGTGGCTGATTATGTAGTAACTGCGCTGGAAAGTTCTGAGTTTGTGCAAATTGCTAATATTTCCCAAACTGGTCAAGCTCTCTCTCGTCGCCCAGCCAATGGTTCCTACGAAATTGCTCCGCCACCATACATTGCTCGTGCCGAACACATGACACGAGATGTCACTGGTGTACGCACCGACAAAACAGGTTTACAAGGCATTTTTGAAGTAGACGAAGTAGCGATGGTTGCCTGTCCTGATGTTATGCGGGCATACCAAAACGGACTGATAGACTTGGATCAGGTACACGGTGTCATAGAAATGATGCTGAGTATGTGCGAAAACTCTTTCCCAGGGCCAGCTTACCGGATGGTGGTGATAGATCCGCCGCCTGTGAAGCCAGGTAAAAACGAGAACCGTGCCGTACCTCCAGACCAGCAAAAACCGCAAGATGTGTTTAATTGGCTGCGGGAATTTAACCGTCGCTCAATGTTTGGGGCGCTTTACTATCCTTGGATAAAAGTAGCCAATCCCCGCAACGGTGGTAAACCAATTCTGGTTCCCCCTTGCGGTCATATGATGGGTGTTTGGTGCCGTACCGACCAGTCACGAGGTATTTTCAAAGCACCAGCAAATGATACTCCACGTGGGGTTCTTGGTTTGGCGTATGAAACCAATATGCGAGAACAAGAACTACTAAACCCTGTAGGTATCAACTGTATTCGTAACTTTGCCAGTTACAACCGAGGGTTCAAAATCTGGGGCGCTCGTACCTTAGTAGAACCAGATAATATCCAATGGCGTTATATCAGTGTCCGCCGTCTCATTAGCTATATCGAGAAATCCATTGAGATGGGTACTCAATGGGTAGTATTCGAGCCGAACGATATGGATTTGTGGGAGCGTGTGAAGCGCACTGTCAGCAACTTCCTTGAGCAACTCTGGCGGGAAGGAGCGCTGTTTGGCGGTTCTGCTGCCGAATCATTTTATGTGAAATGCGATGGTGAAATGAACACCCACGAAACAATGATGAAAGGTCGTCTCTATGTAGAGGTTGGCGTTTGCCCAGTACGGCCAGCAGAATTTGTCATCTTCCGCCTGAGCCAGTGGGCACCAGGACAGTAAGTAATAAAAATTAGGAGACAGGAGAGAGAATTCTTCCCCTGTCCCTACTTCCACATTCTCCGCATTTAGATAAGGAGTTGAAATATGGCTGATTTAAAACCAATACCTAGTAGTAGGTTTTATGTAGAATTTGATGGTGTTGCCGAGAAACTGCTCAAGAATGTCGCTGAGATGAACTTTACAGGTCAAACTACAGGACACGAAAAGCCACTTGCCTCCACTAAAGATGGTAAAACGCTTTGGCAAACAACTTCAGGCGGTTTCAAACAAAATCCTAACTTCACTATCAATGTTTACTTAGCTGAAGGTGACATGGATTTTTACAACTGGATGAAGGCTACGATGCCAAAAAGCGAAGGAGGAGACGGTAAGTGGGCTGAGAACAGAAAGGGTGGCGCTATAGTTGCCTACGATAGTAGTGATACAGAAGTTATGCGCTGGAAGATAACTAAGGCTTGGATTAAATCTTACAAAGTCTCGGAGTTTTCCGCCGAAAGCAATGAATTGGCTGTAGAAACGTTTGAGATTGTCTGCGAACAAATAGACCGCACAAAATAAAACATTGGTTAATGGTTAATAGCTAATGGCTAATGGCTAATGGTTAATGGTTAATAGTAACAATTAGCAATTAGCAATTAGCAATTAACAAAATCTAATACTTGTACAGGAGTTAACTATGGCAAAAGGTGAAGTGCTTGCTTGCTCTAAGTTTTATGTAGAGATTGACGGACTGTCAGACTTAATCGTCAAAAAAGTCAGTGGCATCTCTATAGAGTTGCAAACTGCTGGAGACCAGAATCCTTTTGGTGTTACAAAGGGAGGAAAATCTGCAATTCAGGCGACAGTTACCGGAGTCAGTAATGGAACGGTCACGGTTGAATATGTGTCTACAGTTCAGGATGACAGATTAATAAAATGGTACACTGACTCCCACTCCCAACCCACTACAGGCGGAGGAACTACAAATAAAGGAGTGCTTAAAACTGCCTCTATCATTCTGTATAATCAGGGTGGCGAAGAAGCAGCACGCTGGAATTTGACAGGTGTTATGCCCAAAACTTATAAATCAAGCCAACTGGAGGCAGGCACGACGGAACTAGCTACGGAAACAGTCGAATTAGCTTTCCACTCCATCCGACGTATTAAGTAATTTGAGATTGGCTAATGGCTAATGGGAAAAAAATTAGCAATTAGCAATTAGCAATTAGCAATTAGCAATCAACAATCAGCAATTAGCAATCTAAAATAGTTCTGTGACAGATAAGCAGTACGAACTTTTAACTTCTTCTCGTTATTACTTAGAAATTCGGGTAGATGGCAGTGACGATCGCATTGACGGCTACTTTATGGAATGTCAAGGATTTGAGCGCACTCAGGAGGCCATCGAGTTTTGTCAGGTGACTCCCCAGAAATGGGGCAAAGATGGCAATAGCGTTGGTCGAGTAGCACGCACAAAAATACCAGGAAATTCTCACAGTGGCAATTTAATTTTGCGTCGCGGGATGACTGTTTCAATGGCAGTGTGGGATTGGTTCAGTGCCGTTGAACAAGGCAACTGGGCAAAGCAACGCCGCAATGGTGATTTAACTCTCTACAACCAAAATGCTATTGAACAGGCAAGATTTAGATTTTTGGGAGCATGGCCCATAAAATACAAAATTTCTGATGTCAGTGCAAGTAATAGTGAGTTTGAAATCGAAGAAATGGAGTTGGTAATTGATGAATTTAGTCGGATTAAATGAGTATAAACACGAGTAATCGTGTCTCTAAGAAGCTAATGGCTAATGGCTAATGGCTAATGGTTAATAGCAATTAGCAATTAACAATTAGCAATTAGCTGTTAACAACACTCTTTACTCCTGGTTGAGCAGTTAGGCAATGCAAACAGAGTTTGAATTTACTTTACCAAAAGGCTATCTTGATGTTGATGGCAATGTTCATCGCAAAGGGGTAATGCAGCTGTCACGGGCAATTGATGAAATTGTGCCATTGCGAGATCCACGAGTTAAGTCGAATCCGGCTTATGCAACGATCATTATTCTGTCACGAGTAATTAGCCGCTTAGGTGCATTGGAAGAAGTCACGCCTATCGTGATTGAAGAGCTATTTACCTGTGACCTTAACTATCTACAAAAGTTCTATCGGCATATAAATGAACTAGAACCGGAGGCTACGGAGCCAGAAACAACGCTAAAATATTAGTTGAATATATAGCCGAACTATATGAGTTGTTAAACACTCGGTAAGGCTGCTAATAGCTAATAGCAAATGGTTAATAGTAAGAGAACAATAGCAATTAGCAATTAGCAATTAGCGATTAGCTATTAACAAAAAAAAGTTCAAAATCTATTGAAGATTGCTAGATAAAAACTTGATGTTGACTACAGAGTTTGACTTTACACTTCCTCGTGGATTGATGGATACAGAAGGTGTAGTTCACCGTGATGGGGTAATGCGACTGGCTACGGCGAAAGATGAAATTGCTGTGCAAAAAGATCAGCGCGCCAAAGAAGGTGAAGCCTATAGCACTTTAGTGATGTTTTCGCGGGTGATTGTTCGTGTGGGTACACTGTCAAAAATTACTCCCGAAATACTAGAAAATCTATTTACCCGTGACCTAAGCTATCTGCGCGAGTTTTACAACCGCATCAACCAACAAGGCAATTCAGAAATTGCTGTGTGTTGTCCTAGCTGTAATAACAAGTTTTCTACGGAGTTGGCGCTATCGGGGGAATTTTAGGCTACCCCTCAAACCAACTTTATGAAGAGGTAGCCTGTATTGCTTCTGAGTTCCATTGGTCATTAGAAGAAATTCTCAATTTGGAACACAGCGATCGCCGTCGCTGGGTTATGGAAGTTGGCAAACTTAGAGAGTAATCGATAATAGCTCATGGCTAATGGTTAATAGGAAAAACAATTAGCAACTAGCAATTAGCAAATAGCAACTAGCAACTAGCAATTAGTAAATATGACTAAATCACAAATAAATAGCAAATTATTAGAACAAATTTTACATGATTCGTTCTTGATAGAACAGTTGAGCGATCGCGTTTACAAACTTTTGCGTGAAGACCTCCGCAAGCATCAAGAACGTAGTCAAGGATATGGGAGTCGAATCTAATGGTAACAACAAATGGAACACAAACTTTTGGACTCAACTACGTCACAGCTAATCGTTTCTATGTGGGGTTGGAAAGTACTATCTCTGCCTCGTTTACCGAGTGTCAGGGTTTGGAAGTTCGAGTCAAATACGAAACTTATTACGAAGGAGGTGTGAATGACCAGCAACGTATCTTGCTAGGACAGCCGGAATTTTCAGAAGTGACTTTAAAGCGTGGTCTTAGTGATGATATGGTCTTTTGGCAATGGGCAAGTCAAGTCATGAAAACTAATTCCCAAAAGGCGATCGAACGTCGCAACGTTAACATTTTAGTATTCAACCAAGCGGGTGAAACCATGCAGTGTTGGACGCTGATTGGAGCTGTACCTGTTGGTTGGAAAGCTCCTCAATTAGCAGCAGATTCCTCTACAGTGGCGATTGAAGAATTGACTTTGGTTTATGAAGGCATTAAAGTCGCTAAATCGGGTACAGCTTCTGCAACTTCCCTTAAGGGACGTAATAATGGCTATTTTGGTAGTAACTAAGCAATGACTGAATCAAATAATGCGCTAATAAGTGAAACTTCTCAACCAAAGTTAAGAAAATCAACAGAAACTCTAAATAAAAAAGACCCATTGCTGTCACCTAAACCCTTGGGAGGAGATGAGGAACTTACCCCGCAATTTCTCGTACCATTAGGAGTGCAATCTCTTTCTATACTAGACCCGACAATTTTTTCTTCTAAAAATTCTGAATTAGATTTTTCTAATAACCTGTTTGAAGATTCACCATTTTTTTCAGAATACCGAGCTGCGACTCCAAAACATCACGCAACTAAACAAGTTTCTCGTGATTTAGTCACTTCATCATCGACGGAGCAAATTTTACAACAAAAAGTAGAGTCAACAATTGCACCCCTGCAATCTTCCAACCTGACAAGAAAATTACAGGCATCAGAACTTCCCGATACACAAGCTGATTTTGCAGTTAACTTTGAGTCAGATAATACCCAGCATAAAGATGCTGATGTTGAGGATCAAGCAGAGTCGGTTATAGTTGATTCTCTCGCGCTTTCCCCGATGCAGGCGATCGCACCAGTAACTAGTTTAATACCAAAGGTTCAGCCAAAAACAGATTTTGATTCATTTCCTACATTACAGCCGCATACAGAAACAAAGTCAGGAACGTTGCTACAACTGCCACAGGTTCTACAAAATATTATGGTTTTGGATTCACTCGCTTCCAAACCATCGCTGAGTCAGTATGCTGCTAGTAATATAGTTACCCAAAGTTCTACTAACTCCCCTAAATCAGACCGTACAACTGTGTCAGGTAGCAATGTATCCTCTTGGTCAGATATTAGCAATCCTGTAAAGAGTCAGACAACTTCGGTACAGCGAAAAATGAGCAAACAAAATAGTTCATCTGTCAATACTCTAATTCAAGCCAAAGAAGCCAACGAACCAGAAACAATTCGACTATCAAGCCAGCAAACCTTTGGCGATACAACAGAAGAGTCTAGCTCAGAAGTATCGAAAAGCATAGAAACATTGGCGCAAGCAATCTATGAGAAAGTAAGGTGTCGCTTGCGTATTCAGCAAGAGCGTCACGGACGCGGTTATACTGGACGCTCATCTTGGTAATGTTATTTACGTTGAGAGGAAAAAGTTATGTCACTAGTCAAAGCTAAACTGGTTTCCTCAGATGGGGGTGAAACGATTGAATTCATGTTTAACCCCAATCAATTAGTTTTTCAACAGCAGATTAACCTTACTAAAAATAGCGGTGCGCGTACTGGTAGAGGATTACCTAAAGTCAACTTCGCTTATCCAGAACCTTGCACGCTTACCATCAATGATATTTTACTAGATACTTATGAAGAAGGCGGTGGTAAAAGCGTCATTGTCTATATCCAAAAGTTTGAAAAAGCAGTGAACTTTCTAGAGAGTGGCAAAAATCAAAAAAAGCGCCCACCAACTTACGTATTTGCTTGGGGTAGTAATCAATATATTCGCTGTTTTATCACCAACCTGACCTACAAACTAATTATGTTTTTGCCAAATGGTACTCCAGTACGGGCAAAATTAGATCTAAGTTTAGAAGAAATTGACGAATCAACCTCCCAACCAGGTCTGGGTACACCTAACCAAGTTGATCGCACAGGAGATACTCGTAACAAGCGTATGAGTTAATTGCTAATTGCTGATTGCTAATTGCTGATTGCTGATTGCCATTAGCCATTAACCATTAGCCATTAACCATTAGCCATTAGCCATTAACCATTAGCAATTAACTTATGCCTGCTAGTTATACTGCAATCCCAACCTTAAAAATTGACGGACAACCCGCATCTGATAGTTTGTTAGAAGATATTCTGCAAATCAGTGTAGAAGAAAGCTTGCATCTACCGGGGATGTTCACCTTAGTAATTCGTAATGATTATTATTCAGCTCGAGAAGGGGAAAACCCGTGGCTGTACGATAATACTTTTACCATTGGTAAATCTATTGAAATTGGTTTTACTTCCAGCAACACAGAAGATACTGACTTTAGCACTGCTAATCAGAGTACCTTGCTTAAGGGTGAAATTACTGCTATAGAGGCGCAGTTTAACGCGGAATCTCAGGCTCCGATTATTATCCAAGGTTACGATATCAGTCACCGTTTGCACCGAGGACGCTACAATCGATCATTTCAAAATAAGAAAGATTCGGACATTGTAAGTCAAATCATTGGTGAAGCTGGCATTGCCGGAGGCACAATTGATGAAACTGGTGGCCCCTATGGATTTGGCGATCCGGTAGGCTACATCTTTCAAGAAAATCAGACTAATATGGAATTTCTGAGGGAACGGGCGGCACGTAACGGTTTTGAGCTATTTGTACAAGATGGCAAGCTGAATTTTCGTAAGCCTTCAGAAGGTAATTCCTTGAACCTAAAGTGGTTAAAAGATATTACCAACTTTCATGTGCGTGTTAATAGTGCCGAACAAGTTAGCTCCGTTGAAGTCAGAGGGTGGGACTATAAAAATAAGCAAGCAATTGTCTCTACGAAAAGCGCTCAAACTGCTCAGGTTGTGACTTCAATTGACCAGGGAAAAGGCAATAAGACTAGCACCGCCTTTAACGGTAGTCCGAAAATGATTGTAGTCGATAAACCGGTTTTTTCTAGCAAAGAGTCAGACGCGATCGCCCAAGCACTTTTCAACGAACTTTCCGGTGAGTTTGTCCAAGCAGATGCCAAAGCTGTGGGAAACCCGGATATTCGACCAGGAAAAGTAATATCTCTAAAAGATATGGGCAAATATAGCGGTAGCTATTACGTCACCGAAACCCGCCATATTTTCCAAGGCAGAGTTTACACTACAGACTTCAACATTCGCGGCTTGCGAGGTGATGATTTATTTACCGCCATGACTCCCCAAACCCGTTTGCAACCAGGACAAACCCTAATAGTAGGAATTGTCACCAACAACAACGATCCGAAAAAATGGAGTAGGGTGAGAGTTAAGTTTCCCACTTTGACAGAAGAACATGAAAGCGACTGGGCAAGAGTAGTGTCAATTGGTGCAGGAAGTAGTCGTGGGTTTGACTGTTTACCAGAAGTTAACGACGAAGTGCTAGTTGGGTTTGAGCATGGCGATATCCACCGCCCCTTTGTCATTGGTGGCGTTTGGAACGGCAAAGACGCACCGCCCACTAGCGTGCAGGAATCAGTTGCAGATGGTAAAGTGCGACTGCGGACATTCAAAACTCGCTTAGGTCACACCCTTCAGTTTGTTGAAGAAGACAAAGGCAGCAGTAAAAAGGGCGTGTATGTAAATACGGTGGATGGTCACAAATTGAATATAAACGATACAGAGAAAAAGATTGAAATCAAAACTAAAGATGGTCATCAAGTGCTGTTAGACGACCAAAATAAAAAAATTGAAATCAAAAGCAGTGGTGGAAATACCTGTAAACTTGATGACCAAGGACGGAAAATTACCATTGATGCAACTGGCGAAATTGAATTGACAGCACCTCAAAAAATTACCCTTAAAGTTGGAGGTAGCAGTATAGAAGTTTCTATGTCTAACATAAAGTTAAAAATGGGCGGCAACACCATCGAACTAGGAGCCGCAGGGATTAACATTGAATCCGCCATGACAACTACTGTAAAAGGATTAACAACTACCATAAAAGGTGATACAACAGTCGCCGTAAATGCTCCAATCGTAAATATAGGCTAATAGCTAATGGCTAATGGCTAATAGCTAATGGCTCATGGCTAATGGCTCATGGCTAATGGCTAATGGCTCATGGCTAATGGCTAATAGCTAATGGCTAATGGCTCATGGCTAAAAGAAAAAATAGCAATCAGCAATTAGCAATTAACAATTAGCAATTAACAATTAACAATTAGCAATTAACAATTAACAATTAACAATTAACAATTAGCAATTAGCAATTAACAATTAATAAAGTAAAAATATGCCACAACAAGTTGTAATGGGTGCTTCTCTACAGTGTGTACCCTTTGGTACTACACCTAGTTCGCTATTAGTTATTCCCAAAGGTACACCGGTAATGGTAAATGGGATGCTAGCAGCAACAATTATGGACTTTGCACCTGTCGCAAATATCCCGCCTTTTGGAATGTGTACCTCACTGACCAACCCAGTGGTCGCTGCGGCAACTACCGCAGCGTTGGGTGTTTTAACACCTATGCCTTGCATTCCGATGATTCTCGGCCCTTGGAAAGCAGGAGCAATAAAAGTTAAAATTAACAATTTTCCAGCATTGCCCAACACTGCAATATGTAACTGTGCGTGGGGTGGTGTAGTTAAGATTAACTATGCAGGACAAATGAAGGTGAATATTACATAAAATGGATGCTAATAGCTAATATCCAGAAGTGTTGAATGTTAGGAAGAGATTAAAGAAAAGTGCCATGATCTGATAGAATCTAAAAAAATATAAACAAAAATTTATCATTCGCTATCTACAGTCATATATGTGTCAGAAAATAAGTTATGTTTATTGGTTTAGAAAACTTATTTGGCTCAGATGAAAAATAGCACTTATCGGCTAAGTTTATCTTAGTATGAAGAGTTTTGATTACGCCATTTAACACTTCTGGATGGTACTGTGTGTACCTCGTTTCATTTATTTTCTTCTGCTACCCCTACTTATTGAGCCGATACCGTGAAACTTATACCCAGCCTTTGACTTCTTCTTTTGTCAGAAGTCTTTGCAATTTCAGATAATCTCGTTGCGTTGCAAGGAGAATATGTTTCATCATTACTGGTTCATCGGCATCAGCGGCGATAAAAGCGGCATTCATGGCAATGTTGCGGATGTTGCCTCCAGCGACTTGTAACTGTCCGAGTTTCTGATAGTCTAGCCCTTTGATTGGTGTCTGCGGTGGGAAAATGCGCTGCCAAATTTGCGATCGATATTGTGCGGCTGGGAAGGGGAAATCTACCATAAAGCGGATGCGGCGCAAAAAGGCGGTATCTAAAGCATTTTTTAAGTTAGTTGTCAAGATTGCTAAACCGCCGTAGGCTTCCATGCGCTGAAGCAAGTAACTTACTTCTACATTAGCGTGCCGATCGCGGCTATCTTTAACTTCAGAACGCTTGCCAAACAAAGCATCGGCTTCATCGAACAGTAAGATAACTCCTCCGGCTTCTGCGGCATCGAAAATCCGCGCTAAATTCTTTTCGGTTTCGCCTATATATTTGCTGACAACGGCGCTGAGGTCGATGCGGTAGAGATCGAGGCAAAATTGCTGTGCTAATACATCGGCTGCCATTGTTTTACCCGTACCGCTTTCGCCGTGAAACAAGGAGGTAATCCCAAAACCGCGACTGCTTTTGCCAGCAAAGCCCCAGTCTTGGTAAACTTTAGACCGTTGTTGCAGATGAGTGGCGATATCGGAAAGTACCTGACGTTGGGCTTCTGGTAGCACTAAATCATCCCAAGCAGATGTGGCGTTGATGCGTTGGGCTAAGTCATCGAGGCGGGGGCGGGCTTGAGTGCGGCAAAAATTCCAAAGTTGGCAGGAGATCCCCCCAAGCCCTGGTTGAAAAGGGAGAGAAATATCTGAAGAACTGGTGACTTGAAGGCAGGCGGCTTTAATGGTGGCTGGAGTGAGGTTAAATTGGGATACTAGCTTATTCAGTTGTCCGTTGAGTTGGTTTGCTGCTGTACCAAGATGAATTTCCCAGAGGGTTTTTTGTTCGTGGAAGCTGAGGGGGGGAACATCAAAGCTGACGAAAGTTTGTTGTCGAGTCGGGAGACGTTCTAGGCTGCTAATAATTGCCGGGGTCTGGAGATTTTCAATCAATAGAGAAATCGCTGTTGTTTTAACAGGATCGGCGGTGGAGATGGAGTCACAGTCGAGTAATAATAGCCGATTTCCTAATATCGCTTCTCTTTCCCATAAGCGCTTGAGTTGATGCAGTTCGTGGGGAAGACTAGGAAGGACGGCGGCGGAAATTATGCCGAGGTTAAAGCCGAGAGTGTCGCAAATATTGCTGACTATTTGATATTTGGTGGTAGATTCGGAACCGCATAATTGCAACAGGGGTAATTTGCGTGAGGCTTGCGACCAAGTGGCAATTATGCGATCGCAAATTCCGGCGTGGGAAGGAGGCAAAGGTAGGGTTTGGGGTTCAGGTTCGGGGAAAGTGACAATTCCTAAGAGTTGTTCGTCAACGGCGGCTTCCCCTAACAGATAACAGAGAATGCGTTTGTCGATTCTAATCGCCGTTTGGGTGAGGGAAAAGCCAGGGGCAAATTCAATTAATTGCCATCGTTGCAAGGGATTTTGGGGAGAGAGGACAGAGAAACTGGCTTGGGGAAAAATGGCAAGGGCTAAACTGAGGGTGGGAAAATTGCGATCGCTGTTGCCATTGGCTTTGGCGCAAAGGGTGGCAAATGTGGGGTCGATTTCCATACCCACGCACAGCAAGAGAATATCCCGTGCAAAGGCAGATAAATGAAATTTTGAGCAGATTTGAGCTAAGGCACTGGTTGGGGAGATAGCATCGTCAATTACTTCCTGGGGTTTGTCTTCTATATATGTTTCCAACGACTGACGAATGCGAAAGATTTCTTGCTGAATGATTTGCCAGTTGGTTTGATACCAGTTTGGTAGTCCCGTATTTGTCATTGCTTGGATATATAGGATTGTTATTTGAGCGATCGCATTTGTTGATATGGCGTTCGCATTTGTTGATTTGGCGTACGCATTTGTTGATTTGGCGAACCCATTTGTTGATTTGGCGAACCCATTTGTTGATTTGGCGTACGCATTTGTTGATTTGGCGAACCCATTTGTTGATTT
>NZ_JABXKF010000078.1:0-32091 GCF_017115165.1 Nostoc sp. LPT | reverse complement strand
CATTTGTTGATTTGGCGTACGCATTTGTTGATTTGGCGAACCCATTTGTTGATTTGGCGAACCCATTTGTTGATTTGGCGTACGCATTTGTTGATTTGGCGTGTCCATAACGCACGATATAGCAATCCGGAAAATCGTAAGGCTTCCCCGACTTCTCTTACCCCACCCTAACCCTCCCCTTGTAAAGGGGAGGGAACAAGATTTTCTAGTTTCCCCCTTTTACAAGGGGGGATTAAGGGGGGTAATTCGACTTGTGTGTACACCGAGCCTTATAAAGGGGAGGGAACAAGATTTTCCAGTTTCCCCCTTTACAAGGGGGGATTAAGGGGGGTAATTCGACTTGTGTGTACACCAAGCCTTATAAAGGGGAGGGAACAAAATTTTCCAGTTTCCCCCCTTTACAAGGGGGGATTAAGGGGGGTAATCCAACTTGTGTGTACAGTGTAGTCCTTTTCAGGAGGGCTAGGGGAATCTAAAAAGATGAAAACATTCACCGAACTATTAGGCAATAACCTTTGTAACACAACAAAGAGGCGTGTATCCCGAAAATTTGCCGTTACACAAATTAATTCTGATATAAGAGTGCAATTTTATACTTTCAGCTATAGTAGAAATCCAAGAATTCTCCGAAAATATCAGACAGTAAATAGAGGGTAGCGAGGAAAAATTATGTCCAAACAGAGCAGCGAGGTACAGGCGAAATCGTGGCAACCCCCCGCAGTGCAAACAGCAAGTTTTGGATTCTCCGCCAGACCATTTCCAGAGATTGCGAGAAAGGAAGAGGGGAAGCAAGCCAGCCTTGACCTCTTACAGAAGAAAGAAAATCAGCCGGGAGGGATGATTGATAATATCAACCGCTCACTCGCATCAGCCAGCCCACCCGCACCTTTACCGATATTGGGACTGGGAGGAGTGCAAGCAAAGCTGACCCTCGGCACAGTGGGCGATGTGTACGAGCAAGAGGCTGACCGGGTGGCACGGCAAGTGGTAGATGAAATTCACAGTTCTGCATTCCGAGCCAGTAATACAACGTCGGAGGAGGAGAGTATAGCCAACGGCGGGGAAGCGGGACGGGTGCAACGGCAGATAACTGTGCGGGCGGCGGGTGATGCAGGGGGAGAAATTTCTAGCGAGTGGGAAGGGGAGTTAGTACGTGCCAAAGGCGGGGGACAGCCCATGTCGCCGACGGTGAGAGAGCCGATGGAGCGGGCGTTTGGGGCTGATTTTGGCGGTGTGCGCGTGCATACGGGGGCGCAGGCGGATAGCTTGGCAAGGACGATACAGGCGAAGGCGTTTACCACAGGGCAGGATGTGTTCTTTCGGCGGGGGGCGTATGAGCCGTTGAGTCGTGGGGGGCAGGAGTTGATAGCGCATGAGTTGACCCATGTTATACAGCAAAAACCCACCAAATCGAGCATCATCCAAAGAACAAACTTTCAAGAAGAAGTAGAACAAGAGTTCAATAAACAGATGTTGCAAAGGATCGACACAGGTGATATGAAATTCGAGCGATTTGCAGAGGGAACAACGCAAGGAGCGTATTTATATTCTCGAAAAGGCAGCTCAACACAGTATGTGCTCAAAGTTGCGGAGGATAGTACAAATGTAGTTGATAATGCCAAACGAGCGGAAAAACTAGGAATAACCACGCCAAAGATCTATCTAATTAAAGACCCAGATATAGTGAAGTACATAATGAGTTATATCGTCCCCACTGCCCAGAACGCTAGTCACAACAAGGCGATAGAGGTACAAGAATATGTCAAGACCCAAAAAGTGATAGGAAGCAATGGACAAGAAATCTTAACCGGAAAAAATATAAAGAAAAGAGAAGTATGGGAAAAGATAGGGAAGATAGCTATGTTCGATTTTTATACAAGTGTTAATGATCGGATGTACGAAGAAAAACATGATTGGAAACGGGTTGGCATCCCAGAAGAGAATAAAAAAAATCTCTTGCTCAAAACGCATGGTACAACAATTGACGACGTAATTGCGATAGATCTTGGGGATAAAAAGTTTGATGTAGGGAAAGAAGTGCCTGCGGAGATAACAGAGGTCATAGCCAACCCCCACTTGTTCTTTGAAAAAAATATCACGAAAAACATCTATAATTTATTTGAGAAGAGCGTGGAGGGAGAAGAGATAGAAATAACGAAGAGGATATTGAGAGGACAGATATTGGAAGTGGAGAGAGTGTGGAACCCGAAGATAAAAACAGCAGAGATAGTATTATTTTATGACGAATGGATGTTACAAGGTCAAACCGTGATCTTAAGCAAGTATAATGACC
Source organism: Nostoc sp. LPT (assembly GCF_017115165.1). Taxonomy (GTDB): domain Bacteria; phylum Cyanobacteriota; class Cyanobacteriia; order Cyanobacteriales; family Nostocaceae; genus Nostoc. Next base: position 29,798 of record NZ_JABXKF010000078.1, on the reverse strand, counting down.
TGATAAATGGGATAAATGTAGACGCAGAAAACAGAAAAAAGAAAGCGGTGCGGGTGTTCGGGGAAAGAAAACAAGAAGCAGAGGAAGTATTGGCAGTGCTCAAAGGGATGCAAGAAGTAATTTCAGAGAAGGTAGCGGAAGTGGATGGAATAGAAGAGTTCTTGGTATTAGATGAAGGGAAGCTTGAAAAAGCCGAGGAGCAGTTTAAAAGAGATATGCTAACTTATTTCAACTATAGGGATACATGGATAGAGAGAATAGTAAAATATGTGTTACCCACCATCAAAAAGCCAGCGTTAAAGCGTAAGTGTTGCGGATTATTTTAGTGCGAGCGCGGATCTTGTAGGTTGGGTTGAGGAACGAAACCCAACATTACATAATCCCATCAAATATGTTGAATTGTTGGTTTTTACTATCGTTCTACCCAGCAAACCCTTTATTTCATGCCAATATTGCCATTAAATATCAACCTCTCCTCAGCCCCGCACATCAGATCATAAACTCCCGCTTTCACATAACGGTGAAAACTCGAATATTGCCAATCTTTCGGCGCAAGAACTAATCAGTGATGCACCTGATTATGATGAATATATTCCACATGATTAACAAAATCTTGATCGTCTCTAATTTGATGCTCCCATCAGCGGCGACAGGAAACGCAATCGCCAGCAGTCGCACAACCGCATTAAAATAAAGTTTCTCACTGTTAAACTCAAAGTGATCGTTCAGCACCGAACCAATATGCAAATCACCCTCAGTTCGCAGCAGAGCCAAATTCTTCAATCACTCGCGCAGCAAGGTGGGTACGTTTCCCTTGAAGATGCAATTGATACCGCTCTCGTACTCCTTGCCGATGAGATAGTACAGCAAAACTCCGACCAAACCCCAGAATACTTGGCTTGGGTGGAACAGACGCGACTAAAAATTGAACAGGGCATACAGGCAGCAGAGCGAGGGGATGTCTTAGATGTTGATGAAGTGCTGGCTCGATTGCGGAGTAAAGTAGAAGCAGCCAGATCGACCTGACTATGAGGGCTTTACGCATAACTGCTCCCGCCTGTCAAGACTTAGAAGAAATTTCCGAGTATTTTCTGCAAAGTAGCGTTGATGCTGGCGATCGCTTCGTACAAACATTTACCCAAAAGTGCCAACACCTCGCACAATTTCCTTATGTGGGCAAATCCTACGCTCAACTCAGACCAGGTTTGCGAGGACTTTTGCTGATGGGTTACATCGTATTTTATCAAGTAGTTGAAGATGATATCGAAATTCTCCGGGTTGTCAGTGGCTATTGCAATTTACAGCAGATATTTCAAAATGACTAAAGGCGATCGCTCTCAACCGACAAAAAAGGCGATCGCGTCTCTTCATCCCCTAGTGCGATCGCTCGATCTTGTAGGGTGCGTGAATGAAATGTAACGCACCAACTCTTGATTTCCGGTGCGTTACGCTGTCGAATTCGCACCCTACGAGCTTAAAAATCAAGCGAACTCTAATTTATGCTAGTGGTGGTGGGTGCAATCTTCTGAATCTTGTACGGTGCAAAGTATGAAACGTAACCTACCATCCATTTGCTAAACTCAAAATAAACCAGTTAAAAATTCCACGAATGGAACAACAAAGACTAGAAGGAACTTGGGAAGAAATTCTACAGCATACTGCTGAATTAGAAGGTAAGCGAGTCATCTTGACCATTTTGCCCAGCCTATCTTCTAATGACTCTCCAAAACTAACCCTAGACCAAACATTAAAAGGAAGGATTGGACAAGTTAACTTTCAGCCATCGAACTTATCAGGGCGAGTCGAAGAAGCATTTACAGAGTTTTTAGAAAATAAAGACTGATCAACATAAAAGGCATGACACTTTGCGATGCTTCTCCTCTAATTGCTCTAATTAATCGAGGTGACGACAATCATCAACGCTGCGTTGATATTCTACCATCATTGTCAGCCCCCCTAATCACGACTTGTTTTTGACCGAAGCGATGTATTTATTGGGGAGATACGGGGGTTGGTTAGCACAACAAGAATTATGGAGTTATGTTATTGATAAGCTATTGATAATATCTGAGCAAACTTCAGATAATTTAACTCGGATGAGAAACTTAATGGAACAATATAGAGATGTTCCGATGGACTTAGCAGATGCCTCTTTGGTAGCAACGGCACAAATGCTGAATACTAGACAAATTTTCACCCTTGATGGTGATTTTTACATTTATCGATTGTGGAATAATTCTTCGTTTGAGGTTATCCCTTAAAATAAGTGCGATCGCCTGATCTTGTAGGTTGGTTTGAGCGATAGCGATACCCAACAAATGCCCGAAGATGTTGGGTTTCGTGCCTCAACCCAACCTACTATGGTTATAAAGTTTCGGTAATTACAAGTAACATCATTACCTATTTCTAATCGCTATTTTGGGGCTAATATACTGATTAAAAGTTTGACTATCTGGATTTGTATCCACGCTCAAAATACTTTCCGCACCGTCCACTTGTACACGCGCTAAATATTCTCCAGCCTTAACGCCAGAGATCACAAATTTAATCAAATTAGTATATTCCTGCCGACGCTTAGAAGCTTCAAACATATAACCTACAGGATCATTTGACGAACGCTCATTTAGCAACAAAACTACCTGCTGCCCTTTGGCAATTTTGAGATTAACCTTGATACTTACCTCAAGCGATCGCAGTTCATCTCCACTCCCTTGAATCTTAGATACTTTAACTTGTATAATCGTCGGGCGCACTACAACCGCAACTGCGTTAGACTCCACTCTACCTCTAGGCGCTGGCGGTATCCCTGTCATTACTTGATGAACTACTTGTAACCTCTGCACACCAGCCCGCAACTCATCAGCAGATACCAAAGACAGAGGCAAAACTATCTGCTTTTCACTTACCTGTTCTGGAGTCACCACCACATCACCTATCCGCACATGGGTGACATCGCCCTTTAACCGCTGACCTCGAATCATCAAAGAACTGTCTGCTAAAATTGGCTGATATACACCTGCTTGGGACACAACCTTTTCTACCATCGGTTGAGCCATAAAAGGCACAAGTAAAGGTTTGTATTCCCCCACAGGCAAAGCTTTTTGAGCCGACTCCGCCCCATCAATTAAGACAACGCTGGTTTGGTAGGCAACTGATAAATTATAGGGAGTCTGGAAAAGTACAGACCACACCTTGGATAAATCTTCTAAAGACAAATCGAGTGGCTCAATTTTGATTAATTCTACTTGATTAGCGAGGTCAGAATCATCTAAAAAGCTAAAGCTTGAGTCAGCCAGCGCATCTTGAATTATCTGCTGATTAATTATTGGATAGTCTTGCAGCGTCCGCACAACACTACCCAGCAGACGTTGCGGTTCCAACTCGACTTCATTGCCATAGAAACTCAGCAAATAGTAGAGGTCTAAACCTCTTTGACTGCGTTTGGTAGGCTGTCGATTAGGTTCTCTATGAGCATGTCCATAACTTTTACTCCAGATATGATTGGGTGTGACATGGTAAAGAAATAAATTAACCCCTGTTTCAGATGTACCACTTCCCAAATTACTAGGCTTAACTGTTGTTACCCTAGCGTTATCTACATCTAGTTGAATGCTTGCCTGCAAGGTTCTTTGTAGCACTGCTGTTACAGTGGCAATAGCTAAAAAATTACTCATCTGTTATCTATTATTTTTTTTGTGTTAAGGTTCTGTACCTCATGTATCGCAATCATTTATTAAAATTGGTGTGACTTAGTTATCACAATAAATGGCCTCATTTCTGTAATTGCCAGTTTTGATCAGCGAGGTAATGTTAAGGAGAACTGTGCGCCTCCTTCAGCGAGATTGTCTACCCAAAACCCAAAGACTGCCGCGATGGTCGAGGATAATTTTTTTAGCGATCGCTAATCCTAACCCTGTTCCTCCTGGTCTTTGAGTATAAAAAGGCGCAAATGCTTGTTCTAGAGCTTCTGGGTCAACTCCAGGGACGCGATCGCGTACTTGAAAAATTGCTTCATTTCTAAATATTTGCCAGTGCCAGCTAATAGTTCCCCCTTCAGGGCTAAAACTAACAGCATTGCTCAATAAATTGTCGAAAACTTGCTTTAGCTGCCACCGATCCACTGCTAAAGTAATCGGCGCATTTGGAAGCTATAATAAAAATTCTCTAGCAGCATCCTGGCACCGCCAATGGACTGAATAGCCCTCTTTTGTCACTCTGGGGAAATAAAAATTGAGGCTAAATGATGAAACCTAGATTTAGTGAGAAAATTAGCGATCGCAAACTAATAGAAACTCCAAACAAAGCTCTATAGGCAAAATCCTGTCTGGGCAAGAGTTACAGATTATTATCTGCCAAAAGTGACAAAAGAGCGTTAGCAATTAGCAATTAGCTATTAGCTATTAGCTATTAGCTATTAGCTATTAGCTATTAGCCAGTCTTTTCATTCCAAAGGTGTTAAACCCGTTTGACCTAGCAAGCGCTGACCTTCACGGGTTTTAAGAATTTCAGCAAATTTTTCACCAATGCGGGGGCGATCGTTATCGCGGGGATAGACGATCGCAATCGGATATGCCAAAGGATATTGTCCGTTCTTCAATAACTCAGCTTTGGGATGATAACTGCCTTTCTTGTCACACAAGTCTGTGCTGGGGTCAATATCTCTGTTATTATTCAGTACAATTACCTGTTCTGGAGGTTGCCCCGTTGCTTGTAAAGCTAAGGGATAAACAGAACACTGGCCAACAATTTTGCTTAAGGAACTAAACCCAATCCCCCCTGTTTGTCGGGATTCAAAATCTTGGATTACTGTTCGCATCATCTCAAACTCTGGTAATTTTTCAATTTTAGATATAGCAAAGTATTTTTCATTTATATTTTCCGTATCTTCTTTTTTCTTCAACATTAATTGCTGAAATAGTTCCACCGCCTCTTTATCTTTTGGTGCATACAAATTCACGGGCAATTCCGAAGCACCAAACTCCACCCAAGAATCAACTTTTTTTGCATATAATTGACGCAACTGCTCCAAAGTAATCTGTCCATTAAGCTTTTGTGGTAGTCCTTTTTCACGTTGGGCGTAGCTAAAGGCAACGAAAACTGCTAAACCATCGTAGGCAATTGTCTGCGCCTCTAAGTCTCTTGGTAATGGTTGAATCAATGGGACAATTGCAAAGGCTGTTTGTCCTGACTGAACTTTGGCAATAGCATCTGCTGTTGATTCTGCTGGCTGATAACTCAGATCCAACTTGGGCTGTGCAGCTTGCAGTCTTTGTTCTAGTTTTTGACCTTTGGCAATTAAATCAGGCTGTCGAAGTACATAGTGCCAAATACCATTGCGTGCAGAGGTGTAAGTAAACTTACCCGGAGGAATTGCTGCCACATCCTTTAAACAACAAACTTTTGGTGTATTCTCCGTAGCAGTACTTAACTGCGATTTATTGATCAGCATCCATGCCAGCCACCCAAGCATTCCCAAACCTACGGCACTTAAAAGCAGTATCAACACACGAGGAAACTTTTTGACAGGTTCTATCTCAGGCTCTGCTTCTTTTCGATGTACAAGGGCTAGTGACGCACTACTAGGCAACCGTTGTAATTCTTGACGGGCAGAAAAAGCATTTTCAAATGGCAATTCCAACTCCATCAGTCGTAGTATCCATGCCTTCAACTGAGGATCTGCGCCTCCCCAGTGCTTTTCGTTTCTGGGGTCAAGGGGTTCACCCATTTCTGTAACAACTCTTCCTGCCAGCAAGTAAAAGGCAATGTAACCCAAGGAAATTAAATCCTCGGACTTTTTTAAAGAGGGAACAGATTTGTCTGAAATTGGATTGAACAGTCCTTCCCATACAGCTAAATCGGATAGATAAATAAAGAAATCTAGATTATCCTGTGCGAAAGATTCACCATTGATTAGCAGTAAAGTATCAAGGTTGAGATTGCCATGAATTAATCCATTTTGTACTCCTCCTCCTTTAAAACGAAACTTTTGACCGTGGAGAAACTCCAGTGTTTGTAATACTTGATGCACCACTTTTTTTACCTGGCAGTCTGACATTGCTCCCAAACTTAAATAGCGGTTCAGTGTTGGACAGTCATACCGTTCATCGATTACCAAATAACAGCGTTCTTCCAAAGCATCAGCGATCGCTTCCAATGGCTGCAAAAACCGGAAATCTTGTACTCTACCATCAGCAAGGCTAATACCAGCCAAATTCTTAAACAGTTGTTTGTGCTGCCGCGTTTCATCTTCATTGAAATACCGTCCTGGCAACAAATATTCTTTAATGACAACAGGCTCATTTACTCCTAGCTGAGTGGCGGCATAAAGTCGCCCCAGACCACGCCTACCTAAATATTTCTCAATCCGATAAATTCCACGCTCACCCTTAATTTCTGAGTTGTTTGGTAAAAGAGACGGGAAACCGCACAACTGACAAGTCTTGATTCTGGACTCATCGTCTGCTGTAGGACATGAGCGATCGCACCTTAGAGGGTCTTTGTCAGAGCAACGATAGCGCTTGTAAGGCGAGTTATAGAATTGTACACCTGCTTCTTTTGGCAAGATGACAGATTCAAAAATAGGCTTTTTAGTTTCTTCTGCTGTATCGGCTTCTTTTGGAAATAACTCGTCGTGAATGTCTGCCAAAATTGGCTGCAACCAAGAATACCGTCCCAGCATATTGAACTGAGACAGCCTAACTTGAATTGGATAGCGTTGTAAATAAACTTTGACTATGGTCTGTGGGAGCTTTTTTATTGCCATAATTGCTAATTGCTAATTGCTAATTGCTAGTTGCTAGTTGCTAATTCTTTTATTAGCCATTAGCCATTAACTATTAGCAATTAGCCAATAGATTTAAGGTAAGCATTAAGTTTTGGTGACAGTTCATCAATAATTGGGTTGAGTAGTTTTGTTTGTTCATTTGTTAAAAGATTTCGCTTGTAGGCGCGACTTAGCCAATTTATTGTTTCATATAAAGAACCTCTGGCAATTTTGATAAAACGTCGATTGTCTTGAAAGTTATATCGCCCCTCACCCTCTGCAATATTTGCACTTATGCTATCGGCAGCCCTAACGATTTGTTTACCAATAGTATCCTTAGTAAAATAGTCCCAGCCCTTGACAATTTGCCAAATTTCATCCGCTAACTTTTCTGACAGTTTGTAAACTTCTAATCTCTCAAAATTAGGTCTACCCACTAAAACTCCTTTAATTACACTTATTAAAAATTAGCCATTAGCAATTAGCAATTAGCAATTAGCAATTTACGGTTTAAGTCGTGTCGTAGTTTGCGCCTCTTTTACTAACTCTTGCATGACTATCTTTAATGTTGATTTTGCGACAAGTTGATTTTCATTGAGTTTAAGGGCAGCTTGCAAAACTGGCACTGCTTGTTGATAGCGCTTGAGTTTAGAGAGGACTACTCCACGTCCCGTGAGAGCATCGGCGCTTTGGGGATTGATTTTCACCGCTCGCTTGTACGCAAATAAGGCTTCTTCATAACGTTTCATGTCTGTTAGCACTATGCCCCGGTTGTACCAAGCTTCAAAGGATTTGCTGTTGAACAAAAGAGCTTTGTCTGTAGATGCTAGTGCTTCGTTATAGTTTTTTAACTGCCAAAGGACAACGCTCTGGCTTGCCCAGCCTTCAGCATTGTTTGGTTCGAGTTCTAGCGCTTTGTTGTAAGCCAAAAGTGCGTAATTATACTGTTTTATTTTGCTCAATATAGTACCCTGATTAAACCATGCCTGGATGTAGTTCTGATTGAGTGCGATCGCCTTTTTAGTCGATTCGAGCGCCTCTTTATATCGTTCTAAGTGCCAAAGCGCCACGCTGCGATTGCTCCAAGCTTCTGCGTAGTCGGGTTTCATCCCCACTGTTCGCTGTAGGGACGCAAGTGCTTTATCATACTGCTCCTGTCCTGCCTGCGCCTCGCCTAGCTCGTTCCACGCCTGAGCCAGACCAATTTCTTGCCAATTGCCATCTCCTTTAATTGCTTCGTTACAAGCTGCTTCTGCGTCTTTATACTGTTGGATTTTGTTAAGAATGGTACAGCGTCCTACCTGTGCAAAGGAGTATTTAGGGTTGAGGGCAATGGAGCGATCGTAGGAGGTAAGCGCTTCAGTGTTGCGGGACAGTTTCTCTAAAACTGTAGCTTGGGCAGCCCAAGCGATCGCATCATTCGGGTCGATGGTAAGCAATTTGTCGTAATCGGCGATCGCTTGTTCTAATTTGTTCAACTGACGATGGGCAATTGCCCGATTTGCCAAGGCGAAGGTCTGGCTTTTATTTCCCCAATCACCGTTACCATTTAAAGCTTGATTGCAAGCAGCAATTGCTTGGATAAATTGTTCCAGTTTGTTAAGCGCCTCACAGCGATATGCCAGGGTTAAGGACTCTTTTGGTTGCAACAACAGCGTCCGGTCATAAGCTACTATTGCTTTTTCGTACTGATTTTGCTGACTGAGAATCAGCCCGCGATGGAACCATGCTAGCTTCGGCGATTTTCTTCCCCAGTTACCATCAACTTTTAGCGCTTGGTTGCAGCTGTCTAAAGCTTCTTCATTGTGTCCCAAAGCCATTAACGCCATGCACTTGTAGGTGAATGCTAGGGAAGTTTTCGAGTTAAATTTAAGTGCTTGCTCAGAAGAAGCGATCGCTTCTGGATATTGTTTCATCAACAGCTGCACACCGCTATAGTCTGTCCAAGCCAAGGGATTTTTTGGTTTGAGGACTATGGCCTGTTCGCAAGCAGCTTTGGCTTCTTCGTACTTTTGTGCGTCTAGCTGTAAATTACATAGATTAGACCAGTAGCTAAAGTCTTTCAATTTTTCATCAAATGTAAGTGCCAATACTAAGGAAGAGGCGACTTTTGCTGATCCACTTTTGACGTTGCACAGTTGAGGAAACAAGAAAAATAAAGTAAGGGTCGCTATGCCAAAGGTTTTTTGGAGGCGCTGCATAAAAGCTATTAGTGGCCTGTGGAATATACTAAGTAGCAAAGTATAACTAAACATGAGTTAAAAATGTAAATGGCTAATGGCTAATGGCAATTAGCAATTAGCAATTAGCAATTAGCGTCAAAATTTAGTATTCCCAAAAAGATAGTCGAGTTATGAAAATTTTGATAATTTCTTTGATTTTCCCCTTACTGTTAACAACGGTGGCTGAGGCGGCGAATTCTGACAGTGTGAAGCGGTTGCTAGAAACCAGAGAATGTGAGAATTGTGATTTGGTAAATGCTAATCTCAAGGGTTTTTATCTGCGTGGAGCAAATCTTAGAGGTGCGAATCTCAAGGGTGCGAACTTGAATGGAGCGGATTTGGGCGGAGCATTTCTGGTGAAGGCGAATCTAACAGATGCAGATTTGCGAAACGCGAATTTAGAAAATGCTAATTTACAAGATGCCAAGTTAGAGGGAGTGAGATGGAATAATACTATCGTGAGCGATCGCACGGTAATTAGTAGTAAATGGCGTTTGGTTATGCAGGTGGTTAACCAAGGGGTGCGCCAAGATTTGCAGGAAGCTGACCTGAAAGGGGCGAACTTTAACGGAGTTGACTTACGAAATGTAAATTTAGCAGGGGCAAATCTGGAAAAAGCTACCTTAGAAGATGCGCTGCTGAGTGGAGCTAATTTCAACCAGACGAATCTCCAAAAAACCAGCTTTTTTATCAGTGATTTGAGAAATGCCAGCTTCAGCGAAGCAAATTTGAAAGAAGGTAGCTTAATAGCGGCGGACTTGCACGGAGCAAATCTCACACAAACAAACCTGAGTCGTGCGAATCTGAGTAATGCTTACCTCGGTGGTGCAAATCTGCAAGACTCTAACTTAAATTCAGCTAATTTAGCGCGAGCATACCTCACCAATGCAAATCTTAGCAGAGCAAAGCTACAGCGTACTAACTTATTTACTGCTGATTTACGAGGAGCAAATCTCGATAGCGTAGATTTGAGCAGTGCTAATCTCCGTGGTGCAGATGTCAGCGATACAGTGGTGAAAAACGGCAATTTACGCGCATTGAAGTTGGAGGGGGCAAATTTACAACAGATGAAATTGAGTGGTGCTGACTTGAGCGGTCTTAATCTTAAGAATGTTGACTTCAACGGTAGCGATTTGAGGAATACTAACTTAAGTGGCGCTAATTTGAGTGGAGCTAATCTTAAAGGTGTTAACCTTAGCGGTGCTAATTTGGTACAAGCAAATCTCAGTGGTGCAGAACTAAGTCAAGCCAACTTGAGCAAGGCTAATTTAACTCGTGCTAACCTAAGCAGTGCTAATCTGCAACAAACTATTCTTAGCGGCATTAAGCTTGACTATGCTAACTTTTGCAATGCCACTATGCCTAACGGCTCTAAGGGTAAGTGCTGAACTCCATATCGGTAAGTGAATGAATTCACGCAAGATTGTGATGAACGCGTACAAAACTCTCGCCATACAAACTAGCGACAAATTCATCAAAGTCTAACCCAGATTTCCATGCTGTATAGGGATCGTTTTGGTTTTTTGCTTTCAAGAGTAATTGCTGGAAGTATTCAGGGTCTTCATCATCAGCTACATAAAGCGCCTGGAGTCGCAGCACCTCAGTTGTTTTATACAAGAAATCTCCGTATCCCAGTAAATAAACCGCACGTTTGTCTTTATCGTCCCCAAGGATAATACAACTGTCTTCAGGGCGAGTCGTAACAAAGGCTGTCTTTGCCGGAAAGTTTGAGCGAATCAACGGGTCTATCACGTTCTTATCAGGCCGTTGCGTGTACAATAGTAGGTGAATTCCTGCACCACCCGCTTTTGCAAGCAACTTGATCAACGCAGTCTCAATGCGATCGCAGTACTTATCATCAGAAAGTAAATCAAAACACTCGTCAATCAGACAAATCACTCGCGGCATGACAAAATTAGGTGCAAACCGCAAGTTGTACTGTGCGATCGCATATCTCCAATTTGCACTCGAACTAGTATCGACCGTCTCATCCAAGTTAGTTACAGTCGAATTACTAACCTCCTTGTCAGCGTCAGTTTCAAAGATTATTCGCATTCCCTCAACGCCTTTTCGCATTAGCAGGAGAAAGCTGCCAACAACCAATCCTTGCAGTACTCAATACTTCCTCAAAATCATTCCTAGCCACACGGCAATCAGGAGAATTTAGGCCATCCCCAGATGTTGCAGGTTCCCTTACTTGAGGAGAATAGCGTTTAGGAACAGGAGTAGAAGATATATTCATGCCAGGTGCAGCAGTGGGTACAACAGCCGATAATGAAAACTGAAGCTTTTGTACCAATGCCACAGCATTACGCCAGTTATAAAACTTAATATGACCTCAAATTAAGTAACTAGCTGGCAGGTTTATCATTTACCTGGGAGTTAGTATCTTCCCAGAAATCTTCATCTTGAAGTTGGGCGTAAAACTCCTCTGGAGATAACATTCCAGATTGGTTTTGCACTCCATCTTCAACAAATTGGCTACTATGTACTCGCCCTAACCTAGAAACACTAGAACGAGGAGAAAGTTGGACTACATTCTTGGCAGAGAATTCGCTATTTAATCTCATCCCAGGAGTAGGTGACACTGGGTGCATTAAAGAAGGCTGAATATCAGTATCAGAAACACCAACATCAAGTTGTCGATTGCCAGGATTAGCCAAGTTATCAGACAGTTCATCTCTTTCTTCAATTGCATTGTTATAGTCAGAAATTCCCCAGCCCAAAAAACAAGCAAACCCAGCCATAAATATAACTGCACTCATCCAATGCACTCCTGAATTGGGAGATGGCATCATCTCGACCGTGGTGCGAGTTGAACCTTCAAGGGTAGTACGAATAGGGGTACGTTTGACTGCCGCTACAACATTGAGCGAACACAAAGCTATGCAAATTATCGCAGCAGCAAACTTGACATACATGATATCATCCTCTCGATTTATTAACAGGCTGTTTATTTCGCACAGGTGTAGGAGTAAACATAATTTACCCCTCATGTATTATCAACAACCAACTGCAACTGAGGGCGCTTGTTTAACTCTCGTGCGATCGCAATTCCCGCACCACCCACAACTATCCCAGTAAGTAACAACAGAGGATGCAAGGCAAAGGTCGCTCCCACTCCCAACTGCGCGTGGATATCTTGAAAAATATCGAGTTGGGGTCGAACAGATTGGGCAAGGATGAAATTCAGTATTACTCATATATCTTTTACTTGAAAAAACTCCATCTTCTGACTTGGAGATTACTTAATTCCGCTATCTATACCGTCAAGGTCAAATATGCAGTAAGAGAGTAAGTGATGTGAATGTTAAAACAGCATCATTGAGTGCGAAGTTAATCTATCTCCAATCACTCTTCTTCATCTGTCACATCGCTGAATGCTGAATCATCCACAGCCAAGACTGGTTTGCCCATAGCAGCTTCAATTTTGCCAAGTATCATCCGTTGACGCGATGCCATGAAACCCTCAAAGTCGTCTTGTCGAAGTTTTATTGCATCGATTTGGTGAGTTGCCAGAATTGCATTCATACCTGCATCGTCTAGCTGAACACTGTCATGCTTTTGAAGCTGAACCCGGGCTGTCCTTCAAATTTTGATCCCTCCTTAACTGTTCGCCAGTTAGCTAGGGGACGGGTACGGTAATCTTTACCGTAGAAGCGAATGGTTTGATCGACTTGAGCTACAAACCAAGCAGGAAAAATAAATGCATCCACACCAGTAAGAGGCATATTAGGGTCTGAAGTCTCTCGCGGTGGACTAAATAGTTCGATATTCTTAACTTGCAGCATTTCGCAAACTTTATCTTTCAAACGGTCTTCACGAATGGGCTGCATTTCGCCTTTCCAGTAGGTCAATCCCCCAATTACTACCGAGTATTTAGGTAAATCTACCATTGCTCCTGGGCCAAAGGTTGATAAAAGCTGGCTTTGGCGGATTTCTGCTTGTGGTTTTATTTTATTATTTGACTTCTTCATTAGGAATTTCCAAGAAATAAATTATCAAACCACAGAGACGCAGAGAACACAGAGAGAGGAGAAATTGAGAGGATTTTTGTGTCAGTTTTGGGATATTTTTTGATTTGTAAGTCCATTAAACTTCTTCCTCTATTTCTAAACCAACAGGGTCACGCACAAAAAGTTTCACTACTGGCTCGACATCCCGCAAGCTGCGTTGGGCTTTGAATTTTTGCCGATCGCTACTTTCTTTGTCCGCCTTGGGGTCAAGGGCATCAAGTAGTAAAGGGGCTGCCATCTCTATTTCATTGCGTTGATATTGTAAGTGTTGGTCTTGCACGGCAATATGTTGCCATGTATCTAAACGGTCTATAACTTGTCGCCGGATTTCTTGACGCAGACTTTCGGCTTCATCGGCTTTTAAGGGGCTATGTCCTTCTGCACGTTTAACGATCGCATCCACCACAAAATCTAAAAGCAGGCGATGTTGGGTAATTTGAGCAGCACCCAGAGGTGCTGTCATTTCTGGATTACCTAATCTGGCAAGGGCAACGGTAACACCTGATAAACCCCGATCGATGGCGCGGGGTGAGAAGGGAGTAACGCTACTTGCTTCCACTGTGCGGTAGAAAGTATCATGCCAGATTTGAAAACGTTCGTAGTGAGAGCGATCGCGCGGTCGGTGAATGTTGAGTAAGGTAACGACTAAACCAGGTTTTTCAGCTTCTCGACCGACGCGGCTGGTGGCTTGGATGTATTCGGCAGTGGTTTTCGGCTGTCCTAAAACTACCATCAGCCCTAGGCGCGTGATATCTAGCCCTACGGAAATCATGTTAGTTGCTAGGGCAATATCAACTCTTTCTTTCTCATAAAAAGGTAAAGCTAGACGACGTTTGGTATTAGCAACTTTGTTAGTGCTGATGCGAGAGGTTAATTCTTCTGGTTCATCATCTATTTTGCGATCGCAAAATAAGCTAAACGGTTCTTGGTAGCGACGGCGATCGCCATAATGACTCAGGCGCGAGTTTACCTCATCTTCCACTAGGCGGCGACTACCACCTAATTCCCGCAGGGAATTAAAATAACCTAGCAGTGTCATATAAGGGTCAGCAGGATTATGCTGATTTGTTTTTCCGCCGGCATCTTCCCAAGCTTGTTTAGCTGCTCCCAACAGGGCTAAGTATGCTCGTAACAGAACTACCTTAAGGCTGCGTCCTTGGGCTACAACTCCGACATAAAGCCGTCCCGGTGTATTAGTAATTGGTACGGTTTCGGCAAAAAAGGAGTCGTGGCGATCGGGCCCAGGAGGCGGAAAAATATCTACCTGGCTGTGACTAAATAAAGCTTGAATTTGGCGCTCCGCACGGCGGACTGTAGCAGTGGAAGCAATAATCTTCGGTCGGATAGTTTTATCATTGTGCGCCACACTACACAGAACATCGATAACCGTTTCGTATAATCCCACCATTGTTCCCAGAGGCCCAGAAATCAAGTGCAATTCGTCTTGAATAATCAAATCTGGTGGGGGTAAATTTTTGTCTAAGGCTCGACCTTTGGTTTTAGCATCAGCTGGCCCAGTGAATCCTACTTTTTCATCAAAATGAGTTACCTTGCCAAATAGCGCTCCAGTTTGACCAACCCAAGGCAGATTCGCAAATTTATCAACGGTGGAAATTATGAAGCAAGGAAGCCGTCGATAGATTTGTTCATCTACGGCAACGATGGGTAGGGGGTTGTTGCCTTTAAATACACAAGCAGGTTTACCATCTGCGTGTTTTTTCCGGTTGTCGCAGATTACCCGCAGGTCAGTAGGTGCATCGGCAAGTGGTAAAAGTTGAAACGATCGCGCTTTCAATTCCGTGCCACACCAAGGACACCTTTCTAGGGGAATCGGCTTTGGTTTATGAGGATAATGCCGATCAAAATCTTGAGTCCGCGCCCAAGCTGAATTATCTTTGTCGCCTTTTTTACCCATTTTATTGGGTGTAGCACCCTGCCCAACCCACAACCCAATCTCAAAGGGATGCTTACCTAGTCTAGAATTTTGCTGACGTTCTAGTTCTAAGGCACAGACGAGGGTTGCGGCTCTTTCCAATTGGTCTAGGGTCAGGAGGCGCAGAGTGTAGCGCATGAGAACGCTGACACCAGCAGAGTGGATACTAGGATCGCGCAGACGACGCAGCACGAGAGTGAACGCTGCTAACCCTAAATAGGCTTCGGTTTTGCCACCACCTGTGGGAAAGAACAGCAAATCGACAATTTCCCGATCTGGATGTTCTGGTTGAGCAATGCTCAGAATGTTCAACAGCAGAAAAGCTAGCTGGAAAGGTCGCCACTTCGGTGGTGAAAAGTCTTCAGGGGATTTGTCTGGATTATCGTGAGTTCGGCGTTGTCTTCTAGCAGTTGCTAGGGCTTGGTTAGCAATTTGAAAAGCTTCTAACACCAGAGGATCGTCTAAAGCTTGTAATCCAGCGGCAATGCGTTGCTTAATCCTGCTAGCTGTGGTTAATAATTCACTAGCAATCTTTCCTTGGTGCGGTTCAGTGGGGGCTGCGGCTTGCTGTTTGGTAATCCATTTAGTATATGCAGTCACCATTGGGTAAACCATCTCAGATATTGTTGCCGCGTCTTTTGCCTTAGCCAATGCTTCCATGCCTAGTTCTAGCCCCGGAATATCTGCTGGTTCTACTCTGGCCACCTCTGCTGTGGGCATCCAGTTAGTACGAATTTCTTGACAGATATGATTCGAGCTAAGGATAGTAATAGCAGAAACGTTGTGTCCAACAGCATATTCGCAATCGTTGCGGTATTGCAGGCTTGACACCGCTTCGTCCCTGTCTTGGCTGTTTTGCCCCCGCAAGTTAGGGCGGGATACAAAAGCGTCAGCTGTGCGGATGGTGAGGCAGGCTTGAAAAATAAAACTGATGTCGTGCTTTTGGTTGGGATTGTTGCTGCGGTAGTTAACTAAGAATACTGAAACTGAACGCGTACCAACAGGGAGTTTTTGTTGAGGTGATGAAGCTACAGCCCGATTTGACACAAATAACTTTAAGCCGTTGCTGTCTGGAACTTCAATCTGAATTTTTCGCTGATTTCCCAGCAGGGAAATAGGCATACTAATGCAATGAGGAGAGCGTTGCCATAATTCTTGCTTGGCTGACTGAGGATTCTCGCTATCATCTAATTCTGTTTCGCTTTCAAGAAATTGGTAGTCACCCCACTGGACAGTTATATTCAGTTCTGTGGTATTTTCTGGTAGAAGAAAGCTCAAGCCAATGGAAGAAGGAAAGTGAGCTTTACGGGCTGAGGAGGTTTCGGGAGCATTGGCATCTTCATTAGTATCACTGCTACTAAGTTGTTCGAGTGTGTCATCTGCTGTTTCGTCCGATCGCACTTCAACAGGCGCTCCAAAAGGTACTAAAAAACCTGTAAGATACCACTTAGAAGGAGCTTGGGTGAGGATTTCCTCGGCATATTCAACATCATCAGGGGTTGGCCCCACCAAGTCTAGTTGCATGGCGCGGATTAGATGCGATCGTACTTCGGCAGATGTGGTCATAATGAGGGCAGGGAACAGGGAATAGGGAACAGGGAACAGTAAGTGTTCATAAATGATTTAGGATGGCTATGCTTTTTTGGGAATTCATCGGTATGGCTAACGTTGAACCTCTCACATAGAAGTAGAGGGGAAATCAGGAATAGTTAAAGTCGTTTCCGTCGCCTTGCGAGATTTCGCTACTTTTTTAGTATTCCCTTTTGCCTTGGATTTCTCAGCAGCTTTACCGCCTAAAATTTCTGCTTCGGCGTATTGCTGGTTGAGTTCGAGTAAGCGGGCTAATACTTCGTCGTGAATTTCTTCGGGCCAACGGTAGCGCCAAGGCTTTTTCTTCTGGCGTTTGCTGGTGTTTTCGTCGTCTTCTTCGTCTTCGTAATCAAGCAGGAAGGTGCAGTCTGTGGAAATATCTGTCCAGCCGTAAGCATCGAGAACGGCGCGATCCATTTGGGCGTGGAGTAAGCGTAGTTGTAAAATATCGGGGTGGCGTTCGTCGGGATCGTGGAAGCGGTTGTAGGTGTCGGTGAGTCCCTGGTTGTTGCGAACCATTAAGGCGGCACGGTATTCGTAGTATTCTTTGCCTATGGTTTCTAGCGTGGGGTTGGTTTCCCAGTTTTCGGGGAAAGGGAAGGTTTGGAAGCAGTCGGTAGGAGAATAGTTAAGATCATCCTTCATAGTAGAAGAAAAAAATCTTGCGAATATTTCGTGAATACGACTTTGTAAAATAGTAAAAGCTGTATTTCTATCCATTGCAAAAACGACTAGTTTATGAGAATAAACTATCCCATTTGGTAAAAAGGCAAAAGATAAATTTTTACCGATAATGCAACTTACCAATACGCAATTAAGAGGGGCAATTGCACTACGGAGTTCTACTCTATCTGCACCAAACAACCACCATTTTTCAGCAACAGTTTTATTCCAGGAATTTTTGGGAGGTAGTGAAATTCTTTGAGGCTTAACCTTTTTCTCTACAATCTTCATCAAATCAGGATATTCCCTAGCCTCAGCCTCAGTCATATCACCAAAGTTAATCACATAACGATGATGTGCATGAGTTGGACTTGAGTTAACCTCTTCACCCCCAATATAAGGAAAAATTCTCTCGATATTTTTGGGATTTTGTTCAATCAACTGGTGCATTTCAGTAATAGGTGTAGCATCAGGATTAGAATCGTCAAATGTAAAACCCATTCCTAATACGATGCTACCCTGAAAGCTTTTGTCAGCATTTACTAATAACACTTTGGGATTTTCATTGCCACCAGTATGAAATAAAAATGCAGAAATTAAATTAACCTCTCGTCCATCTAGCAATTTTCTATTTTCGTATTTCCCTTTAAAAACATGAATAACACTCACGACAACCGCCGCTAAACCCGGCCACTTTAACCGCTTTTGAGCATTGTAAATCGTACCGCCCTGCTCACAGATATATCTCAAACCAGTGCTGCGAGTGTCACCTTGGGCAATGGTATTTGTGGCAATTAATCCAAAACATCCAGACTGGCGTAAAAGGCTAAACGCTCGTCTGAAAAAATGCGCTACTAAATCAGCATTCCCATGAGATTCTGGATTAACAACTTTTAACCAATCCTGATAACCAGAAGCATGAGCATTTATTGTTGTATTCTTCCCGGCAAATGGCGGATTACCAACAATCGCATCAAACCCCGTATTTTCTCTATCAAATACTTCTGGAAATTCAATCTCCCAATTAAATGCCGGAACTGGTTTCTCCCCATACCTCAACTCTGCACAAATACGCCTGACATCTAAATCATCTTCTTGATTTTTCTGCCATTGATAAAACTTCAACCATGAATTATCCCGCTCATCCTTTCTCGCCTTGTCCTTATCCTTAGCGAAAAATGAAGCAATAACCAAATCCCCTTTCAGTCGAATATCCCCCAACTCTGTTTCTATATTTTTGTAAAAATCGCGTTTAGCTGCATAATTATCTTCATCTAAATTGTGAATTCCATTGCGATAAAACTTCGCTTTCTCCATTGCTAGATTAAACAAAGGTAAGTTTGGGTCTTTATAAGTCTTGTCTTCATCCCAATTAAACGTTTTAATTTGTTCAGAAGTCAACCCAACTAAAGAATCTCCCCACTTCAAAGCATGGTCTAAAAACGTAAAAGGATGAGCCTTCGCCAAAGTCGCCAACCACAAAGATAATTTAGCCAAATTCACCGCAAAGGGGTTTTTATCCACACCATACAAACACCGTTGCGCTACTAACCGCCGTGCATAAAGTAACGGTTCTTCATCAATTGGAATTTCAGGTAATACGTTTTGCTTATTCCACGCTTCAACTAATTTTTCAGCCAACTGACGACAACTTTCGACCAAGAATGCGCCCGAACCCATCGCCAAATCACAAACTTTCAACTCTAAAATCTGCTCTGGTGTAGGGTTTTCTCCCAAAGCCGATAAAATCGGTCTGAGAGTTTCTTTAACAATCGGCTCAGTCAAAGCACGAGGCGTATAATGAGAACCACTACGCCGCCGTTCTTCCCCCGGTTGCAAATACAGAGAACCCACAGGCATTAAACTCGGCGTTTTTGGTGATACCTTGCGTCCTAACGCCGCCACTACATCCTCTGCTGTCGTCGCATCCTTTAACTCAGTTAAGGATTTACCAGTAATTTCACAACCTGCAACATCCTTTAAATATTTAGCCCGTTCTCCCACCTTCGTTTTGAGAACTTCCTCAACGCTGACAACCACCGTCACCGAAGATTTGGAACCTTTGGGTTTACTCCAAACACCGATAACAGGACTACTTGCTCTTTCTACCTCATAGCCCATAATCGCTTCATAGACGGAACCAATTTGTTCAACATCTAGAGAACGGTAAGACAGACGTTCTCCATCCAATACCAGCAACCCTTGCAATACTCTGTGAATTACCCCATCTGAAATGCGAGGCGGTTCAAGACTTTCCCCTGTTTGATATTCTGTAGACTGGGAACGACCTTCTAAAAACCGATATTCATCTGGGTCAAATAGTTGCCCATGACGAGCAGGTAAGTACAAATCAGCATGACCCCCGCCTTCGTAAACCAAACGAAACAGACTCAGCAACCATGCCCAAGCACCATACCTCTGATCCATTGTATCCGGGTAGTTGCCTGCATCTTCTCTCAAGCGCTCGTAAAGTCCACTAACTGAGTAGTAACGTGTATAAACTGCATCTTGAGACATCAGTCCCCGGTCTTCAGCGTAAAGCAGGAATACCAATCGCAGCAAGATGGTAATCAGTCCACCGTAAATATGCTGAGGCGCAGTAGTGGCAATGTCACTCACTAAGCAGCTTTTAGTGGTTGCATCTGCTATTTGGAAGCCGCGCAGTAAATCCCATAAAGCCTCTAATACCTGCTCTGCTAGCTTTATAGAGACATCGTTTTGATATTTCCGGCTTTTTTCCAGGATTGCAGACAAACGGCGATCGCTAGGGACATTAAACAGTCGATCAGCCGAGAGCAACATCTCCATTGCACCCAAAATCAGCCGCCCAGATACCTCACACATCGCCTGTACAGGAAAAGTCAGGTGTCCCGATGACTCACCAAGTGGTGCATAAACCAAACGCAATTCTGTACCGTTGCACAATAGCCCAGTATAAACTTTTGTTTCTTTTAAAAGGCGCTCAAACTTAGACTGGGGGCTAGCGTGCCAACCAGTAGATTTACTATCCTCCGCGCCTGCATTGTCAAGTTCAGTACCATCAGGAAGCACCTGTACCAGCATCATCCAGTTGCCATTAGGGTCAGGTACAGCATACGTGGGTATCAAAACTTCGTTGTAATCTGGGAGTGCGATCGCTAATTCCTCTGGACTAACAACTAAATCTTCTGGTTGCCAACCTAAAACATTGATAGTGAAAGCAGGAAAGTCGTCAATTCCAAAGGTTTCTTTGTCTATATCACCAGAGAGGGGTTCGCGTCTGGCAACTTCTTGCAATGTTTGTTGCAGTTCCACTACATTGCGGTTAACCACAGCTTGGGCTGCTGACAATGCAGGCGGAGACACCACCAACCCCACCGGCTGGAGAAAGCCTAACCATTCTTTATGTAAGCGAATTTCTGGATCGTTTGCCATTGTTTATACTCCCTCTAGCCGGAAATCGGCCATAAATAAATTACGCCGACTGGCTCAACTCGCACTGCTTTTACTTTGTAGGCGGCTTCAATCCGGGCTGGTTCTGAAACTAGTTCGGTTGCGATCGCTTGAAGGCGTTTCTCCCAATGGCGACGGTCTGCATCCAATTGGCGCTGTTCCTCTATGAATGGAAGAGACAACTGCACTGCCTTAGATTCTTCCTGACACTTGATAATTCGCGTCTGTTGTTCTTCCAGAATGTTCTTCATCTCAGCAGCTTCTTTAGTACCCCGATTGGCCAGCTTTTTCTGTGCACTTTCTGCCAAACCTGTGGCGCGGCGTTCCAAATGCGGAATTAATTCTGCTACATCTTGGGCAGCACTTTTTTTCAGTCGCTCTTTCACTGCTTCGGCAACTTGCAGCAAGTGTGGGGAAGCTAGGGAATTTTCGAGTAATTCTAGTACGTTGTCTTTCTCGCCTTCTCTTAAAGGCTGAAGTTTCTTGCGTCCCCGGCTGGTTGGGTCTGACCACTCTGCTGCTACTGCAATCACCTGGTCGTGCAAGCGAGAAGCCCGTTCACCATACAGAGCCAGCCGTCCCAGTGCAATCACTTTTGGCATTGGGTCATTAGTCAGACAAACACAAGCACGAGTTAATTCATCATGCAAGAAACCCTGAGCTAAAAATCTGCTCAGTAAACGCTGGACAATTCTGTGTTCTAAATGCAGATGAACTACATCCCCATCTAAAGAACCAGGATCTCGAAAGACTACAGGGCGAATTGGTGCTGATTTTCGCCATTCCCAAGGCTTTTGTCCGATTTTCCGAGGTGTTCTCAGGGTATCAAGTGTAGTTGACCATGTAGGATCTGCACCAGTACGCTGATCGAGAGCCGGAATTGTCCAACGGGCAGTGACAGGATTGTTAGCAACCTCATTCACATCTACAGGGGCAAGTGTTGGGACTCCCAGAATTTCTAAAGAAGCAGAAATTGCATTACGGAAGTGATTGTCATCTAGTCCCAACCAAACCCGCGAGTCTTTCAACATTTGTTGTAACTGCTCAACTTGTTTAGTCAAATCCTGTTGGCGGAGTCTGGCTTGCTCCAGTTCTTCATTAATTATTTGCGTGTTTACTGTTTCCTTGTTATTGAGTTGTTCTGCCTGATTAATCGAATCGGCAAGATGATTTACTTCTTGGTGGCGAATCCCATTAGCCAGTAAGCGCGACACATTTCTTTCAACTACTGGTGCAAGGCTACCAAGTTCTTGTTGAATCGTGGCTGTTTTCCGCACCAGTACATCCAATACTTTGTCTTCTGTGCGTTGCGGTAAGACAAAGTAGTAGCAATGGACAACAGGCGATCGCTGTAATTTGCGGTCAATCCGTCCATTGCGCTGCTCCATCCTTGATGGGTTCCACGGCACATCAAAGTGGAACAAGTCAGCACAGTTGTTTTGCAGGTTCACCCCCTCTCGTGCTGCATCTGTGGCAATCAGGATTCGCAGGGGATGACGCGCCGGATCAGCGTTAAATGCACTTTTGATAGCTTCGCGGCGTTCTTCTCCAATGCCTCCGTGAAATACATCTATGCGTTCTTGTTCACGGTTAGAGCCAGCGATCGCACTTTGTAATTGCTGTTGTAAATAACGTTTAGTATCTGTATATTCTGTAAAGATAATTACTCGTCGTTCTAACCAAGCAGCATTAGGTTGACCCAGATCGGGACAAAGATTTTGGCGAATCCACTCCACCAGTTGTTGAATCCTCGGATCTGGCTGGTAGCGAGAGGAATTCGCAACATCCGCCATTTCATCTAAAATTGCTAATTCACGCGCTGTTTGTCCCGCAGCTTGCATACTAGCTGCTGCCATTTGAGCATCTTCTTCTGCAATTACTTCCTCTTCGGAAAATTCAGCCCGTTCGTCATCTGCACCAGGGGATTCAAACAGCAACGGTAGACTGGCTTGATGTGTGGAGGGGCGGTGAGCCGCTTGTTTTTCCATCCCCGTCCGATGCACCTTTAAAGTCCGAGCAAATGCCTCAATGGAAGACAAAAGACGCTTTTGTAGCGAAGTAATTACCAGCATCGCTGTGGTCTGGGTAGACTTCGCTGCATCCTTAAGTCGTTCTTCACGCAGATTGCGATATTGTTGCAGCAGTCGGGATAATTTGAGTTCGGGCGCGTCTTCTGGCAGGTTATCAATAACTATAGGAAGAACGTAGCGTTGGGGAAACTCTTCTCCGATCTCCCGTAAGTCTTGTTTTAAGCGCCGCACCATTACAGTGTCCAGTAACTTGCGATTACGAACGGGTACTCCTCGGCAGAAACGCTGGGGATCAAGGATTTCTAGTAAGGCGGCGAAGCTGTTGGAATGTCCATTGTGGGGAGTGGCAGACAAAAACAGCTTGTGTTCAAAACGCGGTGCTAAATCTCGAACAGTTTTGGTAAGTTGGGAATCAACGGCATACTTTGCACCACTCGCAGGTGCAGCATTATGAGCTTCATCAAGGATGAGCATGGAAGCAGCTGCAAAATCACCAAGCCAGTCCCGTAATGGTGCGGCATAGGTTTCATCTCGTAGCAAGGCGTGGGAAATAATGAACCTAGTGTGTGTCATCCAAGGGTTAATTCCATAACCCCGTTCTTGACGACGCGCAGCAATAAACTCACGGTCAAGAATCATAAATGTGAGTCCAAAGCGACTCTCCATTTCTTCTTGCCACTGACGCACTACCGATGGCGGACACGAGATAACGACTCGTCTAACTTTCTGCCGCATCAACATCTCACGCAGTATCAGTCCCGCCTCAATAGTTTTGCCCAAACCGACATCATCCGCAATAAATAAACCGACTCTCGGCATTAGCAAAGCTTTACGTAGCGGCTCTAATTGATAAGCTTTGACTTCTATACCCGCTCGGTAAGGCGCTTGAAAAAGCTTGGCATCTGTGGAGGTTACGCAATTCCACCGTAATGTGTGCAAATAAGCAGAAAACAGGCGCGGATTATCAAAACCTCGATTCGCTATCGATTCCCATGATGTCGCCCCTACGATTTTCGCATCTATTTCCCGTTCCCATAGGACTTCTAGCGATTCTCCTAACGCATCATCTTCTAAACAAGAAAGACTAACTTTAGTGTCTTGCTCTGGAGAGGGTTTCGACACAACTTCTTCTACAAGATACTGCCGCGATCGCACGCGCACAATCTGTCCAGTTACAATGTCAGTCACTCGTGTCTTCCTCTTTGTAACTGGACTGGTATTATCCCTCCTCTAATCATGAAAACTAGCTCCCCTAAACCCTTATGTCTAATGACTGGTTGGACTAGAGTGCTAAGAAAGCAACTATACTTTTTTAGTAGCAGGTATAAAATAGTTTATTAATCTATTCGAGTCTTAGCACCTGCTACATCTTATAAAGTATTTTTCTATACGGCTATATTATTTAGCTAATTATCAAGTAAATTTTAAAGCTTATATTTTTATTGGTAATTTACAAATTATTTTTCTCTGAAGTCTTACGTAGATTATTTCTCAACCCCAGGACAACATTAAAGTTTTTCAGTAATAACACTTAGTTTTTTTAGAGTAAGCGATATTTTGTTGTACGACTTTGAGATAGCTTCCTTCGAGTAGCGATCGCCTTATGCTTTAGCCCAATTTCCAAAAACTCTGCTATGTAACCCTCAATTTCTGACTGTTCAAACAAAACATACTGCGGCTGTTCAAACTTTTTCACTGCTAGATAACTAAGTAATTCGAGCTTCCGTTCTGGTGATAAATCTCGGTAAATCTCATCTCGCTCAATCTCCCGTGAGTTTTCCCACTGCTCTAGTAGTAGCTCTAACCCTTCCTCATAAAGCTTGGAATGCTGTGAGTAAAAGTTGCCAGTGTAGTGAAACACAACACAAGTCAAACTCAACAAAATTGGTGTAATTGCTAAATCCCGAATCGGTTTATTTGTTTCTAGAAGAAGCTCATTTAGAAACTTCTGCACTCGTGCTAATCCTGCTGAATCATCCTTCGTGACTGCTTTAAACCAATGCTCAGAAAACGATCGCACCTGGCCTTCATTAAAATCTGCTACTTCTACATAGTCAAATCGCTCAAACTGCGATTCTTGGCTCTGCGTTCGACAGGTCAAAATTACCTGCACCTGCGGATAGTCACGAGCAAACTGCTTAATTTGCTTGGTGATATTCTTACCATCTTCTCCTGTCACTTCATCCAAACCGTCTAGCAAAACCAATGCCCGACCTTGATGGAAAATCAAATCAATTTCTGCATTTGATAACTGCCAGCACTGCTCAAAATAACACTCCAACGAATAGGCAAACTTACGTCCATCATCTACAAACTCTCGCAGTTTAATCAAGGCTGGAATTCGGTGTGTTTGTAGATGGCCAGCGTTGCATTCTGTAACTACTCGCTGCAAATAGGTGGTCTTCCCTGAACCTGGTTTACCCACGATCATGAGATTTGTATTCTTCGCCAGCACCTCCAGCCCTGAAACCCGTTGTCGCTCACTGCCCAAGCCTATGCGAGCCAAACTGCGATCGCCCGAATACCTCTGCATCCCTGTTGTGAAATCTTGCCACAGGTCATCGAGTTCTGACTTCCGACTACTGCTCAGTTCCTCTAGGATGTTCACATCCACAAATAAATCACCTAAAGGAACCCAGTGAGCTACACCCCATAGTGGCATAGTGCCATGTAATCGCTGGATATCATCATGAATGAGCGATCGCACTTGTTGCATCAGTTCATCAACAGACTGCTGATTCTGTTCTTTAAATGCAGCAAATTGACCAGTGGCTTTTAGTTCCTCAAGGAGAGACCGGACAATTTCTCGAATTATTTCTGCATCTGCGCCGTAATAAGTGCGATCGCCTATGTGAATTTCCTGCCCTTGTCCCAGGTTGACTGCATATTTCCCTTGCTGAGAGACAATCTGACCACTACCACTGAGCGATCGCCGCAGGACTGTCATATCAGTCTCAGTCTGCTGGTTTTTGACTATGCGATCAAGTATGGCGTTTAATTCTTCAGGGGTGGTCATTTTGATTATGGTTCAGCAGTAAATTTTTATTTGGGTTAGAAGGCGATCGCAGCTAAGTGGCTTTCTTTTCTCGCTGTTGTCAGCATTGCCTGATTTTATCGTCTCCAAACTTTAATCGTCTGATCTCTTCCTCCACTAATTAGTGTTTCTCCATCTGGACTAAATGCGCTCGATGTCACACCTCTGCGATGTCGTTCCGGAAAAACTTGTAATTGGTTTTCAGTAATTTTCCACTTTACAATTGTTTCATCATTACTTCCACTGACTAAAGTTTTACCGTCTGGACTAAATACAAGACAAGTAACGGCATCTGAATGGTGTCGCAGAGTTTGAGGTATTTCTCCAGTATTCAGATGCCAAAGTTTAATGGTATTTCAACCCGATTCAGGATTTGCTGGAGGCTTTCAGGATGTGTCATTGAATACTATTATGTGCTGAATTATGATGATGGCAAAACAACTTTATAGATTGAGACACGCAGTCAGTAATGAAAAAAGTTTGCGGACTTTCAACTCTTCTAGCCTTCCTCCTTCCCACCATGCTTGATCGTGAGAGAGTTCGTATTCCAAATTTCTCTTAAACTCCTCTTTATCAACCTTGTCACCTGTCAAAAATCCACCAAATGCCATAAAATCAGCAAGAAGTTGTTTTTGCCAATCCTGTTGCATGATTGTTTTTGTGGTGTTTCGCAGTCCATGAACAAAAGCATTTAAAGGTGCATTGTCCATTGTAACAACCTGCATAATTCCCCAAAGGAGATGACCTTCTGGTGCATGGGTAGGGTTGACAATAATTTGGCTAGAGGAAATCCAAGTTTCCTGTATGCGCCAGCCAACGCGATCGCCAAATGCTTGTGGATTTTTTTCGCATTCATTGAAGATTCGCTTCTGTACGCTAAACCCAAAACGTTGATTGCTGTACTGCAACCACAGGCGATCGATAATTTGGAGAACTTGAGAGGGAAAGTTTTGAATGTTGTCGTCGGTTAGCCAGCCTTCTTGTTCTCTGTTGACTGTCTTCAGAATAATGATTTTAGTTGTATCATTAGCTTCTCTCCATCTTCCTGAACCCAACAAATTTTTCAAGCTTATGTACTCTTGTTGGGGCAATTCTCTAGGAAGGAGAGGGATAGAATCAAACTGATTTTTGATAAATTCAATTAAAGCTTGGATCGCTTGTTCATCCCACTGGTTGTAAATGTGATCGCCTATATGTATGTCTCTACCTTCACCAATATTAATGTTGTATTTGCCTAGTTGCGATACAATTTGGCGATCGCCAGTCAGAAGTAGCTGACGTAAAAATGTTATGTCCTCATCGGTTTGCTGTCCATTTTCAACCTGATGCAGAATTTGCTTGAGGTGTTCAGAATGTGTCATTGAATACCTTTAGGTGATTGAATTGTAATTACAGCAAAGGGGCTTTATTATTCTACAGCTTACATTAGTGAATTCTGGGTTTTACAGGCACGTAGTGATCGCCGTAGAGTTTGCATATTACTCTTAGTGTCTTCATCATTAGCAATTGGGTCAAAAATCACGCTTAAGTTTTGGGGTGAAATATTCTAATCGCGTAGCGGCTCTGAAAGAGTATCGTAAACCTGAATATCCTGCTTGTCTGATGTTGACACATTACTACCACGAGAAAATCTTCTCAATCTTTTACCAACGGATTGCTGCTTTAATATTTTTACAAATGTTCGCCCAAGCTTGATTCTCTTGTGCAGAGTTCAGGCTGTCTAAAGGTTGACTGGGAGGATGCGCTGACTGATACTTTTCAATTTCTGTTTCCTCATAGTTGCTAAAATTCAAAGGTATCCAAATAATCGTCAGTCCTTCGGCTTCAGCCGCATCTAATAATGGCGGTAACTCATTATCGACAATAAAGTCTGATGCTAAAAAATCCGGGCTAACTAACAATACTGCCACTTTTGCTGCTGCTAAAGCTTGTTTAATTTCTTCGCGCCACTTTGCACCAGGTTGAATTTTAGTATCGTCCCACACTACCATATTTTGGTTGCGAATCATTGGCTTGAGGTGTTTCTGGAGTTTGGTAAGCCACTCCTGATCTTGATGACTATAGCTAATGAAAACTTGATTTCTGGTTACAGGTTCAGACATGGGTATTTCCGAACTTGGTGAAGTCGGTAAAACATCGTCAATTAGTTTGCGGACATCTACCATACGAAAACTCTTCTGGCACTGGATTTGGTAATTACGCGCATCCAGGGAGTTGTACAACACGTCTCGCTCATAAAAATAAGGCGTTTGACTATCCTTACACTTTTCACAGTTGCAGGGAACAAGTGTTTTATATTCCAGGCGTTCGTAAGACTTATGGATTTTTTCCAGTTCATGGTTAATAACTGCTAGCAGTTCTTTCTTGCGTTTTCCTGCTACGCGAACTTTGATTTCTCGTTGATTGTAGTGTTCAATAACTTCAGCACGGGTTTCGTCTTTAGCAAGAACAACCCCTATTTTCCAAACTAGGGTTTGCTGTTCAATATCGGAGTGGATTTCGACTATAAACCGTGTGAGAATACCTTTCGGCATGAAGTGATATTTATAGCCCAGGATTAGATTATTGGATTCATCCCAATTGAAATCAGGTTGGTTGGCAGAGAGTAATTGAGGTGCAATATAAGTGCCAGGGCTACTAGGAATTTCGTAGCACAGTTTAAATTTCATCATTAGCCGCAAGAGTTCTGCTCGCATATTGGCGTATTTGTTTTCTTGCCAGATATTTTTTAAATCATTGGGGTTAAATTTACCTAGTTTTTTAATGACTTGTGGATTATCTAATACTTTGTAAACGGCATCTGTACCCCAAGTAGGCTTGAGAATCACGGTTTTTATTAAAAAGTCATCATCTTGGAAGTGAAGGCATACACCTAAATCATGTAGATAGCCACTGAGTTGAAGTTTATCCTCCTGTTTATTAAAACCATGTTCTTGACAAATGTTAAAATATTCTTCCAAGCTAATATATTCGCGGGAGTCATTTTCTAAAGCTTCCCGCACTTTGACCCAGGTTTTAGGGAGTTCTATTCCTACATGAGGTAGGTTAGTAATATAATGCTTTATTCTATTTAGGATTTCTGGTAGACCGCGATTAGTGGCAAGGTTTGTAGTGAGTATTTCTTTAAAATTGCTGAATTCGCGCTGTAACTCCCGCTCGTTTATTTCTCGTTTACGTTCCAGCTTTTCATTTTTAATAATTAGCAAGGGGCTGTTGTCGCTTAACAATTCTACTAACTTCGATTTCATTAGCAAACTTTGCATACTCTCCACCCAAACACCTCAAAACCTGAGCCGTAACTGTTGCAAAATATCCAAGTTCCTCAGCAATCTTACTATCCTCAACTTTTTTTGGATTCCTCAATACAGCAGCAAATTTATCCAATGACCAATTTAATTTTTTTGCTACATGTTTCGATACCTCATCCACCACATTCAAAACATACTTTGAAGGAACAGAATCAACTAATAACTTTCGTACTCCCTCTATAAAATCATACTGAACATAATCAGGATTGGTATCTACATTAATCTCAGATAACGGCTTTAATAATCCGCCTAAAAATACCTCAGCCACATGAACTTGTTGAGACTCTTTTAACACTATTTCCTGAATCAATCGCACAATTGGCAGGCTAATCATAGGAGCAGAAGCTAATAATCCCGCCAATTTTCGTGCCATCGGGGAAGCTGTGACTCGAAACGCCTGTACACGCTGTTCTGCACTCAAATCACCATGAGAAAGATTAAATAACCCAGTTTCCTTTTTAACTGGAGTTGCATCTAACTTAAACACATATCCCGATGTCCAAATACTGCCCTTACCCGACAACATTTGCGCCCAATTAGCAACCTTATCTTGTTCTAAGGTAAATACAGGAACTTTAACGCCCGTTTCTTCCTCTAGTTCATCCCACAATGACACTTCCTTGGCGATTAATTTCTGGTTAAATACCCCTGGAGTCAATCCCTGTAACCCCACTTCTGAGGCTCTACCTAAAGCTGTTCTCTGAAGGGGTGACAAAGAAGCTAAAAAGCAGATTGGATAAAGAACATAGCACGCAGACCCTTCTGAAAATAGGGTAATTTATTGGGCTTTAAACGCATAAGCTCATG
>NZ_JABXKF010000085.1 GCF_017115165.1 Nostoc sp. LPT | reverse complement strand
GAAGGCAATATATTTTGGTAGCTTTATCTGTAGCCAGCTTTTAGAGAATTGGTATAACTTGGTTGTATCTTCCTAATTCCGTTTAAACTCCATTTTGGCGAAGTGGTCTTGTAGCAATTTGTGAATGAAACGGTAGCGTCCGCCGACACGCTGGAGGAATAATCGCTCGGTGCAGTAGTCGAGGAAACGGGCGTAGTTCCAGGGGATGTAGCGGTGGCGGTAGAGGATGAGGCGTAGAGTCAAGTGTTTAATAACGGGTGTTCCACTTCTAGGTATCCCTACCAATAATCCCAAAAGTAGCCCAGACATTAAGCTAGAAATTAAAACTTCATTTAAACTATTATTTTGTAGAATTCGTTGAATTAAAAAGATTAATATTGTGGAAGATAAAAACAACAAAGCCGATAACTTGAATGTATTTTTAGCAGATTGCCGAATACCTTGGTTAGGAATAGTTTTATTTTCTATTTCTAAGCCATGAAATCCAAAAATCACCCCAAAAATCACCCCAAAAATCACTCCAGAAATCACCCCAAAAATCACTCCAGAAACCACCCCAAACATCAGCCCCAAAATCACCCCAAAAATCAGCCCATTTTTAAAATTCTGAAAAGAAAATTTTAGAGTTTCAATTGCTTCAATTTTATCTCCAATCATCCCTCCAATCAGCCCGGAAATTACTCCAAAAATCAGCCCAGAAATTTTCCCAATAATCACTCCAAAAATTACCCCAATAATTAACCATTTTATAATGGTTTTGCTAACAAAAATATTAGACCTAATTAAACCTATATTTTCAAGTTTATACTCTATTATTTCACTAAATAAACTATTAATCAGTCCTCCAATCAGCCCTCCAATCAGCCCTCCAATCAGCCCTCTATTCAGCCCATCAACCAGCTCTCCAATCAGCCTATAAATCTGCACAAATATATATACAGTTTCTTCATTTTCTTCATTCAACGCCAAACTTAGCCGATAATCCAGCCCTCCAATCAGCCCTCCAATCAGCCCAAAAATTAGTCCAAAAATCAACATTTGTATAACTCCCCAGACAATCAAATTATAAATAATTTTGGGAATTTTAGTTTTTAACAAATTAGGCTGCATTTCTTCAATTAAAAATTCGGTTTTCGATTCTTGCTGCATTTGTTGAGCTAACCAAACAAGCCACATTCGCGTTTGTCTAGCATTAGGAGTTTTGTTTTTTAAATATGCCCTACTGTTAGTATCCCGCGTCAGCATCCGCCCTACATAAGCATCTAACAAATACTGAATCCGGTCTGCTGTAGAAGTCAAATGCTGCCATTCTTCAACAGATATTTCTTTGGATGCAAGAACAGTGATGCTGAGTAATAAAGGAGTTTTAACCAACTCTAGTAAATCTAAGTCGCTACTGATAGTTGACCACAGTTCTATATAATTTATAGTGGTTAGATAATCACAAATTTGATTGGTACTTAAATGCTGTAAGTAGATAGCACCATTAAGTTGTAATTTAGTAGCGTAGTTACTATATTCCTCAATCCGGCTACAAACAACTAGAGAAAGCGGTCTAGTTTCGTCTGCTAAAAACTGATTAATTGCTTGAACACAAAGTTCTTGACGTTGTGGCTCAAGCTCATCCAGACCATCAAGCAATGGTAGTAATTGATGATTATTTACCCAGTCTTTACCAAGTTTAATTGAAACACCATATTTAGATTTGAGTTCTGCCACTAACCAATCGCTTAGAGATTGGCTGTCATCTTTCCAGGAGGATAAGTTAAATAAAACGGGAACGGGATAATCAGGCTGTTCTTCTGCACGTTTAACTAAAGTTTGAGCTAATTCTAACTGTGTGGTTGTCTTGCCCGAACCTGGCGCACCTAAAATTAATAGTTTCCCTGCAATTTCTTGGAAGTCAAAAACTTCCAAAATTGTTATGGTGTCTGGGAGAGGTTTCGCAGGCTTTAAGCCAATTTTTATCTCTGCATCCCAAGGGCGCTTTACTTGTTGCGGTTGTGACTCCTTCCCTAAATTAATTAGCACGGCATTGTGTAGCGACTGTCTTAACCGTGCTGCAACTTCTTCCTTAACTGCTGCTAGTAGTAATCGCTCGTTTTTTGGTCTGGCTGGGTTGCCTACTGGTGTTGTTGTCTGTCTGCCTGAAATATTAAAAATATTTTGAAAAACATTACCTTGAATATAGTCGCCTTCAATCCGTTCGCTATAATTACCTCCTCCAGTATTGATATTGCGGTTTTCAGGCGGGTTCGGCTGTTCCATATTTTTGCATGAGCTAAATTTTCAGCCTAGAAGCTGCGGGTTGGTAAACTATGAACTTAGAAGTATGTTAATTCAGTCCCCTCAATCGGGAGCATCTACTTCTTGCCAACCTTTAATAGCACCAACAATAAAAGCGCCTGCGGGGTTATCAATAGCTTTTTCAAAAGCAGCCAAACCACCACCCTTGACAGCATTGATTACTCGTTCTTTCAATAATGGGTTGCTTTCAATTCGGTTTAGGGCTTCTGCGGCTACTACCATTTGTTGTGATGTAGTAGTGGTCGGATAAGTTTGCTCTAATTGTTTTAGTAATTGCTGAATCTCGGCAGCAGCTTGGGCAAGGCTTTGGGGCTGTCCAGCAGCGTAGTAATTACCTTGGATATAATCGCGTTCAATGCGCTCGTTATAGTTGCCGCCACCTGTGTTGATATTGCGATCGCCAGTCACTCCTGTATCTCCTTGGTTATTATAATTTTCTGAGTAAAACTTAGGGCTTTGTAGTGCCGTCATTACCATATTCTCTAATCTGCGAATCTGATTATCTTTTTCTGATAAGAGTAATCTAATTTCTCGCTCTGGTAAGCTTTTTATCTCATTGTAAGTGTCAAAATATTCTGCACTCAGTTGGGACTTGTCAGCCGTATCTGCGGTTTTGGCACGAAGCAAAAACTTATCTTCGCCCCGCACTTCCATACCAACAATTCGCAAATCAGCTTCAGGATGGTTTTCTGCTAACTGCTTAAAGGAAATTGCGATCGCTCTTGGATCAACACCTTGGTTATGGTAAAGGTCAAGGGTGTCAAAAATTGGTTGAATAAAATCACCGAACTCCCCATCTGCAAATACTTCTTTGTTATTATCAGGTTTGCGAAGTGGATCAGGGTTTTCTTTTGTGGGGAGTCGCATATAAACGTACTCACATCTCACCTCATCAAATTTGGTGTCGGTGGTAATGCCCCAATCTTGAATGTATGCCCCGGTGAGAGTAGCGCCTGTAAAATCGGTTCCGTCTAGCTGTGCCTGTACTAATTTTGCTCTGGATAAATCTGCGTCTTGTAGATTCGCTTGACTGAGGTCTGTACCGATGAAGCTGGCATCTATCAAGTTGGCTCTTTGTAAATTTACATCTCGTAGACTTTGACGGTGAAAATTCTTGTTCTGTCCCTGCCCTGTAACTAACAATTGACATACTTGTGCGTTCTGAAGGTAAGTTGTTCCAGGACGAACGCGGTCAAGCATCTTGGTTTTATGGAAGCGGGTACAAGCCAGAATAGCATCTCTAAAATCCGTGCTTTTGAGGCTAGCTCCTGTAAGATTAGCGCTACTTAAGTCTGCATTGCGAAAGCTTGTTCCACCTGTAGCAACAAAGGCAATGGCGACTGAGCGAACCCAAGCATATTTTTCATCTATAGCTATACTTCGCCATCCTATATAAGCGCTAAAGCACACACATGCAACGGCGATAGCGAAATTGATAGCGAAAGTGACAGTTAAATTTTTATCTTCGGGGAATGTCAGAATAGCGAGGGTAGAAGCTTCGATTCTGATGTAAGCTCCGATGATGGCAACGGCGACAGCAATGGCGATAGCGAACCCTCCGGCTCCAGCGACAGCAGCAGCGAAGGCTCCAGCAAAGACAAAGGTGACGGCAAAGATTACAGTTGCAGTTAGGGTAAAATTCAAGTCAACAGAGAAGATAAGGGCGAAGCTAGCAGTGACAGCGTACGCGAAAACGAAGGCTCCTAAACCTGCGGTTAAACTCTTGCGGATAGTAATAACAGAAAAGACGACCAGCAAAATGACGGAAATTATATCAATGATAAAGATTACAGGGTGTTTAATATTTATTCTGTATAATAATTCCGAAAATCTGGCTAATAAAAACCCTGATCCGCCCGCCATTGCCCAAGAAACAATCACAAGCACAGTCGCCCAACGCCTTTGCAGTCCAGCAGTAGCATGGCTAAAGTTTGCCCCTATTAAAGTAGCATTAGTAAAATCTGCACCTCGAATATCTGCACCACTAAAGTTTGCCCCCTCAAGGTTTTGACCTTTGAAAGAACGACCTCTAAGATTTTGACCGGAGTAGTCCTGGGGCATGGCTGGGTGCTGTATACAAATTTATTTTTGGATACAGATATACCATGAACAATTCCGGATTTTTTAACGGTTTAGGTTGATTTTCTATTTCTACCGTCAGAATTTAATGTAAATTGCAAGTCATAAATACCCATATTTGAGTCCCTTCCTTGTGTAAATCCAAAGCGATCGCCATGAAAGGGGCAGTATTCCTGGCAACGAGAATATTTGCAGTCTGTTGGAATGACTCAGGAATCTTGGTACAAGTTGTCACAGTCCCTAACCGGACGGTTAATCAATTTCAATTAGAGGAAAGAATGTTTAGTATTATTCAAAACTCTTGATTAAGGTTAAAATCCCTTTAGGGAATCGGTGTTGTCAATTGTAGTGGGAACTTTTTTAATTTTTTCCCACTACAAAGTCCAATTCTGGTTAATCAATAGCGAAAACCCAAACCCCAACAGGTGATATTAATTCTCTAACCCAAGTCGTATAGTCATTGGCATGAGTAGCCATTAGCAAATCGTAATTAAAAAGAAGATTATGGTCTTAGACTTATCTCACCCGGAAAAAAACAGTAACAAATTTGGTACAATTCAATTTGATTTTGACCGCAAGGTGGACTTTCTTATCTCCCTGCTAACTAGGTCAGGGTTAAGATTTACTCCCTTCGATTATCATGCTCCCCAGGTAACGAGTTATTTAATTACACTTGATGAATGGCGCTCTTGGCTTAATCAAACCCTTGCCAAGGACGATCCTCGATGGTACTGGCGAGTTGACGATATCGCTTCTGTTGCTCAAAAGGAGGTTGACGATTGTCGTCAAATGTTCTCTCCTGAGCTAATTGAAAATGACGATTGTCGTCAAATGTTTCCTCCTGAGCTAATTGAAAATTTAGATTGGTCAGCTATTCGTGAAATTTATGTTAAACGTATAACTTGGTCGGATCAGCAGTATCGGCAAGTAGCCCAGGAATACTCAACTCCTGACATGAATACAATAGAAGAAGAATGGATGCAAGATACTAGAATAAGTAAAAATTGGGAGGTTTCTTTAAGAACTATCAAACCCAATCAAAACATAGAGGAATTACTCAATAGACCTGCCTCATATCTAAGCGGTGAGATTGATTCAATATACAAAATTTACTTTGTAAATTACCCCGTATTTGTTAAATGTAGTATCGGCATCAACACAATTATCGGCGTGCCAAGAGAACCAGAATTTAATATTCAATCGGTAATTGATGAAATTGAACGACTTGTTAGGGAGTAGTGAGTGAATGCTCGTATATTGTTTCTAAACTTTAATTTAAGCAAATGATAGCAAGCGATAATTCAACTACCGGACATCTTACTATTGGCTCATCCCATTATATTGACTTCGCCTTATGGGTACTCGTACAAGACGGACTTCAAGTGCCCCCGTTTGATAAACACACTGATGGTAATCAAATCCTTCAGTCTCTTGGGATGACACCTAAATCTTGGTATGAGTGGCTAAAACTTATACTAATTCGCTATGACAATCGGTTATGTTGGCATGTTCCTAACATAGATACCCAAGCCAAAGAGAATACAGAATCATTTAAAAATTTGATTGACATTGCGTCAGTTGCACATCATGCCCAACACGATTGGGATGAATATAAGTTTAATAAATATTCAAATGAATTTATTGAATCAGCTATATCGACTCCCCAAATTGTGGGATGTGCTAGAAAACCCTCCAACCCTAGAGCATCGACAAATATATCTTGTCGATTACCCGTTTGAAGTAGAGATATTCATTCCCCCAATATTTGCTATTGTTACAGTTCCAAATTTCCCCGTCGAATGGTCAGCTTTAGACCGAAGAATGTACAATATTCTTCAAAATTATTGACCATGTTTTGAGAGTTGTATTTTTTTAATTTCGCCTGAACTCCATTTTGGCGAAGTGGTCTTGCAGTAGTTTGTGGATGAAGCGGTAGCGTCCCCCAACACGCTGGAGGAATAATCGCTCGGTGCAGTAGTTGAGGAAACGGGCGTAGTTCCAGGGGATGTAACCGTTGCGGTAGAGAATGAGGCGTAGGGTAAAGTGTTTAATAACGGGTGTTCCACTTCTAGGTATCGCCACCAATAATCCCAAAAGTAATCCAGACACCAAGCTAAAAATTAAAGCTTCATTTAAACTATTCTTTTGTAGAATTCGTTGAATCAAAAAGATTAATATTGTGGAAGGTAAAAAAAACAATGCTGATAACTTGACTGTATTTTTAGCAGATTGCCAAATACCTTGGTTAGGAATAGTTTTCTTTTCTATTTCTAAACCATGAAATCCAGAAATTAATCCTGCAATCAGCCCTGTAATCAGCCCTGCAATCAGCCCTGCAAGCCGCCCTGCAATCAGCCCTGTAATCAGCCCTGCAATCAGCCCTACAATCAGCCCTGCAATCAGCCCTGCAATCAGCCCATTTTTAAATTTATGATAAGAAAATTTTAGAGTTTCAATTGTTTCAATTTTATCTCCAATCAGCCCTGCAATCAGCCCATAAATCAGCCCATAAATCAGTCCTGCAATCAGCCCATAAATCAGCCCTGCAATCAGCCCATAAATCAGCCCATAAATCAGCCCATAAATCAGCCATAATATCAGCCATAATATCAGCCATTTTATAATGGTTTTGTTTAAAAAAATATTAGACTTAATTAGACCTATATTTTCAAGTTTATACTCTATTATCTCACCAAATAAACCATTGATCAGCCCTAATATCAGCCCTAATATCAGCCCTAATATCAACCCTGCAATCAGCCCATAAATCAGCCCATAAATCAGCCCTTCACTCAGCACTTTAATCAGCCCTTCAATCAGCCCATAAATCAACGCTTGTATAACTCCCCAAACAATCAAATTATAAATAATTTGGGGAATTTTAGCTTTTAACAAACTAGGCTGCATTTCTTCAATTAAGAACTCAGTTTTTGATTCTCGCCGCATTTGCCCTGCTAACCAAACAAGCCACATCAGCGTTTGTCTAGTATTAGGAGTTTTGTTCTTCAAATACGTCCTACTGTTAGTATCCCGTGTCAACATCCGCCCTACATAAGCATCTAGCAAATATTGAATCCGGTCTGCTGTAGAGTTCAAGTGCTGCCATTCTTCAACAGATATTTCTTGAGACGCTAGAACAGTAATGCTAAGTAGTAAAGGAGTTTTAATTAACTCTAGCAAGTCTAAGTCGTTACTGATAGTTGACCACAGTTCTATATAATTTATAGACGTTAGATAATAACAAATTTGATTGTTGGTTAAAGGCTGTAAGTAAATAGCACCGTTTAGTTGTAATTGAGTAGTGTAGTTACTATATTCCTCAATCCGGCTACAAACAACTAGATAAAGCGGTCTATTCTCGCTTGCTAAAAACTGATTAATGGCATGGACACAAAGTTCTTGGCGCTCTGACTCAAGTTCATCCAAACCGTCAAGCAATGGTAGTAATTGATGATTGTCTAGCCAGTCTTTACCCAATTTAATTGAAACACCATATTTAGATTTAAGTTCTGCCACTAACCAATCAGTTAGAGATTGTCGGTCATCTTTCCACGAGGATAAGTTGAATAAAACGGGAACGGGATAATCAGGCTGTTCTTCTGCACGGCTAACTAAAGCTTGAGCTAATTCTAACTGTGTGGTTGTCTTTCCGCTTCCCGGCGCACCTAATATTAAAAGTTTCCCTGCAATTTCTTGGGAGTCAAAAACTTCTAAAATTGTTGTGGTATGTGGGAGAGGTACAGCAGGCTTTAAGCCAATTTTTATCTCAGCATCCCAAGGGCGTTTTACTTGTTGCGGTTGTGACTCCTTCCCCAAATTAATTAGCACTGCATTGTGCAGAGATTGCCTTAACCGTGCTGTAACTTCTTCCTTGACTGCGGCTAATAGTATACGTTCATTCTTTGGTCGAGCCGGGTTGCCTACTGGTGTAGTTGTCTGCTGATTTAATAAAACATTCAGAGTATTGATAATCCAGTTGTTCTGCTCTTGATTAACAGTATTGCCATCTCCCAGAACAGACTGGTTATCATTGCCCTGAACGGCTCGGTTTTGATTCCCTTGAACTACATTTTGAGGTGTAGAAATATCAGCCTGTTGCGTTGAATTTACATCAGGCTGTTGTGAATCAGAGTTTTCTGGTAGCTGCTGACTCATAATTCAGTTCTACAATCCCAACAGGTGAGAACCAGCAGCAACACCTAACCAAGTTGCAACTTTCACAATAATCGGCTTGGCTATTGTCCAGACTTTCTGACCAGCTTCCACGCCCTTACTCGTTTTTTCAAGTGTTTCTGCCACAGTTCCCAAACGCTCTAATGCTCGTTCCTTATTTGGTTCTTCTTTATCTGTGGCTTTCTTAGCTGCACTCAAGTCTTCAATTACCTCTTCTTTAGTATCTGCTGGGAGTTCTGCGCCTTGAATTAAAGTTTCTAATTGTGCCAGTAACTTGACAACATCCTCTTTAGTTAGTGATTCTCCGGTATCTGCCCCCACTTGATTTTGTTGCGTCACCTGATTACCATCACCAAGGACAGCCTGATTATTATCTCCCTGAACTGCGCGGTTGTTGTCCCCTTGGACATTATTGACGTTGCCACCAACAGAACCACCAACTGAAAAGCCACCGGGATTGTTAGTCATAGTACCTACCTGTTCTACATTTGAATAATAACTTGGGCGTTGTAGTGCCTGATTTACAAAATTTTCTAAGCTACGAATTCTACTATCTTTTTCAGCCATTAATGCTTTTATTTCTTGCTCTGCTAATGCTTTAAGTTGATTATAGATTTCAAAATATTCTGCACTAAGTTCAGATTTATCAGCCGTAACTGCGGTTTTAGCACGAAGTAAAAACTTATCCTGTCCCCGTTTCTCCATCGCCACAATTTCAAGCTCGGCATCAGGGTGATTCTCTGCTAACTGCTTAAAGGAAATTGCGATCGCTCTTGGGTCAACCCCTTGGTTGTGGTACAGGTCGAGTGTATCAAAAATTGGTTGAATAAAATCCCCAAACTCACCATCTGCAAATACTTCTTTATTGTTATCAGGTTTGCGGAGGGGGTCAGGATTTTCTTTTGTGGGGAGTCGCATATAAACGTATTCACACCGCACCCCATCAAACTTGGTATCAGTGGTAATACCCCAATCTTGAATGTATGCCCCGGTGAGAGTAGCGCCTGTTAAATCAGTTCCATTAAGTTGTGTTTGTACTAATTTCGCCCTTGATAAATCTGCGTCTTGTAAGTTGGCTTGACTTAGGTCTGCACCGATGAAGCTGGCATCTACCAAATTCGATCCTTGAAAATTTACTCCTCGCAAGTCTTCACGGTCAAAGTTTTTTTCTGTCCCCCGACCTGTCACTAAGACACTTATCGCTTGTGCTTTTTGTAGGTAAGTTGTACCTGGGCGAACACAGTCAAGTTTTTTCGTTTTGTTGAAACAGGTACGAGTCAGATTAGCTTTTCTAAAATCTGTACTTTTGAGTGAGCTTCCTATAAAATTAGCATCGGTTAAATCTGCACTGCGGAAACTTGTTCCTTTAAAAGCTGCAAAAACAACAGCAATGTCGCGAATCAGGGCGTATTTTATATCTCCCTTCAATGATCTCCAAGCAATGGAAGCACTAAATAAGGCTCCGGCTCCGGCTTCGACGATGGCTTCGACCATGACTCCGGTGATGACTCTGGTGCAAGTGATGGCGCAGTCTAAGCCGATGGCGAAGGCGATGGCAAAAGCGATGGCTCCGGCTCCGGCAATGGCTCCGGCAATGGTTCCGGCAATGGCGATGGCAATGGCTCCGACAAAGGCAATGGCTGCGGCTCCGGCTCCGTTGAAGGCTCCAGTGATGGCTCCAGCGATGACAATGGCGATGCTTATGCCTTTGTCGGAGAGGTCATCAAAGGTTCTATATATGAAGAGTATACCAACATTGTTGATGACGCTTTTGATGGCGAAGGCGAAGGCGATGGCGATGGCAATGGCAAAGACTGCTGAGTTTAATCCTTGGCGAAGGATGACTATAAAAACAAAAATAAAAACAAGAATTGCTGCTATTAAGACAGTCCAGCCTACAACCGGACTTGCTAATTTTCCACCAACAAATGTCAGATGTATCAACGCTCCAGTGAAAGATAAGAAAAATCCTGCTACTCCCATTAGCACCCACGAAACAAGCACCAAGAAAATCGCCCACCGCTTTTGCAATCCAGCTTGAGCATGGCTAAAGTTTGCGCCTCTCAGGTTAGCCCCCGTAAAATCTGCACTCTTGATATCTGCACCACTAAAGTTTGCCCCCTCAAGGTTTTGTCTTTTGAAGGAGCGCCCACGAAGATTTTGACCTGAGAAGTCCTGGTGCATGGCGGGTGTATACAAACTTCTTTTTGGATACAGATATACCATGAACAATTCCAGAATTTTAAAGCTTTGAGTTGATTTTCTGTTTCTAGCGTCAGAATTCACTCGGAAATTGCAAGTCACACAACGGACTCATAATAGGGCGTTGTGTGAATCCAAAGCGATCGCTCGTGGCTGCTGCTTCTCACCTATTGATGATTATCCAGTTGAAACGTCATGGCTAAAAATTTTCCCGAATTCGGGAAAACTGAGTTCATCGCTTATGATGGTGTTGCTATTTTAATAATGCAAAACTTTGCACTATGTTGAAAGTATTGCCCAACATGG
The DNA here is from genome assembly GCF_017115165.1 of Nostoc sp. LPT. GTDB lineage: Bacteria > Cyanobacteriota > Cyanobacteriia > Cyanobacteriales > Nostocaceae > Nostoc. The sequence continues at coordinate 4,663 of NZ_JABXKF010000085.1, read as the reverse complement.
AATACAACCTGATGTTAAAGAGAAAAATTTCTGCCTGGGTTCTACTGATAGCTGCCATAATTGAATCCAGGGAACTCCGAACTTCCTTTCGCAGCGACTTAGCTTGCTCTTGAATCCGACATCACCATTAGAAAATTACTAACATTTATAAACCCGGCCATTATTAATATCTCTTTCAGCTTGAAAAATATTTTCAAAAACAATAACATTGAAAATTGTCTGATGTTCTCGATACTGATGATTCTCTCCACAACTTACCTGAATATTATCAATAGGCCAGTCGGACAAAAACATTCCCGTCTTGTTATTTATATCTATCCGTATTCCTGGCATTTTGGTTGTTCCTGTTCTCCAATCTTTAGAAGTAATGTAATAAGATAAAGTAGCTTGAAATTGATTATTATTGGACTTAATTATTGTCAATTTCATGTCATCCAAAATGAAATGTTCTTACCGCCTATCAAGTATATTGCTCAAGATCCATCTCTTATTCCATTTAATAACTTTACTGTACAACTCTGGCTTTTCTATAGGTTGAGAAGGTTTTAACCTCTCATAACAAGAAGTTGTCGCTTGCTCTTGAGTAGTAGTCATATTGATTTGATATCGATTTGCTAAAAGTGTTGAGATAAACGATTGTAATCCTACCCTAATCAGGTGTTTTGTCGGTAAGATTATTAATAAGTTTGCCTAGACGTAATCGATTTTTTGAACCATTGATCGCAAGAAAAAAATGGTGTTAGGAATCAATGGCTCAAAAAATAAATAGAATTGTGCCCCAGACTCTTATTAGACAACTTAGTGTCCATCCGCTTGTTCAGAGCTTGGGGTTTCAACTTTCAAGTTGTCTCCCTGCTTGCTCACTGAAAAGTCCGGCTCATTTTTACTAGTTTGAGCAAGGCCAGCAGCACCAGCTATTGCTGTTCCTGCAAGTCCAAGCCCAGCAGACCATTTGGCATCAGTGATTTTTGGCGAGACTAAAACAGCAACACCAATGACCGCTCCAATAGTTGCCATAAACATGGGGGTTATAGCTCGAATTACTTCTGGGGTAAGAGATTTCATAGAGGTAAGTTATGGAATTGATTTGTTCATGGAGTAAATACACGGCATCAAATTCAAATTCCAGAATCTTATCGCCAGAATCTTCTGAGCCACAGCTTCGGAAACCGTCTACACCCTCTGTGTAGACATGAAAGAGATAGTGAGGCGGTAACGCAGAGATATCAGTTAGAAACGGCGATCGCTTTGTTTCAACAAGGAATGAGTCTATACCCAACTCTCTCAACTTAATCTCCAGAAGAAAAAGGAGCAAGCAAAGCACTAGATGAATTTTCATAAATGCCGGAACCTGATTGAGCATTCCCAAATTGGGAATGGGCATTAATTCTTTAAACTGGATATGAATTATTTAATGCACAATATGAGATTTTTGGCTCTGTGCGGCGGTTATTGGCTTATTCGTCATTCTCAGAATTGTTAATCAAATTGCTCCCATCAGCGTATGCTTCCAGATGCGATAAATTCAGCTTCAAGAATCGCACACTTGTAAATCCTTATATCAATTAAATTACCATATCGATGAAACAGTTGCTGGGCTGGCATATTCAAGCAATCGTTCCCACCCCAATACCCATGCAGTTTTTACTCTTATCTCTTTACCGTTGCTGAATTTTATAAATTCTCCACCTCCGTCAAAAAATACATCAACAACCAACTGATTCCGCACATCGCGTCCCCACATTTTTTCTGCGGCATTCCACCACCTCTGCCCAGGCGAAGAGAACATCTCCCTTTCTAAATATTCATCATGCCATGCTTTCGGCTTCCAATTATCCTGTAGCGCACGGATTAATAAAGCATTGGGGAAAATCTCTTTCTCGTGTTCACTCAACCACAGAGCATATTCAATTGCACTCCGCAAGGCATCTTCTAAATCTAAAGAACAACCTTCAAGTGCATCTTGGACTTCGGCATCTGCAAAATTCACACCTATAGTTATCAGCGCTCCTTCGTATTTTTTAAATACCTCGTACTCAACCGATTCCTTTTCCCAAAACCACATAGTATACCCCTAACTATGTTAAACTCCATTTCTAGTAGATTACTATCATAATTATTTTGCAACAAGAGATTGAGTTAAAAAGAAGATTATGTATTTTAAAGATTTATCTGACCCGGAAAAACACAGCAACAAGTTTGGAATGATTCAACTTGATTTTAGCCGAAAGGTGGATTTTCTCATCTCCATATTAGCTAAATCAGGAATCAGATTTTCCCCCTTCGATTATCATACTCCTCAAGTAACGGGTTATCTAATTACACTTGATGAGTGGCGCTCTTGGCTTAGTCAAACCCTTGTCAAGAACGATCCCCGATGGCTCTGGAGAGTTGATGACATCGAACTCAAAGCTGACTCCCGAATTCAGATGCACCAAAACTTTCTTCATCAGCTTGGAATTCAAGAGTCAAATCTAAATTGGGCAAACATCCGTGCATATTTTATTAAAGAGATAACTTGGTTAGACGAGCAATACAGACAAGTAGTTCAGGAATACTCAACTCCTGAAATAGAAGAAGAATGGATGCAGGACAAGAGAATAAGTCAGGACTGGGAGGTTTACCTAAGAACTAATCATAGCAATCCTAATATAGAAGAACTGCTAACAGCCATAAAACATCCAGAGGGTGGGATTAATTCAGTACACAAAGCTTACTTTGTAAACTACCCCATATTTGTTAAATGTAGTATCGGCCTTAACACAATTATCGGCGTGCCTAAAGAACCAGATTTTAATATTCAATCGGTAATTGATGAAATTGAACGACTTGTTAGGGAGTAATGAGCGAACCCGCTTTAGACCAAAACATCTATTCGTCAAAATTCTTGATTAGCGATCGCTAGCATCGCCCAAGAATACCCAATTTGGGAATGAAGGTTGCCTTCAGCAAAGATAATCTGTTACAAAGCGCAGATATGATCGTGTTTTTGATAGATTAATGCGTAGCTTGCCGCCTTTGGCATCGCAGCTTCCAACATTAGATATATTGATTTTCATCAGTCTACCGAGTTTTGAATAAAATTATGCATCAGCCACCTCTAGTAATTGGAGGTGGGCTGTTGTTTTAAACAAAACTTCAAGTTAAGTGATCAAAGGTCGTTTTGTGATGTCTAACCTACCCATCCGCCAGTTCCATGTTCTGCTACTACACCTGACCATCCGCCAGTTCCATGTTCTGCTACTACACCTGACCATCCGCCACCTCCATGCCCCCCTACCACTAGGCTCGACTGCTCAGAGGATAGTTCCTCTACCTCAATCCCAGTCACAAAAAGCACTTGTTCTTTGCGATAGTTTTTGGCTTGGTTATCTAAATTAGTGATTTTGATTTTAGCCATGAATTCTTCTTACATCCAATTATTTAGCAATTCTCATTCTACAAGTATCTCCGGTGGCATCGCGTTGTATAGATCATTCTTGCAATCGCCATCGGCATAGCGGTTACACCATCGCAACGCTCCATTATTGTGATTCCCCTGTCATAATAATGCTTAAACTTTAAATATATTCACTGGTAATCCGACTACAGGAATGGAACCTTTTTTAGTAGCAGTGGCGGCATCATCTGTTAGTGGCGTCGCTAGTTTGAGTTGTCCTCTAAGTCGTTGCGATTATCTGCATATATTTCATATTTCCATTCAGCACACTCTAAGTCAAGCGAAAATGTCATATCTTGCATCTGTTGGCTGAGTTGCTTTACTTCCTCTGACTTTGCATCATACCTTTGCAAACAATCTTCAGCCTCTTTAAATAGTGCCTTGAGTTCTGAATCACCAGGATCTTTTAGATACTGTTCAAATTCTTCAGAATTAATGTTCATAGTTGCACCTTATAGCTAACCTGCTTTGCCTGTTCATAAGCAGTATTGATTACGGCCATCTGCTCATCAGAACCGCCGTAGTCTGGATGATATTGTCGTGCTAGTTTCAGGTATACTTTCTTCACTTTATTATCGCAAGTGCGAGGACTAACACCAAGTATATCCCACCATTTTTTTTCTTACTGTGACGGCAGTGCCGATATCCCATAAAGGCTTTCTCTACACTTCCCACTCCACGTAAGCGCGATGGCGTAACCGCCCCCGTAGGCGATCGCTCTGGCCAAAAACAGCATCGTTTTCCACTGCTCAATCCCATCAGATGCTTCTTGAAGTGGCTAAGAATTGGCCCTTTTAAGCATTGCAGCCCAAAATTTGGGGTTTCGGTTATAGGCGGGAAAATATGTCTTTGATTCTTGGCATAAAGCTTCTCCTATACCTTGGTTGCGATATTTTGGTAATACTTCAATTGCTACACAATTACAACATTCATTTCTAGTTAAAAAACCAACAATTTTATGCTTATCAATTGCTAACCAACATCGATAAATCCCCGCTTTGTGCCAATCTTTAAGCCACAATTGAAATTCACTGAAGTCTAAGTCTCTAACTTCATCTGCAAAAAATTCACTAATCTTTACCATTATTCCTCAATCTAGTTAAGTTAATTGCGCTCATGCGATCACCAATATCACCCACAACCTGGGAAGGGATCGAAGCGCAGATGTTATACCAATTCTCTAAAAGCTGGCTACAGATAAAGCTACCAAAATATATTGCCTTC
>NZ_JABXKF010000091.1 GCF_017115165.1 Nostoc sp. LPT | reverse complement strand
GTTATTTCGGCGAACTCATTTGTTATTTCGGCGAACTCATTTGTTATTTCGGCGTCTCTATAACGCAATACGGTTCAGTTAAGGCTAAAACTCTTTGTCAAAGTCAGTTTTTTGAACGTAGACGCGGAGCGGCTTGCCGCAGGCTACCGCAGAGGCACAGAGGACACAGAGAGAAGAAAAAAATGCTTAACTGAACTGTATTGCTCCATAATGCACCCTACGAAACAACTAGAAGAGTTGAATCCTATGCTGGTCATACTTGTGTGTACACCGTAGTGCAAGGGAAGGGGAGTAAGATTCAAAGCTTCTCTCCTGAAAGGCTACAGTGTACACATAAGTCGAATTACCCCCCTTAGTCCCTTCTTGCAAAGGGGGGAAACAGGAAATCTATTTCCCTCAAAAATCAACGTAACCGAAACTCGCCGATAACTTCTTACAAAGGGGAAAACAGGAAATCTAGTTCCCTCACGCCACATGCTTCAAGTCGGCAAAGCCGCCCAACGCAGTGGCTCCCCTTTATAAGGGGAGGGTTAGGGTGGGGTGATTTGCAAACTGAAAACTCCTATTATTGCTTTGGCGTTACTGAATCAAGGGATGATTCTTGTAGGGTGGGCAACATGAGCGCCCCGATATACAAAGGACGCTCATGTTGCCCGTCTCACAAAACTAACAAAATCATCCCGCAAATATGCAACGCCATTGTTTTCTTTCATTGACAGTTAGTAGCCTATCCTGATGCTGGAAAAACTTCAGGTATTTTGTAGATGCGGATGAATGCCTTACGGCAGTAGGCTGCTCTAATGACAGCAAGCGGAACACGGAGACAAAAAAGTGCAAATCACTAAGCGCAACGTTGAGTTAAGAGTAGATGGCAGTTTGATGCGTGTTTATGTTGCAGCTCCCAAAGCAGCAGGAAAATACCCTGGTATTGTCTTCTACAGTGATATTTATCAGTTAGGTGATCCAATGATTCGTCTAGCTAACTACTTAGCAGGATACGGCTATGTAGTAGCAGCGCCAGAAATTTTTCACCGAATTGAGCCAGTTGGTTTAGTAATTGAGCCAGACGATCTTGGACGAATACGGGGTAATGACGATGCGCGTCGAACCTCCGTAGCTGATTATGATGCCGATTGCCTTGCTGTGATTGAATTTCTGAAAACAGAGAGTGCGGTTTCTCCCAATCAAATAGGCACTCTAGGATTTTGTATTGGTGGACATTTAGCTTTCCGCGCCGCATTTCAAAGCGAAATTCGGGCTTGTATCTGCTGTTACCCTACTGGTATTCCCAGTGGTAAAGTGGGTAAAGAGGTAGCTGATACAATCCAAAGGGTAAGTGAAATTGAAGGCGAGATGCTAATGATATTCGGTACTCTTGACCCTCATATACCAGATAGCGATCGCCAAACCATAATAAAAGCAATTGAGAATGCTAACATACCTCACCAAGTTTTTTTGTATGAAGCAGAGCATACATTCATGCGCGACGACGGTTATCGTTATGATTCTACTGCTAGCACCTCAGCTTGGTTTGAAATAGTAACTTTTTTGGGGCGCATATTTGCAGAGTGAAAACTTATATTATTGCTTTTTTCGCGTCAATTTTGAGTTGTCTGCAACGCTAACAAACCAGCACCATAAGCAGGTTCATATCTCGGAAATATCACCTTTACTTCAGGAAACTTCTTAATAATTGATGCTGCAAATCTTTCATGGATCTTGCATTTCCCCTGCCATACACTTCCTGTTGTGACTACTTCTAAAACTGAGTCGGCAGTAAAAATTGCATCAATTACTGTAGATGTAGCTTTTACTAACTCTTTTACAGCATTATCAATGATAATATTCGCTACTATATCACCTGACGCTGCTGCAAAATCTACAATTGGTGCTAAAGCCGCTATCTGTTTCACTCCCCATTCTCGCCGATATATTACTTCTATTAAATCTTCTATACTTTCCAAATCAAGATGCTGTTTGAAATCCTCTAGCAAACTCGTTGATATTTCCCGTCCATCATAAGATTTTAATGCTGCATTCATGCCAGCGATCGCAATTTTATAGGCACTACCTTCATCTCCTAAAATATACCCCCAGCCGCCGACTCGCTTGGTATGTCCCTGATGATTTCGCCCAAAAATTATCGAACCAGTACCTGCTGCAACCACGATTCCTACAGGCTGACCAATTCCACCAACTAAAGCAATTAAAGCATCGTTACAAATTACAATATTCGCTGGCTGTAATGCCCAAGTAATAGGCAGAAATTTGTTATTTTGTAACTCTTTAACTAAACCTTTTACTACTTCGATATCTGCTGCACGATCTACACCAGCTAAACCCAAACATATCGCGTCAATATTGACAGTATTTGTAATTATTGCTGTTTCAACCGCATTGTGAATTGCTGATTGAATAGATTGTAGAGTGGCTTCAATACCTATACTCTGATAATTAGATGGGCCTGCTTCACCACGACCTAGTACTTGACAAAAATCATTCATTAGTACACAAACAGTTTTGCTACCGCCGCCATCTATTCCCAAAACATAACTCATGAGCGGTAATAATGTTAATTATTCTGACGCTTTGGTTCTTCTTTTAAAGGTATAAAAAATAGAGCAATCATCCCAGGAATGGTCAGCAAACAAACCAAAATAAAAAATAATGGATAGCCAAAAGCTTTTTGCAGATAACCACTAATTAAACCTGGTAGCATCATTCCTAAAGCCATAAAGCCAGTGGAAATAGCAAAATGAGAAGTTTTATATTCGCCTTGGCAAATATACATTAAATAAACACTAAAAGCTGTAAATCCAAACCCATACCCAAACTGCTCTAAGGAAACCAAGGGATACACTAATGTTAATGAAGGTTTAGTGTAAGCCATATACACATAAAAAACATTAGGTAAATTCAAAGCTAAAGCCATAGGAAATAAACATTTTTTTAATCCATATCTAGAAATTAGCAAGCCTCCTAAAATTCCTCCACAAATCAGAGATATTACCCCAAATGTCCCGTAGACTAATCCGACATCTGATGTTGATAGACCTAAGCCACCTACTTCTGGTTTATCCAATAAAAATAAAGAAGCTATCTTGATAAGCATTGCTTCACCAAGTCTGTATAGTAAGATAAATGCTAAAATATTTATGATTTTATCCTGAGCAAAATATGAGCTAATGATTGACCAAAAGGGTATATTTTCCCTAGCTTGTATTTGTCGCCGATTATCTGATTCAGGTAAGGGTAAAATTAGGCGATGCGAAATAAACAAAATTGCTAAAATTAAAGCTGATAAACCAATAGCTATAGTCCAGCTTAAAGCAATGTTATTGAGAGATATTTCAAGCTGACCTGCTAAGACTACTAATATTCCAGAGCCAAAAATGACAGCCATTCTATAAAACAGTGAGCGAATGCCAGCAAAAAAGGCTTGTTGTTCTGGAGATAAAGCCAGTAGATAGAAGCCATCTGTGGCAATGTCATAAGTTGCAGAAATAAATGCTCCTATTGTTAATGTTGCAAGGGAGATAAAAAAGAAATTTGGCAGTTGTAAGGATAAGGCTATCAAACCTAAACAAGCGAACATGGCAAATTGGGTATAAAGTATCCATTTGCGTTTGGTAGAGTAAATATCAACGATTGGTCCCCAAAACATTTTGATGACCCAAGGTAGATAGAGAAAACTTGTCCACAAGGCGATTTGAGTATTATCTATTCCCAGTTTTTTGTAAAAGATTACGGAAACTGTGTTGATGATAACGTAAGGTATGCCGGAGGCAAAATATAGCGTGGGTATGTATGTCCAGGGCGAACGGCTGGTAGTTTGAGGTTTCATGTTTGCCTCTAATTCTTGATGATATTAAAATTAGCATCCAATAGGACACCAATAGGATAAGTTATCTGTAATTTCCCCTTCAGAAAGGCGGATTCCTACACCTCCAGATATAAACTTGTCATTACCATCGTTATATAGCCATGCTCCCCAAACCTGAGTCATTGACTTGCCATCAATTTCTAGTTTAGGAAACTCTAATAATTCTTGATACACATAATTCTGTTGTGTATACCAAGGATCATTATTACTACTACGCGCCGAGATATTTCCTGAATTAACTGCAAACCCTCCTTCACCTTCTCTTCCTAAAATAGGTTTGGCAAAGTATGAATTACCTATTCCTGTTGTACTCAGTGATGTTTTAGGAAAATATTCCCAGACTGTCCCAGCATCTTTGTCAGAAAAAAAGTCATATCCCAAATCTGTAATTAGGGCAAATACACTCTTTGGTTGCAGTGCAAAAGCAGAACCAAAGTTCACAATCACAATTTTATTCTCAAAAATTAGTTGCTCTAGAGCCGGCCATAATCTTTCACCTTTCTCATCAGTATCATGGATTAGCCATTCCACCGGATACCACATAAAAAGTATATCTATTGGTTTTTGCGTTCTCTGGTCAAATAGATATTCACCATCTTTGATGCCAAGATATTCTAAAGGTAAAATGGCACTTTTAGACTCCAAGTAATTGCTCAACCATCGCATAGTACCTAAATCTTCGGCATTATTCAAAGCTGTAAATGCTATACGACAGTCTGTAACTGGTTTACGCAAATTTAATGCGACTCTATTGACATGTTGATTGAGTGTTATTTTTAAGATTTTTTGAGCATCTAAATCTGGTTCTTGCAATCCAAAATGTCTGGCAACTTTTTTATTGCCATCTGTACACTCAAACCAAAAGCTAGGAGTTTGGGGATTAGTTTCTACTACTTTTTTTATCCCCGTTTCTTGATTCCAGCACCAATCAAGACGCATACAAAATGGTGCGAATAAGTCATATTTAACTAACTTAATAGTAGCTTCAGGAAATCCATAATAAAGTAGTGTATCTTCATCAAGAGTACGAATAATTTTCCACGTTTGGGTTAGAATACTACCGACTAATTCCGATGCTTGCTGGATTTATTGTATCGTCTGTGGTAAAACTTGATGGCAATAATAAAGAGCGTAAGGTGTTTCTTGATCAGTTAGAGGTATACCTGTTCCTTCTTCAATCGGAGCAAAGTTATACCAACCCATTTTCATTGACTGAAATAGACACTTTCGTTGAGGACTGTTGAAAATATTCATAACTCTCTTATCCACCCGCATGACCACCGCGACCGAAACTACCAAAACCACTACGACCCTTGGAAGAACCACTGGAAGTCCCGACCTCCGATGAATTACCATAACCGGATCTTCTAATGCTACTACCACCAGAGTAACCACTCGATCTGCCGCTATTATTAGATGAGGGAGAACAGTTATCGGCTTGTTGATTTGGCGACGTTGTGGCGCTGCAATCTGACTGTCTTGCTTCTGGGGTTGTCGCACAAGAAGCAAGTAGCGATACAGTCATAACTAACACGATGAGTTGAAATAAACCTGGTTTCAATTTCATGAGTCTTTCTGAGCGAATATACAGATGTCAGCTACGGAGTTTATTCAAGATAACTACAAGGGTCAAAAATAGATTTCGTATTTTCAGATTTTTTAAGGGATATATCCACGATTTCGAGAATTGCTAAACAAACCCTCTCCAACCCTGTGGCAAAATTTATTAGAGTCCTTCCATAGTTAGTTTGCCCCGCATGACCGCAACCATTCCCAATCTGCCCAGTCTCTACGACCCTTTTTCCACTGAAGCCAAGTGGCAAAAATTCTGGGAAGACAACCAAGTTTACAAAGCTAACCCCAACAAAGGCGGCGAACCTTATTGCATCGTGATTCCGCCGCCGAATGTCACCGGCAGTTTGCACATGGGTCACGCTTTTGAAAGTTCGTTGATTGATACCCTCGTGCGCTACCACCGGATGCAGGGGCGCAATACCCTGTGGCTACCGGGAACTGACCACGCCAGCATTGCTGTGCATAGTATGCTGGAAAAGCAACTCAAGACAGAGGGGAAGACTCGCTACGAGTTGGGGCGTGAGAATTTCCTAGAACGCGCTTGGCAATGGAAGGCAGAGTCTGAGGGAACAATTCTTAATCAGCTACGACGCTTGGGTGTCTCGGTGGACTGGTCACGGGAAAGGTTTACCCTGGATGAGGGTTTATCTAAAGCTGTTGTTGAGGCGTTTACTCGTCTTTACGAAGAAGGCTTAATTTATCGTGGTGAATATTTAGTTAACTGGTGTCCAGCTTCTCAGTCGGCTGTGTCTGATGTGGAAGTAGAAAATCAAGAGGTTAATGGAAATCTCTGGCACTTCCGCTATCCCCTCACCGATGGTTCCGGTTTTGTAGAGGTGGCGACAACACGACCAGAAACGATGCTGGGTGATACGGCAGTAGCAATTAATCCCAATGACGATCGCTACAAACATCTCATCGGCAAAACTGTAACTCTGCCCATTCTACAACGAGAAATTCCCATCATTGGCGATGAATTCGTTGATCCCACCTTTGGCACGGGTTGCGTAAAGATAACTCCCGCCCATGACCTGAACGATTTTGACATGGGTAAGCGTCACAATCTGCCGTTAATCAACATTATGAATAAAGACGGCACTCTCAACGCCAATGCTGGGGAGTTTCAAGGACAAGACCGCTTTGTTGCTAGAAAAAATGTGGTTTCTCGCTTAGAAACAGATGGCTTTTTGGTGAAGATTGAAGATTATAAGCATACTGTTCCCTACAGCGATCGCGGTAAAGTACCTATTGAACCTCTCCTCTCGACTCAGTGGTTTGTCAAAATTCGCCTCCTAGCTGACAACACTCTCGAATTCCTCGACCAGCAAACTTCTCCAGAGTTTGTCCCCCAACGCTGGACAAAAGTCTATCGTGATTGGCTAGTAAAACTCAAAGATTGGTGTATCTCTCGCCAATTATGGTGGGGACACCAAATTCCGGCTTGGTACGCTGTCAGTGAAACGGATGGGCAAATTACCGATAACACGCCCTTTGTGGTGGCAAAATCGGAAACTGAAGCTTGGGAGAAAGCCAAAGCGCAATTTGGCGAAAATGTCAAGTTAGAACAAGACCCAGATGTGCTAGATACTTGGTTTTCTTCTGGACTCTGGCCATTTTCGACTTTGGGCTGGCCGGAACAAACTCAGGATTTAGCAACTTACTACCCGACTACTACTTTGGTGACAGGCTTTGACATCATCTTTTTCTGGGTAGCCAGAATGACCATGATGGCTGGGCATTTTACGGAGAAAATGCCTTTCCAAACAGTTTACATCCACGGCTTGGTGCTGGATGAAAAAGGCCAGAAGATGTCAAAGAGCAAAGGTAATGGCATTGACCCATTGTTATTAATTGACAAATATGGTACTGATGCCCTGCGGTACACCCTAATTAGGGAAGTGGCTGGCGCGGGTCAAGATATCCGATTGGAGTACGATCGCAAAAAGGATGAATCAGCATCGGTGGAAGCATCCCGCAATTTTACTAACAAGTTGTGGAATGCTGCCCGGTTTGTGATGATGAATTTGGATGGACAGACGCCGCAACAATTGGGGAACCCAGTAGCTATCGAATTGAGCGATCGCTGGATTATCTCGCGGTATTATCAAGTTGTCAAACAAACCACCAATTACATCGATAATTACGGTTTAGGGGAAGCAGCTAAGGGATTGTATGAATTCATCTGGGGTGATTTTTGCGACCAGTATATTGAACTGGTGAAATCCAGATTGCAAGCAGATGCCGATCCAGCATCGCGGCGGGTAGCACAGCAAACCCTTGCCTACATATTGGAAGGAATTTTGAAACTGCTTCATCCCTTCATGCCTCATATTACCGAGGAAATTTGGCAGACTCTCACCCAACAACCAGTAGATTCCTCGCAAACTTTAGCCTTACAATTCTATCCGCAGGTGGATGCAAATCTGATTGATTCAGCTTTAGAAGAACAGTTTGAATTGCTGATTGGCACTATCCGCACAATTCGGAATTTGCGGGCTGAGGCGGATATTAAGCCAGGGGTAAAAATAATAGCGAATTTGCAAACTGAAAGTGAGAAGGAGCGGGAAATTCTCACGGCTGGACAGTTTTATATTAAAGATTTGGCTAAAGTTGAGACTTTAACCATTACTGACAAGCAAAAAAGCCAAACTGTTGCAGCTAAAAAACCTTACAAGGGTTTGAAGACAATTGGTTTGATTATTGTAGCCATTATCTTTGGTAAATTGGGTTTAGCTGTGGGAAATGCCATTGATGACATTCCCCTAGTTGGAACTTTCTTTGAACTAGTTGGTTTTGGTTACACAGCTTGGTTTGTTAGCCAAAATTTACTAACTGCTCAAGCAAGACTTAGGTTATGGAGACAGTTTTTTCCGCAGACAGAATCACAACAGCCACAAGAGCCAGAAAATGCGATCGCTGGCGTGATTGGTACAATCCAAGTGCTTATTCCCCTTGCTGGTGTGGTAGATGTTGAAGCTGTTAGTGCCAAACTACAAAAACGCCTGAGCAAGGTAGAAGCAGAAATTAGCGGTCTACGTGCTAGATTAAGCAATCCTAAGTTTGTTGAACAAGCACCTGCTGATGTAGTGCAAGCCGCGCGGGATGCCTTAGCAGAAGCACAGAAACAAGCAGAAATTTTGCGCGATCGCCTTAAGGGGTTAATCTAGACATAGCCTGCGTGGCTTAGGATAACTGTAATGGGTAATGGGAGTGTCAATAATTCCCAATTACCCATTACCAATTAACAAGATCCAAATATCAATGGTACTTATTTTTTTATTAAATTTTTTTGAATTTTGAATGCGTGAATTTTGAATTGGAGCGAAGCGACTCTCATGCTATATCTAGCCCAGGTGCGTAAAAACGATTTTTTAGACCAGCACCAGTTACGCTTATTGGCGCGTCAAGAAGCTGATAATTTGTGGGCGATAATTCCAGAAGAGACTCCTATTCTGCTAGGAAAGGGAAAGATCATGAGTGAAAACTTGCTTGTTTTAGTAGAACTTTCCCCTACAGGCGACATTGAAAAACTAGAAGATGCCACCAACTGGGTACTGCATCTGGTACAAAGCTACCTCACCATCGGCATTACCCCAGAATTTTTGCAGCACGAAGCCGAACGAGCAGAACATTGGCGACAATCCCTGACATTGCAAAACCAAGACTTAGCGCGGCGTTCCTTAGAATTGGAAGCCAGACGCGAACAAATTCAAGCCTTAGAAGAAAGCCTCAAACGCGAGAAAAACGGTTATTCCCAAGAGGAAAGTTAAAAGTTTGTAGTTGTGTTGCACTCAAATGTGTATTTATGACAGATTACCCAGCAAGAGTTGATCTGTCTCTTACTGGGTAATCTCTCAATCCTTGCTATAGTTAGCTTTCGCTAGGCAATGACAGTAATATTTGCACTACTAAGCACTGCCTGATTCGAGAACAGGGCAATTTGAACTTGTGCAGCCTTACCAATCCCATCTGCGTCAAAGAAAAGATTACCGGTAGTTTGATCGTAGATAAAGCGATCGCTTCCTGCGATCGCACTGGTACCAAGTCGGAACAAGCTGGCATTAAGCGTAGTATTCTGAGATTGGCTAAGTGCGAATTCTATCTTGGAAACGAAGATAGTATCATCTCCAACAGTAAAATCAGCGATCGTATCATAACCTCCACTACGGCTACCAGCCAGATCAAAACTATCTTGTCCAGTTCCACCAGTCAATACATCTCGACCAACTCCACCAGCAAGTAGATCATTACCTGCACCACCGAACAAGGTGTCATTGCCTAAGTTACCAAAGAGGCTATCATTGCCATCTCCTGTGCTCAAGATATTAGCGGCATTATTTCCCGCCAAAATGTTATCAAGGCTATTACCAGTACCATTGATTAACCCACTTCCAGTCAGAGTCAAGTTCTCCAAGTTATTTCCCAACACCCAATTCACCGAAGAATTGACTAAATCTGTACCTGCATTTAAGCCTTCAGTAATAACATCGTTCAGGTTGTCTACGATGTAAGTATCATTGCCAACTCCACCATTAAGACTGTCAGTCCCTGTGCCTCCATTCAAGGTATCATCGCCTGCACCGCCTAACAAGGTGTCATTACCTGAGTTACCAAAGAGGCTATCATTGCCATCTCCTCCGCTCAAAATGTTAGCGCCAGTATTTCCAATCAGAATGTTATTAAGACTATTACCAGTACCATTGATTGGCCCGCTTCCAGTCAGGGTCAAGTTCTCCAGGTTATCTGCTAACACACAATTCACCGAAGACTTAACTAAATCTGTGCCTGCATTTAAGCCTTCAGTAATAGAATCGTTCAGGTTATCCACGATGTAAATGTCATTGCCAGCTCCGCCATTAAGAGCATCAGCTCCTAAACCTCCATCCAAGGTGTCATCACCTGCACCGCCCAACAAGGTGTCATTGCCTGCACCACCAATCAAGCTATCATTGCCATCTTCTCCGCTTAAGATGTTAGCACCAGTATTTCCAATCAAGATGTTCTTAAGGCTATTACCAGTACCATTGATTGCGCCACTTCCAGTCAGGGTCAAGTTCTCCAGGTTATCTGCCAACACCCAATTCACCGAAGACTTAACTAAATCTGTACCTGCATTTAGGCCTTCAGTAATAACATCGTTGATGTTATCTACGATGTAAGTGTCATTACCGATTCCACCATCAAGACTATCAGCTCCCAACCCTCCATCTAAGGTGTCATTGCCCACACCGCCCAACAAGGTGTCATTGCCTGAATCACCAAAGAGGTTATCGTTGCCACTTTGTCCACTCAAGATGTTAGCAGCAGAATTTCCAATCAAGATATTATTAAGAGTGTTACCAGTACCATTGATTGCCTCAGTTCCAATCAGAGTCAAGTTCTCTAGGTTATTTCCCAACACCCAACTCACCGAAGACTTGACTAAATCTGTGCCTGCATTTAAGCCTTCAGTTATCGAATCGCTCAGGTTGTCTACGATGTAAGTATCATTGCCTTTACCACCGATGAGACTGTCAGCTCCTGCACCACCATCTAAGGAATCATTTCCATCACCGCCATCAAGAGTGTCGTTATCACCTAGTCCTTGGAGCGTGTCATTGCCCTGTAATCCTGAGATGATATCCATATTCATCGTACCAGTCAGGGTGTCTGCACCTGAAGTGCCATTAATCAGAGGAGTGATTTGATTAATGGTCAAGTTGACAGTAGCAGTACTACTGCCTCCATGCCCATCACTTATGGTGTAAGTAAAGCCGTCAGAGCCATAATAGTTTTGGCCAGGCGTATAAGTGTAAGTACCGTTGTTGTTGTTAACTAAGCTTCCTTGGCTAGGTTGGGTGAAGCCAGTAATGCTCAATACGTCACTAACATCGACATCTGTATCATTGCTTAGCAGAGTAGTAGCGCTAATGATAATGGGTGTGTTTTTGTTTGTGGTGATGCTATCGTTAATGGCAACGGGAGCATCATTCACTGCTGTAATATTAATATTGCGGGTAACAGCAGTACTATTAGCCGTACCATCATTAACTAGAAAGCTGACAGTACAAGGTGTGAGACTAGGATTATCACTGCTGTTGGTATAAGTAATGGAACGCAGTGCAGTTTGATAATTAGCAACGGTGGCACTGCCAATTAAGGTTAGAACACCTGTGCTACTGTTGTAGCTGCCAGTAATCCCATTTTGGTTGGTGAAGGCGAGAGTATCTTGAGCAGAGACAAAACCATTGGTAATGCTAACAGTGGCACTAACCAGGTTGGGGGAGTCTACGTCGCTAACGGTGATACCTGAGTCAATGAGTGTAGTAGCATTCTCAGTGTATACTAAGGCAGAATTGGTGGCAGTAGCAACGGGTGCATCATTAACTGCCGTAATATTAATATTGCGGGTAACAGCAGTACTATTAGCAGTCCCATCATCAACTAGAAAGCTGACGGTACGAGGTGTGAGACTAGGATTATCACTGCTGTTGGTATAAGTAATGGAACGCAGTGCAGTTTGATAATTAGCAACGGTGGCACTGCCAATTAAGGTTAGAACACCTGTGCTACTGTTGTAGCTGCCAGTAATCCCATTTTGGTTGGTGAAGGCGAGAGTATCTTGAGCAGAGACAAAACCATTGGTAATGCTAACAGTGGCACTAACCAGGTTGGGGGAGTCTACGTCGCTAACGGTGATACCTGAGTCAATGAGTGTAGTTACGTTCTCGATATATGATAAAGCAGAACTCGTGGCAGTAGCGATGGCTACATCATTTACCGATGTAATATTAATATTGCGGGTAAAGGCAGTACTATTAACAGTCCCATCATTAACTAGAAAGCTGACGGTACGAGGTGTAGTACTGGGGTTATCACTGCTGTTGGTATAAGTAATGGAACGCAGTGCAGTTTGATAGTTAGCAACAGTAGCACTGCCGGTTAAGGTTAAGACTCCTGTACTGCTGTTGTAGCTGCCGATAATCCCATTTTGGTTGGTGAAGGCGAGGATGTCTTCAGCAGAGGCAAAACCATTGGTAATCCTGACGGTGGCACTAGCCAAGTTGGGGGAGTCTGTGTCGCTGACGGTGATGCCTAAGTCGATAGCTGTAGTAGCGTTCTCAGTGTATGTCAGGGCAGAGGCAGAACCAGAGGTAATTGTTGGAGGAACCCCACTGTTATTGTTTAGTTGGGCATATATGCCCTCCCCAGATTTATCCTGACCATAGCTTTGCCAAGAAATTACAAAATCTCCAGTGGCATCCATTGCTACTGTAGGGTTAGCTTGATTGTTGTTGGTGTAAGTATTGACCAGAAATTCGCCCCCTTGAGCTACCCCAGCACTGTTGTAGCGTTGGGCATATATCCCACTGCTAGACCCATCCTGACTATCGCTAGTCCAGGAAATGATAAAGTCCCCATCTGCATCCATCGCTACTGTGGGGTTATATTGATTGCCGTCAGTGTGGGTATTGACTTGGAATTCGACCCCAACAGCCATCCCAGCACTGTTGTAGCGTTGGGCATATATGCCATAGTTAGATCCGTCCTGACCAAGGCTTTGCCAGGAAATGATAAAGTCCCCAGTGGCATCCATCGCTACTGTGGGGTTCTTTTGAAAGCTGTCGGTGTGGGTATTGACTTGGAATTCGACCCCAACAGCCATCCCAGCACTGTTGTAGCGTTGGGCATATATGCCATAGTTAGATCCGTCCTGACCAAGGCTTTGCCAGGAAATGATAAAGTCCCCAGTGGCATCCATCGCTACTGTGGGGTTCTTTTGAAAGCTGTCGGTGTGGGTATTGACTTGGAATTCGACCCCAACAGCCATCCCAGCACTGTTGTAGCGTTGGGCATATATGCCCAAGTAAGACCCGTCCTGATAATAGCTTTGCCAGGAAATAACAAAGTCACCATCGGCATCTATCGCTACTGTGGGGTTATATTGAGAGTTTCCGGTGTGGGTATTGACTTTGAATTCGCCCCCAACAGCCGCTCCAGAACTGTTGTAGCGTTGAGCATATACCCCATCGCCAGACCCGTCCTGACCATTGCTTTGCCAGGAAATGACAAAGTTACCATTGTCATCCATCGCTACTGTGGGGTTAACTTGCTCGTTGTTAGTGGAGGTATTGACCTGAAATTCGCCCCCAACAGCCACTCCAGAAGTGTTGTAGCGTTGGGCATATATCCCAGAGCCAGACCCATCTTGGCTTTGCCAGGAAATAACAAAGTCACCATCGGCATCGATCGCTACTGTAGAGTTAAGTTGATTGCTGTTGGTGTTGGTATTGACTTGGAATTCCCCCCCAACAGCCACGCCAGTACTGTTGTAGCGTTGAGCATACACCCCATCGCCAGACCCATCCTGAGCATTGTCAGTCCAGGAAATGATGAAGTCCCCATCAGCATTCATTGCGACTGCGGGGTTAATTTGATTGCCGATAGTGTTGGTATTGACTTTGAATTCAGCCATGAAAAAACCTCTGAAAAAACTAAAATTTTGATTTCAGCAATTATGCTCTGATTAGACAGATTCCTTAATCATTAGGAATCACTGCACTCGGTCGCAGCCAATAGTTAAACTCTGGTGCAGTAAATGCTTGGCGGATTTCTTTTCGTTCCTGATTTAAAACCATCGGACGCTGCACACCAGCAAGAAACTGCACATCATAAAGTTCTTGACAGCCTGTGGTGAACTTCAGCATTCCCACCTGCTGACCATTTCGCAAATCTACGACTGCCACACCACAAAGCAGCTTCTCAAACCGTTGGGTTATGGGCAACCCTCCGAAAATATGCCGTTCCCGAATCTGGCATAGTCCGACTAGGGCGTAATACCCAACACAGCACAACCCCCGCAGAAATCCAGGGAGTACACAGACTACTTGTTTGTCTCCTGATTCTGGATGAATGCGCCATATTTCCCCAGCACCAGAGTTGAGTAACCACAAAAATCCGTCATGCCAGATTGGGGAATGGGGCATTGATAATCCATCTAAAACAATTTCATTGCTCTCTACTTCCACTACGACCCCACCGTTGGCTTTACTCGCTCGCCATCCCCCGACGGTATCTGTCGCACCGAGGGCAGTCACATATTTGGGTTTGCCATCCACCATCGCTAACCCATTAAGGTGACAACGGTCTTCTGGGACTACTTCGGAAATAAATTTGGGATGCCAGCGCGGTACAAAGCTAAAGTCTGGACTCAAGGCAGAAAGACACGAAAAGCGGGTGTTGACAATCCACAGCCCTTCTCTGCCAAATTCCAGGTCGTGAATGTTCAGGTCGCCTGTAAAATATGTCATCCGTGGCAGGTAGAGGGCATCGTAGCGTCCGGGCTGGTCTTCTAAAAACTTATAAGCTAGTGCAGAGGCATTGGCTAATAAACAGACTTCGTGATGGGTAGCCAGTGCCAGTCGTGAACCATTCACTGCCAATCCCATTGGTTTGGAAAATTGGCGTAACAGCATAGTTATCTGTTCCCCATTCCAGCCTACTAGTGCTAGTTTTCCGGCTTGGTAGGTGGTGATGGCAACTGAGCCTCCGACTTGACTCAGCCAGGAGATAAATCCGCGATCGGCATCACATTGAATTAAGTTATTCTCTTCTGGGGCAGTAGTGGGAAAAGTGGACAACATAAATCAGTTGAATTGAATTTCAAATTTGGTTGAGGAACTTTAGACTTAGTACAGCTTTGCGTAAAATCGTGGCGAATTGAGGGTTGAAATTTAAACGCAAAGGGGCGCAGAGGTAAGCGCATCACGCAGAGAATTCGCTACGAATTAATGAAATGCTGTACTTAGTTAAATACAAAATATACTCACTCGCTCTAGCTGTTAAAATTGAGCGGTAAATCACCAACTACGAACCCCGAAAATTACTAGCACAAACTACTAGTAAAGTACGGCATAAATCCAGCTATCACCTTAATTAAGCAGACAAGTTGCTCAAAGCAACTGGTTAAAGGTGAACAAATTTATGCCAAAGTGTACTAGTGATTGATGTCATTAATTTTGATGAGTTATGAAAGTTTGTAGTCAAGACTAAAACCCTTGACATTGACCGATAAATCGCTCACTACGAATCTCTCAAAATTAATGAAACAGACTACTAGGCGTGCCATCATTGTCAATAAACAAGCCTGTACCAGAAACAGCACCTAAAGGAATCGCCCCCAGATAATGGATCGTGCCGCCATAAAGCTGCACTGGATATAACTTTGCAGATATTTTGAACTTAGTTTTTTATAATGTCCTAGTGGTCAATACCTTTGCCAATTTACGAGGGTTCAACGCCTGTAGACACGTTATGAATACG
>NZ_JABXKF010000013.1 GCF_017115165.1 Nostoc sp. LPT | reverse complement strand
TTACTCATCTTTGCACTCACTACTTTTATCGTAAGCGATTATCCGGACATGATATGAGATAATTAAACCAAATTATTAAATATCAAAAAATGCCATTAACTATATCTTCCACACCTGAAGGTTTTAGTGCATTCATCACTAATTTGGGAATACGAGATACAACTGATGATTTTGTATTTATTAAATCATCAGTTCCTTGTGTTGCAGATGGAGTCTTCACTCAAAGTCTTTTTGCTGGGCCAAGTGTTACTATTAGCCGCGATAACTTAAAAGATTCACAAGCACAAGGAATTGTCATTATATCTAAAAATGCAAATGTAGCTAATGGTTCTGTTGGCATAGCTGACGCCCAAGAGGTTCTGCAATTAGTTGCAACTGAAACTGGAATTGCTGCACATAATATTGTGATAGCTTCTACAGGTGTAATTGGCAGACGTTACCCTATTGAAAAAATTCGGGCTGGTTTATTAGGATTGGGCAAAAAATTGACTGATGCTGATTTTCATGCCGCCGCTCGTGGTATTATGACCACTGATACAGTAGCGAAACTAGCTACACGGCAAATAGGAAATGCCAAGTTAGTAGGAATTGCCAAAGGTGTTGGCATGATTGAGCCTAATATGGCTACCCTCCTAACTTTCTTTTTTACTGACGCTGCAATTTCTGCAAATAACCTTCGTTCTATTTTTCGCTCTACTATAGATAAAACCTTTAATTGCCTGAGTGTAGACACTGACACTTCTACTAGTGACTCTGCTGTGATTCTAGCTAATGGAATAGCCGGTGAAGTTTCAGAACTAGATTTTGCTAGTGCATTGCAAGAAGTTGCACAGGAATTAGTCCTGAAAATTGCACGAGATGCAGAAGGTGCTACTAAGATAATTGAGGTGACTGTAGATTCAGCGATTAACTATGCACAAGCTAAAACAGTAGCGAAAGCAATTGTAAATTCACCATTAGTAAAAACTGCTGTTTATGGAGCAGATCCGAATTGGGGACGAGTTGCTATGGCTATAGGCAAATGTGAAAAGGAACAGCAGATAAATCCAGAAAGAGTTGTTATTCGTTTTGATAATGTGAAAGTTTATCCTAGTAGCTTAACTGAGGAAAATCTAGAACAGTTACGACAAATTATGTCTAAAGATAAAGTAGATATTCATGTTAGTCTTAATATTGGCGAATCCTCTGCAACCGTATGGGGTTGCGATCTTTCAGAGGGTTATATAGAAATTAATGGTAAATACTCAACTTGATTTGACCTCTTGCACAAGTGCAAAATTTGCCCCCAACCCCTTCTCCCAAGCTTGGGAGAGGAATATTAGGGTGAGGGCTTTTGATTCATTGCGCTCGGCGTTGAAGAAAGAGTGTAGCGTCTCGTAGATAAGGGTCAATTCTATGCCTCTAAGCTTTTTGAGGTTTCTAGCGGCAAACACGATATTAATAAGAAACATTGGAATGTTTCTCACAAACATTGGAATGTTTCTCACAAACATTGGAATGTTTCTTACAAACATTCCAATATTAATACGAAACATTGCAACATTCCTCACAAACATCACGATATTAATAAGAAACATTGCATTGTGCTGTGGGCGATCGCGCAGGTGTTGCGATTACACTCAATAACATTGGTGAAGTCTACAAAAATTTAGGAGAAAAGCAAAAAGCACTCGATTTTTACAACTAATATCATGTTTGGCTGATTAGTTATGATTCTTGCATCTGTGCAAAAATCTGAAAATTCTTTCTCCCCCAGCAAGAACTGCCTTCTTAATGATAAGTCTTTAACCGAACACGATATAAGCTCTGCCCTTACTGTGGGCAATCGCTCTTGTGAAGCTGTTACCTTGGTTAATATTGGTGTACTCTTCAGTAATAATTCTACTTCTTCTGAACCGAATATTTTCGTTTGCTGGGTAAATGAGTCTGAAGTTATTAACGCTAAGAATTTTCTTCCATATTTCACGTAGATAATAATTAGATCATTTACTATAGTAACGATAAAAAGTCTGCGGTTTTTCTAGCTAGACTTCCTGACATTTATAATCAAGAGTGAATTCTGACTTAATAATATGAACACAAATCTCACTCAGAAATTATCCCAACCCATAGTAGAGAAAGTTGCGATTGTCGGTGCTGGCCCAGGCGGTTTGGCTGCTGCGATCGCACTGAGAAGCCAAGGGATAGAGGTTCAAGTATACGAAAAAGCCCAAGAATTTCGTCCGGCAAATGGGTCTTAATGATGATTTTCACAAATGGGTGTACAATTTTAAGCTATCTGTAAAAAGTTAAATTTTAGTGTGGTATTAGTAAAGTTACTTTTATCACAATTAGCGCATATTACAAGAAGCGCTAATCTTATCGAGTAATTTGAGCCTATCAGAAGTGACTGTTTTTAGTCAAGCCCTCAAACACAACAAATTCGTTGAATAATTGAGAATTTTTCGCACACAATCAATATAACTTAATCTAATTGTTAATTTTTATGAAAAGCTAATAGCGATCCAATACAGCTCGGATAAGCTCAAAAGCCAGATGTAGAGAGGCGATTTATCGCGTCTTGAAAGACCAATTATCTACACCAGTAACCCTTAACCCAAGCGTACTGGATTGCTATTAGCTTTTTGGGTAAAACTGAAGTATTAAATCTCGCTTTGGAGTTGCTAAATTACCCCTATTTTTGGTCGAGATTGAGTGCAAGTAATCAGTTTAGTGTTTAGTTTGAAGTTCCTGAAAATCCTCAATTGTCAAAAATATTTCTTCATCAGCTATTTGACTATTGTAATCGATATTAATTTTAGTTGGATAGCCAAGTTTAGCATTGTATTCTACATCCAGGTTGGATGCCTTACGGTTGATAGCATCTTCAATCACATTAAAGAGTTCGGGAATTGTGTCGTATTTTTGAAAGAATTCTGGATTAACTGGTTTCCCAGTAGCTACAGAGGTGATTGAAGTTGTTTGACCATTACGTACTCGAATAACTACTGGCCCTCTAGCATCTGGTATGCAGAAGCAACTGTTGCTAACCGTAATGCGATAATTATAAATATTTGCCTGTTCCCACAAACGCTTATTAAATCTCAAACGTCTTGAATTCAAGCTATTATTCGTTGGGCTTTGAGATTGAGCTTTTTCTGCGGTAGTTTCGGATATAGCTGTTAGGTTCAGACCTAGAGATAGCAATAGTGTTGCACTGATAATGATAGGTAAACGCATATTAATTGATTATTTGTACAAACTCTAACTATTATTATAGTACAGAAAGTTTAAACTTTTGAGGCTGTTTAAATAAACTTTAGCCTTTAATTATTCTTTTGTAGATAAATAAACCTGCATTTATAATAATGCCCATCCATAATCCAACTTTCAAGACATAAATTAATAACTTTGCCGAAATATTTTTGAACGCTCAAAATTGCCTCCTTTTCCAAAGCGATACCAATTTTAAAAAAGAATGCGACAGATACATACGGACATACCTTTGTTCTGTCTGGCTTTCTTAATGCATGAATTTTGTTAGCGCAGCGTAAAGCCTTCGGCATGGCTTCGCTTAGAGCGAGTCTGCGAGCGTCATTTTGAATTTTGAATTGGTATGATTTCTGCCTTATGCCTTTGCAACCTCATACTTCATGCAAAAGAAAACTGCTGTATAATCCTCCCCTTACTTGAAGTATGAGGAGGATTCAATTATTCCAAATTAGCAATCATCAATATTGCTAATTTGGATTTAGCTGCAAGCTTGCAGACATGCCTTAGCTTCTCTATGGATTTTGAGAAGATGTTTACGCAACGATCTCAAAGTTTGTAGCTGATAATAATGGTGGGGTTGTGTATTGATTGTTATCGTTATCAATGTTAGCAAACAGACTACCTGTCCCCAAGCCTGGTGATATCGAGTTTTGGTTGAAGAACAAGTTGCCAGTTCCAAGACTATAAGTAATGAGTCCATAGCTAGTTGCAGCTGCTGCATCATTAGCTACTATTGTAATTTGGTACAGATCATTGAGTCCGGCAAAAGTTGTTTTATCGAGGACAATTTTATCGCTATAGCTGCTGAAGTCAGTAATTTTATTTACACCGAGGTCGGCACTATTGTACCCAGTACCTGAGTTGAATACAAAGCGATCGCTACCAGCACCACCAGTCAGGATGTCATTACCTTTACCACCTCGTAGTGTATCGTTACCAGCATCTCCATAGAGGTTGTCATTGCCAGCACCACCATAGAGAATGTCATTACCCTCACCACCGAAGGCTCTCAACGGTGTCGCTGTACCACTACCATCCAGGAAGTCATTGCCAGCCCCACCTGTAAACCATACCGCATTTACAGAAGTCCCTGACAGGTTATTGACATCGAGGATGTCATCACCACCCCCACCATTGATTTCAAACCTCTCTGCACTATCTACAGTCAGAGTGAAGGGAACCAAGTTCAGCCGATCGAATATTGCTCTACCTTGAGCATCTTGTTGCAGGCGGAAGTTGTCTCCTACACCCGCGCCGTTGACCTCAACCACGTCATAGCCAGCATTACCACTGATTCTGTCGCTACCATCACCATTGTTCCAGATCAGGCGATCGTTGCCGTATCCACCAGTGAAGGTGTCGTTTCCACGATTTCCAACTATGGTATCGTTTCCATCCCCACCAGATAGATAGTCGATACCATCGCCACCTCGTAACAGGTCATTACCAGTATCACCATAAAGGCTGTCATTGCCAGTACCACCTGTCAAGCTGTCATTACCCTCACCACCAAAGGCTCTCAAAGGTGTCGCTGTACCACTACCATCCAGCACATCATTTCCAGCCCCACCTGTGAACCATACCGCATTTACCGAAGTTGCTGACAGGTTGTTGACATCGAGGATGTCATCACCACCCCCACCATTGATTTCAAACCTTTCTGCACTGTCTACAGTCAGAGTGAAGGGAACCAAGTTCAGCCGATCAAAGATTGCTCTGCCTTGAGCATCTTGTTCCAGGCGGAAGTTGTCTCCTACACCCGCGCCGTTGACCTCAACCACGTCATAGCCAGCATTACCACTGATTCTGTCGCTACCATCACCATTGTTCCAGATCAAGCGATCGTTGCCGTTTCCACCAATGAAGGTGTCGTTTCCACGATTTCCAACTATGGTATCATTCCCGTCCCCACCAGATAGATAGTCGATACCATCGCCACCTTGTAACAGATCGTTACCAGCATTTCCATAAAGGCTGTCATTTCCACCCAAACCATTGAAGTTATCAGAAGCGGCATCACTAATACCTACATCTGCTCCATTAGTCGGCCCTGGGCCTGGAATCCAATTTACTGCCATGATTAATACTCCTAATTCTTAATTTCTCTAAGTGAACAATGAGTTACTAATACTTCATTTTTAAGAAATGTATGGAAGTACTAGTTTCTGTCTACGAACTACAAAACTTATAGTTTTTAGCTGCTAAGTATTAATCAGAGATATGTTCTTCTTTTATGCAGAAGATTGGTTTTTGTAAAATTTCTTTACTATAAGTTTTAGAGAGAGACCTGACTGTATTCTGACTTTTCACGTCATCTTAAAAAGAAAGAATAGCTCGTGAATGCCTTTTGCAAGCTAGCTTTTGACTGATTGAACTATTTTCGTTAAAATCCAAACAAATGTAAGTAGCTTTGAAGAAATGACATATTAAATACTAAGCCGTATTCGTATTGTGACTTTGCTGACAACTGCTTAATTCGTTGACTAGTATTAATAAGTGAGTATTGATCTGTAAAATATGGTGAGTTTTTATTCAAAGTATTTATAAGTACTAGTGACTTAAAAGCACCTAATAAAAATCAATTCATTTAGTCATTGACTCAGGGTTTTTACTAAAGTTGGAGCATTTATTTTTGCATTTACTCTCAAACAAGTATTTATCTAATGAGTAAAATGTAATACTTTAATCTGATTCAAGATTTTGGTTTTAGAGTTACGTAAATTCGACAGATGATATCGTAATACACTTGGCTTTGTGAAAAATTGTAGGTTGGCTTAAGCAAAGCGCAACCCAACAAAGCCCTGGAAATGTTGGGTT
The DNA here is from genome assembly GCF_017115165.1 of Nostoc sp. LPT. Lineage (GTDB taxonomy): Bacteria > Cyanobacteriota > Cyanobacteriia > Cyanobacteriales > Nostocaceae > Nostoc. Next base: position 9,811 of record NZ_JABXKF010000013.1, on the reverse strand, counting down.
TTGTTCCTCAAACGCCACTTGCTTCTCGCTTGGTGTAGTCTCTCCCTTTGGGAGAACTACGGTGTACACACAATCGAAAAAAGCTTGATTTCCGATTGTTCTTTCGTTTATCTCGTTCCTATGCTCTGTATAGGAATGGCTTATTAGGGGCTGCTGCCTCCAGTCAGGCATTGAGTCAGAGACTCAATGAATGCATTCCCAGTCGGAGACTGGGAACGAGAACGAGAAAAGTCTTATCAAGCTAGGTTTTTAGGACTTGTGTGTACACCGTAGCTAGCTATCACTCAGGGAATGAGAGAATACTAACTTGCGGCTAAATTGCCCCAACCCACGTAGGGTAATTTTGCAGCAGTTGCCTGAACTTGGTCAGCGTTAGCTACTAACTGACCGCAAGCATCCCAAGTCCCAGAAATAAATGTGCTTCTGGTGCCTTCACCGATCGCAACTGGGGCGGTGTAATCACCAATTTGCACTTGCAAGGTTTCCAAATTCACTGTTACGGCAGCTTGAGGGTTGGCAGCGACTAAATCTTGCAGTTGTTTAACAGTAACAGCATCGGCTGTCAGACAAGGTATGCCCATTGCCACACAGTTACCAAAAAAGATTTCGGCGAAGCTTTCACCGATTAAAGCTTGGATTCCCCATTTTGCGATCGCTTGGGGTGCATGTTCCCGTGATGAACCACAGCCAAAGTTACGATTGACTATTAAAATATTTGCCCCTTGGTACTGGGGTTGGTCAAAAGAATGTTCACCTTTAAGTGCCGTCCGGTCATCAATAAACGCGCCTTCACCTAACCCATCAAAGGTAACGGCTTTCAAATATCGCGCCGGAATGATGCGATCGGTATCTATATCATTGCCCACTAAGGGTATACCGCGCCCTGAAACTGTTTTAACTTCACTCACCATAGATTTTATCTATTATTTCAATGACAGTCTGTTGAAAAATGGATGAGGGAGATGAGGGGACAAGGGGAATAACCAATGCCCCATGCCCAATCCCCCATGCCCTTTTGGAAATTACAACAACTCGCGCACATCAGAAACTTCGCCTTTAATCGCAGCAGTGGCGACCATCGCCGGACTCATTAACAATGTCCGACCGGAGGAGGAACCTTGTCTTCCTTTAAAGTTGCGGTTGGAGGAAGAAGCGCTGATTTGTCTTCCTTGTAGCTTATCAGGGTTCATGGCTAGGCACATGGAACAGCCCGGTTCGCGCCATTCAAATCCGGCTTCTTGAAAGATTTTATCTAGTCCTTCAGCTTCTGCCTCTTCCTTCACCCTTTCCGAACCAGGGACAACGAAGGCTTTGATTCCTTCTGCAACGTGGCGACCTTTAGCGATTTTCGCCGCTTCCCGCAAATCACTAATTCTGCCGTTGGTGCAACTACCAATAAAGCAGACATCTATTTTTGTGCCTTTGATGGGTTGACCAGGATATAAATCCATGTAGCGGTAAGCTTCTTCGGCAATAAATCGGTCTTCTTCCAGCAGTTCTTCCGGTTGAGGTACTGACTGGTTGACACCGATACCTTGATCGGGAGTAATGCCCCAGGTAACGGTAGGAGAAATTTCCGCAGCGTCAAATACCACCACATTATCATATTGGGCATCTGCATCACTCTTGATGGATTCCCACCAAGCTACTGCTTTATCCCAATCTGCATCTTTGGGTGCAAAATCTCTGCCTTTGAGGTAATCGTAGGTGACACCATCGGGATTGACATAGCCGCATCTAGCACCGCCTTCGATCGCCATATTGCAGACAGTCATTCTTTCTTCCATATTCATTTGCTCAAAGGTCGTACCTGCAAATTCATAGGCATAGCCCACACCACCTTTAACGCCAAGGGTGCGGATGATATGCAAGATGACATCTTTGGCGTAAACTCCTGGGTTAAGAGTGCCGTTAACTTCAATTTTGCGGACTTTCAGTTTCGAGAGGGCGAGGGTTTGGGAAGCGAGAACATCCCGAACTTGACTAGTACCGATACCAAATGCGATCGCACCAAATGCCCCATGACTGGAAGTGTGGCTATCTCCACAAGCGATCGTCATTCCTGGCTGAGTCAGCCCAAGTTCTGGAGCGATAACGTGAACTATGCCCTGACTGCCAGAACCAATATTGTAAAAAGTTATGTTATTTTCTTGACAGTTATTTTCGAGCGCCTGAATCATTTCCTCTGCCAAGGTATCGGCAAAGGGACGCGCCTGGTTTTCTGTGGGTACAATATGATCGACTGTAGCGACGGTACGCTGTGGAAAGAGTACTTTTAGGTCTCTCTCGCGTAACATAGCAAAGGCCTGGGGACTGGTGACTTCATGAATTAGGTGAAGCCCGATAAATAGTTGCGTCAGGCCTGAGGGAAGTGTACCAACGGTGTGTAAGTCCCAAACTTTATCAAACAGGGTACCTTTGCTCATAGGTCAATCAATATTTAAAGAGTCCGGTCTTAAATAGTATCAAAAAATAGTCTGGTTTTTTGCAGATCGCTTAATATTACTTACAGCTTTGCAGTTAAGGGATGAAATTTAAACGCAGAGGAGGGCAGAGGTAAGCGCAAAGGTACGCAGAGAATTTACGAATGTAATTTACTCGCCTTTTAGGCAGCAAAAGCAAAAATTCTCCGAAATATTGAGATCCAAAGATGTAAATAACTTTATCCTTTTCCACAAGGATATGTTGAGACAATACGAGATAATTGCACTACCAACGTTATGTCCATAGATTTACGGGAATTTTATCAGGCTAGCGATCCCAGCAGAACTCTGTTTGTCAACAATAGCTCTGATGGCAAGTATTATATAGATTTTTCCTCGGTACGAGGTGGTGATATTCTTGGCAAGCTGAAGCAGAAAATTACTTTTTTTAAGCCGAATGAACCCACTTGCACTTTATTTACTGGACATATTGGTTGTGGTAAATCGACAGAATTATTACGATTACAGGCAGAACTGGAAAAGTTAGGCTTCCACGTTGTCTATTTTGAGTCCAGTGATGACTTGGAAATGACCGATGTTGATATTGCTGATGTGTTGCTGGCGATCGCTCGTCGTGTAAGTCAAAGTCTGGATAAAATTACCCTAGAGTCACCCAACAAGTTTAATGAGTTGCTGCAAGGTGCTTGGAAAGTCTTAAACTCCGAGGTGACGGGGGTAAAAGTTAAGGTTCCGAATGTCGGCGATTTTGGTGTCACCTCTGAAAAAGAAAAGCTTTCTCTGGCTGTGGGCATTGGTGAAATCACTACCAAGATGAAAAATGACCCAACCCTGCGCGAAAAACTCAATCAGTATTTAGCACCGCAAAAAACTAAGCTGCTAGAAGCGATTAATCAAGAATTATTGGAACCTGCGATCGCTAAACTCAAACAGCAGGGTAAAAATGGTCTGGTGGTAATTGTTGATAATCTTGACCGCATAGATAATCGTGCCAAACCTTGGGGTCGTCCGCAGCAGGAATATTTATTTGTCGATCAGGGTGAGTTTTTAACAAAGCTGAATTGTCATCTCATATATACCATGCCCTTGTCTTTAAAGTTTTCCAATGATTACGGAATGCTGACCCAGCGTTTCCCAGAAGATCCCAAGGTGCTACCAATGGTACCTGTACAAAGGACTGATGGCAGTGTTCATGTAGAGGGAATGGCACTCATGCAGCAGATGATACTAGCAAGAGCTTTTCCTGACATGACACCAGAGGAGCGTTTAAATAAAGTTACCGAGATTTTTGATAGTGCTGCTAGCCTAGAGCGGTTATGTAAAATGAGTGGTGGTCATGTGCGGGACGTGCTGAGGCTGCTGAATACCTGGATTATGGAAGAGATGAGTCTTCCCCTAACTCGTGAAACCTTAGAGCAAGTGATTCGTTCTCGGCGGAATGAAATAATGTTACCGATTTCTGATGATGAGTGGCAATTGTTACGTCATGTCAAAGAAAGGAAAAAAGTGAGTGATGACCACGGATATCAAAAACTGATCCGCAGTCGGTTTGTGTTTGAATATCGGGATGGTGGCGAGTCTTGGTTTGATGTTAATCCAGTTTTGGCGGAAGCAAGAGAGTTGAACGTTTCTTAACGGTAGGGTGTGTTACGGCTTCCGTAACGCAGCATCTCCGGTTTCCGGTGCGTTATGCTTTGCGGTACACACCCGACATCTTCCGTAACGCATCATCTCCGGTTTTCAGTGCGTTACGCTTGGCGGTAACACACCCTACATCTGCTATTCGCCTTGGCTCTTTTAATCCAAAATCCAAAATTCCAAATTGGTATGACAGATTCACAGCAACCTGAAAATGAAAAGGGACTGCAACAATTAGCTTGGGCAATCGAGTCCTCTGTGGGACAGTTTAAGCTGATTTTGGCACGGTGTAATTATGTCAGCTTGCGCGATCGCCTCATCCAGAAATTACGGGAAATTTGTCAAGTCGAAATTCGTGTCTTGGCGGTGCAGCAATCGAACAGAACTCTTTATAGTGCGATTCAGGAAGAATTCGGCGAAGAAATACCAGCCTGTGTGATGGTTGTCGGTTTGGAATCAGTGCAGAATTTGTCTGTGATGTTAACTTCTGCTAATCAGGTGCGGGAGGAGTTTCGCAAGAATTTTGCTTCTCTTTTAGTGTTGTGGATTGACGATGAAATCTACAAGCAACTAATACACTTTGCGCCAGATTTGGAAAGTTGGGCAACTACGAGAAATTTTGCCATATCAACACAGGAATTAGTAGACTTTATTATCGAAACGGCTAATCAATGGTTTAGTAATAACTTAAAATTTAGCGTAGATGTATATATTAAACTGGAAACCGAGCTAGAAACGGCGCAAAAATATTTACTTAATCAGCCAGATGTTTATAATTTAGAAATTCAAGCTGATTTAGAATCTTTGTTAGGTTTTATCAAACAAATAAATAATCAAAAAGATTTGGCGTTACAGCATTATCAAAAAGCTTTAGAGCTTTGGCAAGAAAGTAATAATTTAGAAAGGCAAGCAATAATCCTCGGTGAGATTGGCGTTGGTTATTATCTCAAAGCTTTTAAAAATCCAGATATCAATCATCCAGATTGGCAAACGGCTTGGTATTATATTCGAGAGTATATAAATTTTATTAACCTGTTTCACAATCCAGATTTAATTGCTAATACAGCAATTAAATTCGGTGATATTTTGCGGGACTTGCAAAAGTGGGAAACGTTGCAGAGTCTTTCTGAACAGGCTTTAGTAGTACATCAAACTAATAACCAGCTAAGGGAATTAGCCAAGGATTACGGTTTTTTAGCTGAGGTGGCTTTGGCTCAAAAAGACTGGGTGAAAGCAAATCAGCTTGTTCAGCAAGCTTTGGAAGTTTTTGCCGCGATTCCCAATCTGGAATCAGCGAATATCTCAGGGGTTTTATCTGAGATTTCCGAAAGGGTTTTAAAATCAAAAGATTTGAGCTTGTATCAGTTTATTTTAGGTCGTTCTCAATACCATTTAGGTCAAATTCAACAGGCAACTCTCAGCTTAGAAACTGCTAGGGATGTGGGTAATCCCCTAGAAGATGTCAGGCTTTACTTGGATATTCTCAGGTTTTTACAGCAGCTTTATTTTGAGCAGAAAGAATATCTCAAAGCATACAAAATCAAACAGCAACGGCGTTCTATTGAACAGCAATTTGGTTTGCGGGCCTTTATTGGTGCGGGTAGGTTAGAAGCTACAAAACAGGCATTTGTAGAGACATTGCGCTCAAACTCTCCCCAAGGAAATATTGCCCCAGAAATTGCTGCATCTGGTCGCCTATTGGATGTAGAACGTTTGATTGAACACATGGGTCGCCCTGATTATAAGCTGATAGTAATTCATGGGCAATCGGGTGTGGGCAAAAGTTCCTTGGTGAATGCGGGATTAGTGCCAGCTTTAAAGAATAAAGCGATCGGGATTCAAGATTATTTGCCGGTGGTAATGCGGGTTTATACCAACTGGGTGGAAGAATTGGGGAGGCTTTTGGGGAGAGATCAGGGAAATGAGAGGGATGAGGGAGATGAGAGAGAGCTAGAACCTCAACATTCAGCCTCAGAAGGTCAACGTTCAGCCTCAGAAGGTCAACGTTCAGCCTCAGAAGGTCAACTTTCAGCTTCAGAAGGTCAACTTTCAGCTTCAGAAGGTCAACGTTCAGCCTCAGAACCTCAACGTTCAGCTTCAGAAGGTCAACGTTCAGCTTCAGAAGGTCAAAGTTCGACCTCAGAACTCGGAACTCCGCAATATTTAATATCTAGACTTAAAGAAAACGAACAGCATAACCTACGCACAGTCCTAATTTTCGATCAATTTGAAGAATTTTTCTTTGTTTACACCGAACCTGCACAAAGGAAGCAATTCTTTGAGTTTCTGGGAGAGTGTCTGAATGTTCTATCGGTGAAAGTAATCTTATCGCTGCGGGTGGATTACATTCATTACTTGCTAGAGTGCAATGATTTGTCCAGCCTGAAGATTATTGGCAATGACATTCTCAGTAATAATGTGCTTTACAAGTTGGGGAATTTCTCACCTGCTGATACGAAGTCAATTATTCAGCGTTTAACTGAAAATACTAGTTTTCACTTAGAGGATGTTTTAGTTGAACAACTGGTGCAAGATTTAGCCGGAGAATTGGGTGAAGTTCGTCCCATTGAGTTGCAGGTTGTGGGGGCGCAACTGCAAACGGAGAATATTACAACTCTGGCAGAATATCGGCAGCGTGGCACTAAGGACGAATTGGTTAAGCGTTATTTGGACGAAGTTGTTAATGATTGCGGTGTTGAGAATCAGCAGGTGGCGGAGTTGTTGCTGTATTTGCTCACTGATGAAAAAGGAACTCGCCCACTCAAGACTCGCCCTGAGTTGGAACGGGATTTGCAGCAATACATCTCGGTGAAGATCCCCCCAACCCCCCTTCAAAAGGGGGGCTTAGTTTCTTCCACCCCCTTTTTAAGGGGGTCGCCGCAGGCGGGGGGATCGGAAACTAGGGGGGATGAAGCTTTTGACATCAGTAAATTAGATTTAGTTTTAGAAATTGTTGTCAAATCTGGCTTGGTGGTTTTGTTACCAGAGAATCCTTTTGACCGTTATCAACTGGTGCATGACTACATAGCTTTGTTTATTCGCCAGCAACAGCAGCCAAAGTTAAATGAGTTGATGGCGGAACTGGATAAGGAAAGAAAGCAACGCCTGCTTACAGAAGAGGAGCTAAAACAATCTCAACAGGCTAAGACAATTTTGGCAGAGGCTAACCGAAAGGCAACACAGCGGATTCGTATTGGCTCAGGAGTAATGTTTATATCTTTTGTTTTAGCAGGAATTGCCGGAGTACTGGCAAATCAAGCATCTCGCCTCAAGGATGAAGCGCAGACAGGCACAAGGTTAGAACGACAAGGAATCACAGCTTGGCAATACTTTTCATCACAAGAAATAGAATCATTACTGTCAGCAATGCAGGTGGGACAAGAATTGCAAAGGCTAGTCAAAGATGGTCGCCCACTAGAAGAATATCCAGCTGCTAGCCCCCAGTTAGCTTTACAGACAATTCTTGACAACATTCACGAGCGAAATCAACTTAAAGGGCATACCAGCTATGTCAACAGCGTCAGTTTTAGCCCGGATGGCAAACGTATTGTCACCGCCTCAGCAGACAAAACCGCGCGGGTGTGGGACATTTCTGGTAAGCAAATCGCCGAACTCAAAGGGCATACCAAAGCTGTCAACAGCGCCAGTTTTAGCCCGGATGGCAAACGCATTGTCACTGCCTCAGCAGACAACACCGCGCGGGTGTGGGACATTTCTGGTAAGCAAATCGCCGAACTCAAAGGGCATACCCAACCAGTCAACAGCGCCAGTTTTAGCCCTGATGGCAAACGTATTGTCACTGCCTCAGCAGACAAAACCGCACGGGTGTGGGACATTTCTGGTAAGCAAATCGCCGAACTTAAAGGGCATACCAGCTATGTCAACAGCGCCAGTTTTAGCCCGGATGGCAAACACATTCTTATCACCAGTTATGACACGACCGCGTGGGTGTGGGACATTTTTGGTAAGCAAATCACCGAACTCAAAGGGCATACCAAAGCTGTCAACAGCGCCAGTTTTAGCCCGGATGGCAAACGCATTGTCACTGCCTCAGCAGACAACACCGCGCGGGTGTGGGACATTTCTGGTAAGCAAATCGCCGAACTCAAAGGGCATACCAAAGCTGTCAACAGCGCCAGTTTTAGCCCGGATGGCAAACGCATTGTCACTGCCTCAGCAGACAACACCGCGGGGGTGTGGGACATTTCTGGTAAGCAAATCGCTGAACTCAAAGGGGATACCGAAACTGTCAACAGGGCCAGTTTTAGCCCTGATGGCAAACGCATTGTCACCGGCAGTGATGACAAAACTGCGCGGGTGTGGAACATTGACGGTAAGCAAATTGCCGAACTCAAAGGGCATACCAGCAGAGTCAACAGCGCCAGTTTTAGCCCGGATGGCAAACGCATTGTCACCACCTCAGTAGACAACACCGTGCGGGTATGGGACATTTCCAGTAAGCAAATCGCCGAACTCAAAGGGCATACCAAAGCTGTCAACAGCGCCAGTTTTAGCCCAGATGGCAAACGCATTGTCACCGGCAGTGATGACAAAACTGCCCGGGTGTGGGACATTTTTGGTGAGCAAATCGCCGAACTCAAAGGGCATATCGAAGCTGTCAACAGCGCCAGTTTTAGCCCAGATGGCAAACGCATTCTTACCGCCAGTTATGACAAGACCGCGCGGGTGTGGGACATTTCTGGTAAGCAAATCGCCGAACTCAAAGGGCATACCAAAGCTGTCAACAGCGCCAGTTTTAGCCCGGATGGCAAACGCATTGTCACTGCCTCAGCAGACAACACCGCGCGGGTGTGGGACATTTCTGGTAAGCAAATCGCCGAACTCAAAGGGCATACCAAAGCTGTCAACAGCGCCAGTTTTAGCCCGGATGGCAAACGCATTCTCACCGCCTCATTTGACAAGACCGCGCGGGTGTGGCAGGTTGACAATCTGGATGAACTGTTGTCTCGCGGTTGTCAATGGCTGAATGATTATCTTGTCACCAATCCCAAAGACTTGGAAACACTAAAGGTCTGCCAAAATAAATCTAACTTAATAGCAGCAGCACCGTTTTTAGTTCAAGAAGGTGAAAACGAAGCCAGAACTGGCAATATTGATAATGCAGTTGCGACCTTTCACACAGCCTTCAAATGGAATCCTAGTTTAAAATTTGACCCCAAGATAAAAGCACAAGAGTTTGCTAACAAAGGAAACGCGGAACGTTTGATTGCAGAAGGAGAGAGAATTGTGAAAGGGGGTAAAGTCAAGGAAGCACTAGCAAATTACGCACAAGCCCAAAAGTTAGATCCCAACGTGGAAATTCCTGCCGATTCTTGGAACTCACTTTGTCGCCAAGGTAGTCTGCGAGGATATGCCAAAGATGTGTTATTTGCCTGTGACAAAGCCCTTGCCCTTGCACCTGACGATAGCAATAATCGTGACAGCCGGGGACTGGCGAGGGCGCTGACTGGCAATACCCAAGGCGCGATTACTGACTTTGAAGCATACATTGCCCAGACTGACGATAAAGATAGTAAAGCACAACGGCAGCGCTGGGTGAAAGATTTACGGGTGGGGAAGAATCCGTTTACAGATGCAGAACTTAAGAAGTTACAGAATTAGTGAGACATTGTGCAAAAAAATGAAGTTATACTAATTCTCTAAAAGCTGGCTACAGATGAGATAATAAGATTTAATGAGAAGAGGGATATCCAATGTCAGGGGTCTATCAA
>NZ_JABXKF010000133.1 GCF_017115165.1 Nostoc sp. LPT | reverse complement strand
TTGAGGCTTCGGGGGTTGCCTATCCTTCTATGAAGACTCAGACAGCCACAGGGGTTAAACAGGTTCCACTTAGGGGTATTGAAGTTAACCAAACAGCCAACAGATGAGAGAGGGTGTAGTTCTTCTGAGGGCTGAGAAAGCACTAGTGGCTCAAATGAGGTCACAGATAGAGGCCCAAGGTGTTACCTACCCATCTATGAAACGACCGAAGTTATCAGAGAAGTGATTGTTACCTACCTGAACTTACAGATATAGGCACATTAACCCATAGATAGCAAACAAGGGATGTAGCGCCAACTACAACCCTTATCCAAAATATTTAAGTAAAAAAACATGAACTATAGCTTTATTTTAACACAGAATACGCGCGATGACGACTATGTAAATGCTACTAAGTTATGTACTAGATTTGGTAAGCGTTGGCAACATTTCAAAGAATCTAATGTCACTTTTTTGAAGCAAGTGGAACTAAAAACCGGGAAATCGGCTTTTACTGTAACACGTAAAAAAGACATATCCGGTACATATGTACATCCACTAGTAGCCATTAAGTTAGCTGAGTGGTTGTCTCCAGAGTTCGATGTATATGTCAAGGAAACTTTCAAACGATACTTAGAGAATGATGTCACCCTAGCGGATGAGATTATACAGCGAGAGGATGACCCAGAAAAACTAAAGTGGATTGCAGTTAGGACTAACGGTAAGATAACTCGTCGAGCTTTCACTGATGCTCTACAAGATAGGGGGGTAACTAAGTTTGGCTATGGAGCTAATACAAACGCTATTTACCAACCTATATTCGGTAAATCTGCTAAGGAACTTCAGACAGCATTAGATAACTCAAACCCCAGAGACGGAATGAATATGCTGGAGTTAACCGCAGTATCCTTTGCTGAACAGCTAGCCATTCAAAAGATGACCTTAGCATCGGCTAAAGGAAATAATGAGACTAAACGCTGTTCTCAAGAGGCTGGTATACAGGTAGCGGGTTTACTAAAATAACACATATTTTAGTATACCTGTAGCCATTACAAAGCTTTTAGTGGTATACTAGGCTTACAAATATACTAAATAGCCTATGATACCAGTTAGCTTTGTGGTTAGGGAGTTTCCCCAAGGGGTCTTTCTGTTCTGGACTAATGAAGCAGGCAATAGGCAGTTTATTAGGTTAACACACATAAAAAGTATACCCGTATAGCTAGCAAGAATTACAGAGGTTTACCACACAATAAAGGTCTACTAATGTCGCAGAAAGTTCTATCAGTTAAGGTTGATCCAGAGGATTTTGAGTGGTTCAAAGAAATAGCCAAGGGATACAAGACTCAGGCTGAGGCGTTCAAAGGATTAAGACAGGTGTACCAATGTCAACCGGGTATACCTATGGAATCTTTGTCAGAACAAAAGGTATACCAGAAGTGTGTGTTTAGGTTAGGGGACAGGCTACCGCCTCAGTGGGAACTCAAATCAACCATAGAGGAAACCATCAAGAATAGGAAGTGGTATGTATTTCCTGATGACCAGGTAGTTGCTATTACCCAGAAATCTGCTAATGGATCTAAAAGGTGGCTAGAGGTGGCGGCTGAGTATCCTGATGAAATCTGGCACGAAGCTAATACTGATAATAGGTTTAAACATCAGCCCGTTACTACCCTTAATGGAGCTTTAGCCGAGTATCAGGATAAGTTAGCTAAGATGCAACACCCGGCGATCGCAGAGGTAATAATGAAGGGTTGGGAAAACCACAGATGGCACTGGGATTTAGAGGATTTGGTCAGGGAGGCTGAGGATTATTTACTTTTGGTAAACCAGCCAGAACCTATACAAACCAAGGAAGTATACCAAAATGTGTGTGATACTTCAGAGTCCCTATTAGGTTCTCAGATTACGCAGGAACCCTTGAGACTTTCCACGGATGCTTTAGTGGAGAGATTAACTCCCAAACACATCTCTCTATCCACTGCTAAGACTGAAAGGGGGAGACTAAATACAATCAAGGATTTACCCCAGGTACTAGCCGGGATAGGTAAACCCAAGATAGCCCAGTGGACTGCTGATCGAGATCCTGAAGGGTTAATCTGGGAGCCAGCAGATGAGACTAGGGGCACATGGGTAGCAATACAGCCTAAAGTCAAACAATGTTTGACTAAATCTAGGAAACCTCAAATGTTTCCCTAGATGGTTAAGATAATCCGTTCTGGTCGAGTAGCTACCTTTAATCCTAATAAGCATCCCCGTGGAACACATGGGAGGTTTACAGAGACTCCCGATATCGTTAAGGCTACAACGGGTAGACGGTCTAGCAACCGAGGTCAGCAAGTAGACCCTAGAGTTCAAGCCAAGGACTTAAAGTTTACTAGGAAGTCTAGAAAGCCCCTGACGCAGACAGAGATCCTTAAGCAATCTAGGGTGCTACGTAGTACTAAAGATGCTGCACGGATTTATCAGGCCAGATTAGAGTTTCTACAGGGGTTAAATCTAGAACAGCGTAGGCGACTACATGAGGTCTTACAGGCACGTAAGGAAGCTAAGGGACTCCAGCGATCGTAGACCAACAGCACTGGGAAGTATTTAGCGGCTAATCCTGACCACCTAAGTGTTAAGGGTAACAGATTAACCATCTGGGACGGTAAGCCAGAGCTATCTTATGGCAAGCCGTTGACCCAGACTAGACATCATCCAGCCCACTTAAGCACCCCTGGCAATACCAACTACTCAAAGACCTTAGATAAAATCTTGGGTCTTTTTGTTTTGTAAGTGCCAAAACCAAGCATTCAAAGTGAAGTATTATATAATCTTGGTATTACTAAATACAGTTGAATACTGTAGTATTTGTCCTGTCTCATCAGATATTCTTGGGACAAAACTGGGACAGTTAAGACAACTTTAGGATATTAGTAAAGTAAAAAAGGTACGGAGCTAACAAGAAGGGCAAAGCCCTTCTCTACGATGTCAACGTAGCGCTCTAACCAACTGAGCTATACGTCCTTAACCACACGATTATCAATCTTAGCATATATTTTTTTGATAAAGCAAGAAAAAAGACCAAATCAGGCGAACTTTATCACTGCCTAAGTAATCAAGCGCAGATGATGTCAAAAGAGGCAGGGGAGCAGGGGGCAGGGGGAGAGACTGAGACGGAGCTTGTACTCCGCCCCAGTCGAAGCGTCCTTTATGACGGGGCTTCATACCCTGTTCCGCTTTGCTCCACGCTCTTGAGAAGGGCTTGCTCCCCCAGCTAAGAGCTCCCTTCCCCTCTGCCTCTTCGGTGAATGAAGTATTTGTTTGATTTGTAAAAAAGGTTGCACCACTTCCTACAAATCAAACAAATAAGTCAAATCCTCTTTCCTTTTGCCTCCAGCAAGACTGCCTGATTTCCTGCAAGCGTCTTTAAGTTTCTCGAATCCAAAATGCCAATCCTCCCCCACGACCGCGAGCTGCAATGAAATCTTTTGTCACTAAAAAGAAGCCAAAGAAGGGTAGTTTAGCTATGGGTTGGTTGTAGAAATCTTCTGTTTGAACTTTACCAGCACGGATTGCTCTGTTGTAAATAACACGACCAAACAAACTGATAACCATCTGGTTAAAGTCAAACGCCAATAAATTTTTCTTACCTAAATATTGCACTGGGCCCGTGAGCTTCAATGAAACTGGGTTAAACTCAACCTGATTAGCAATTTCGCCTCTGTCTGAATCCTGTTCCAAAGTGGCATTAAAGGAAACATGGATTGCTATAAACTTAGGTACATAGAAACCCTTGCCTAATAAAATTCCCCCGCTACCTTTGTTTTTCTTAGTGCCAGTGACAAAGCAAAGTTGCCATTTACCGAGAAGAAACTCAAACGGATAAGTCAACCGTTGCTGCTTGGCAGTTTTTTCTGCTTGTAGCAACGCCTTTACTAATATTTCAGCACTAGGGTGTATGCGTTGTGGTTGTCGATACGTAACCGCAGCTTGGGATAGCACGGTAACAAAGTCAAATGTCGTTGTAGATGTTAAATTAGCCGTCATGAAGCCACTCTTTGCTTTTCTGATAGATTGTAGCGTTCATCTGCAATAAGGCACATCTTTCATCCGTAGTATCCGCTAGAAATATGTCGCTCGATTGAAGTTACTAGTGGTAATACTAATTCTGCGTCTAACTCACGTTAGGTTAATAGCAACAATAAAAATCTCTTTCTCTCCCTAGCTCTCTGACTTCCTATTCCTTACCTTTACCAAGGATTGCCAACCATTGTAAATCCAGCCCAATAATAAGGATGCATAAATGATTCATCAGCACTGTCAGCAGGTAAAGGCAAATTCCCAACTACTCCTAAACCTTGCACTTGTCCATCCTTTACATAAATTTGCCCTTTGACCATAGCTACCTGAGCCTGTCTGAGAGCTTCTGCCTTAATCGGAGATGTTTTTAAGTTGTCATAAAATTTTGTCATCAACGCTGCTGTGCCAGCATCATTAACCGACCAAAGACTAGCAACACTAGTTTTCACACCTGCTAGCACTGCTAAACCCGCAAATCCCAATTCGGATTCTTCATCCCCTAAAGCTGTTCTACAAGCACTCAGCACCAACATTTCAACTTCAGGTTCATTCAAGCGCAACTGTCGTAATTGGTTCAAGCGTAACTTGTCTTCCCACAGTTGAATATAGGAATTACTTAAAGCACCAGTAGCAAAATCGGCATGGGTTGCCATGTGAATAATCCCAAAAGGTTGTTGGCGGCGGATCGTTTTGAGATTTTCTAAGGTGGCTTGCTTGTCTAATAATAATTTGCCCTGCCAGAGTTTAGATACTAGTGTTGATAACTCAAGGGGGACTGCTGGTAAAGGCTCTTGTCCCTGAGTACTCTGAGAAACCCCCAGCGCTAAAATTTGAGATTTTTTTATGTCTTTATAGAGGGTATTGGTCAAACTAAGACTAGGCATTAAGCCAATACTGTATTTTTCTACTAGAAATCCCTTACCATGGTGAAGTGCTGCCATTGGGGTTGAACGTAACCCAATGTCTGGTAAAAAGACCAGATTGTTGATTCCTCTTGCATGTAAATCTGTTTCTAGTGGTGCAATAATCCAGCGATAAAGTTGTTGAGATGAACGCAAATAACCGGTGCGACGACGGTTTTGTGGACTAACGATTTGGTCACGAAATTCTTGAGCTACTTGGAGAACTTTGGCTTTAGTTGTGTCTGGGATGCGCTTGCGAATAGGATCGCCTTTTCCGGTTACTACTACTACTTCTAGTTGGTCACTATCCTTTTCTCCTATGGTATTTAACTGTTTAGTAAATTTTTGAGCTTTGCCTAAATTTTCCTCTGGTAAAATCTCCACAGGTACAAAACTGATGTAGATAAATGCAGGTTTCACACCAGTAGCTTCTTCAATTTTGCGAGCAATTTCTTTGGCATCATCCAGGGTTTTGATTCTAGGGGTGGATATGCCTAAATGGTCGGCAAAATCATCTGTGAAATTGTCTTCGGGAGTAGGGTCGGTATTAATAACAGGGGGATCAGGCCTAAAGCTAGGGGGGTTAGGGTTAGGCGGTGTAACTGGGTTGCACTGGAATGTGCAGGGAGAAGGAGTTGGGGTAGGAGTCGCGATAGGGGTCGGGATAGGAGTCGGGGTAGGAGTTGGGGTAGGAGGCTGACTGACGTTGATTCCTACCTGTACGGGTGCAGAAGAGGAAACGCTGTCATTTGCACTAATTACAAAGGCATTTAGTAGCCCATTAGTATCTGCTGGAGGTGTGTACACCAAAGTATCGCCGTTAGATAAGGTAGTAACACCAGGGATGACGGGAATGCCATTGACAGTCAGATTTCCTGTATTCACCACATCAACCTGGATGGAGGTAATGTCGTTATTAGCATCAAGAACCAGTGCAGCCAAACTAGAGAATGTTAAGGTAACAGGTTGATTGGTCTGAGTATTGGGTAGCGATGAGTTTGCCGTTAATGTCGGCGGGGTGTTAACGGAAGTAATGGTGATGCCGGTTGGTGTACCGCTAGCATCTCCGCCATTAGGCAAGACTGGAAAGCTATTTGAAGCGATGATTGAATTGTCGCCTGCATTAATTGATCCGGCTGTGCCATTGACACTCGCATCACCTACGATAAAATCCACATTGTTTGGGCCACCATCATGTTGAATTGTTACAGTACCATCTATAGGTGGAAATTCAGCGAAATCAACTATACTGTCAGCAAAAACTCCACCAGTAGCGATTGTAATACCTGTATCAATATTACCGTTAGTAATCGTCCCTATTCCTTGAACTAGTCCATTTGTCAGGACTTGCACATTGCCCCCTTGAACAGTATTAGCACCACCAAAGTCCGTTGTGGCCTGTGTGTTAATGCTGCTAAAGCGAATTCTGCTGCCAAAGGTATTGGTAGTCTGTAAAGTAACGTTGCCACTTGTAGCTTTTGCAGTCCCATCCACTCCGGTAGCGATCGCTAAGGCATTAATGGAATCATTAACGGTGATATTATCTCTGGCAGTTAAGCTGACCGCGCCAGCCGTGCCAGTAAAATCGCCACCTCCTTGCTTTACTACAGACGAGTTAATTGCGCCTGTGGTAATACTACCTGCGGTCGTTGTCGCTACTACACCGCCACCCGTACCGGATTCATTACCATTAATTGAAGAAGAATTAATCGTACCTGTGAGGATATCGCCTGCAGCACTTAAAGTTACTGTTCCAGCTGTTGCAGCCGTACTACCATATCCAAACCCTTGAACATTGGTGGTGTCGAGGTTATTTAGAGTAATTCCACCGCTAGTACTTTGGACTATAATATTACCACTAGATGAATCGTAGCCCTGACCTGTAGCAATAATGTTGCTGGCAGTAATGTTGCCACTGGCAGACAAGGTGACATTAGCACCACTACCACTAATAAATTGACCTTCCTCGTCGATAAAGAAACTGCTAGTATTGATGATTCCCAAAGACAGGCTGGCTCCTGAAATTGTGATATCCCTACCATTAGTACTAATGGTGTCGCCTGTACCCATCGTAAAAGCACCGACACCATTACCATCTGCGTCTGCGGTAAAAGCGATCGCTCCGCCACCATCATTAACAAAATTCAACGATACGCCATTAGCGATAGTAATATCATTAGTCGCTGCCAAAGTCACAACAGCATTACTATTTTCTAAAGCGTTTTTGGAAATTGTGAAAATAGCCGGGGAAGCATCTTGAAAAATTTCAGGCACAAAGGTATCTTGAGGTGCATTAGTACCATCTACGATATTGATATCGGTTGGATCTAGCAACAAGTTACCAACAATACCATTATTGGCACTCAGATTAGTATTACCACGGTAAATCAGATTCTCCTTACCCGACACTTCTACAAAACCACCGTTACCGGAGTTAAGACCACCACGAGCGGTAATATTGCCCAAAAATTCTGTTGTCTTGTCACCCCAAACAATTACCCGACCACCATTTGCATTTAGATTGCTATCGGCTGCAATGACGGAGTTTGAGTTCACATAAGTCTGATTGGCGTTGGGTAAAGTTCCCTTCCCTTGGAAATCGCCGCCAATTAGTACGGTGCCGCCGTCATTGTTTCCAGAGGCGTTAATATTGGCATCAATCACCGCGACTCGTTTACCCAAAGCAGTAATCGTACCGCCTGTTTGACTTGATGCATCCACTGTCCCAGAAAAAATCGTTGTACCTGGAGTTGTCGGAATTGTCACATTAGAGCCTATCAATTTTACAGTACCATCAGGATTGGCAGTTAACCCAGTGTTACCAACTGTGAGCAATTCTGGTAAAGATGCAATCGGAATTGTCCAGTTATTGGGTTGGTTGCTACTAGAGGCGAGGGGCTGAATTTCTAGACTCAACAGATTTCCTGGCTGACTGAGACGCACCCAATTTTGTCCTGGTACTGATGTAACGGTAATCTGCCCTCCCGGTGCCGAAAGTTGCCCGGTGTTGATTACAGTACCGCCTAATAAATTCAAATTTTGCCCACTACCTACTACCAAATTTCCAGCATTTGTGATCGCTCCTGGCTGGTTTGTACTAAAGGCAAATCCATTGGGGTTTCCAACTAACGCATTGTAGTCATTCACACCGAGAGCGTTAAACCAACTGCTGCCAAAACCGATGCCGTTGGCTGTTGTCACCGTAAAAGCACCAGGCACATTTAAACTGGCATTTGCTCCAAAAATAAATCCGGCTGGATTCATCAAGAAAAGGTTAGGATTGCCACCTGTCACCTGAATTAAGCCATTAATAACCGAGGCATTCCCGCCTGTAACTCGACCAAGGATATTTTGCAGCGCCGGACTGGCTTGAAAGTTGGCAATTTGTTCTGGTGAAATCCCAAATTGTTGAAAGCTGTGAAAGAGGTTTGCACCATCTTTAGAAGTTGTGCCGCCAGTGATATCAAGTCGATTGCCGTTTGGTGTAACAATTGTGTTTGTCCCATCGGTAGCAGGAACTATTTGTTGTGCTTGGGCTAATCTGGGACTTACCAGCGAGGTAATAACTAGGACTGAAGCGGCGATATTAGACAATAAAGATTTTTTGCGCCGTAATATAAAGCGACCTATGGGCAATTCTACATCGATTTGTAACTTGTCTGCTAATCCGCGTCGCCAAAGTGCTTGAGCGATCGCTCGCTTAGACCAGAGGATTTGTTCTGTCCTTCTGGTAGTCGAGATGCTTTGAGAATGAATTCGGTAGAGGTAGAGTGGCTCTGGAACGCGGCGCACTTGGGCTACCTCTGAAAGTCGCAGACATAGGTCATAATCTTGGGCACAGCGGAACGACTTGTTAACACCTCCCACCTGGTCGTAAACCGACCGTCGAATCAGGCGGAAGTGAAACGTCATGAAGTTTACTAAAAGACCTTCTTGGGAATAGGGAATGCCACAGCGATGACCGTAGCCGATCACTTTGCTGTTTGGATCAATATTTAAGTAATCGGTGTAAACAAATCCTGTATCTGGATGGCTGTTGAGGACTTTAGCAGTTTGGGCAAGGGCAGTGGGGGCTAGGATATCATCACTGTCTACCAGACCGATGTAAGTGCCGTTAGTTAGGTTGATTGCTGCTTTAAGTGCCGCCGTATATCCTTGATGGTGTGCTTGGACTACCCGCACTCGTCCATCTTGTTGAGCATAGTTGTTTGCGATCGCCATCGATCTATCTGTAGAGCCATCATCCCAAATTAGTAGGTCAAAGTCTTGCCATGTCTGCGCTAAGACGCTAGCGATCGCTTCTTGAAGGTAAGACGCCCGGTTGTAATTGACGATGACAATGGAGATCGGTGGTGACATCGAAGTTTTCCCAAGTTTTCTACCTGTTACCACAATATAATGCTAGGGACTATCACTTAGAAAAAATCGCTGTTAATTATAGTTTTAGTTACAAATCTTCTGAAATCTGAATGTCAAAAATATGATATTGAAATATTCATATAGCAATAGCATAGTCAAAAATCAAAATCAGCCCAGTCGTTAGATAAGACACGCTACTGAGGATAAATGAAAAAAGAAACAGAAACTGGTGTTCAGCTTAGAGCAACGACTCAGCAAAGAAGCGTCTATTTCTCTCATCAGTTAGACACTTGGCATTTGGCAACTACTAAATGCAGTAAGCACAGTTTCAGTTTTCGGTGCGGCTTGCTAATTCTGCCTGCGGTCTGGATAGTAACTGCAAATGGACTTAGAGCTAGAGCTAATATTTTTACACCTGACTTGATTCCAAATAGTAGTCAGTCAGAGTTACAAATAGTACAAAAAACAGAACTTACTCCAGCAACTAACCCACAACCAGAGATACCACAACGCATTCGGGTTCGCAAAATCCAGGTTGTAGGTAGCACAGTTTTTAATGAAAATGACTTTAATCCAGTAGTGAAACCGTTTGAAGAACGGGACTTAACTTTAGAAGAAATCAGACAAGCCGCAGATGCTGTTACCCAGCTTTACCTAAATAAAGGCTATATAAATTCCAGAGCGATTCCAGATACTCAACAATTTAGTACCGCAGATGTTGTGGTAATTCGGGTGTTAGAAGGACGTTTGACAGAGATTGATATTGAAGGGACGCGACGATTAAATCCATCTTATATTCGTAGTCGCATCCAACTAGGTGCTGGTATTCCTCTCAATACTGGTAAGCTCGAAGAACAGTTGAAATTATTGCGACTCGATCCCTTATTTACAAATGTGGAAGCGCGTTTGCGTCCAACGGGTAAAGTTGGTCAAAGTGTTCTCGTTGTCAGAGTTGAAGAGGCAAACCCTTTAACTGGTAGCTTAGGTGTAGATAATTATTCGCCTCCTAGTATTGGCGCAGAAAGATTGGGTGTTGAATTGCGCGATCGCAATTTAACCGGTATGGGAGATGAGTTAGCAGGCTCCTATTACCACACGCTTTCTGGTGGTTCCGATGTGTTTGATTTTAGCTACCAGGTTCCCGTGAACGCCATGAACGGCAAAGTGCAGATTCGAGCAGCATTTAATCGCAACGAAATCACTGAGCCACCCTTTGATGCCTTTGATATTAAGGCAAACCAGGATCTTTATGAAATCAATTATCGTCAACCATTGATGCGATCGCCCAAAGAAGAATTTGCCTTATCTTTAGGATTTACCTATGAAGATGGTCAAACCTTCTTGTTTGATAACCTCGCAACCCCCTTTGGCATTGGGCCTGATGCCAATGGCGTTAGCCGTACCAGTGTAATTAAATTTGGTCAAGATTATATCAGGCGGGAACCTCAAGGAGCTTGGTTTTTGCGATCGCAATTTAATTTTGGCGTTGATATATTAGATGCAACGATCAACAATGACCCCATACCCGATGGTCGCTTTTTCAGTTTGCTAGGTCAAGTCCAGCGCGTGCAGCAACTAAGCAACGATCATCTATTACTCATCCAAGCAGACTTGCAGCTTACACCAGATAGCCTTTTACCTTCCCAACAATTTGTGATTGGCGGTGGACAATCTGTAAGGGGATATCGCCAAAATATCCGTTCTGGGGATAATGGATTTCGGGTAGCGATCGAAGATCGGTTTACAGTGCAGCGTAATGAATCTGGATTATCGACAATTCAACTAGCGCCATTTCTAGACATGGGAGCCGTCTGGAATCAGTCTGATAATCCCAATCCGCTACCCAATCAAACTTTTTTAGTGGGCGCAGGCTTAGGATTATTATGGAATCAGGCAATGGGAATTGATAATCTCTTTTTGCGGCTAGATTATGGATTTCCATTTATCGATCTGAGCGATCGCGGTAATAACGCTCAGGACGATGGCTTTTACTTTAGCCTTCGCTATCAACCCTGACTAAAGCCTATGGTAATCATAACTAATTCTGCAGGCATGATATTATTTGAGCCGCATTTGAGCTAGTCGAGTTTAATCAGCAAAATCCTATTTCACTTGCTCCTTTTGGTGTTTTACGCAAAGAATATGCCATTTGACTGACTCATTTTGATAGAGGACGCGATTATTTCAGTATTTTCCACAGTTAATTACCTGTCTTTCTGATTTATTCTAATATTGAATTAAAAAATTAACTTCTTTCTTCAGGAATTTGAATGTTATCCTGTGTATGTACACAAAGAGAGAAATTATAGTTTATAAAATTAAGAAAGATTACAAGAGAAAACTTATGACCCAACCTAACTCGCAAGACAAAAACAGCTTTCTTTACCCTCGTAGTAGGTATTATGGGAAATTTCAGCCAGAGAACTTTGTCTTTAATGCCAACCTCCAAGAATTCTCTCAAAAAATTAGCTACATCACTTCCCTAGAAACAGGGGGTAAATTGTCTCAGGAAGAGGCTTATCAGCAAATTAAGTCACTTTGGAAAGAGTTGAAACATAGCAAAAAACAATTGTCTATTGGCAAAAATCAAGAAATTTAAACTAATGGTAAGGAGGTATTGGGAATTTATTAAATCTATTGCAAAAATACTTGAACCGCCCAGAAATTGATTTCTGGGCGGTTTTTTAGCTTTTGCAAAAAGTCTCTTTTTCATCATGTTAATTCTAGTAATAGTGTGCTGGACAATGAGGGTTGTGATGAAACCGCATTCTTGGGCTAATTGGGTAAGTGCCTTAGCTCTAGAGTAGCTAGCGTTACGGGGAGACTCTGGGTGGTTCATCGCTCCATAGTTACTGGCAGTGGGAATCCAAATTCCGTAACGTGGTTCATACATAATTAACTTCACCCTTGTACTAAAGGCTCAAAGGTCGGACTGGCTTTAACCATTAAGTTTGATAAATGCATCTTTGACTTGAATTTGTTTTGAAATTAGTCCAAGTTGGAAAAATGTGTCACAGACTTGTTGTTGTTCTGCGATAATCTGCTGATCAATAGGCACTATATTAAACTGTTGTCGCCGTGTTGCTACCTCTAAAGGAGCAACTGGGAGTTTGATCGTAGAAGAGAAAAGTCGAGCAACTTCATGAGGATTTTTGGTTGCCCAATCTCCAAACGAGCGTAATTCTTCTAAAATCGCCGCTAAGATGTCAGGGTGTTCGCGGGCATATGTGGGAGAAGCAATATAGAAAACGCGATTTGATGTAAAACCAGTGCCATCAAACAGGATACGTACCTTATCTTTGGCTTGCAAAATAGCAAAGAATGGGTCAAAAATTCCCACAGCATCAACAAATTTTGATTGAAAAACTTCTATTGCTTCTGCTGCGGATTTGACGTATACCGATTGAATATCATCAGGTCGCAGTCCTTTAGATTCGAGTGCTTTGACTAACAGGTAGTGTAAATTCCAGCCCTTGCCATATGCAACTTTCTTACCCTTAAGGTCAGAAATGTTTTGGATGGGAGAATTTTGAGGTACTACAACAGCCAAAGCTAATGGTCTAGCTACTTCAGCACCAAAAATCACTAAAGGTACACCAGCTGCCATTGGAAATACTAGGGTGGCATCGGAGGCAGGCCCGACATCAATTAATCCTGCATTTAGGGCTTCCATACGCTGGGGTCCAGCCGCAAATAATTTCCACTCGACGGAGACATTTAATCGTGCTAAACGCTTCTCTAAACTACCTTTTATTTGAATTAGGTTTATGAGTCCACCGCGAGCATAGCCAAATCTTACGACTCTGGGCTTTTGACTGTCAGAGTTTTGCTCTTTAAGGACTGTTTTGTTTTTTTGACGACAACTGCCTAAAGTGACAACTGGGAATAGCCCAGCCGCAGCTAGCAGCAATAAGCGCCTGGTGATTTTTGTTTGTCCTCTTCTATACCTATCCATAAAATGACAACTTCTCTGCTCAAAACTGCCAGTCTAATGTCACCACTGCATTAAACGGATCGCCTCGAAAAATCGATAAGCTACTTCCGCCAATGTCAACATAATCAATATTAAATAAGTTCTTGAAATTTACTCCCAGCCTGAATTTATTGTTGCGGTAAAATACTGCTGCATCTGTTCTTAAGTATGATGGCAATTGGAACGAGTTCAACAAGTCTCCTTGTCGTTCACCAACATATAAAAGTCCTAGACCAAACCCCAAACCTTTTAACTCTCTTTGGGAAATTGTGTAAGTTGTCCATAAACTAAAGCCATTTTCAGGTACATTCGGTAGTCGATTGCCGATTCTGCTTCTATTGATGTCTTTACTAACTTTTGCATCCGTATAAGCGTAGGCAGCAATTATATTCCATCCAGGTAAGATTTCTCCCGCCACATTGAACTCGACACCTTGACTTTGTTGTTCACCAACTTGAACAGACAACCGAGGATTAGAAGGATCGATAGTCAGAACATTTGACAGAGTGACTTCATACAAGGCAAGATTTGTAGACAATTTGCCATCCAGAAAATCAGTCTTGATTCCAACTTCATACTGAGTCCCGCGCTGTGGTGTAAAGAAACTACCATCAGCAGCTCTAGAGCCGGAAAAAGCAGTAGTACCTGTAATCTGGAGAAACGAACGGTTATAGTTGGCGTAGAGAGAAACTGTTTTGCTCGGTTGATAAACAACGCCTACTTGTGGACTAAAAGCTTCGTCAGGTTGAGTAAAAACACTTGAAGCTACATAGTCTGTAATGATACTTGTTGAAAGGTCATAACGCCCACCCAAAACCAACTTCAGATTGTCAGTTAAAGCGATTTGATCTTGAACATACAGACCTAAGTTATCTAATCTAGTTTTAGCATTAGTTGCTGAGGTAACACGACCCAAAGGCTGACCATACACTGGATTATACAAATCAATCGGCTGTGTGGCTCGGAAAATCCGCGCAAATGGGCCTTGAACATCTTTATATAAATCAAAGCCCATTAGTAGTTGATGCTGGATGCCACCAGTCTGAAATTTACCAACAACATTTGTGTCTAAAGTAAAAATACTCCAATTAGTAGTTCCCCCATTGATTGCATCAGTGCTTGACGCATTGATTTGTGTTGTCCGCTCTAAAGTCCGGCCATCTGGTTCTAGTCTTGTGGCAGTTGTATTATATTGTTCTTGTCGCCAAATCCAAGCTTGAAAAGCGTTGCTCAATGACCAATTTTCACTGAAGCTATGCTTAAATCGATAACCGATCCGTGCCGTTCTTCTATTACTGAAATCTGTAGGCTCTATAATCGAACGATCTCTGGGAATTTTGCCATTGCGGTTAGGTAGCACAGTTCCCTCAGCAGGCTGACCCCAGAGTTCGCGCAACTGTAAATCTGTGTAATCTGCCTCAAAGGTCAGGTTCGTATTTTTGCCTATCTGCCAGCTAATGACTGGAGAAACAAAGTAATATTCTTTTCTAAAAAGGTCAGTGGAACCGTCTGCATTATAGTAAGAAGCATTGAGGCGATACAAAAGCTTTTTATCATCAGTCAAAGGACCCGAAATATCTATCGCAGGTTGATAAAAATCGAAGCTGCCACTAGCGAATTCAAAAGCGTAGTATGGCTCAGTTAGGGGCTGTTTGGTAACTATGTTAATTGTGCCACCAGGGTCGCCAAAGCCATATAAAACTGAGGCGGGTCCTCTGAGAACTTCAATTCTTTCTATGTTTGTGGTAGGAATGACAATCCCACTAATCGCTTTCGCATCTCTTACACCATTACGCAGGTAATTGTTACTTTGGGTAAAGCCTCGTAAGATAAAAGTCTCTCCAGAACGACCAAAGTTAGTACCTGGTTGTCCACCAACATTTCGGACTGCATCTTGGACACGAAATGACCCTTGGTCTTGCAAAACTTGACGGAGAAAACTCATGATTGGGCTACTAAAGTTGAGTACTGAAGCCGTTTTGAATTCAAATCATTTACGAAAGTGCGGGTGGTGTTGACCCAAGTCTTATGTCAGAGTATCTTTACCAACCGCAGGACTAAGTAGCTAATATTGTTGGTAATATCATTACAATACAATCTACATATCTATCCACAAAAGCGATGTCTACGACAAGCCCTTACGGTCTACGCCCGCCTTGAGGGAAAGTCTTGGTATGCGTTCGCCCTTGGCGTTGGCAAAGCCATCGCTCTACAGTTAAACTCAAAAGCAATCCCACTTCCAAACAAACTAGACTTATGGACTTATCCTTGTGTCCCCGCCAATTCTTCTAATAACCCAAGTTGCTAGTTATTGATTCAAGCGATCGCAACGAGGGCATTTAAAGAATAAAATCCCCTCCAGAGAGAAATTAGGAGGGGTTTATGCTGAATAAAATTGTTGCCATCTATGCTATTACTGATGACCAGCCCAAAAAATCTGTTGATTAGCCCCATTTTTGTCAGAATTTTAAGTACTATTGCTTATTGACAAAAGCTCTATAACCTTGACCTCTCACTGATGAGTCTAAGGCGCTACGCGCTACGCGCTACCGCGACTTTGTTGTGCGCGTAGGCGTAGCCCGCCGCAGGCATCGCATAAATTGACGGGTGATATCATGTCCGGATAATCGCTTACGATAAAAGTAGTGAGTGCAAAGATGAGT
>NZ_JABXKF010000130.1 GCF_017115165.1 Nostoc sp. LPT | reverse complement strand
TGCTAGATGCAAGTTTTCAGCTTACCTGCTTTGTATACCAATTAGATAGCTAGGGGTATAACTTGAAGTTTCCCTGTCCCCCATGATGACACCCTTGGCGATCGCAGAGCCATAAGGTGAATACGTACTTTATGGGAATCCTAGCTATTTTATAAGGCTTTCTTATATTCTCTATATGGACACATGGGGTTAACCCTGGCTAACATTAAGTATGGTTTAGTCAAATAAAATACTTAATAAACACAAGTAATAAGAGATTAAAAAATCATGCAAGTCTATTTGAACGTGCTTCCTGCTAATAAGGGCGATAGCCAACAGAATGAAGTTATCTTGTTGGACACTCTTACCCGCAGAGATATATTAGGTCAACTGGAGAATGCTCTTAAGTGCCCATCGCAGTACTTTCTGGGCGGTGCTGAGTCCATACAGAGCATTGTGAGCATCTACGATGATGAGAAGAAGTATTTAACCTTAACTGAATATCTCGAACAGAACAATATTGTTGTATCTGAAGGCTCTTTTCATTTACTTGCTACACGTGTAGCAAAAGAGTTTGTTAGAGAATACGGACAAAAGCCTAAAAGAGTCCATAGACCATCCCCTGTAACAGGTAAAAATAACAATAAAGCTTATGGCTATAACAAGGACGAGCTTCACATTATCGACAAAGTACTTGCGGCTATTCCTCATGTGAAGAACCCTAGAAAATAAATCTTATGGGTATCTGCATTCTAGGAGTTACAGGGGGTCTGGGGACTCTACAGCTTTGGGTTCTAATATGCCTCCTTTGGCTCCCTGCGATCGCCTAATCAGCACCTCTAGTAACCTTTGTTTGTTCAGATGCCATCGGGTATCCTTGACCTCAGTTATTTACCAGAATAGACTGAGATAGGTAATATTATATACTAATAAATATAATGCTATATAAATACTTAGACCTTATTGAAAAGCACCCTAAGCGGTTAGCTGCCACAATAGTTGCCATCTCAGGGTTATGTCTTTTAGTGTACATACTGATTCTAATAAGCACACCGAGTACAGATCGATCCAGGATAGAGGAACAAACTCAAGCCCAGGTCAATGATCCGACGGATTATGGGGATGATGAACCCTTTGATAGGGCTAAATGTAAGGTTTATTATGCTGGTCTGTTGTTAGGCGCTAATGTGTTTTGGTTCAAGAATGGAACCAGGGGGACATACGTTATGTTTACTGATAGTGATCGGTTGGTAGATAAACATCAAAACAGAGGTATAAGCATCTGGCTACCTAAAGCGGATTTCCTAAATGTCATAGGTAATGACCTAATGCAACAGATGGAACCAGAAGTGAAGGAGGTATTTGCTAGACGACTAGACAGCGCTAGCTATGCGGCTATAGTTGATGACAGCTTGACTACTAGAGCGATTGGTGCTGTGAATGATTGTGTAAGGTAGTGATGATTTATAACTAAACCCCCGGTTATCTATGGGGATACCGGAGGGGCTAAGTGCTACTAAGGGGACTTAAGCATCATTGAGGTTATCTATATACTCTGCGTCCTCTGTGATATCAAAGGTGATCTGAGGGATTAAAGAGTAGTTGAATAAGTATTTATACTCACCGGGGGTAATAGTGTAGAGATAGGTTTGTTCTAGATTGCTAGTATCTTTTGAACTTTTCTTAAAAGAAGACTGAGATACTAGCAAGTTACTGCTAACCCTCTTTTTCTCCACTTCATAGCCCATCATCCCCAGGATGCCATTAGCGACTACAGTCGGCTTGGTCATATCAACTTTTATACCGAGCCTTCTGATTGCCTCAGCACCGAAGGACTTCATAACCGTCTCAAATCCACCAAGGTCAGACTTAGTAAACTGTCCTTTTTCTATTACTGGGACTAAAGCAGTAACAAAAGCATCCATTGTCTTCTTGTCTTCCTGGGCGAACTTGGCATCATAGACACTTAGTTTTCCATAGTCCTGATAATCCAGCGACCATGAGAGTTTTTTGTCCATTGTTGCAAGCCTATGAACCCTCAGAGCATTCTTACCAACCTTGACATACCAAAGGATGTCCTCAACGGTTAGGTCTTCTTTCTTCATCCCCTTGGCAATAAAAAACCTCTCAAGAGCTAACTTATCTGTCTTAGAAAGAGCCGAATCTTTCAGGGCTTTTAGTTGGCTTACTTCATCCTCAGTTAGTGCAGGGGCATCAATAACCGACTGGGCATTATTTTGCTTAATCTCTTTTTTAGCTACTAGAAGGGCAGAGGTGGTAATGGTTTTACCTAACGTGCCTTTAGCCTCATCAGAAATGATATGTCGGGCCTCGGCTACCATCTGCCAGAACTGAGTACCCCGGTTAAACTTAGATGCCAACTGCTTCTCTAAATACTCCGCTTGGAACTTGGTAGCAGCCTCCATGTCCGGGTGCTTCTTAACCTCAATGCGGATTTCATCGTCTCCCTCACAGCTTTCCTCAACAAAATGCGGATATAAAACCCAGTCAGTATTTAGAGTATTGTTACTTAAGTGGAAAATCTTGTCTCTAACTAAGTCTACATATTCCTTGGTCGGAGCCTTATCATTGATGTAGACATAAACGTTACCCAGAGGATACCTAACCCGCCCAGTTGCTTGTAGACAGTCCGCAGCACCTAAATCTCGTGGGTTATTAAAGATGCCAACTACGTCATGGAAGTATTTGGAGTTAATATCAGTCCCAGTCCCTAATGTTGGACTAGTGATGATTACTTGGTATTTTTGAACTAAAACATTGATGTCGCTTTGGTCATATTGGGACTTGTTATCGGCTGTGAATAAGGCCATAGAAACTTGAGGAAATCTGGCTTTCAGTTGGTTATGTAAAGCCTCAGCATCGCTTTTAGAATCAAGGGGAGCATAGACTGTTTTACCTTCATCAATAGACCTACAGATGCGGCTGTATGCGGCATTAGTATCAGGTAGTTTTACAAAGCTTTTCTGATGTGGTTTATGTTCATTTATGAACACTTGGCAACTATCCGACTTTGTTAAGTACTTCAGTACTTCGGCTTCGGTATTAGTTACTGTGGCACTAGTGGCAATAATGCTGGTAGCCAACTTAGACAGGATTTTTAGCACATCAAAGGTCTCAGTCCTGACTCTGGCAATAGTGGTTTCAGTTGCAGTCAAAAAATAGTTGAATGCCTGGTCTACTTCATCTAAAATCAGGATTCTAGGGTTCTTCGTCCTCACCTTCCAGTTTTCTCCTCTGTACAGGAATCGATCAAGTGAATCGTATGTGGTGATATAGCGCTTAACTTCTGAGGCGTGAGTATAGCCAGCCATTGCTTCCTTATGGTCATAGGTAATAAAACCGAACTCAGTAAGGTCGTGTTCCCACTGACGTACTAGTTGTACTCGGTGACATACGACTTGAATCTGAGCATCTGGAGTAACAGTTAAGATATCTCTGATAGTGTTTACTAGCGCTCTGGTCTTACCTGTACCGATCGCTGATTTGATAATGGTCAATAGCTCCTTCTGATAGTCAATGCCCATCTCTGAGACGTACTGGGAGTTTTTTATAATACTTGTAGGAAATCCTGACACAAGCCCTGATTGCTTGTGTTTATCGATAGCACCCTGGACGTAGTAGGCTAACCCTCTGGGAATATGATGACCTTTGGCCTCCTCTTCATTCCATACCGAATCATCTGATTTTACTTCTGATCCGTACTGAGCTTTTGCCGATTCAAACATCAACTCAACTAACTCTGCGGGGTTCATAGTACCAGTGGTCAACAATGCCCCCATTTTTTGACCTAGAGTAAACATGGTATTTGAGGCTGTACCCTCTGTCCTTGATGAAGCCTTGAGCGCCTTAGTCATCTGAGCTTTTTTGTTAGCTACTTGGTGAGCGCTTAATGGCGCGGGTGCAATAAGGCTTCTATACTCAGCAACTAGCGCCTCTAGGGACTCAATAGAACCAGAGATATTATAGGACGCGCCAGCAGTTGCCTTTAGAGCTTTAGACTTCTTAATGGCATCAGGCGCGGGTGTGGGAAAGTCAGAGAGGTCGTAGCGGCGATCGGTATGCAACTCGACCAACTTAACCATGAAGGGATTCTCTGGGTTCTTCATGTGGTTAAAGCTGGGTAGTCTTAGGACTCTAGGTAAGTCTTTAACCACTAAATCACCTCCTGTCATTTCAGCCAACATAGACTGATAAGGGGTAAATAGCTTGATGTCTTGACCGGGGTTTAAGAACCAGTAGATATGTTTACCATTCTTAGACTGAATGACCGCGCTTGCTGGCGGTAGCTTGTCTAGGTTTTGTGGCTCTACTCCATCTAAATCTATAAATAGAGCATTAATACCAATGATGTTGCTTGCTGTTCTACCCAGTCCGTCAGTCTGGTTAACTGTATAGTAAACGCCAGCACCCTTACTGTTTAGCTCAGCTATGCGGTTCATGGTGGATCTGTTTGCCGAGCCGTGCCAGTTACCCACTAGGAACTTATTGCCACTTTTTGAGTCATCAAAAGTCTGAAAACAAATGTCATTATCCCCATGTACAGCCTCTAGGAGCCTGATCGCGTTCTCGTATTGATTAAGGCTTGACTTAGTATCAATAGGTGAGCTATTATTTGGGTAGTTCATGTTTCTGGTTCCTTGTGTTATTTGAACTGGTTATTTGAATCGTTGGGCATTTAGCCCCGTTGTTTTTACTGTGAATATCAAACTTTGGGCAACTAGCTGTGAACTGGTTGCCCTATTTGGTTTCTGTGGCTAAATAGCCCAATGCAAGTAATCTCATGTACTCAGAGAGGCAATAACCAGCTTGGCTGGCTTTCTGTCTAATAAGCTCCACCTCTTGCTCAGTAGCCCTAAACCTAATATCCCTATCGCGTTTCATATCCTGTATCCCCCATTGTTCCTATCCTTAGACAGTCAACTTTTTCAGTTAACGGTAGAATAGGGGTTCTAGGCTCTGATAACTCCTGAGTTACTCTGTGAAACCTTAAGAAAACCTAAAGATAATGAAATATTCCTATGATTCTAGGGGTGGATAAAGGTACAGCGAAGTACGCCTATGACTCCTTTGCAGAGATATGCGTGAATAGTTGGATTAAGGAGGTCGTAGGGTTTACCTAGAAAGTCCCTAACGGATAACCTGCGTGTTCAGCTAAGACTTTTACCTTTTTCTGTAGCTGATGAACCTGATCCTGAAGCTCTTTAATATCGTTCTGGGTTCTTTCTTGGTCTTCCAAAGACATCCCTGAACTTTCTCTCAGTATACTGAGTATTAACTGATGCTTGCTAATCCCCTTTCCCTGTAGCTGTGCCTTAAGCTGAGAATCTAGGTCATCAGGTAATCTCAGGGTCATATTAGCCATTACGATATCTGTTTTATTTCTTAGCTAGTAATGTACTAATGATACCATGTATGGTATCCTAATGTCATCTCTAACTGGCACATAAAAGGCATAAACTGGCACGTTACGGTTAACCCTTATTACAATCATTTTGGTATTTAATGCTGACCTAAACTACCTGAGTCCAGCCCCAGAAACTTCAGGATAACTAGTAACGAATATGGCACTCTTAAGTAGCAGTGTTATCATAAAGACTGCAAATACTTAAAACTATTTATGATAACCAAGATAATCTCTGGACTGCTGGGGGCGTCCATAGTGCTGTCTAGTAACCTAGTGGATGCTAGAACTATTTGGCTACCCGGAAAGACTAATGGAGGCTCCTGGCTGGCTGTTGAGACAACCCCACAGCCTACTTATGACCCTTCCACAGGTTTAACTTATTTCTCATACAGCATTCAGAATGGTCAAAGGTATAAGACACACCAGGCTAGTACTTGGTATTGCTACCAAGGGATTGTGCAAAAGAATCCTAACTTTAAATATACAAATGGGATTGAGTCTAAAATCCCAGAGTGGTCTGTGGATAGCTTAGAGGTTGGCGGCGAATCTCCCATAGTTACTGCTGACTCTGAAGCATCCCTAAACTTGCTTAAGGCTGTCTGTGCTGTGGTAAACCCATAACTAAAGAACCCGCCAGAATGTTCCGAGGGTTCAGTCATTAGCCATCAGTTGTAACCTTTGGTCATTGTGGGTATTCAGGAAATCAACCAGCTTCTTAGTTACCATTGGCTGTCTGTCTACTCTGGCTGATAAAGTACCGGACTTGGGCAGCCATAGTGAGTCCATTAGTCGCTGAAAGGGTTCTTAGTTGGTGGTAAAGTTCACCATTCAGGGTTACAAGTAATCTCTTGGTTTTCATAGCGGCGCTATCTGGGGGTAAGTCGATATCTGAAGGGTTACAAGGTGAGAAGGCAAAGCCTTATGCGTTTACCTTGGTTCTTCCGGTCTGCCCAAGGCTATTAGTCCACCTGATGGTAAAGTAGCCCGATTGGTCATATTCTTTACCCTTATTAGTCCAGCCCCGATAAACACTACCTGGCTGCCACTCGATGAACTCAGGGTTATCTAGTTCCGGTCTGAAAGACCAGTCATAAACGGCATCCTCGAAGCCTTGTTTGTAAATCAGATATTGGAATCCGTTCTCAAAGGCTAACGAGTCATGCAAGGGATAATCGCGAAAACCGTCACACTCTTGTTGTCCCAAGGTATATAACTGGATGATTTGGGCTAACCTGGGGTCAAGGCTAGCGCCTTCTAGGGTTTCCTGGGAAACCAAGGCTTCCTGTGTGGTCTTAGCTTTGGTCATTGCTTATATATCATAGTGATATACAAACATAGTCAAGTTGACCTTAAAACTCTGGTAGCACTATGTTTCTACTGACGCCTATTTTAGCCAAGAGGTATATCCGGTAACTTGGGGCGGTTAAGCAGATGACCATAAGTTTGCATAACCATTCGGGTGTCTATATGACCGAGTAAGTATGCTACCCCAGTAACTGGAGTGCCTTGGTCTATGGCATGACTAGCAGTTGTGTGCCGAGTAGTATAAGGTCTTCGGTAATCTACGCCGACTTTAGTTAGTACTTTAACCCAATATCTCTCTCGGAAGTTCCCATCATCTATGGGTTTTCCTTTGACCGTAGTAAACACTAAGGAATCCGGGTCATTTTTGGAAGGTTTGATTGACCACAATAAGCCCCGTAACTCTTCAGTCATTTCTAGCTGTCTGCTGCTACCCGTTTTAGTCTCCTTTCTAACCCTCTGATACCCATTACCTGCCCAGTCCCTAGATAGACTTTCTTGGATGATTACAAACCCTTGATCAAAGTCTACATGACACCAACGTAGCCCAATAGCTTCAGATGTCCTAACACCTGTAGCCAGCAGAAACTTAACAAAAGGTGCATAGTGCATGGCGGACTTTTCAAAGCCCTGGATAATCACTTTAATCTCTCTGGAAGTAAAGGGTTTGATTGACTTGGTACACACCCTACGGGTTTTTAGTTCGTCATAGGGATTACTAGTTACCAGATTTCTTGGTAATGCCCAACGATAGCATCTTTTCAAATAACCCAAGCGTTGATTAAAAGTTGAGGCTCCTAAGTTGGATTCGGTCAGCCATAGGGTATCCATCAAATCAGGGTTAGCCTTAAAAATCTGCTGCCTAATAGCCTTGTAATGATGTTGTCGGGTAGCTACTGAAAGGTTAAGGCTGTCTACCCAGTAATCCCATAAGCTTAATAGGGATTTAGGACTTTGATGTTGAATATCAGCGTTAGCTACCCTCGGCTTAGGGGCTAATCGGTAGCGGTCTAATGTCGGGTCAAAGTTTCTGGCTAAGATATCATTTTGAATCTGTGTGGCGATCGCCTGGGCTGTATCTAAATCTCTCTTGTTATCAAATCTACCGCCAGGGACAGGATTAAAACCATAACGTTTACCATTAACACTAAATCTTAACTGAATACTTCCTTGGTTATTCCTAGATGGCTCTATTTTTCTCATTTGCCTTAAACTTGACTTAAGTTTTGCGTTTAAGGCAGATAAAGTCTTATCTAAGCTACATCATTAGCCGTTAGGCTACACCCTTGGTAAGGGTGAGGTCACGAGTTCAATCCTCGTCACGGGCTTTTTATTTAGCAAGGCTTTTAGCCAATTAATTAAAATCTCCTCCAGTAAAGTATGCCATTTTATGCCATCTTCTGAAAGGAGATTTTATTAAGTTATATAAATCGTTAAGTAAATATAGCTAGTGCAGTAGCATCATAGTACAAGTCTCCTGGAAACTAATTAAGTCTTCTTCTAACCCTTTCTATAACCCCATCCTGGTCAAACAGTGGGGTCTTACCAATCCTTTCAAAAGCTACTACTCTCAATTCTCTATCAATAAACTGAAACTATTATCTAATATAGGTTACAGCCATCTTATTAGCTAAAATTCAATGCGATAAAACCCCCATATTTTCAGTCAACTGATATACCAGCCTAGTATCCAGGTAATTTAAGTATAGACATCCCATTGCTGATAAAAATGAGACTGACTAAAATTATTTTACTTACAGCGGATTTCAAGTTGATGAAGTACACGATCTCAGTCTCAAAACCAAGCATAAAGCCAGTTTGACTTCTGAATTCTGACTCCTGAGTTCTGAATTCTGCTGTATGATACTGGCTAGCACATTAGTATACCCAGCAGTAGCTCAAACAAGTAAGCCAGTTAGTTGTAATTTTGATATAGAAGACCTTTCTGAATTAGGTATCTGAGTAGTTATATAGCAACCATTAAAGTTAATTGATGGATAAACAACTTTATCTATATCAGGCAGATAAACAGCATAA
This sequence comes from Nostoc sp. LPT, assembly GCF_017115165.1. Taxonomy (GTDB): domain Bacteria; phylum Cyanobacteriota; class Cyanobacteriia; order Cyanobacteriales; family Nostocaceae; genus Nostoc. Next base: position 179,992 of record NZ_JABXKF010000130.1, on the reverse strand, counting down.
AAGTCAAAGTCATTTACTTTATACTTCTTCTGATGAGTACCATTTTTATCTACCCAAATAGTTTTATTGACTACTCTATTATCTCCCGCATATTTAGCTTGTATTTTGTAAAATTTATTGTCTTTGTAAGCAACAAAATCAAAAGGTAAATGCTCACAAACAACTGGTGTGAGAATCAAGTATCCTTTAAGTGTTAGATCAGCGATCGCTTTCGTTGCAGCAATATCGCCTTTGTTCTTAGTATGATGCAGCAATAACGAACCCTCAATCCAGGAAATCATCATATCACTTCATACTGCTTGAGGGTTCATATTGAGTTAAAACGAGCGCGGCAGGGTTCGAACCTGCGGCCGATTGCTTAGAAGGCAATTGCTCTATCCACTGAGCTACGCGCCCAACATAAATTTATGGCTCCCAAAAGAGTCATCTACATTATTATATCGTCTTCAGCTACTAAGAAGCAATCGAAAATTGCAGATTTACCACTAGCAAGGCTAAGATGCTAGTCGCTAGTTAGTTAATCTACACCGAAAACGAAACAGATGGAGTATTGGTTTAGATATATTGAGTCGTCAAAGGGTTATTTGCCTGTTAACGCCACCGTTCTGTGGGCGGCTAGCTTCGGGAAGAACCTAGCGATCGCTAGGTTCATTTCTACAGTATGCTAGGTAATTTCAGCCTTGGCGATGCTGCCAAATGCCATTATATATTCCATATTAAGAGTGCCCCTGTGAGGAGTTATTTGCTAGTGCCATGTTTATTCTCAAACGGCAGGATGTTGAAATATCAAGCATTCAGCACCCAAAAAAAGATCAGCAGGTGCCAATCCTTAGTTATCAAGGGCAGACTTTTCGCTTGATTAGCGTATTCAAAGCTAGTCAAGAGGAAGAAGCTAGAGGCTTATGGAGAGAATTAACGGATAACCGAGGTAAAGCCTGTGTTTTGCTGGAGGAACCGGAACGCTTTAGTGTTTGGGGTAAAATCCGTTTAGAGCAGCTAGATAGTGACACAGGTAGTCATGGCAAAACGGCGATTTTAATCCAAGCCAGTATTTTGCTGTTGCAAGGTGTTTCTATCGATATTGAAGAGTTTTTAGGTGCTAGGCAAGCTGCCTTATTTGAAAAAGATATTGCGGAGGTGTTAAAGCAGAAGCAATTTCCTCAAGCATCCTCCCTAGAAGCAGTTAAATATTTGGTATCTACTAATCCTTTGCCGACAGCCAAAATACCTGATTGGCAAGAAAATCATGTAGTTATCCTGTTACAAGAACTGCATCGATTAGGAAAAGCTTATTTTGGCAACGCTAATTTTACCAAACAAGTGATTTATAAGCTAGAAGATATGCCAAAAGCCGAGCGATCGCTGTTTATCACTTGGCTAAATCAATCGCCACTGGCTAAACTATGGCAGTAGCATGGAAATTTTTTACAAAATTCCTGCCACTGGCACTTGCTTTTGGTGTCCGATTGTGTATTACCTGACATACAGACTGCAAGATATACAGTCCTTTAACTCAAAATACTGCCAGAGTGCATCTACATAGTCAAGTCCTATGAATAACTCTTACGAAAATTCGTTTCTTTCTAAATCAATTTTCACCACTCAGAACATTGTCTTAGCTAATATTGGCTGGGCCGTACTGGCACTGCTATACTTTTTGTTGTTTAGTGCCAAAGTTCCCGGAGCCGATGGCATAGAAAGCCGAGCCGAGTGGTATGTGATTGGCACAAATATTTTTGAAGCTTTAGCTTATTTGGGTGCCAGTATCTTATGCTTGAGGAACTGGCTGAGTCCACAAATCGTCAGTGGGCGAAATGTTTGGCTCTTAATTGGGTTAGGTATGCTTTCCTATTTCGTTGGGGGGATAATTTTCGGCTATACCGAAATAGTTTTAAAAGATGAACCGGATGTATCTGTGGGCGATATATTTTTTGTACTGACTTATCTATTACTTGGTGCAGGCATGATTTTAGCTGTGGCTTCCAGGCGAATCAATCTGGAAAAATGGCAGTGGCTAATTGTGTTAGCAATTGCAGTGTTCGGTAGTTTGTTGGCATGGTGGATTTCTATGCAACAGGAAACACCCTCAGAACTGCTAGTCGCTATTTTGAATTGGTTTTACGTAGTTAGCGATGTAGTTTTGTTAATTATTGCTACCACTCTGCTACTAGCCTTTTGGGGGGGAAGAGTTTCCCAGTCTTGGCGAATGATTGCAGCGGCGGCCTTTTCGCTCTACATTGCAGATATGTGGTTTAAATACGCCCAAGGCCCCAATTATCAAAGTGGAGAGATATTAGAAGTGTTTTGGGTGTTTAGTGGAGTGTTATTTGGCATGGGCGCTGTCTTAGAATATGACGCATCACTAAGACGAACGCGGCGTACCAGTGGACGTAAACGAGCTTAGTAAGGATTTTTGGTATCTACCGTGAGAAAACTAACAGACTCTGACAAGCAAGAAATTCTTAAGTTATATCGAGAGACTGCCGAAACAACCTCAACTTTGGCAGACCGCTATGGTGTGAGTAACTCGACGATTAGTCGCCTACTCAAAAGCACTTTGCCAGAAGATGAGTATGAATACTTAGTCTCTTTAAAGCGGGCTGCGAGAACTCCTGAAGGAAGGGCACAGGTAAGCTACGAGCAGTTACCGCTGCTGAGTCAACCAGAACCAGAGCCGGAGATAGAAGTTCCACTCAGCGAAAGCCCACCTGTGGAAGTGCCGAAAGTTGAGGCACTTCCACGTAAGATAATTCGTGTAGAGCAGGAACTTTACTCAGAGGAAATGGCGGAGTCAATTGCTGCTAGTAGACGAGTGCGGCGACGCCCCTCGGCAACAGAAAAACCCAAACTCCGAGTTACAGAGAAATTAGAAACTCCAGAGCCAAAGCCGCCGGAAATAGTCAACATCCCTATCCCACCGCTAAAGAATGAACATCCAGGAGCGGCCGTCATCGCGCACATGCTGGGCGAAGATTTGCTTGACGAATCTGAGGATTTGGATGATTTAGAAGATGATGATTTAGAAGATGATGACTTTGAGGAAGAAGACTTTGATGATGATGACCTGGATGAGCAAAGACCTTTAGTTACAAGAAGAAGACCAGGTGAAGCATCAGTTGAAGTTTTACCACTGTCGGTAGCCAATTTGCCCAAAACTTGCTATTTGGTAATTGACCGTTCCTCAGAATTAATTACGCGACCTTTGAAGGACTTTGGTGACTTGGGACAAATTCCTAGCCTAGAAACCCAGCAAAGAACTCTGCCGGTGTTTGATAACCATCGCGTCGCCAAGCGTTTTTCTACTAAACGCGATCGCGTGATTAAAGTTCCAGATAGTAAAATGCTCCATAAGGCTCGTACTCATCTACAAGCTAAGGGCATCACGCGACTGCTGATCGATGGTCAGGTCTATTCGTTGTCTACGGTTTAGGAGTTAGCAGTTAGAGTAGAGCATCGATTCAGTAATTAAAAACAGGGCTGTTTCATCTTTGCATCCATGATTTTGCATCCCCTAGATAGTTGTAATTTTACATCTTTTAGGGATCGAAACAGCCCTGCCCTACTTACTTTTACCCTAGCCTGCGCCCTATAGCTTCATGCATGAAAAAAGCGCCCTCTGCCCATCAACTGCTGTTCGGTCTGGACTGGGGACGGGATACTGGATAGAACAACAACAGCTATGATATTGATTTCCCTTCAATAGATATTTTTGATCCAGACTATAACGTTCCACTGCCTGATACCCGGATTTATCCGTGGGGAATGCGTTACAGGTATTCCACTCTGCCTTTCATCTCTTCAAGCGTAGCAACTTCATAGAGGAGCATCAGCATCCGAACGATATAGCCAATTGATTTCACATTTTTTTGACAGTAAGCAATTCTACTATGATCAGTTCTCTGACTGTTGAAAATCAAAAAATCATCATCGTGAGTTACCAATATGCGAGCCTGGGTTCTAGCAAAGTCTAACTGTACTGTATCGCTCTCTGCCAGGAGATTTATCTGTTGTGAGGTTGTCACATCGATGCCTGCTCGTCTCAATGCAAATGCAATAGCCGGATCAACATTCTCATCCAAGTGGAAGCGAATGCGTTCAGGCATAATCTCTCATGGAATTAAGTTTCTCCTGCAACAGCGAGGGATGCTTTAACCGTTCCGCTTCGGCAAAAGCTTCAGCTTCAGCAGTCCGCCGGTCAATGTCTTGGCGATGGTCATAGTAAAACGCAATCGCTGCATAAATTGCTGCCAGCGACAACTGATATTTACCAGCAATTTCTTCCAACGACTGCCCCATTCGCAAATACATGATGGCAACATCTGCCACCGTGATTCTCGTTCCCGCAATCCTCGGCTTTCCGCTCCGCACTCCCGGAGTAATTTCAATATGCCGATTCAAGGTGATTTCCATATCGACTTGTTCACAACAACAGCCCCATTTTAATTCTAAAGAATAACTCTATAGCTACCATGAACTCTAAACCATTCCGAAACTGGATATTTACTCTGCACCGCTACATTGGTTTAGCAGTGTTTATCTTGACCAGCACAGTGGTAAGGTACAGGTATCTACGATCGCGACTGCATCATTAGGCGATCGCGTCCTCAATTCCTTTAACGATTTGCACTACGGGACTTTCTGGGGATTGCCATCTCGGATTTTCTACGTCTTTGTTGGACTTGCACCGTTAATTTTATTCATTACTGGCTTTGTGATGTGGAGGCATCGCTATCGAGCAAAATCTACTACAGGATTTATTAAACGCTCCGTTTTAAAATAATTACAACAAAAAAGCGCCCCCCATTACTGGAGGGCGCTTTTTATTTAGCTAATACTGAAGTATTAACCGTTGATTGCAGGAGCAGTCAAAGCAACAGGAGCAACTTCACCAGCAGCTAAGTCTAGGGGGAAGTTGTGAGCGTTACGCTCGTGCATTACTTCCATACCCAAGTTAGCGCGGTTGATTACATCTGCCCAGGTGCTGATGACGCGACCTTGGGAGTCAATGATTGATTGGTTGAAGTTGAAACCGTTCAAGTTGAATGCCATCGTACTGATACCCAAAGCGGTGAACCAGATACCGACGACAGGCCAAGCTGCTAAGAAGAAGTGCAGTGAACGGCTGTTGTTGAAGGAAGCGTATTGGAAGATTAAACGACCGAAGTAGCCGTGGGCTGCAACGATGTTGTAGGTTTCTTCTTCTTGACCGAATTTGTAACCGTAGTTAAGGGATTCGGTTTCGGTGGTTTCACGCACCAAGGAAGAAGTTACTAGACTTCCGTGCATTGCAGAGAACAATGAACCCCCGAATACACCAGCCACACCTAACATGTGGAAGGGGTGCATCAAGATGTTATGTTCTGCTTGGAACACAATCATGAAATTGAAGGTTCCAGAAATACCCAAAGGCATACCATCAGAGAATGAACCTTGACCGATTGGGTAGATCAAGAATACTGCGGTAGCGGAAGCCAAAGGTGCGCTGTAAGCTACGCAGATCCAAGGACGCATACCTAAGCGGTAAGAAAGTTCCCACTGACGACCCAGGTAGGCAGCGCAACCGATCAAGAAGTGGAAAACTACCAACTGGTAAGGACCACCGTTGTACAACCACTCATCTAAGGAAGCAGCTTCCCAGATTGGGTAGAAGTGCAAGCCGATGGCGTTTGAAGAAGGAACAACTGCACCAGAGATGATGTTGTTTCCGTAGATCAAAGAACCTGCAACTGGTTCGCGAATGCCATCAATGTCCACAGGAGGAGCAGCGATGAAAGCAATTACAAAGCAGGTTGTAGCAGCTAGTAGGGTTGGGATCATGAGTACACCAAACCAACCGATGTATATGCGGTTGTCTGTGCTGGTGATCCACTCGCAAAAGCGATCCCATACGTTAGCGCCGGAGCGCCGTTGTAAGGTTGTGGTCATGGTTTTATAAGTGCTATGGGTTGTTAAATATGGAACAAGCGGTTTTATTTTCGCCTGTTGAAATATAGTCTACATGAATTTACTTGGACGCAATCTATGACTTAACATTCTGTAATCTAATTCTTTAACAAGCTCATCGAACTGTAAAGTTTTCCTACTATTAACAATAGTGATAAAAGTAATGGATTGAGGCTTTTTAAGCCATTTCAACACCAAAGTAGCTATCACTTTCAATGATGCGATCGCCTAGTTACTTTCCTTTACACTTCTTTACAATTAGCTGATGGGACAAATTGCAAGTCTTGCTGATTTGTAACGAGATAATAAATTCTATAGCAGTCCTAAATCATTTGTGAAATATTTTTGGAGTTGGCTGTCATAAGTCATTTGTCCTTTGTAATCACAAATGAGGAATGACTTATGACTCTTGACGACCATAACAAAAATTTTTGCAATCTCATTTAGGATTGCTATATGTTGTCTGATGGTTCAGTTAAAAATCAAAGTAGATGTAGGGCAAACTGCCTTCAGGAGCTAATAACCAAACAGCGTAGAAACATAAAGGGACGAATACAAGCTTCACAGGCCAGTTAAACTCTAAGTTCAGGATTCGATTGAAGGCATAGACTATAGACATAAGGGCAGCTAAACCTAGAAGTACCCAAGCGAGTTGGGATTGGCTCATATTTAAGGCTTCCACATAGACTTTTTCAGCAAACTGGGCGTCAGCCGGATAACCCCAAAGATGCCGAATTACCAAAGAAGAGTCTTGGAGATTAGGTAGACGGAACCAAATCCAAGAGGTAAAAACCATCAGTTGAGTTAAGAACCAAGCAACAAAGATACCCAGAGGATTTTGCCAGAATTGTTTTAAATTTTCATAGCGATCGCTTATAGAATCTGTAAGTCGATGAACCACCAAAGCTAATCCGTGGAGTATACCCCAAACAACATAACCCAAAGCAGCACCGTGCCAGATACCAGCAATTAGCATCACAATAAATAAATTCCAGCAGGTACGGACTAAACCCCGACGAGAACCACCCAAAGGGAAGTAGACATAGTTACGTAACCAATCTCCTAGAGTAATATGCCAGCGCCGCCAAAATTCGGAAATATTGGTGCTGAAATAAGGAAAGTCGAAATTTTCAGGTAGAACCAAGCCAAAAAGCATAGCACTACCACGGGCAATGTCTACGTAACCGTTGAAATCTAGATATAACTGCAAGCCATAAGCGAATGTAGCTAACCACAAATCGGTACTACCCGCCCGTTGCAAATTACCGAAACATAAATCTACGAAAATTCCCAAGTGGTCTGCAAAAATACCTTTTTTGACTGCGCCCCTAGCAATCAACCACAGCGCTTGGGCTACTCTATTAGTACTGGGTAATTCTAGTGTATTAAATTGATTTGCTAAATTGTGGTAGCGCGTAATCGGCCCTGAAATTAGTTTTGCGAAGAATAATTTGTATGTAGCAAATTTGAGAAAATTATCAGTAGCAGGGGCACCACGATAGACATCTATTAAATAAGCAATACATTCAAAGGTGAAAAATGAAATTCCCAAGGGTGCAATTAATTTAAAAGAGCTATCTGATAAGTTTGTTTGTGCATGAAAAACAAACTTGAATAAAGGGGTAAAATACTTAAAAGCTAATAACAGTAAAACATTTAGAATTATACCCACCGACAAAACCTTTAGACGGCGACGATTCCAATCAACTTGAGCAAATTGCCAAGATTCATTAGAAATTTGCCAGTCAAGAGAATGTTTTCCTGGTGATGTATTGTTCCCAATTTCCAGTCCTACACGGAAATTAATAAACGTCAATGCTAATAGTAATGGAATGTATTGGATGTGCAAAGATGCATAGAAAACCAAACTGGCAATTAGCAGCGTCCACAATCGCAATTTATGTTGTGCTAAAGACCAATAAATTCCTAACACACTCAACAAGAACAGCCCATAGAAAATTGATATAAAGTTCATTTTTTAGTCATTTGTCATTCGTCATTTGTCATTGGTCATTGGGCATTGGGCATTGGGCATTGGGCATTGGAGACTGGTTATTAATTCTTCTCCCCCTGCTTCCCCTGCTTCCCCTGCTCCCTCATCCCCATTCCCCACTCCCACTCCCTACTTCACTGGCCAAGGAATCATCGGATCGTTAGCTAGCTTTTTCGAGACTTCGTATGCACCAAAACGGTTGAGGTGACTAGGATCAGAAAAGAAATCATTTACTTTTGTCCACTGTTGGCTCAAATCACGATAAATAAAGTTGGGATTAGTAGCCAAACGCAACATATATTGCTGAAATTGTTGCTCATATTGTCTACGTACTGGATCTAAATAATCTCCTGTCAGAGGCATATTCACAAACACTAAGGAGATTTTCTGAGACTGGGTAAACTGAAGCACTTCTTGAAAAGCAGTATCTTGCTGTCCTTCTACTTGGAAAGATTTATAGTCGTTGTCATAATTTCCGGTAACTCTAGAATGTTTTTGATAGTATCTTGCGGGATTAAAGCGAATAGACAAGGGTAGAAAGCCATCAAAGTCAACCGCTTGCTGAGAAATACTTTCATCTGAAGTCCCGTCTGTCAACTGTTTTTGTGATGTAACTGTCTGATTCTTACCAAATATGAGCAATTGTTTTTGTAGTAAACTTTTAATTTGGTCGCGGTTTTGATAGCTGGCAGAAACAGATGCTAGAGCCTGATTTAACGATTGATTGACAGCTTCATAAGTACTAATCTCCTGTTTTTCTTCGTTTGTTTTTTGTTCTCCCGAATTTACCGTATTTTCTGGCAAATCATTGCTACTTGCCGTTGTTGGTGTTTTTTCAAATGCTTGTTTATAACCAGCTGATGCAGCAAGCGATTTAAAGGTAATATCCTCGCGCCCACCGTTGAAAGCACGCGCACCATCTGCCCAGATAATTATTTTGGGTAGTTCTGATGGTTCTAGGACGTGACGAATCACAAAGTCTACAACTTGTGCCGTAGCACCGTTAATCCCAAAGTTAAACACATCAAGATTTGGATAGCCTTGAGTTGCTAAAGCTTTAGAAAGTGCTGCGGGATCTACTCCTCTGAGGGCGCGAGAGGAGCCAATAATCAATATATCTGGGGGACTACCAGTTCTAGCTAAACGCTGTTTATACAGTGCTAGTTGCTCGTCTAACTGTCTGACATTAAAACTTGGCATCTGCGATCGCGCTGCTAAAAGAATAGCTGTTGCGGTTGCTTTTTCCTTCAGTGGTGCGGCTGCCAAATTATTTTTCGGGGTATCATCACTCTGGGTAAATTCCGAAGCGTTAAATACAGAACTCTGATTTGGAGGAGATTTTGTCTTGGAAGTGCTGCTAAAAAATATCGTTTTCTCGCTCTGATTTTTCTCAGATGTCAAAGATACCTTTTGCTCAGAAGATGATGGGAGGGTAACATTAGCAACTTTTGGCGTGGGCGTAGTACGTGCAATAATTCGACCCAATACCCAATCAGTTTGGAGGGTAAGTAATAATCCCAGTGTTCCCCAAACCAGAGCAATTTTAATTCCTTGAACATCATGGTTATGTTCGGCTGACTGGTTGCTTTCGGTAAATAGCTGGCTTTTCAACAGGAATTTTCTCGCAGTTGAGCTCGCCGTTGCCATCCAATCTCGCGCTACTTCTGTTACAAAATTTTGAACTTCTTCTGTTGTTAAGTCTGGGCGCAAAATTGGCTCACAAGTCTCAGAGGTTACTAAATCGTTAACGTATATAGAAGTAGCAGCAAATTCTGGGGTTGCTTCTGGTACTAAACGTTGGCGATGTTCAAGATCGACGCCATAATGCCAAAAAGGTTCTTTATTCCCAGCACGGCGACCGTAGACACGTACTCCCATAATACCGGGAATTTTTAAATTGCGGATGAACTGCGTAATTTTACTTGCTACCTGTTGCCGCAGTGGACAAACAGGTGCATCACACATAATGTGCAATAAACCATTTCTATTCAGTAGAAGTACGCGAATTCCACCGGTCAATAGTCGCCAATCCAAATCAGGATTGAGTAAACGCTCTAATAAAAATACGAGCGCTGGTTGATCGCCAGTATTTGCCAAATCAAGTGGTGATATGGCAAAGGCGGGATGGTTGGCTGCGGGTAAAGCCAGCCAATCAATCCAAGTGGGTTCCTTGTCGCCTGCTTTTTGTCCATATACAGTGACGGCGAGAATGGCTTGAGGAGCGATCGCTTCTAGCTGCGGTAAAATCGCCTCTAAGCACACTACCTTGTCTGGGATCGGGGCAGTTCCTAAAGGATCGAAAGCTGGGATACAAAATATATGTAGCGTTGATTCTTTTAGAGAAACTTGGACACCAACTTTTAACCTTGATAATACCTCAGTTAATAATCGAGCGATCGCTTGGACATCTCCCCAACGCGCCCACTCTTTAAGCATCACCTCTGGTGGTGTCAAATCCACCCGCAGCAGCCAATCTGGGGCAGTTTCGCCACTTACCTGAGAAACAATTACGGCATCTTGGTAGCCAGAAAGCTTGAGATAACGCAACTTTTGTGCTATCGGTTCGGCAAGCAAAGATGCATCAGGGCTATAGCTTGACTGGCAAAATATCCACAGGCGATTTTCTTCTGGTTGAGAATTCTTTGGCTTATATAGTTTAATCTTTGCCTGTACTGATACACCTAGCGTACTCAGAGTTTCACTCAGATATCGAGCGATCGCCTCTGGATTACCTTGGCGTGCCAAACTTTCGTTAGAGACAATTAGCGCCCCACCCGATTGTTTTGATTTTTCTGAGTCTGCTAGCAGCGCTTGCTGCACCTGATCTAGATGCTTATCTATTTGATTTAAATGAACCCGATGGCACCATGAGGGGCGGTGTTCCCCTTTTCTGCGGCCATAGACAAATACTTGATATATTGAGGTTTGTTCGCTGTTTGTGAGGATATCTAAATTTGTTTGCTGTAGTGCTTGCAGCAAATCAGACAAAGTACGCCAACGCTGCGGACATTCTGTACCTTCACAAAGAATATGAAGGTCATTTCCCCGCAACCGGACTTTCACTCCGAAAGTGTTGATCCCTGTTGCTTGGCTTACCCATTGCACTAAGGATTGCTGGCGATCTGGTACTACTGTTTTCATGCTCAGTTAACTTTACAGTCAGCGATGGTTGGGGGATAGTGCCTGCACTTGTAAACTAGAACCATAGATTTATCACACTCTGACGTTTTTTTTTAACAATTTTGTTACCTTCCTAGCTCACAAAATCGGACAAGATAGTCTTGTATAGGTTGTAAGTCTGACTAATGTTGAGTTTTGCGTTTATTTTACTAATAGGGAGTCAAAAATCAGAAGTTAGAAGTTAGTAGTTAAGAGCCAGGAGTCAAAATAATTCTATATGACTAGCTGATGACTTGTCCTTTCAAACCGGACTTGTGTGCCACTGCGCCAATACCCCTGATGAGCGAAACAAACAATAAGCTTATCTCATTTCAACTCCATCCCTTTATTGTTGGAGTCATCCTAACTCTTAACTCCTTTTTACTCATAATTCCCATAACCAAAAATTAGCAATGCCTCCTACCAACCAACAGTCTTCGCCTAAACCCGCATCCAATCTGGATTTATTTCCCATTCCCCAATCATTACTTTTACAAATAGGTACAGCGTCTATATTACTGCTGCTGATTACCGGAAAAACTACAGTAAAAGCACTAGAAGCCATAGGAGAAGCTAGTGAAGAATTATTTCGAGGCGATCGCCTACCTAACCTAGACTTCCCAGATGAACACGAAATCAATCAAGATGAGAAGATATACACCAAATAATTATTTGCTCAGGAACAACCCGGTGAGCATTAAGTGCAAAACCAAGAACCGTAAACAGTAATTAGCTTTACAAGAATAGAGAATATGGGTTCCCTTTTATACTCTTCGTCTCAAACTGCGGATATATACCCGGTGTCGGAATTATTTTTGCGTCATCGTCTCCAGGTAGTGGAAGAATTGTGGGAGTCAGTTCTCCGGCAAGAATGCGGTCAAAATATGGTAGACCTGTTGCGTCAGTTGCGCGATTTATGTTCGCCAGAAGGACAAGCAACAAATGACCAAGCATCTTCAGCCGTCAAATTGATTGAACAACTAAATATCAACGAAGCAATTCGCGCGGCTCGTGCTTTCGCTCTGTATTTTCAGCTGATTAACATCATAGAGCAGGAATACGAACAACGGCAGCAATTGAGTCGCTATGAGGCAGAAACAGAGGCTACAGAGCCAGAAACACCATCCAATGTTAATTATTCCTCCAATCAAAGAGAAGATGACGCACCTGTTAGTAAGGGAATAGCAGCAGCCTTCCTGAGAAAGAATTATCTTGAAAAGGCGCAAGTCAAACCAAAAGGTACTTTTGCTGCCTTGTTTCCCTATTTATTCAAATTGAATGTACCACCCCAGCAAATTCAACGTCTAATTACACATCTGGATGTACGTTTAGTTTTTACAGCGCACCCGACGGAAATTGTTCGTCATACCATCCGAGATAAGCAGCGACAAGTAGTACAACTTTTGCAAAAACTGGATGCCTTGGAAAACCATTCTGGTAACACACCAGGAGCATATCCTTGGGAAGCAATAGATGTCCGCGAACAATTGCTTGAAGAGATTCGCCTGTGGTGGCGTACAGACGAACTTCACCAGTTCAAACCCACAGTGCTAGATGAAGTAGATTATGCCCTGCACTACTTTCAAGAAGTTTTATTTGATGGCATTCCGCAACTGTATAAACGTTTCAAACACACTCTATCCAATACCTTTCCTTGGCTAGAACCACCGAGTAAAAACTTTTGCTCTTTTGGCTCCTGGGTAGGTTCAGACAGAGACGGGAACCCATCAGTTACGCCCGAAATCACCTGGAAAACGGCTTGCTATCAGCGCAAAATGGTAATTGGGAGATATATTCACTCAGTGAAAAATCTGATTGAATTGTTGAGTGTGTCGATGCACTGGAGTGATGTTTTACCAGACTTACTGGAATCTCTAGAATTGGATCAGTCCCAGTTCAGTGAGGTATATGACGCACTGGCGCTGCGTTATCGACAAGAACCCTATCGGCTGAAATTGGCTTACGTGCTGAAACGGTTGGAAAATACTCGCGATCGCAATCTAGCTTTATACAATCGGGAAACGCCAACAAATCAAGATAGCCCCCTGTATCGTTCAGGAGCCGATTTTTTAGCCGAACTGCGAATGATTCAGCGCAACTTGACAGAAACAGGTTTAAGTTGTCGAGAATTAGAAAATCTGATCTGTCAGGTAGAAATTTTTGGTTTTAACTTGACACAGTTAGATATCCGCCAAGAATCATCCCGTCACGCCGATGCGCTCAATGAGATCCTGGAATACCTGCAAATATTACCCCAACCTTACAACGAACTATCAGAGGAGCAAAGAGTTGCTTGGCTCACAGGCGAACTGCAAACCCGCAGGCCACTAATTCCAGCAGAATTGCCATTTTCCGAAAAAACCAACGATGTAATTGAAACCTTTCGCATCGTGCGATCGCTGCAACAAGAATTTGGTCTTAACATCTGCCAAACTTACATTATCAGTATGTGCCGCGACGTGAGCGACGTGCTGGAAGTATTGCTTTTAGCCAAAGAAGCCAGACTTTTTGACCCCGCCATGGCCGTCGGAACTATTCAAGTAGTCCCCCTATTTGAGACAGTAGAAGATTTACAACGCTCCAGAAGCGTCATGCGGAAACTGTTTGAGCTGCCGTTATATCGCGCTTTGTTAGCCGGTGGTTACGAACAGACAAAAACAGAAGGTGCAGATGAAAATTCACCCTCCCCCGCTCCCCTGCTCCCCTGCTCCCCTGCCTCCTCCTCCGTCACCCTCAACTTACAAGAAGTAATGCTGGGGTATTCTGACAGCAACAAAGACTCTGGTTTTTTAAGCAGCAACTGGGAAATTCATAAAGCTCAAAAATCACTGCAAGAAATAGCAGAAAACTACGATCTAAATTTGCGGATTTTCCACGGACGCGGCGGTTCTGTGGGACGAGGTGGCGGCCCCGCTTACGAAGCGATTTTGGCTCAACCAGGTCATAGTATCAATGGGCGAATCAAGATTACCGAACAAGGAGAAGTTTTAGCTTCCAAATATTCTCTGTTGGACTTGGCTTTGTATCACATGGAAACCATCACCACGGCTGTGATTCAAGCTAGCCTGTTGCGGACAGGGTTTGATGATATTGAACCCTGGAATGAGATTATGGAAGAATTAGCAGCGCGATCGCGTCAACATTATCGCGCCCTAATCTACGAACAGCCTGATTTTGTTGATTTCTTCCACGAAGTAACTCCCATTGAAGAAATTAGCCAGCTACAAATAAGTTCCCGCCCCGCACGCCGTCCATCTGGTAAGAAAGATTTAAGTAGTCTGCGAGCTATTCCTTGGGTATTTAGCTGGACACAAACTCGCTTTTTACTTCCTTCTTGGTATGGCGTTGGCACAGCATTACAAGAATTCTTGAACGCAGAACCAGAAGAACACTTGAAATTACTCCGCTACTTTTACGTTAAGTGGCCATTCTTCAAGATGGTGATTTCTAAGGCCGAAATGACCTTGGCAAAAGTAGATATACAAATGGCACACCACTACGTCCAGGAACTCTCAAAACCAGAAGATCAACTTCGTTTTGCCAAGGTTTTTGACCAAATTGCCAGCGAGTTTTATCTAACAAGAGATTTGGTGTTAAAAATCACCGATCACAATCGACTCTTAGATGGCGATCCTGTATTGCAACGATCTGTGCAGTTACGCAATGGCACAATTGTCCCCTTGGGATTTATCCAAGTTTCACTACTCAAACGTCTACGGCAGTCCCAAAATACTACTGCTACTTCTGGAGTAATTCATTCTCGTTACAGCAAAGGCGAGTTACTGCGAGGAGCATTGTTAACTATTAATGGTATTGCTGCTGGAATGAGAAATACAGGTTGATTGGGAATGGTAAATTGGGAATTGGGCATTGGGCAGGGCATAATGACAAATGACAAATGACAAATGACCAATGACAAATGACAAATGACAAAAAATAAAATTTTAATTTGCACTTTCTTGGCGCTGTCATCAGGTTTTTTTGGCGCTTACACCAGTGGGCAAATCACCATTATGCTCCATAGCCAAAAGTGTCAAAACCAACCTTGGGGTTTAAAGGAAATGTGCAACGCTTGGATGACACCAGGAGCAATATGGCAAGGTAGCACAACAGGACTTTGGACAGGCACTATTTTAGGGGCTTTTGTTGGTGGTATAGTGACGCGACAAGCTCGTGATTAGTCTAATGTGATACCAATTCAATGGGTAAAGAGGCGATTCATCACGTCTTTAGAGATTTTCAAATTGGTATGAGTTTGAGGGTTGGCAGCTTTGGTGTCAACAAGGCTGGTAAAATCTACCCATAGCGAAGAAGAGAAAATTACCATGCCTACCGAAACTAACCCAGGAAATCAAACTACTACAGGGGCTGATGCGATTGATGAAGCGATCGCACAGGGAATTGATTTTGATGGTTCTCCCATTCCGCCTGCCAAGCTAGAACTTTATGGTAAAGTTATGGCGCTAGAAGGCAATAGACAGCGCAGTGGTGTATCTAATACGATGCGATCGCGCATTGTGCGAATTGGCGCAAAACACATTCCCCAAGCAGAACTCGACCAATTACTTGTAGATGCTGATTTCGCACCCCTAAAAGAAAAAGAAATTGCTTTTTTCTATAGTGGTAAATAAATAAAGTTAGGAGTTAGGAGTTAGGAGTTCGTTGAGATCAGTTACTTTAGTGATGTTTAGCGACAAACTCTGATACTCCTTCGCACAGCGTAATGCTGCTAATTCCCTATCGCCACACGTCTAGGCTTAACAGATCAATTAAATTATTTACCTGACACATCCCAAATTGCCATCGGTATTTTGGCTTCTTGAGTATTTTCCTAATCTCGCCGAAAAGTGTATCTTCAGCAAGATATTGTCAACTTTGCCTTGTGTTTGAATTGGCAGATGGCTATATGTACTTGAGTAATAGCTGAAAGACTTGGAGAACACATGTCAAGAACTACGTCAAATTCAGAAATGCAATACCGAGTTATTGGCAGCACAGGAGAGAAAGTTTCCGCCATCGGATTGGGTGGTTGGCACATTGCCTTGAAGCACGTTGATGAACAACTAGGTATCCGCATTGTTAGAACAGCCATTGATCGTGGCATCACCTTTATGGATAACAGTTGGGATTACAACGGTGGAGTCAGCGAGATTCGCATGGGAAAGGCGCTGCGCGATGGCTACCGGGATAAAGTGTTTCTGATGACGAAAATCGATGGTCGCTCTAAGAAAGAAGCCGCAAAACAGCTAGACGAATCACTCAAACGCTTGCAAGTTGATTGCATCGATCTTGTTCAGCATCACGAAATGATTCGATATGAAGACCCCCATCGAATTTTCGACCCAGAAGGGGCAAATGCTGCCTTCATTGAAGCGCGAGAAGCTGGAAAACTCGGATACATCGGCTTCACTGGGCATAAAGATCCCCATATTCATTTACATACGCTGGAAGTTGCAGCTGCTCACGGGTTTAAATTTGATACAGTGCAGATGCCGCTAAATGTAATGGATGCTCACTACCGGAGCTTTGCAAAGCTGGTTGTGCCGGAACTTGTGAAACAAAACATCGGTGTTTTGGGGATGAAAAGCTTGGCAAACGGTATTCTTTTACGGTCAAAGACTGTAACGCCAATAGAGTGTTTACACTATGCTTTGAATCTGCCCACATCGGTTGTGATTACCGGAATTGACAGCATGGAGATTTTAGAGCAAGCTTTTGAAGCAGTGCGGACGTTCCAGCCAATGAACGACGAGCAAGTGCAATCGCTCTTAGCAAAAACGGCAGAAGCGGCATCACGCGGCGAGTTTGAGCCGTTCAAAACTTCATCAATCTTTGACAGCACTGCCCAAAATCCAGATTGGCTGGGAGAGGAACCACAGCGTATTCAGCAATTGATGTCAGCCTGATGCTTTCTTAGTGTTGTCTGTGGAGGAAGTTCACAGGGTGATACAACAATAAAGCATCTTCCAGTTTAGTAATTGCGATCGCCACACTATCTAATGCAACCCCCTGCAATGGCATTGTTTTGACTGACAATGCCATTGTTTCAGCTAACAATACGATTGTTCTGACTAACAATGCCATTGTTTCGGCTAACAATACGATTGTTTTGACTGACAATGCGATTGTTTCGGCTAATAATGCCATTGTTTCGGCTGACAATGCGATTGTTTTGACTGACAATGCGATTGTTTTGACCTGCAAAAATTAACTCACGCTTTTATTTAACCTTGTTCTATCTAAAAATCTCACTTTACTGTTAGATTTTTTGTTTTAATGGGCACATTAAGGTATACACTATATCAGTATACTTATATGCCCGCCCAAGATAAAACCCGTCGTTTGCCTTCTCAATCAATTAGTCAAGATATAAACTCATTTCACGGCTTGCAAACCATCAGCACATATAACACAACCCGTACTGGTGCCTCTGTAGCAAATTTACAGCAAGCTTATCAAGCTATGTTGGCGCAGCAACAATCCGAAACTGAAAAACTAACTTTATATCGTGCTGCGGTCGATGCTGCGCGATTAGCAGAATGGGAATTTCATAATGCTGTATTAGCCATGAAAGAAGTAATCCGCGGACAATATGGCTCAGATAGCGATCAAGCTCAAGCCGTTGGACTGAAGAAAAAATCAGAACGCAAGCGTCCTAATCGTAAAAAATCAGTTGCGATTGCAAGTTAATTAACTGAAGGGCGATGGCTAACTTTTCTCTGGGTGCTATCGCCCATGTCGAAAAATTGTAATTTGTTTAAACCGAATTTTGATTAGTAGGAAATAATTCTTACTCAAAATTCAATCTCTCAAAATAGTGAACTATTTTCATAACTATTGATGCGAGAACTTCTATCTAAGGAGTGATATAGCTAACAAGCTAAATGAAGTAGAAATAGTATGCTAAATCACATGAGATTGTATTGTATGAAATTCAATTATGTTACAAAACAACTTTCCACGGTAAAACGCTGGATGGCTACAACATTGCTTTGTATGTTAGCGATCGCTTTTGTTTGGCAAGGTGCATTTTTCTCCAACACCTCAGCAATGGCTGATCCTGCTGGAACCTTGATTGCATCATATGATGATGCAGATCGCGCTCAAGACAAAGCTAGTAGAGATGCAGGACGAACCAAAAATTTCATTGATGATACGGCAGATAAAGTTAAGGACGCTGCCAAGAGCAATGCCAGTAAAGTTGACCAAGCAACAGACAATGATAGCCCTATTGGGCGTAAAGCAAAGAAAGATGCCGCTACAATTCAGAAGAGAGCAAATGAAGATGCATCTCGGACTAAAGAAGCAGTAGACAACACAAAGAATGTTGTTGAACGTACTGTTGAAAACATCAAGGATGCTTTTGTTAAATAGAGATATAGTAATCCGATTGGATTTGCGAAAATCGAAAGCTTTAAATTTCCGACTTCTTAAAAAAGTCGGAAATATTGTTGTTTACGAGTAATTTCGGAAAGTCTCAGATTACGTCAATATTATTACAGCATACAGATAGTTAAACCATTATGGTAGGGTAGCACAGCTAGCTCTGCATCTCTACAGGGGATTGTAGTTAAAACCTCCTTTCCAGTTGGAGACTCTTAACGAGATATAGAATTGATTTACTAAATAAATGAAGTTAGATAAAGTAATCGAGTAGCTTTAGATACATATTTGTCACATTCATAAGAACTAGCGATCGCTGATAAAACTAACTGCTGTCACCGAAGAAAAGTAGAAACTCTAGTTAAATATTTACTAGCAATTATGCTAGATATATACCTGTAAATAAAATATTTGACTTTCTTTTGTACTAACTTAAGATAGCAAAATTGAGTAAGCTGCTTAGGGAACTTCCGCAAATTACTCTTAAAAAACTTGTTTTTATATACGCATTACAAGCATTTTTTAAGTAGCATTACTCATGAAAAAATGTGTTATAACTTTAACTGATTGGAATCTTATTTGACGAATTGTTAATGGTTAACAAATTTTTCACCATCATCAATTAAGAAGTTATACTTTCCACTACAACTTAGTAACAATCTAAGAGTTTGATTCTGTGGACAACCCGACCGTGGGAAAATCAAAATACCGAGACTCGAAGTTAGAGAGGAAAACCTTATAATATGCATCTGAGCGAAATCACCCATCCTAATCAGTTGCACGGTTTATCTGTTCGCCAACTGCAACAGATTGCCCGTCAGATTCGAGATAAGCATCTTCAAACAGTAGCAGTTAATGGTGGACACTTGGGGCCAGGATTGGGTGTTGTCGAATTAACACTAGGACTTTACCAAACACTGGACTTAGATCGAGATAAAGTGATTTGGGATGTAGGACACCAGGCTTATCCCCACAAACTGCTTACAGGACGTTATGATTGCTTCCACACCCTTAGACAAAAAGACGGAATTGCGGGTTATCTCAAACGCGGTGAAAACAAGTTTGACCACTTTGGGGCTGGACACGCTTCTACAAGTATTTCAGCAGCATTGGGCATGGCTTTAGCGCGAGACTTGAAAGGAGAAAAATTTAAAGCCGTTGCTGTGATTGGGGATGGGGCACTAACTGGCGGCATGGCTTTAGAAGCGATTAACCATGCCGGACACATGCCGAAAACCAATCTGTTGGTTGTTCTCAATGACAACGATATGTCCATATCTCGCAACGTCGGCGCAATTCCCCGCTATCTCAACAAAATGCGCCTCAGCCAACCGGTGCAATTTATTAAAGATAATCTTGAGGAACAGTTAAAGCAAATTCCCTTCGTTGGCGAATCCCTCTCACCTGAACTCGGACGGATCAAAGAAGGTATGAAGCGTTTGGCGGTTCCGAAGGTAGGTGCAGTTTTTGAAGAACTCGGCTTTACCTACATTGGGCCAGTGGATGGGCATAATCTCGAAGAACTAATTGCCACCTTCCAACAAGCACATCAAATACCAGGCCCAGTTTTGGTACATGTGGCAACAGTAAAAGGCAAAGGTTATGAAATTGCCGAACTAGATCAAGTTGGCTACCACGCCCAAAGCCCCTTCAACGTAGCAACTGGCAAAGCCATTCCTTCTAATAAACCCAAACCCCCGGCTTATGCCAAAGTCTTTTCTCACACTCTGGTAAAACTTGCCGAACAAAACTCGAAAATCATTGGGATTACTGCGGCTATGGCAACGGGGACAGGTTTAGATAAACTTCAAGCAAAACTGCCCAATCAATATGTTGATGTCGGCATTGCGGAACAACACGCAATTACCCTAGCAGCAGGACTTGCAAGCGAAGGGATGCGCCCGGTTGCAGCTATTTATTCCACCTTCTTGCAACGCGCCTACGACCAGATAATTCATGATGTCTGCATCCAAAACCTGCCAGTATTCTTCTGCTTGGATCGGGCGGGAATCGTCGGATCTGATGGCCCCACCCACCAAGGTATGTATGATATTGCCTATCTGCGTTGCATTCCCAACATGGTAATCATGGCCCCGAAAGACGAGGCAGAACTGCAAAGCATGGTAGTAACTGGCGTTAATCATACCAGTGGGCCGATCGCAATGCGCTACCCTCGTGGCAATGGCTACGGCGTTCCCTTGATGGAGGAAGGTTGGGAACCTTTGGAAATCGGTAAAGGCGAGATTCTGCGTACAGGCGATGAGGTGTTAATCATCGCTTATGGCACAATGGTCTATCCAGGAATGCAAGCTGCAGAAATTCTCAGCGAACATGGCATTGAAGCAACTGTAATTAATGCGCGTTTCGTTAAGCCTTTGGATACCGAGTTGATTTTGCCTTTAGCGAAGAAAATCGGCCGTGTTGTCACCTTAGAAGAAGGTTGTATTATGGGTGGCTTTGGTTCTGCGATCGCAGAAGCTTTACTAGATGCAGATATTCTCGTTCCTGTCAAGCGATTCGGTGTACCAGATATATTGGTAGATCATGCTGAACCCAATGAATCTAAGACAGACTTAGGTTTAACTAGCCATCAAATAGCAGAAAGAGTGTTGCAAGCTTTCTTTAAACGGCAATTATCTACTGTTGTTTAGCTAATTCTTTGTAGAATGAATCGCCCACACTTGTGACTCAGGTGTGGGCGATCGTTTATGTAACTCCAATTAACTTTTGTAGATCGATTCCTTGTATACTTAATCTTGTTAATCACCAGCATTATTATACCATCAATTAAGTAATATAATCAGTGCAGTAGCAACTGATAGCTTTCTAGTTTTGATGGGTTCCACGAGTGAAGTTGATCAGCATTTAAAAAAAGGAAAAATATGCCAGGAACTACATTCACGACTGCTCAAAACATTGGGATTCTTACATCTTTTAACTACAATGATGCTATAGCAAATGCAAACCCAGTTGATTACTACAAATTCTCCTTGACAGGCACAAATGATATTAATGTAATTTTGAGTGAAGTGACTCAAAGCTATGTCAATGCCAAAATCTATTACGACAAAAACAATAATGGATTGATTGATAGTGGAGATGAACTTGCTTCTGATTATGCTAGTTCCAGTCGCAATGCTCAATTGACTACAACATTAGGAGCCGGAAATTATTATGTTGGAATTTCTCAAGACTCTAACAACGTTAACACTAACTATTCCTTACAATTATTAGCCACATCTACACCTGGTTCGATTCCCTCAAATCCTGGGAACACACTTAGCACTGCTTATAATATTGGCAGTTTGACTGGTGAGCAGACTTTCACACAATTTGTTGGGAGTGTAGACCCAGTTGATTACTACAAATTCTCCCTGACAGGCACAAATGATATTAATTTAATTTTGAGTGGAGTGACTCAAAGCTATGTCAATGCCAAAATCTATTACGACAAAAACAATAATGGATTGATTGATAGTGGAGATGAACTTGCTTCTGATTATGCTAGTTCCAGTCGCAATGCTCAATTGACTGCAACATTAGGAGCCGGAAATTACTATGTTGGAATTTCTCAAGACTCTAACAACGTCAACACCAACTATTTTTTACAGTTAGTCAACATTACGAATCCAGACCCAAGCATCAGTGTTGCCTTAGCAAATCCCACTAGTGTCACTGAAGACGGCACCGCCAACCTAGTTTACAGCTTCACCCGTACTGGCAGCACCAGCAATGCCTTAACCGTCAACTATGGCATTACTGGCACAGCTACCTTCAACACCGACTACACCCAAACAGGCGCAGCCAGTTTTACAGCTACCACCGGAACAATTACCTTTGCAGCCGGAAGTAGTACAAAAACCTTAACCATTAACCCGACAGCAGACATCGCTGTTGAAAGTAATGAAACCGTTGCCCTGACTCTAGCAACAGGCACTGGTTACGCCATCGGCACTACAACAGCCGTCACCGGAACCATTATTAATGACGATTCTTCATCACCCAGTAGTGCGGGGAATAATACCTATTCTTTCCTAGCTAATATTGCCTTGGGAACCAAAACAATTACAGAAATTACAACAGGTGGCACTGATACTATTGACTTTAGCGGTACTACAGTTCCCGTAAACGTAAATCTGGGTGTAACCACCTCACAAACGGTTAATAGCAATCTTAAACTCATTCTCTCTGCCAACAACGTTATCGAAAATGCAACCGGTGGCACAGGCAATGACCGTCTCACTGGTAATACACTGAATAACACTCTGATTGGCGGTGACGGAAATGACCAACTGCAAGGGTTAGGAGGAAATGACACCCTCCAGGGAGGTAATGGTAATGATATTCTCACTGGTGGAACAGGTGATGACTTACTCAGGGGAGAACTGGGCGATGATATTCTCACTGGTGGAGCCGGGAAGGATAAATATCTGTTCCAAAGTAGTGGAGTTTTTAACACAAGCTTAGGTGTTGATTACATCACCGAGTTTGAAGCAGGACAAGACCAGATTGTGCTGAGTAAAACCACCTTCAATGCTGTTACTAATACTCCTGGACAGGCTTTAACTAACTTTGCAGTTGTCAGTGACGATCAATTCGTCAACGCTAATAATGCGCGTATTGTCTTTAGCCAAAGTAGTGGCAGCCTATTCTATAACCAGGATGGCAATGTTCTAGGTACAGGAGGTGTGTTTGAGTTTGCTCGTTTAGGGAATCCTGATATTACTCTCAGTAGTGGCAATTTTAGTTTGATTGCCTAATACACCAACTCAGTAATTTTGGAAGAACCTGTCCTCCAACCCCTCTTTGCTTCGGAAAGGGACTAAAGAGTTAGGTTTCGCGTTGGTTTTTCCAGATGACCTGAATTGTCAGAATTATACTAATTAAATGCGTAACTGCTTACTAACTAAGTAAAAAAAGATTGTATTCAGGCGATTGCCTTCGTGAACTGAAGAGAAATTACGGCGATTTCTCGGAAATAAATAAATGTGCGATCGCTACATCAAATTTAACAAAACTTTCCGATTATGCAACTTTGTTGAAGAAGCGCTTTTCTTGCTTCATTTGCTTAAAGAACTGAACAGCTTCAAAATTTCAATAACTTGGAGCAATTTTTTTGTCAAATAACTAATGGCAAATATTATAGCGTTGACTGTCCTGGTGAGATACACTTTTACAGACTAAAGCTCTTGTTAGATAATGGTTTTGTGTACTTAATGCGAGTGATAAACGCTAGATCATTACGAGTAAACGTACAATTTAAATTAGTAACAAGTTATTTGATAGTTATTATAATGACAAATTTGACAAACCAGGTTTATCCCGTTATTTGGCATAACGACGCAGTGTCACTCATTGACCAAACTCGCTTACCCAACGAATATACATTTGTAGAAATCCACCGCAGTGAAGATATGGCACAGGCGATTAAAACTATGATTGTCCGAGGTGCGCCTGCGATTGGTGTGGCTGCGGCTTATGGAATATATCTTGGTGCAAGGGAAATTGAAACAAGCGATCGCCACGAATTTTTGCAACACTTAGATAAAGTAGCCCAGTTGTTGCGTTCTACTCGTCCAACGGCGGTAAATTTATTTTGGGCAATTAGCCGAATGATGAAAGCCGCCTACGAAACGCTGGGAACGGTAGAAGATATCAAGCAAACCCTTTTGCAAACAGCCTAAGCAATTAATGCTGAAGATTTACAAACCTGTCATTTTGGTCTACTGAAAGTCAGACAGTTGGTTCGTGGTATTTGACTGCTCGTTTTTGATGACGGTCATTAGCAACGATAGGATAAACAATGCTGCGTAACCGATTGATTGCACCAACAGGACGATGCACTGCTAAACCATTTCCAGGAGAAAAACTGAGATTTTCTCCAAAGTCATTTTCTTTGGCAGAATTAACTTGCTGATGCTTAACTATCAGCCGACCAACTGTAAAGAAGGGTGATTCCTCTTCATTCCAAACAATGGTGGTATCATCAATGGACATTTCTGGGCTGGTTTGAAATTGGATTTGAAAGTCCCAACAATATTGGGCATCAGGCTTTGCTAAAGCTTTAATAATATCCTCTCGGTAGTAGTTGTCCTCTGAACCTGAGGCTTTGGCACGCTTAAGCTCACTTTCTGGTCTGGACTCAAGAGGAAGTTGTTGATGAGGTGGTTGACTGGAAACTGGAGTAAATCCATATTTAATCACAACCGGATATTCCACAGGAACTCGACCTGGTTGGGATGGATCAAAATCAGATTTGAGTCCCAAAGAATACGCTGAAGCACTCCAATAGCGTTCTATAAGCAAACTTTTGGGAAAGCGTTTGAAACTGTTTTTTAGAAGTGTAGCTTCGTAGGGATGCGACTTTAGCCATAAAACCACCAACAGCTTAAAAAGCGGAAACAGCCCGGCTCGATAAACCGTCAAGAAAAAGCTGTGGAAGTCTTTGATGGTTCTAACAAAAAAGAATTCGGTATTGTGGGTAATAATATCTTGGGTTTTTAACTCGTGACTTTGTGGTAGTCGTTCTCCTTCTACCCCTACCACTTTTACGGACATCGAGCGTGTATCTCCTTCATAATCATTCTTGACTGAAAACGCACCATTTGCAAATCGTAGCCAAACCGAATATTGTTTCGGTTTGGCAAATAAACCTTGTTTTAGGGAAATGGCTTGAAGTTGAGCTTCAGTTAATGAGGTGCGTTTGCTCAATTCCTGTTTAATTGCTGCTTCATCAAAGTCAAAAATTTCTAAAGTTCCTTGTACAGCAGCGTTGGTTTTAGAGTGGGTATCTCTCTTTGCAGTTTTTTTCTTTTCACCGCCGTAAAGATTATCCATATTCTTTTTGACTAGCTCACTCATGCGATCGCAATATTTAGCTTCATCTTTTTCTGGATATTCGGTAAATAAGTTCATTTTTTGAAAGGTAGGATTAATTAAAAAATACTTTATGTATCTTTAACAAGTAGGGTGTGTTTTATCATTCGTTACACACCCAAATTCATTAGCTCATCAAACTGGTTGCCAATCTTCGCGATAAAAAGAAACTCTATACTTTTTCCCTTGAGGAATATTGCGATGTACTACTTGGGAGAGAGTCTTGGTATTCTGAATTTCTTCCCAACCTATTGGTGAAAAAGTTTCTGGATTGAAGACACTTTCTGCTAGCAGAGGATTGGTAAACGCCTGAGAAAAGGCATCAATTCCTATTAGTCGTCCGACTAAGGGTGGTAAAGCTGAATTTTGTCGTAAATCTTCTGCGTAGAGTCCTACATACAACTCAATATTATCTACATGACCATACAATCGTTGCAGTTCTTTTTGGACTTTTTCATCGCTACTAATCTGATTGAAGTTGGTTATGCGGGGATACTTGCATAATTCCCGATAATCGTTATAGCTTCTTAATTTTGCCTCACGACCCATGCGAATACTAGCTATTTCGGTGGGAATTAGAAATTCAGGCGTATTGAATAAACTCAGTTGCGCTGCGGGTTGGGAACAGCTTTCCTCAAAGATGGCTCCTAATCCTTTGTTGATAATCATGTCGTTGTTCCACATTGAGGCAGGCATGGGAAGCTTTTGCCCGTTATATATGAAAGTATCGGGTAGCATACTATGCCAACGATAAACTAAACTAAATTCCACCGACATCCAATTATGGCGATACCACTTTTCATCAGTAAATGCGAGGGGATCAGTGAAAAATTGAAAGTGATAGGGAGTTATGTGGTTGATGTAATCTTCTAAAACAATCTTGAGAAATTCAGCCATGACAATATTTCTTGCCGTTTGGAAAAGGCGTTCATCGTCCCAAGTTGGATAATTTTTTGTCAAGAGATCGCACACGCGATTATGTTCCCTTAAGGAAAGAACATTCAGCATCACATAGCCGATTTGCACGTTTGCTCGTTCTACTTCCAACCCCATTGCAAACAACTTCTGTTTCTTTTCTGGAGGGAACGTTTCTGCTTTTGGGGTGGACTCATCGGTGTAAAGATGGGGCAACCCTCTAAATTCTTCTTTGGGTTTTCCATCTTCATCATAGTAAAAGAGAGGATATTCTTCTCCATTAAGAATTTGGCTTTTTAGCTTACCGCCTTCATACGATCGCAGCAAATGTGTAATCTTTGGATTTAACCCATAGACATTGCACATATCGATGTGATGGTTGGAACTATTTCTGAGGGGATCGTGGCGATCGGTTCTAAGAAAGCTATCCGTAAACCATTGAACAAAATAGGGGAAAATTAGAGAGGATTTAGGCGAGTATTTCGTTTCCCCAATTTTGTGATACAAAATCTCCAAATCTTGAATTGGCGGCAGATTTTTCTCAAACTTTTCAGCGGACGTTAAATTAATGCCGATATAGTTTTCATTGGTCAAAGGTTTCCAATCTAGCGGTGGTAGTTGGAGTCCCGAATATGTTCGATCAATCAACGAATCCCAGGATGTATAGGGAGACATTGTACTAAACGGATAGGGGCGAGTGGGAATTTTTAAGATGGCATTGTTAGTAAGAGTTTTGTTGACTTTTCTAGCGAGACCTGGGTTGCTTTGAATAAAGTTCCAAATTGGTTTAAAGCCGGTTAAAACAGCCGTTTCAAGTTTATTTTTAAACCCATCTCTTGATGTGTCTCTTTTTGCGGTCATAATTGTTTCTCTTTTAGAATCGCTTGTTGACTTAATCGCTTGCTTCTGTTTAAAAAAAAGGCTTATTTCTGCTGATGGTTTTGGCAAGACTAAAACATCAGTAGGAGCCCTAAAGCAGCAGGCGCTCCTTGAAACAACATTATTTAAGAAATTAATTCAGTTTATCGATAATCTTTTGTAGATTCTTGGGTCGATAGTCCTTGCGACTTTTCAAACGATTGAGCACGCTTTCATGAAGGTCGTCAATGACATCGCTGACCTCACGAAACTTGATTCCGGCCAATTTAAAGAATCCAACATCGTTATTAAAGTCACATTCATAATTGGGGTTAATGCCTGTCGGAATCACACTTGGATTTAAGTCAAGCCCCAATCCCAAGACACCGACGGAATCAATCATCCACTTTAAAGCAGCATCTGATAACCCACTATGTTCTTCCGTTCCACCACCAACGCAGCCGTGCTCACCTGGAAACCACTTTTGAATCACTCGCTGGTTTTCAGCTTCGGGATGTTTTTTCATCGGAGTTACATCAAAGACTTCGCGGATTTCGTCGATCGCCATCGCGTGCAATGCATTCTGAACATCTTTGTTTAAAGTAATATCATGGAATCTGTAGCGCTTATTCAGCTGCTCGTGCAACTTGCTGAAGGCGGGCATCCCAGGAATCCCAAGGGCACCTACAGTGTCAAAACAACCGATCAAGGTGATAGGGACACGCTCACCGTAAGTTTGACGGTATTCCACAGCTTCCTTATCTTTGGGTTTAATACCTCGGTTACGGTAAAGCTCGTAAGCTTCATGTGCTTTGGTGACATGAGGGCGGTCTAAAAGACCGGAGCAATAGATCATCCCTGATAGACTCCTAACTGTGTAAGCACCGCGACTGAAGCCGAACAGATAGATTTCATCACCAGAAACATAATTGAGACTCAGAAATCGGTAGCAATCTTCTATATTTCTATCGATTCCTAGTCCAGTAGCTCCCCCTAAAACCTTTTGACTTTCGGTTCCAATGCCCTCGTCATAAAATATGATCTGGGTAACACCGTCATTGGCGATCGGTTTCACGGATTGAGCTAACTTAACCACATTGCTTGGGTAAGGACTTATTAATTGTTGCCAGGTTCCATCACAGCAAATAACAAGACGTTTCATAGTTCTATTTCAAAGCCTTTGAGTAATTAGATCAACGATGTTGTTAATTTGTGAAACCATTTATTACTAACTAAGTGAAAGAAGATTTTATGAGAGCGATCGCCTTCATCAACTGAAGATAAATAATGGCGATTTATGAGAAAGAAATGAACGTGCGAGCGCTGTATCACTTTTAGGTAAATGTTTCTACTTAACTACCTTCACCAATAGCAATAAAATTAAAAGCTGATTTTTCTTTCGTCACTGCGAGTTCTGAAGAACCTGTGCCAGATTGTTGTTTAATTCCTAAATCCCAGATAGCAACTTCCGCCTTGTTTGGAGTTATATCTTTAACAATAATTTGATTATCAGCACCCCAATCTTTCAAAGTAGCTACCACGCTGGGAGGTTCAACAAAAGGTTGTAAAAAAGTAATTACATAGGTTCCCGTATCCGGTGATTTAACTTCAAATCCTTGTCCAGTTTGTTTTGTTCCGTCTTCACTAACTGTGCCGTAAATAATTTGTTGTGTCATTTATTTTTTTCACCTTTAAATGCTTTATGGGAGTAGAGTGCGTTAAAGCAATGCAATAACGCAACCTCTACGTCATCGAATTTCGTCAACTTAGCTTTTAGCGGCTCAAGTCTAGTTATTTGTTTCCTGGTAACTGCTGTGGTTGTGCAGGATTAATTGAGATAGGTTTGAATGGCTTGAATGTGTTGATATCTACACAGATCGTACTATCCAGCTTGGTTCTGAGTTCAGCGCTGAAAGTAACTAGCTGCTCAACAAGAGCCTGGCGATCGGTTAAGCAGCCTTTGATTGCCATGAGTTCTCCCAGAGTCCACTCATAGAGATGTCTGTCTGCGTTGTTAATGATTACCGTCAGTTCGTTTCTGATTCTCAGAATTTGATTGAGAAGCTCATCCACTTTGATGTTGATCACATTTGCAACCTGGATGTTGAATGACTCTCTATCGCCTATTATGTTGATCACTTCATCGACATACTGTGTAACCAGAGTTATGAATGTCTGATTCCATTCGTTGCGGACGTTCTCAATCTTGGTGTCAATATCTCTGTAGACGTTATTAATCTTGTTGTTAATTTCAGTGCTGTTGACAACGAAGTTCAGAATTCTGTTGTTAATTTCAGTACTATTAATAACAACACTCTCAATCTTCTGATGTATTTGAGAATTATCGTTCAAGATATTCTCAATTTTCTGGGTTAATTGAGCGTTATCAAAAATTTGGTTAATGACAATGTTGTTGGTTACATTGTGCTGTAAGCGACGATCAACGTATTGGTTTAATACATCATTATCATTGACGATGTTTTGAGTAATCCCTTGGATGTGATTTTGTATTTTTTGCTCGAAGCTGTTATCGATTTCCTGGCTTACGTACTTACTAATCTCAGAATTATTGACGGTGTTTTGAGTAATTAATCTGATGAATGCCTCTCTGCCACCTATTATATTGATAACTTCATCGACTTGCTCTGTAACCCGACTGATAAATGTCTCATTCCACTCGTTACGGATGTTCTCAATCTTTTCGTTAATTTCAGTGCTGTTGGTTACAAGGTTGACAATACTGTGGTTAACTTCAGTGTTGTTTACAGTTTGCTGTAAGCGTTGGTCAACGTACTGGTTTAATACATCATTATCATTGATGATGTTTTGAGTAATCCCTTGGATGTGATTTTGTATTTTTTGCTCGAAGCTGTTGTCGATTTGCTGGCTTACGTACTGATTAATTTCAGTATTATTATTGACTATATTCTGGACAATAACGTTGATGTTATTGCGTATCTTTTGCTCAAAGGTTTGGTCTATTTGCTGATCAACATGCTGGTCAATGTACTGTTTGAGTTCCTGCTTATTGACAATGTTATTGATAATTAATCCAACGTTGTTACGTATCCTTTGCTCAAAAGTCTGGTCTACGTACTGGTTAACCTGCTGATTAATTCTCTTTGATATTTCAACATTGATCTTATCTTCCACAAGCTTGTCTAAGTAGCCAGACCAGCCTTGCAAATGCTGGTTTAGACTAAATTCCATCTGCTGTATATAGGCATCCATTGAGAATCTGACTTTTGCCACTTCTACAGCCAAATTCTTAAAGTGCTTCTCATAGTTCTTCAGCAGCCAATTTTCAAGCTGATCCCAATACTTAGCCTCCAGCGTCACATCGGCTGCATCTATGACGTTGATAGATGCATTAATCTGCTGTAACTGCTCCTCCCACTTCTTTTTAAATTCGTCTTCGTTAAAGCGGAACGTAAATACCGAGCTGTTCGCACTTACTGCTTCACGACTCACAGATCCGCCTGAGCCTTGAATATTTGTAACAGTCTCAGTTGTACCACTTGTAACAGACCCTCTTTTAACAGTCTCGGTTGTACTATTTGTAACAGACCCTGTTGTAACAGTTGCCTTATTATTCTCCTGTTTCTTATACTTTTCAGTCAGTTCAATTGCATTTACTGGTTCTATTGCCAGAATAATTTGACCTTCGTTATCATCTTTGTAGGTATCAATAAATAAACCTAATAAGGTGGTTTTTTCTTTGACCTCTAAAATTACTTCGTCTTTTAGACCATTCAATGAAAACCAACTTTCTTCAACTTCGATGCCAGTAAGTTTTGTAATAAATTTTCCGCCTTTTGCCCAAATCAAAGCCCAAGGTTCTATATTAAACTTCTTACTATCCGACCAGTAGGTGGCATTACCTTCACGAATTTTTATCTTATAATTTCCAGGAGTTAATTCAACAAAATTAGAACCCGATTGTTTCAGACTAGACAGATTTGTTTCAGAAAGCAAATAACAATTACGTTTGCTGTTTACAGTTAAAGTTTGAGGGCTGAAAAATGGTTTATTACTGCTAATAGAAAGATTAATTGTTCCACTATTATCAGCATTATTGACATCAAAAAACAAGGCATTGAGAACTGCTTTGTTTTTTACTTCTAACTTCAAACTATCATTATATCCATTGGTTTAAGCTTAATTGTTTTAGCTGTGCGACTACCACAGATAACTTTTTCTAAGACTGCACTAAAACCACTAATAGCATCTTTATCTATAAAAGATTGTCCACCTGTTGAGGTTGCAATTCTAGCGTATTCAGTTTTGATATCTGCTTGATACTTGCTCTTGGAAGTTCCAAAATAGGTGTGAACAGTAACTCCTGCTGTTTGGGCTTTTTGGATAGCTAAATTAGCCGCTGCAATATCCTTTTGCTCTGTTTTATCTCCACCACCTTCAAGCGCTTCATCGCCGAGATAAAAGATAGCTCGTGCTGCACCTTCACGCCAATTAAAGTATTCTGAGATATCTTCAATGGCACGCGCTGCATCTTCTTGCGCTCCTGCTGACTTTAATTCTCCTCTTTTTCTACCTCGGAGTTTGGATTCAGACACCTTAGCCTTTTGAGTTAGATAATTTCTGATAGTTTGGTCAAACTTTGTCCCTTTCCAAGTACCTTCTATCCCTAACCAAACTACTTTTAAATCTGATGGACAACTAGATTTAGCTTTAGCGATCGCTTCTTGAGCACCATCACTCAAACTCTGGGCTTCATCTTTCATCGAAGGACTAGTATCGATTACTATCACTAAATCAACAGCAGGTATAGAACTTGCTTGTTTATTCATACTTGGTTCCTTTTTTTTCTTTTGAAATAAACTAAATAATTTCATAATTAAAAAGGATAATAATTTTCAATATAAAAAATTAAAACCTAGTTTTAGATAATAGTTCACTGATTTTATTTATTAAAGCACTTTATTGAAAATAAAGTAATTACATAAATATCATATATTTAACCTGGAATTAAGATATTTCAAATGTTTTTGCATAAAACTAACATTTTGTCAATACATAAATATCATAACTAGCCTTTCAAAATGAGTAAAAATTTTGGTTAAGAAAATCCTTTTTAATCTTTTTACTGCATATTCTATGTGTACTTAAAATTAAATAAGTTACTTAATTAAGGTAGAAAATGCTGTAGTTAATGAAATTTGGTTTTTAAAATAAAATTATCAGTATGCATTAAAGTAAAAAATGTTGCTTATTTACTAACAACCTATTGCTATGACACCTTCCACAAACCAGGTTTATCCTGTTATTTGGCATAATGACTCAGTGTCACTAATCGATCAAACTCGTCTACCCAACGAATATACATTTGTAGAAATTCGCCGCAGTGAAGATATGGCGCGGGCGATTAAAACTATGATTGTCCGAGGTGCGCCTGCAATTGATGTGGCTGCGGCTTATGGAATGTATGTTGGTGCAAGGGAAATCGAAACAAGCGATCGCTATTTCTAGTCACTGATTTGAGAAAAACTGACGATAGTTGTTGAGGGTAAATTCATTGGAATCCTTGTGAAGCAAGAATCCCACGGCTATGAAACTATGGCATTGTCTCAGTTTCATAACCGTGGGACTGTCAACATTTCTGCTGTGACTATAAATATCTATAGCAACAGCCAAAGTGGTTAGGACATTAACAAATGATAAAACTTAGATACAAAAAGGCTTTTCACCCAGTCCCCAGTCCTTAGTCCCCAGTCCCTTGCTATAGATTCAGACACTTAATGGTTGCGCCTCTGGCAAGGATACTTGACTATCAGGATGTTGCACCCGATTCAGCCAGCGTTCGGCTTTGGAGTAGTTATCTTTTTGTACCTGTTTGATCGCTTGTTTGTAGTTCAGCGTTACGCCCCAAACGTCGTTGGAAAAACGCTTTTGTTGCTTCATTTGCTCAAAGAACTGAACAGCTTCAAAATGTGATAAATTACCTTCAGTTTTGGCGATCGCTAGCAACACTTCAAACACATCATCCGCCATCTTGGCATCACCACACACGTAATAGTGACACTGAGGATGACTGAGCAGTTTCCAGATGTCCTGGGGCTTTTGCTGCATCAGGGTTTGGACATACATCTTTTGCTCACCTTGGCGCGAAAATGCTACCTCTAACCCAGAAAGCACACCTTGATTCAGCCACGTTTGCAATTGCTGCTGATAGAGGAAATCATTCTGGTTGCGGCAGCCAAAATACAGGCAAGCATCGCTTAATGCTTGTCCTTGTTGCAACAGAGCTTGTCGGTGTTGGAGAAAAGCAATCAGGGGGGAGACACCAGTTCCAGGGCCTACCATCAGCATGATTGCATCGGGATCGCTAGGAGGACGGAAAGTAGAAGTGCGAACACTAATGCGAACCATTGCCCCAGATTTCAGTCCAGCTAAGTAGTTGGAGCAGAGTCCCTGACGGATTTTGCCTGTATCAGTGCTAACTTGCAACACCCCAACAGTGATTTGAATTTGTTGGGGATGGAGCAGGGAAGAGGAAGAAATGGAGTAGAGGCGGGGCTTTTGCTTAGGCAGTAACTCAAGTAAAGCTGCTAATGTGATCTGTGCTGAGGGAAACTCATCGAACAGATCGGCAACGCTCATCAAGTTGTCAGTGATGCTTTTCTTGAACGTAATGCTGTCAGGGTAGTCGTTCCCCTGCTGAAGAATTTCCAGCCATGTTTCTAAGCGATGTTTCTCTTGCGGATTTTCTGCCACGGATTGCAAGTAGACTAAAAGATCATTGAACGGTTCTCGCAAAGTCAGATCGAGTTCTTCAAAGAGGACTTGACCGACGGTTATCGGCACAGTAATAGGAGGTTCATCTTCTACTTCAGTGCCATCTGGTGTCTGATAACTAGCTCTGAAGTAGGTGTCTGGGTTTAGCGAAAGGCGATCGCATAGACGGTTGACAAGTTCAGGTGAATTGCAGGGATAGACAGCAACGTGATCACCTGTTTCATAGTGCAGGTCACTTTTGCAGAGATCAAAAGCGATCAAGCGAGTAGAACGACTGCCAGGAATCACTTCTTGAAGGAGTTCCTGATTGCTGACAATCGGGACTGCGATGCCGCGTTCGTTACTTACTTCTACAGGGATTAAATTTGCTACTTCTGCTTGATTCAAGAAGGTGATATTTAGTTGAGGAGCGGCTTTTGTTGTCGCATCGCCAGAGGTAACATCTTCACCCAGTACACGCGAGATCAGTCCCAGCCATTCTTTGAAAGTATCCGCCTGTCCCTTAATTTCATCACCTTTGTGAAGCAGGACGATGCAGTTTGCTCCCAACCGGGCTAAGACCTTATCTACAGCAATCCCAGCAGCACAAAAATGTTCGTAAACGGTGCTGCCAATCCCCAGGACAGAATAGTTTAAGGTATTGAGGGAGCCTACAGGTTGTTGCTTCAACGACTTGAGGAACCGCTTACCGTTTCCAGGCATTTCGCCATTGCCAAAGGTGGATGTAACAACGAGCAACAGCTTTTCTGATGTCAAGGTATCGACGTTGTATTCATCGAGTGACATGACTTTGGGACGGTAGCGTTGCAGTTGACGAGCAGCTTTGCGCGCCAAGCCTTCAGCCGTACCTGTCTCTGAGGCATAGAGAATTAAGATGCGGTCTTGTTTGTGATCGTCTTCGTCAGCAACGCTCACGAATTTTGCCAAGTCGATGCCGTCTTCAACTGCCCAGCGATCAGGACTATGATGATAGGCTGGCTCTAGATAAAAATCGCGGGTTGAATGATGCCAAACTGGACAGGCACTACCTCCGGCTGGCGGCACAATCCAACTCCAATCAGCCGGACACTCCCGCCCTGCTCTCTTTTCGCGGAGGTCATGAGCGAGGTACTGACGAGAGGCAGACTGGTGATCTACCATTGTCACCTTGGCTTTCTGGAAGGAGTGCAGGATGGCGACATTGAGTTCCAAAGCGACGCGATCGCGCCACAGGGTTTGTTCTGAACTAATATCCAGGTTGAGTACTTTGGCGATTTCCTCCATTTTGTCATAGCGCCAGTCTTCCAGAAAATCCCTAGCAATTTCCGTACCCATATACCAGCCATTGAAGGGGAGGCAGCAGTAGGTGATGCCACCAATATCCATGCGGAAGTTGCTGATGGCAGGGACGCCATACCAACGCAAACCCAGCGATTTGAATTCTGGAATCGTGGGATGCTCTATCTCGACTTCCAACACCTCACCATGATTAAACTCGTAGAACTTTGGCTCCATCCCGGCAGCTTCAATGACCAGGGGCAAGATATCATAGGGTGTACAAGGTTTGGTCGGTTGCCAGCCCAGTTTGATAATCGCTTTGGTCAGTTCGAGATTAGCGCGATCGCCGATTACATTCCCATTTTCCTCTTCGTATGCCGCATACCGAATTAGCTGCGGATTCCAAATGCGCGGCCCCCAACGTTCTTTCGGCTGCTTGGGACGGAAAACGGTCATGGTGATTTGGATATTGCCGCCGTTGGTAGCAAACCGCAGGTGTTCTTCTAGCTCCTGAAACATCTCATCGGGGTCAGTGATGTGGCGGCGATCCCGCACTACCATATTATTCCACTGAATCCGAGCGATACACTTAGAGGCATTGCGCCAAGCCAACTGCGCCCCATAGGCGAGTTCCTCATAGGTGTGGGTGTAAATGCCTGTTGCTTTTACTTCTTGTTGAAT
The DNA here is from genome assembly GCF_017115165.1 of Nostoc sp. LPT. Classification (GTDB taxonomy): domain Bacteria; phylum Cyanobacteriota; class Cyanobacteriia; order Cyanobacteriales; family Nostocaceae; genus Nostoc. The sequence goes on along the minus strand of NZ_JABXKF010000130.1, from coordinate 144,174 downwards.
TTCTACCCAACGCCGGGCCTTATCCTCCGGTTCCCATAATTGCTCGCTGGCTATTGTGTCTAGGAACTGCTTTGCTTTTTTGAGCAATCGCTCCTCATTCACCATCGGCAATTTCATCACATTGGTAACGCGATTGAACAACGTTTGCCATGCCTGCCGCACCTCTGGAGTGAAATTTGGCAAATACTTTTCAAACAGCGTAAACATACTGTCTGCAATCGCAGGATAAGCACATGATGGCACCCCGATACTACCGTGAAACTGACCCAAGACACGCAGTTCTTGGAGCAACTGATCGCTGCTGCCACTTTTCAAGCAACGAATCAGAAATTCTAATGCTTGGAACAAGTGGAGAGACAGATAATCCATATCTGCCCGTCCAAAAATCGGCAGCACGAAAGGATATTTTTCAAACAAAATTTGATAAAACTCCATGCCCATCTGCTGCTTGTTCTGGCTGAACACCTCCCAGGAATTCGCCATCTCTTGCAGCATTTCTGGTGGCAGTGCTGACTCGTAGCGACGGATGGCTGACACCATCGGTATAATTATCTGGGTGTTGAAGAAGCGGTAGAGAGCGGAGTTGGTTCCTTTTGCCAAATCCTGGCGATCGTACTCTTCCAAGTAAGGAATTGATGGCAGCATCCACATCCACACTTGCCGCGCTTTCAACCAGTGATGGGGACGCATCCCGATATCGGCAAACAGTGCCCCGTAATCTTCAACTGTGTCTAAGCCATCTCCTTTTTCTGGTGGCACACCTGTTAGGGATTCTGCGATTACGTTTTGGGTGTATGGCTGAAGTTGATGGATACAAAAGTCGAGCAACTCATAGAAGTAATCGCTGATGCTGTTGATCGCTTCCCCAAAAACATACTCCAATTCCGGTTCCTCTAGCAATAAACGCTTCAGGAACTTTTCCATTTGCAATTCTTTCCACGATCGCAGTTTATTCCACACGTCCTTGACAATTACTTCTTCTGGCGGTGTCAAAAGTATGGCTTCTGGAATCTCAACCTTTATCTCTGTTACTTGAGCTTGTTGGGTATGAAAGCGACGATTACCGTTTTGATTACCAAACAGCGTCAGTGTGCTACTACTTGCTTCACTTGCACTTTGTGTCAAGCGAGTTTTCAGCTTCAACTGGGGTGCCACATTCCAGGTTAAAATAGGCAATTCTATCTCGGCACTGGTCTGTCCATTCAGACAATCCTGAGTAGCAAAACTTACTGTTCCAGCATCCTGCCATAGGTGGCTGATATCGCCTTGTCGATAGCATAGAGTAATGGCGATCGTGCAGTCTCCCTGGTTTTTCAAATCTACCAACCAGCTTGGCTGCATCCTGGTAAAAAGATCCTTGTGCAATAAAGGTTGTCCCTCATTAGAAATCACCTGCACACGGCATTTATACTTGTAGTCTTTGGAAACTGGAAAATCAGTAACAGATAACTCTGTTAAGTGAATAACTCGCTGATCGTGATTCATACTTGAACTGTAAAGCTAGTAAGGAGATGGTTTGGCTTGAGTGTCCTGCATTTTTTAACACAAGGATTATGAAGTTGGTTATATTACTCGCCCAACGTATATTTCGTCTAGGCTTACAGGGTGTTTATCAGTAAAAATCACCAAAATTTCATATATGTTTCCCGCTGATTTCACTATATTAGCTGTTTTAATAATTTGAATAACTCCGAGCAATTTTTTTGTTAAATAACTAATGGCAAAGAGTTATAGCGTTTACTCTTTTGATGAAATATACTATTCCAGACTAAAGCTCTTGCTAGATAAGGGTTTTGTGTACTTCATGCGACTGAAAAACGCTATATTATTAGGGGTAAATATAAACAGGTCAGCACGATAAAACTGATGTAGGTTTAGTTTTGTAAAAACTGTGAAATCACTGATTTATAAGCTGTTCGCTGATTTTACATTTCCTCAGAGCGCTTGATTTTTCTAACGCAGACTTACTTCCAATTTAAATTAGTAATAATTTTGATGACAAATTCTCCAAACCAGATTTATCCCGTTATTTGGCACAACGACTCGGTGTCATTAATTGACCAAACCCGTTTACCCAACGAGTATGCATTTGTGGAAATTCACCGCAGCGAAGATATGGCGCGGGCGATTAAAACCATGATTGTGCGAGGTGCGCCTGCAATTGGTGTGGCTGCGGCTTATGGAATGTTTCTTGGCGCAAGGGAAATTGAAACAAGCGATCGCCACGAATTTTTGCAACACTTAGACAAAGTAGCCCAGTTGTTGCGTTCTACTCGTCCGACGGCAGTAAATTTATTTTGGGCAATTAGCCGGATGATGAAAGCCGCCTACGAAACGCTGGGAACAGTGGAAGAGATCAAGCAAATCCTTTTCCAAACAGCCCAAGCAATCAATGCTGAAGATTTGCAAACCTGTCAGGCGATCGGTGACAATGGTTTGGCAGTCTTGCCCACTACCCCAGAAAAGCTGACGCTGCTTACCCACTGCAACGCTGGAGCATTAGCTACGGCTGGATACGGCACTGCTTTAGGTGTTGTGCGTTCTGCTTGGAGGGAAGGACGTTTAGAACGTTTATTTGCCGACGAAACCCGTCCCCGCTTACAAGGCGCAAAACTCACCACTTGGGAATGTGTCCAAGAAGGTATTCCAGTGACATTAATTACTGATAATATGGCAGCCCATTGTATGAAACAGGGTTTGATTCATGCTGTAGTTGTGGGTGCTGATCGCATTGCTGCTAATGGTGACACTGCCAATAAAATTGGTACGTATAGTGTTGCGATCGCAGCTAAAGCACATAATATCCCCTTCTTTGTAGCTGCACCCCTTTCCACTGTTGATTTTGAATTAGCCGATGGCAGCAAAATTCCCATTGAAAAACGCGATCCAATAGAAATCTATCAAGTTGGTGATACGATTCTCACACCTGCGGGCGTAGATTTTTACAACCCAGCTTTTGATGTGACTCCGGCTGAGTTGATTACAGCCATCATTACAGAGAATGGAGCGATCGCACCTGATAAATTAGCGAAATCACAGTTAAAGCAATTAGTGTAATTGAGTTCGACCCCTCCCTGTCTTTACAGCAGTTTTCATGTATTTGAACCACATCTGTTGTAGGGGGGCAAGGCCTTGCGCCCCTACCGCGTGGTCTATTTACCTGAAAATAGCTGTAACTCTAACTTTTCACGGGATTTGCTAAAGGTAGTGGTTCAAATAATAATTCGGCGGCTTCATTATTTGATTTGGGAATCTTCGGCGTTAGTTGGAATATGGAAATGCGGATTGAACCTTATGAAACTCATCAACTTGATGCAGTCATTTGTCTTTCGCTTCGAGCATGGACTCCGGTCTTTGATTCGATTCAGAAAGTGATGGACTTTGAAGTTTACCGAGAATTCTATCCCGATTGGCGTGTGAGCCAGCAAAAAGCTGTCAAGGGTGTCTGCGGTGCAGAGGACACAAATGTATGGGTTGCTATCAATGCTGATTCAATCGTGGGCTTTGTAGCCGTGAAACTAGACTCAGAGACGAGCATGGGTGAAATCTACATGGTTGCTGTCGATCCAGACTTTCAAGGTCACGGAATTGGCAGCGCTTTGACACAATTTGCTCTTGATTGGATGAAAGATGCTGGAATGTCTGTTGCTATGGTCGAAACCGGAGGCGATCCCGGTCATGCTCCAGCACGTCGCACCTATGAAAAGCTCGGCTTCGGGCTGTTACCGATCGCCAGATACTTCAAGAAGCTCTAGGTACGCAGGGATTGAAACTGTCTAAGAGGTTGTTTGAAAAGTGTTTCGCTGTGACTTTAGGCACTTTTAGATCCCCCCTAACCCACGCCAATCGCTCATGGGGAGCCACTGCGGTGGACGGGTTCCCCGGCATAAAGGAGCCAGCGCTGTGGTGAGGCAGTCCGGTCTTGGGGGTTTCCCCCAGGAGGAACTGCCGAAAGGGTTTCCCGACTTGAGGCGACTGGCGTCAAGTGGCGTGGAAACCCCTTGGCGCTAGCCTCTCCCAATGTGAGAAGACTGCGTTTAAAAAGGGGGGAAACGGAATCAAAAGTAAAAACTAAACAGCATTTATCAGCAATTTTTTCAATAATTTTATCTAAACTTCATATTTGGACTAAATTCAATAAGCAAAGTCCGCAATTACTTACTCAAAAGAAGCTTTGACTTATTCAAAACAAGCTTTTGCTTTCTCATTTTGGTGTTTTCCGCAAGTAAAAGAAGCTTTGACTTACTCAAAACAAGCTTTTACTTTCTCATTTTGGTGTTTTCCGCAAGTAAAAGAAGCTTTTGCTTTCTCATTTTGGTGTTTTCCGCAAGTAAAAGAAGCTTTGACTTACTCAAAACAAGCTTTTACTTTCTCATTTTGGTGTTTTCCGCAAGTAAAAGAAGCTTTGACTTACTCAAAATGCCATTTGACTTTCTCAAACCCCAGTTTGCTTTCTGATTTTGGTGTTTTTTGCAATTGAAGAAGAATTCAGAAGTCAGAATTCAGGAGTCAGAATAGCTGAATTCTTCTTCAATCGACTAATTAACCCTAGTAAACTTAACCAAAATGCTGAATAATCGCCTCGGCAAATTCAGAACATTTTAAGGGTTCAACAGGCGGTTCTAACAACCGGGCTAAATCGTAAGTGACTTGACTACTCGCGATCGCATCGCTTAAACCTTTCTTAACTAGGTCTGCGGCTTCTTGCCAGCCCAAAAACTCCAACATCATCACACCGGACAAAATCACTGAACCAGGATTAATCCGATCTAAGCCGGCGTGTTTAGGTGCAGTACCGTGGGTAGCTTCAAATATGGCACTAGAATCACCAATATTTGCCCCTGGCCCCATTCCCAATCCCCCAACAATGGCGGCGGCGGCATCAGACAAATAATCACCGTTCAAGTTCATCGTCGCCAAAATCGAATACTCATCCGGTCTGGTTTGGATTTGTTGAAAAATACTGTCAGCAATCCGGTCATTCACCAAAACTTTATCTTTCCATTTACCATCGCCGTGGGTTGCCCAAATTGAGTTAAGAACAGTTTCAACTTCCTTGACAATTTGCGCTTTTTTCTCTTCGGTGAGAGCATCAAACCCAGGCTCAATCTCGCGGGCGTTTTCTTCCAAGGAAATATTAGGGTTATTTTCCTTGTTACTCAAAATCCAAGATTCCTGTTCAGTGACAGTACAGGCGCGAAATTCACTGGTTGCTAGTTCATAACCCCAATCGCGGAAAGCGCCTTCGGTGTACTTCATGATGTTGCCTTTATGCACCAAAGTCACTTGTTGCTTGTGTTTAGGCAATAACAAAGCGTGTTTGATGGCACGTCTGACTAGGCGCTGGGAACCAGTTTTGCTGATGGGTTTGATGCCAATACCAGAATCAAGAGGAATGCGTTTTTTCCCATGTTCTGGCGTTGCGGGGATCAGTTCTTCATTGAGAATTTTAATTAAGCGATCGCCGATTTCGCTACCTTGTCGCCACTCAATGCCTAAATAAATATCTTCTGTATTCTCCCGATAAACAATTACATCCAGCTTTTCGGGATTTTTGTGGGGTGAGGGCGTACCTGCATAGTAGCGGCAAGGACGCACGCAGGCATACAAGTCAAAAATTTGTCGCAGTGCTACATTTAAAGAACGAATTCCCCCGCCAACGGGAGTAGTCAAAGGCCCTTTAATAGCTACACCATATTCTTCAATTGCTGTAAGAGTGTCTTGAGGTAAATACTGGTAAGTACCGTATAAATCACAAGCCTCATCGCCAGCGTAAACTTTGAACCAGCTAATTTGACGCTGACCCTTGTATGCTTTGGCTACAGCAGCATCGAGAACTTTTTGGGTAGCAGGCCAGATGTCTATACCTGTACCATCGCCCCGAATAAAAGGGATAATTGGATTGTCCGGTACGATTGGTTCACCATTTTTGAAGGTGATTTTTGCTCCGGTTCCGGGGGGGGTAATCTTTTCGTACATCGTTCACACACTCCTAATCGATACGCTGCTATTCAAAAAAACCTTATGTGGCAGGCTTGTATATTTTGCTGTGTCTTTTGTTCACCAGCCATAAGGCGCTGATTTTCCCCCTATTCCCCTTGTACATTATTTGGGGATTAAGTGTGGAATTCAGTGAAGCGATCGCAATTTTGTACGATCAAAAATAGTAAACTACTTTTCGCTATCAGTGCTTCACCTTGGAGAATGCCCGATAGCTTACCGCTCTTTCACTGACCGCTAAAACGAGAATGGCATGACAGACCCAATGATTTTATCAGGCCCTGCAAATGACATCGACTCCCTCCGACAACCGTTAATCGCTGGGTCTGAAAAAGTCCAACAACAGATAATCCCACAGTTAGCTGAGTTGGGTAATGAGGGATTAGACGTGTTGATGGAATTTTTACTGAAACGACGTGAGAACCCAGCGACTTGGATTGATGGCAAAGCTTACCAAGTCCTCTATAACTCTGATGCACCTCAAGCCAAAGAATTTCTGCGCTCCTGTTTCCCTGAGGGAATTGTACCTCTAAAATCAGAGTGCGGGATTAACTACAATTCTTTGCAACAGCTACTTGCTGTTCAAGACTTCCAAGCAGCCGATCGCCTCACCATCGAAAAAATGTGCGAACTATCAGGGCCAAGGGCTGTACAACGAAAATGGTTGTACTTTACTGAGGTAGAAAATACCTCGGCTGTTGACTTGCAAACCATTAACAATCTCTGGTTAGCCCACTCCGAAGGTAAATTTGGTTTTTCAGTGCAGCGAGAAATCTGGTTAAGTTTGGGTAAAAATTGGGAGAATTTCTGGCCCAAAATTGGCTGGAAAGCAGGTAATAACTGGACACGATACCCTAACGAGTTTACCTGGGATTTAAATGCGCCTAGAGGTCACTTACCCCTTTCTAACCAACTTCGGGGGGTACGAGTCTTTGCTTCTTTACTCTCTCACCCAGCTTGGTCAAAGAATCCAGAAAAATAATTTTGAGTTAAGTATAAATAAATTATGATCAATTTCACCAACCGAGAATTCTACGTCATCATTGAACGGGATGAAGATGGCTACTATGTCGGAGAAGTCCCTCAGCTAAAAGCTTGTTACAGTCAGGGAGAAACAATTGATGAGTTGATGACTAATATAAAACAAGTAATTGAACTGTGTTTAGAGGATGCCTGAGAAATCAAAAATGTCATGCTGTAGTCTGCGATCGGAGTATGACTTAAAGAGCCTACGAATCAGAAAATTCGGCCCTGAACGAAAGAGCTTTGGTAAGACAAAAATTCCTTTAGAACCTGATGTTGCAGAGGTTTCTCCCAATGCTGATGCCGTGAATGAGGCTCTAAGTACAGCTTTGCCTAAAACCGTGGCTAATTAAGGGTTAAAATTTAAACGCATAGGCGCTTCGCCTTCTTGCAGGGTAGGGGCGCAAAGTATAGCGCAGAGGAGCGCAAAGTTTGTTTTAGTTTATTCGTTAAGAACTTTAGGGTTAACTGTAGTAAGATTTCTGATTAGAGTTGTGCTGGACAATTAAGTTTCTGCACTTGCAAAGCAGCCTTACAGTTCCTCGGAGGAGACGGATGAATCAATTCAAAATTCACGCATTCAAAATTCAAACATTTTATACAGCCACGCCACTTGCGGGTGGGGTTTCTACCTGCCTTGGGAAATAAGGATTTTTTTTGCCCACAAGGGGCAAGGTTTTGAACAAGTGCTTTTTTCATAAAACCTCCTAGTGCTTAGTTGGAAGTGCCGTAAATCCCAAACTGAAAATATCAAGTTCGATAATGGCAAATGTTCGTCTAGAAGATATTAAACGTAGATTCAATAATGTCACCGCTATTGAGGACATTACTTTTGAAATTCCTGATGGCGAGTTTTGGGTTTTAGTCGGGCCATCGGGTTGTGGTAAGTCTACAATTTTGCGAACGATCGCTGGTTTAGAAACCGCTACATCAGGTAAACTCTTTATTGGCGATCGCTTGGTAAATAATATCCCAGCCAGACAACGAGATGTGGCGATGGTATTCCAAAACTACGCTCTCTATCCTCACATGAGTGTGGCGCAAAACATCGGTTTTGGCTTGCAAATGCGGAAGGTTGACCGAAAAATCATTCAAGAACGGGTGATGAATGTGGCGCGATCGCTTTCTCTGGATCACCTGTTAGATCGTAAACCCAAACAACTTTCGGGGGGACAACAACAACGAGTAGCCTTAGGGAGAGCGATCGCTCGTGAACCCCAAGTGTTTTTACTTGATGAACCTTTATCTAATTTAGATGCCCAATTGCGCGATGATACCAGGGCAGAATTGAAACAGTTACATCAAGAATTAGGCATTACAACTATTTACGTCACTCACGATCAAGTTGAAGCGATGACTTTGGCTGATAAAATTGTCGTCCTAAATCGCGGGCGGATTCAACAAATTGGCGATCCCCAAACTATTTATGCAAGTCCTGCTAATCAGATGGTCGCAAGTTTTTTAGGTAGTCCGCCAATGAATATCTTGCCTGCAATCTATCAAAATAATGGTTTTGATGTGAGTGGACAATTATTAGCGATTCCAGCAGTTGTGAAAGAAAAATTACAGTTGCATCAAGGACACAGTTATGATTTGGGGATTCGTCCAGAGTATATCAAAATAAACACTGACTCAGAACGGGTTGAACAACAGCTATCCGCTAACAGTACTCAAAACTCAGGACTATTATCGGTTGAAGTTAAAGTTGTGGAACCTTTGGGAAGAGAAACTTTGATTCGTGCTGGTTTACCTGGTTCGGCGGTGATGTTGAATATTCAGGTAGGCGGTGATATGCGTCTTCGTCCAGGCGATCGCCTTTCTCTACAGCTCGATTTAAATCAGTTGTTTGTATTTGATCCCAAAACTGGGGACAGAATTTTATAAAGAGTTTCTTAAACTGCCAGAAGTAATCGCTAATTTCTAATTTTTTGTAGCCAAAATCTAAGAAAATGAAAACTGCAATAGAGACTGAATAGATTCGCTGCAAAACTTATATGACTATTAATCGACGCCATTTCTTGGTTTTACTTACATCAGGTGCTGGTGCTTTTGCATTAGACGCTTGTGCATCAGCAGAGAAATCTCCTCAGGGAAACACTGCAACTTCCAACACAACACCAAATATAACAGCAAATACAACACCAAATACTATAGCAAAGACAACGCCAAATACTACAGGGGCTATCCAACTACCACCTTTACCTTACGCTTACGAAGCACTAGAACCACACATCGATGCCAAAACGATGCAATTTCACCATGATAAACACCACGCAACTTATGTGAAAAACCTGAATGCAGCGTTAGCCAAACACCCAGAACTCAAAGGCAAAACTGTTGAAGAACTGTTGCAAAAACTTGACAATGTACCACAAGATATTCGCAAAACAGTACGTAATAATGGCGGTGGTCATGTCAACCACTCAATGTTCTGGGAAATTATGAAGCCGAAAGGTGGGGGAGAACCAACAGGAAATATAGCCTCCGCGATTAATCAAAATTTTGGCTCTTTTGCAGCTTTTAAAAAACAGTTTAACGAGGCTGGTGCTGGTCGTTTTGGTAGTGGTTGGGTTTGGCTAGTGCGTAACAAGGGTGGCAAGTTGGAAGTGGCAACTACAGCTAATCAAGATAGTCCCTTAAGTGCAGGTAAATATCCCATCCTGGGTAATGATGTATGGGAACATGCATATTATCTCAATTACCAGAATCGCCGCGCCGATTATTTAGATGCTTGGTGGAACGTGGTTAACTGGGATGAAATTAATAAGCGGTTTGCAGCAGCAAGTAAATTTGCCTGAAACCAGACAATAATTTCGAGTTATAGGCGCTTAAAAACTGGCTACAGAAACAACATTCTACTGCCAGTTTTTTAATGAAGAAGGCAGTGCAAGTGTTCGCAATCGTCAGCCCAAAAACGTCGGCTCAAACCCTGATTACTTCGTCAACTGACAAAAGTTTTCGATCTCCTGAAATTGTTTTTGTGAATGGAGTTCACACGTTGTCACCACACGCTGATCTCCAGCACTGTAAACTGCTACTTTTACCAATTTATAAAGTTATGTAACTTTTTGCAATATTACTAGCTAGCAAGTTGATAGCTACTATACAAGCAATTTTTGGCTGAAAAAAATGGCAGTTACCCACGGCACTACAGACCCTAGTACAAAAAATAGCACTACGGTAAATGACACAGGTATGCAATTGATCCAACAGTTCGGAAAACTTTTAACTTTTGTAGTCTTAATAGGTTCCTCAATGGTTTCAGCATCCTCAGTTAGCGCAAAACAATTACCAATAGATCAAGAACCAACAACCCCTGGAACAATATGGAATCCAGTATCTACTAAGAAAGCCATGACTTGGATTATCAACACTGTTATATATACCAATGTATACAACAGTGGCAAAACCTACGCCCAAGTTAGATCTGATAGTCAAACCGATCCCTATTCTGGTGATACTTCTATAAATCAGTCCCTGTCACTACTTTGCATTCGGAAATCACCGGAACTCGCCGTTGATCCGATTCCAAATCAGACTCAATCCGCTATTACGCCTGGTGGTGCATCTAAAAACTCTTGGTCTGGTGGAGAAATCTTCGCTATTCCTAACGTTCTAGGTAGCTCCTTAGTGTCTCCAGAAGTAGCAGATAGTAAATGTGAACAAGCTGGTCAAGAACGTTATCATTTATCTGGGTTCAAGATGGCAGAGTTTCATGATGGCAGCGCTCCAAATGCAGGTTGGGGTTTTTGGGCACAATCCGACGATCCTAATCTGAGTAGCCCAGGTATTCGCTATTGGGTGAAAATTAACGATCAAAATGCGAATCCTTGGTAAATATTGGTTGAACTGAAATATGGGGTGCGATTCGTTCTAGGAAAACCCATTTATACAGTTGCAAGAATCGATTAATGAATTCTAGCAAGAGATTCTAAAAAGCTTACGACAAAACCCTCAGAGTCCTTATCCATCATTCAACTTCTGTTTACTTCTTGCCTAAATCAAAAATCAGAACCCCACTGCTAAGAATTTCCTCTTAGAAGTGGGGATGTTAAGGACTTTTGCAAGAAGTCTAATATCTTTACCAACCCTGCTCTGACAAAGTTTGATTTTTGCTCACCTCTTCCTCCCTTGCGGGGAGGAGTCTATTTTATGTGGCTAATTCATCCTTTCACTCAGCAACGCCCTCTTTCTCACACGCACTCCTCCTTAAAGCGGTTTTTGAGAAGGTACACCTACAGCACGAGGAAAATTAGCTGGTGTGTTTGCTACCTTACGCACATAAAGGCAATGACGGATGCTATCACTTAGAGGAGTGGTAAATTTTTCAATTAACTCAATCACACCACCTAACTGGTTAACAGCATTTTGTAAATCCGTGGTTTCTTCCTTTGTCCAATTACCACGATAAATTATGGCTAAACCTCCCTGTTTAAGCAGTGGTAAGGTATATTCTGCACAGACAGAGGCTGCCCCTACAGCACGGATCAATGCAATATCGTAAGCTTGTCGATGCTGGGGGTGCTGACCGATTTCTTCCGCTCTACCAACAATGGTTTTGGCATTGGTCAGGGCAAGTTCAGTTAATATATTGTCGAGAAAAGTAATTTTTTTTCGAGTGGAATCGAGAAGAGTAATTGTGCAATTAGGTACAGTAATTGTCACTGGAATACCTGGAAAACCTGCACCTGTACCAATATCGATAAGAGCGAGGGGAGCAGAGGAGTAGGGGAGCAGGGAAGTAGAGGAGAAATTTGCTGATAACAGAGGTACAATTCCTCGCAAAGAATCCCAGAGATGTTTTTCCCAAAACTCTTGGGGTTCAACAATCCGAGTTAAATTTTGCTGGCGATTACCTTCTAGGATTAACTCATAAAGCTTTTGAAATTGCGCTTGCTGTTGAAGAGTTGGTTGCCAATTGAGAGTTTGCTGCCAGATTTCTGCCATCTCAGGCAATAGGTTTGTCATTTGTCATTTGTCATTTTGTTATGGAGCAAAACAGTTGCGTTAGCTTTCTTCTCTAAGAGAGGCTGCGCCAACGCGGTGTTTAGCCCGTTCAGAGTTCTGAGTAAAGAAATGAGATTTCCAACTCAGCACTCATTACTCAAGACTGTTGAGAGGCATAGTTATTCTCCTTTTCCCCTTGCCCCTCATCCCCTCTTGCTCCCCTGCTTCCTCTGCTCTTTTCTCACATAGTTGGTAGAGGTTCTTTAACTTTGGATTCTAGTGTCTTTGGGTCTACTGATTCTAGTTCGCCGTGGTTAAGTGTCCAGCAACGGTCTGCGATCGCTAACAGATCCCCAGCGTCGTGTGTCACGATCAACAATGTCCAATCTTGTTTCAGTTTTGCTAATAAATTTACCAGTTGCCGACGCATTGACCAATCTAAACCAGCTGTGGGTTCATCTAATAATAGTAAATTTGGCTGGCGAATTAATTGCACTGCTAAAGCTAAACGTCGTTGCTGACCACCACTCAAAGCATGGGGAGCAGCAGATAGCGATAAATGCTCTAATCCCACCTCACTCAGCGCCTGTCTGACTCGTTCTGACCCTAACTCAGGATGTCCTAAACGCAATTCTTCTAAAATCGAACCACCACAAAAGTGTCGCTCTGGAAACTGAAATACCAACCCGGCTAATTGTTGTAGCTGTTCGGCTAGAAGTTCTTGTTCCCGCCAAAAGAGAGCGCCAGTAGTGGGTTCGGCTAGTCCCGACAAAATTTCTAGTAAGGTACTTTTACCCGAACCACTCGGGCCAATAATCAGACCTAGTTGCTGAGGTGCTAATTCTAAATTTATCGATTTGAGAATCGCTGTTGGGCACGCTGTCGGATGATAATTTACATTTCGGAGATAAAGCATTTGTTAAGATTACCAAAAAGTCAGCAAATTACTGATTAGTTAAACTGAGGGTGTCTGGAAAATTCTGAAAAAAATTTATAGCGCATTACCTGGATTAACACCTTAATTTAGCAGCAAGAATTATCCACTTTTTCTCCATTGTGGCAGACTAAGCCTTAAATAATGGCTAGACCTTGCCTGGAAGCATGGAAAGATTACCAATATATAAGAAAATTTTGGTTGAAGCAGAGGCAAGTTAAAATTAACCATTTTTGCATTCTAAGTAACACATACAACTATTTCAACCGCAATTATTCTGAGGGTTAAAATGACTAAAAGGTTTTCTTCGCCTCGATTAGTAGTATCTGCTAAACTCACTACCTTTGCTCAGACTGCTTTTGCAGGTGCGATCGCACTTAATGTTTGGGTAAATCCTTCTTTGGCTGGCGATCCGTTTCGCAATCGCGAACCTCATCAAATTGGCGACCAAACAGAAGCAGCTTTTAAAGCAATTTTTCAACAGGGCAACTATCCAGCAGCAGATCGTTATCTGGAACAAGCACTATCCAAAGAGCCAAATGAACCTCTAGCTTATGCTATAAAGGCATCTTTAGCATACGGAAATAAGGATTGGGCTAAACTTGACACCTATAGTCAGAAAACTCTAGAAACAGGACAAAAACTGATTTCTAACGATCCATTGCGTGGTAATTTATACACTGCTGTTGGTCATTTTTTAGAAGGTGCAGTAGTTATCACCCGTGAAGGTACAGTCAACGGTGTACCCCAAGCCTTGAGTCGGCTGCGACAAGTTTATGAATATTTAGACAAAGCCGAAGCAATTTCTGCCAACGATCCAGAACTGAATTTAATCAAGGGTTATATGGATTTATTATTGGCGGTTAATTTGCCTTTTGCTAGCCCAGATCAGGCAATTCGACGCTTAGAACAAAATGCTTCTCCTGGGTATCTAGTGGATCGGGGTATTGCTCTTGCTTACCGGGATTTAAAAAGGTATCCACAGGCACTAGAGTATGTGAATCGGGCGATTAAAACCACATCCGATAATCCAGAAATTTATTATCTCAAAGCCCAAATCCTGAAACAACTGGGGCAAAAAGAAAAAAGCCAGCAGATAATCCAGGAAGCGATCGCTAATTTTGACAAAGCATTGACTAAAAAATCTCAACTCCCAGGCGATTTAGTCAAACAAATTGAGCGCGAACGCAGAAGTGCTGTTAGCCTGAAGAATCCTGGGTAATTGGGCATTGAGCATTGGGCACTTGTACTGAGCGTTGCCGTTGGCGCAGCCTCTCCAAGAGTTGTATTGGGCATTGGTTATTAATTTTTCTCCCTCATCCCCCTCATCCCCCTAATCTCCCCCCACTCCCCATTCCCTACTTTGATATGCTTATTTCCAGAAGAGTAATTGAGATATTAGACCAAAATGGAGATTCAGTTCCGCGAAATTAATCCTTTTGATGTGTGGATTTGGCTGAAATTCAGCACAAATCCTTCTGCGCGTGAAAAGCAATATGTAGAAGAAGTTTTCAATTCCTGGTTTTATCTGGGTAAATTGGGTGCATTTAATGCAGAGAATCTCCAGGTGCAGGACACTGGACTCGATATCAGCTACATGAATTATGATGAACAAGGCTATGACAAAAGCCTGCTAGCACTGATGCACAACATCGGTGAGTTTGAATATGAGGGACAGTGGGGACGTTGTTGGCTTGATTTAGGAACCAGTGATGCGATCGCTCTGGATATTTTAATCAACGCTCTTACACAGCTAAGTCAGGAATATGTCACCATTGAAGAATTGTACATCGGTGGTGAAAATCCAGATTGGCCTATTGAGGATAGCGAAAGTCGTCCTCAGTCTATTTATGATAATTAGTTACAAAAATGAATAAAGCTGGCGAAATTCGGGTAATAGCCTTGGGGTTAATTCGGAATGGCGAACGCATATTTCTTTCTGAAGGCTACGACCCCGTAAAACAAGAAACATTTTATCGGGCTTTAGGCGGTGGTGTCGAATTTGGCGAAACCAGCCGCGCCGCCTTAGAACGAGAGTTTCAAGAGGAAATTCAGGCAGACTTAACGAATATTAAATATTTAGGTTGTATAGAAAACCTGTTTATATTTAATGGTAGGCAAGGTCATGAAATTATTCAGCTTTATCAATGTGACTTTGCTGATTCCAAATTTTATCAACTGGAAAATTTAGTTTTTTCAGAATCGCCACATCACAAACATAGAGCGTTATGGATAGATATATCTCGCTTGAAATCTGGGGAATTCAGATTAGTACCTGAAGTATTTTTTGAGTATCTATAAATTATCTGGAAATTTAAACTGCACGGTGAGCGCTCATCTTTTGCTCCAAATTGGGTATGCGATCGCAGAATCTAACTCTTGGGTTTTTCCTGTACGGTATTCAACCATTGCTTCGGTTGCAAGTAAAGCGAGTCTGTCAGGGTAACGGGCGAAAGCTTCATCCCAATAGCGTTCCTCTTCTAGTTCTTCCAAAATCATTGCAGCGATCGCATCTTGTTCATTGGCAGGCAAGTTTTTTAGTTTGGCGATCGCTTGTTCAAGTAGCTCTGTCATGGCTGTCAATCGTTACGAAAGTCATACTAGAAATTATCTCTGCTTGCACTCTGTTGGGGTTGTTAGGGTGCGATCGATTGGGGTGAGAGCAAAGTGCAATCGCTCTCCATAGGCGAAGTAGTAAAGTTTGAGTAGAAGCAAGTGTTGAGTTGATTCAGGAAACCCAAACTACGTCAAAGGCGATTGTACTATTGCCTCAGTTACGCAGAGAATTGGATATTTATTAAGAATGGGTTTTATACTAATATCTGTCAAATGTATAGTTAACCCAAGCATATAACCTGTTTCTGTAAAGCAATAAAGGGCTGTAAATGAGCCTATATTCGCAGCTTGCCATAGTCCGATAGTACTACCAATGCGTTTTAGTTCTAAGTAAACCTTTTCATCATTTGTAATGAACTTGAGGCAATTTGGTTCGCTTCCTTTGATAGTTACTATTCCAGATTCTAGTTCGATTTGTTTGCCTTCTAGAGTGAGCTTGTTACTGCGAATCGCTTCCCACCCAAAATGACTTATCATCACGGCAACTTTATACCCTTGCTTATATAGCTCTTCTGCTTTTTTATGCTCTTTCTGGACACTTCGCTCAAGTTCAGCCCGAATATCGTATGGATATCCAGCGTCAGCAGCGTCGTAAGTTCCTGTATGTTCTTTTAAGAGTTTAAGACCAGCAGCTGGAAGAGGATTCCACAAATGAAGAGTTGCCATATTCACCTTAGCCACAGATATTCCAGCTTCGACTGCTTTAGCATACGCAAGATATGCAAGTGAATAGAGTTTTAGCTCATAAAACGCACGCCCTAGATTATTTGCAGCAGTTCCTTGAACATCAACCCGATCTGCATATTGAGCGAAATAAG
Source organism: Nostoc sp. LPT (assembly GCF_017115165.1). Lineage (GTDB taxonomy): Bacteria > Cyanobacteriota > Cyanobacteriia > Cyanobacteriales > Nostocaceae > Nostoc. Next base: position 127,836 of record NZ_JABXKF010000130.1, on the reverse strand, counting down.
TAAGCAAAGAAGACCATTTATTATCAAGAGCCAACTCTGTGAGGGCGTTGAGTATAATTGAAGAGTCAGCTTTATCGCTTAGACCAGTTAATAAAATAACTAGTTTCTCAAGAAAGTGAGGCTTTTGGTCAAGATTTTGCCACGTTTCTACAGCTTCAGTTCTAAGGTCTCTATCTTCACTGACCATTGCTTGTCGTAACGTCTCAAGTGCTATCTCTTGCTCACCGATTTTGAATCTCTCCTCAGCTAAAGCAAGAGTTGCTCGGTTAGAAAAGAAAGTAGCATTATTAGCTGTAGCTAGACGTAGGCATTCTTCATAATAGGAGATGGAAGCAGCAACACGAGATTCAAATAAGCCAAGCCAAAACTGGCAATGGTAAGTATTACGTAATTCAGGAGCTAGCGACTCTAGCTCCTTTAGAGGGTTACGTCCTTCCCGATCACTATTTAGCAACCTCCTAATTCTAATCGTTGCTTTCTCTTCGTTGGTGGATGCAGTTTCTTCAAGCCGATCAAACAAGGTGTTAGCTTCCTCTACTTCTCCACGTTGCAAAAGCTTAATTGCTTGAGATAGAGATGAAGACTCTTCTATGTTTTCTTCAACAATCTCTATTTTTTGATAAGCTTCAATTCGTTTGAAAAAAGCTCGATATCGCTGACTAAAACGTGTCTTAATTTTACCACCGACCGCCTCAGCAACTGCAATTAACAGATGCTCAACTTCATTTCGATCAGATGCTCGTACTGTTTGATAGTCAGCCATTGTACTAGCTAGCTCACCTGGGCTTGTACCAACTAGTAAGGGGGCATACAACTGATTGCGTCCCCAAGCGGCTCCAGCTTCATAGAAAAGCCATTCACGTTCCTTGGATTGCTGAGTAATAATAGCAATAAATGCTCGTGAAGACTGTGCGGCTGCTTGTATCTGGGGTTTATAACCAATGTTAGATGGGCGTAGACCACCTGCTCCAGCAACGAAAACGTGAGGTTAGGGTTCTATTGATCCCTCAATCAGTTCCTTAAGAGCAACTGCAAGTTCTTGATCAGGGTTAGTACGATAGGAAATAAATACCTCAAAATCACTGGAAATCTTTTCAGTTCTAGAACTGCTATTGCTTGACTGACTTATTTGAACCATCGAGGATTGTAGAGATGCATGAACATTGTCTGACATAATTTTCTGATTCAGTAATTGTTCTGAGCAGGCAGCTTTGTAATAAGTTTTTTGAGCAGCAAGACCAAGTATAGCTTTCTGTTTTTCAGAAGCAATATAGTTCACTTTAAAAAAGAAAATGAGGGGAGGTGTGAAATTGCGTGATCGCTCTCCACAACAATAACTATTGTTTAACTACTGCTCAAAGAACAGCCACTTTAGCGATCGCACTTTGCATTCTCCCGAAAGCATCAATTAAATTCTGCAATTGTTGATCTGCCTTAAAAACTCCTAAACCGCGCACCGTAACTTTAGCTGGAGAATACACAAAGCGCGTTTTGAGCTTTTCTGGTAAATTTGCCACCAATAAATTCCAAGTAGGTTCCTCGATCGGCGTTTCTAAAACGATGTGCTGCTTGTTTTCTGGTTTTATCCGGCTAAATCCAGGTTTTTTCGCTAGCTGTTTGAGTTCCATGACTCGCAAAAATTGATTCGCCGACACTGGTAAAGTACCATAGCGATCACTCTAGTCGAATGGTTAGACCCCAGTTGTGCAAATACTTACGTTATATTACAGTAATTTATTATACTATGTAACTTGCTTATCCGATTGCGATCGCTTTGAAATCCTAAACTTCACCTTGTAACTCCTCTAGGTCATCTACTGTCAATGGTGCTTGGCCACTGTGGCGTACATACAATACATTAACTGTAGTACCTCGAATCGTAAAAAGTACTCGGTATACATTTTTGGTTTTCCCATAAAGGAGTTGACGTACTTCTTCTGGAAAAATTTCATGTTCGACTGCTAAAGCACAACGTTGGGGCTTCTGTTGTAGGGTAGCAATAGCATTCATCAATCCTCGAAACCAGCGATCAGCAAATTCAGGATTCCGCTCTCGATACCAGCGATAAGCTTGCTCAATCTGAGTTTCCGCGATTGGGGTAATCTCAACCTGAAATGTCATACTTTTGCTGCATTTCTTGGACAAAATCCTCAATTGGGCGAGTTTTACCAGCGTTGAGATCCTCGAAACCTTGTCCAATACCTGCAATTGTCTCCAACTGATCAATCAGTTGGCGTAATTTCGTGGGGTCGATTTTGGCAGGGTCTAGAAAGGTGACGAGAACTTGAGAGCGATCGCTAACATCTTGCGGTAACTGGGTGAGATGAATTTCTCCATCCTGATAAATGCCTTCGATAGTTTTTATCATGAGTTGAAGTTGGGTTAGTATTTCCTTTAATTCTACTAACTAGACTCAAAGGGCTGGGTTTAGAATTCCAGCCTGCTCAAAATGACATAGATTTTCATTTGATGACTAATCTTTTTCTCCCAATCAAACAACAGCCGCCTCTGGAATCGCACCTTGCATTCTCCCGAAAGCATCAATCAAATTCTGCAATTGTTGATCCGCCTTAAAAACTCCTAACCCGCGCACCGTCACTTTACCAGGAGAATACACAAAGCGCGTCTTGAGATTTTCGGGTAAATTCGCCGCCAACAAATTCCAACCTGGTTCCTCCATCGGCGTTTCTAAAACGACGTGCTGCTTGTTTTCTGGTTTAATCCGGCTAAATCCGAGTTTTTTCGCTAGCTGTTTGAGTTCCATGACTCGCAAAAGTTGATTTGCAGGGACTGGTAAAGTACCATAGCGATCGCTCCACTCAGCAGCAATTAGCTTTAATTCTGATTTAGATTTAGCTGTCGCCACCGCCCGATAAGCACTCATCTTTTGATCCAAATCGGTAATGTAATCTGCTGGGATAAATGCCGTCAGGTTGAGGTCAATCTGAGTATCCTCCACTTTCGGAATTTCTTGTCCTCGGATTTCCCGAATTGCTTCTTCCAGCATTTCCATGTATAAATCAAAACCGATGGCATCCATTTGACCAGATTGTTCTGCCCCTAGCAAGTTACCCACGCCTCTGATTTCCATGTCGCGCATCGCTAGTTGATACCCAGAACCTAGCTGAGTAAATTCCTGAATCGCTCGTAATCGTTGCCGTGCTGCGTCAGATAATGCCCGTTGCTTCGGATAAAATAACCAAGCATGAGCTTGTATCCCTGCACGTCCCACACGACCGCGTAATTGATACAGCTGTGCTAATCCAAAGCGGTGAGCATCTTCAATCAAAATGGTGTTGACTCGCGGAATATCTAAGCCAGATTCAATAATTGTCGTACAAACAAGGATATCTGCATCGCCATTGCTGAAGGTGAGCATGGTTGATTCTAACTCGCTTTCATCCATTTGACCGTGAGCGATCGCAAACCTAGCTCCTGGTATTACTTCTCGTAAATTTGCTGTTGTCTCTTCAATTCCATCTACTCGTGGAACTACATAAAATACCTGTCCACCTCTGTCTAATTCTTGACGAATTGCACTGCGAATACTTTCGGAATTAATCGGTGACAGATGGGTTTTAATCGCTCGTCTAGTTGGCGGTGGTGTGGTAATCAAACTCATTTCCCGAATTCCCGACAAAGACATATACAAAGTCCGGGGAATGGGAGTGGCGGAGAGGGTAAGCACGTCCACTTGAGTTTTCAGGCTTTTAATTTTTTCTTTCTGGTTTACCCCAAACCTTTGTTCTTCATCCACCACCAACAGTCCTAAATCCCGGAACATCACGCCTTTACCCAAAAGTTGCTGTGTACCAACCACTACATCTAATTCACCCGTTGCCAATCGCTTTTGAATATCGCGGCGTTCTTCAGCCGAACGAAAACGGTTGAGTAAACCGACATTTACGGGGTAAGGAGCAAAACGTTCTTTGAGTGTATGGTAATGCTGCTGTGTTAAAATAGTCGTTGGCGCAAGGAGTGCCACTTGTTTACCGGCGATGACTGCTTTGAAAATAGCACGAATCGCCACTTCCGTCTTACCGAAACCGACATCGCCACAAACTAAGCGATCCATTGGGCGATCGCTTTCCATGTCGCGTTTTACATCTTGTACTGCTTTGAGCTGATCCGTTGTGGGTTGGTAGGGGAAAGAATCTTCTAATTCCTCTTGCCAAGGCATATCACCTGGAAAGCTAAAACCTTGTTGTTGCGATCGCGCTGCATAAAGTCTCAACAAGTCCACCGCCAATTTTTTAATCGCTTTGCGGACTTTATTCTTGGTATTTTCCCAAGCTTTACCGGTCATCCTGTTGAGTTCCGGTGCTTTATCAGCTGCGGCGCGAAACCGGGATAAAGCACCTACTTGATCGGCTGCAACTCTAAGTAACCCGTCAGCATACTGCACTACCAAATAATCACGGGTTTCGTTATTAATTGTCAAACTTTCCAGCTTGACAAATTTCCCAACACCATGATTTCTATGAACCACATAATCGCCTGGACGCAGCTTATTGGGATCAACTTGCTTAGAAGTAGCTTTGTGGCGCTTGCGGATATAGCCGGGAGTCGCCAAAGAATGCTGCCCAAAAAATTCCCGATCTGTAACAATTACCAATCGGTAAGTAGGCAGGATAAAACCTTCTAGTTCCGCAAGCCCAGAATATTTGAGGGCAATGGGAATATGGTTGATTTGCAGCTTATCAATCGCTTGGTAGTCGCGGGGATTGGGGATAAACTGAGCCGGACAATCATGTTCTTGCAACAGCGAGACGGAACGCGAAGGTTGAGCAGAAAGCAGCCAGATCGAGAAATTGCGATCGCGTTCTTGGCGGATGGTTTCAGCTAGTTTAGCAAACTGGTGTGGCGTGGTTGGAACAGGACGGCTGGCAAGATTGATCCCACTATTTTCCTCTGAGAGTTCCGATAAATATAATGTTTTAAACTTGGCAACATCAACCAAACAGTCATCAAACGAACGGTGTATTTTCGGTAATGCTAAGGGAGTAGATTCTTGTCCATGTGCTATTCCCCATTGTTCTTGGGCATTTTCCACCCAGCGATCGCTATGAGCATGACACTGTTCTGGCTCATCAATGGCAATCAGGGTATTCTCTGCTAAGTAGTTTAGCAGAGATGCTGGGTGCTCGAAAGCTAACCCCAAAAAGCGACGGCTACCCTCCATCATTGATGAGTTCTCAGTGCTAAGTTCTGCGTCAGAATTTAACTCAGCACTCAGCACTCGAAACTCAGCACTATTTTTCAGTGCAGCCATCACGATGGGAGTAAAGCTAGTGGGGGTTAGAATTAACTGTTCAACTTTGTCGAGGGCTGAACGTTGGGTTGCTGGGTCAAATTCCCGCATTTGCTCGATTTCATCGCCAAACCATTCCAACCTGACTGGAAACTCAGAAGAAACCGGGAACACATCAACAATATCGCCCCGCCGACTCCATTGCCCTTCCATTTCCACCAAAGGAACTCGTTCGTACCCCAAAATAGTTATTTTCTCACTGAATGCATTTAAGTCTAATTCCATCCCTTTTTTCAAGGTAAGACAGAATTGCCCAAAAGCCTCTGGCGGTGGTAAATGAGGTTGCAGCGCTCCTTGAGTAGCCACAATCGCCAAGGGTCGCTTCGCTCCGGTACTGGGGATTGGGAATTGGGGATTGGGAACAGACAAGGGAGTAACTTTTTCAATAATTTCTTTTTGTCCTCCTAGTCCCCAGTCCCCAGTCCCCAGCCGTCTATCCCCCATTCCCAAATCTGCCAATACCTGCATTTGCCCCCAACTCATCTCAGTTTCTGGGTCAAAAGGTTCGTAGGGAGAAGCCTCGGAGGTGGGGTAAAAATGTACTGTTTGCCATCCCATTGCCTCCAGTTGTGCATAAACGCGTCCAGCTTCTTCCAGAGTGGCGCAAACCACAAACAAATCCTTGCCCTGAGACTGCGCTAATGCCGAAGCCACTAGAGTCTTGGGCAGCCTGGGAATGCCATTTAACCGCAATTCTTGTTGTCGATTCAGCTTAGAAATAAATTCAGTGGTGAGCGGTGATCGGCCTAAGGCACGCACAATAGAAGAAAATGACATAAGTACTACTAGCGATGGGAGTCTTTGTAGGTCAGCAAATCTTGAGGCAGTTTATGTCAACTATTTTAAAAGTGTTAACAGCTTTCTTATTCCTTCAGTGGAAGAATAATGCACAGTGACTAATAAACTTAAGAACTATAACTACTACTTTGTATATAGTCAAAGTATTTATCGAAGCACCTTTAATACTAGATACTAGGGATTGAGCTACGTTTGCTCTGATAAGCGGCAATTTTAAACATGTCTTCCATAACTTTTGAAATTTTAATCATTTTGGTGCTAATTATTGCTAACGGGGTATTTTCTATGTCTGAGATGGCGATTGTCTCGGCACGGAAAGTTAGGCTACAGCAGCTTGCCAATCAAGGAGATGCCAAGGCAATGGCAGCATTGAAATTAGCGGAGTCTCCAAATCATTTTCTGTCAACCGTTCAAGTGGGTATTTCCCTGATCGGTATCCTAACTGGTGCTTTTGGAGGAGCAACAATTGCCAACCGACTGGCAGTCTATGTGCGACTTGTACCTTTGTTAGCACCTTATAGTGAACCGATATCTTTTGGAGTAGTGGTTTTGATCATTACCTATTTGTCACTCATTGTTGGCGAATTGGTACCAAAGCGTCTGGCATTAAACAATCCAGAAAGAATTGCATCGACTGTAGCTATTCCAATGCGTGCCTTATCGGCGATCGCTTCGCCAATGGTATATCTCTTAAGTGCTTCTACAGATTTGATCCTGCGAGTACTGGGTATTACAGCTTCTACCGAGCCGCAAGTCACCGAAGAAGAAATTAAGATCTTAATCGAGCAAGGCACCGAGGCAGGAACCTTTGAAGAAGCTGAACAGGATATGGTAGAGCGAGTCTTTCGTTTAGGCGATCGCCCTGTCAGCTACTTAATGACACCCCGTCCTGATATTGTTTGGCTAGACTTGGACGACTCTGCCGAAGAAAATCGCCAAAAAATGGTTGATAGTGCTTATTCTCGGTATCCAGTTTGTCAGGGGGGACTTGACAATGTGCTGGGTGTTATCCCTGTCACCGACTTATTAGCCAGGAGTTTCCGAGGGGAACCACTAGACTTGACGATCGGATTGCGACAGCCTGTATTTGTGCCAGAAAGCACCCGTGGCTTGAAAGTTTTGGAATTGTTCAAGCAAACTATCACTCACATGGCGCTGGTAGTGGATGAATACGGCGTAATTCAAGGATTAGTCACTCTCAACGACATCATGAGTGAAATCGTGGGTGATGTTCCTTCAACGGATGGACAGGATCAACCACAAGCTGTGCAACGCGAAGATGGTTCCTGGCTTTTGGATGGGATGTTGCCTGTAGAGGAGTTTTTGGAACTTTTTGGTATGGAAGCGTGGGAATCTGAGGAACGCGGCAGTTATCAAACATTAGGCGGTTTTGTCATTACCCATTTAGGTCGTATTCCTGCCGCAGCAGATCATTTTGAATGGCAAAGTATGCGAATTGAAGTGATGGATATGGATGGTAATCGCGTTGATAAGGTGCTAGTCGTACCTAAAGCAGTTAAATCAGCAGACACGAAAAAATCTGACTAGTATTGGGCATTGGGCATTGGGCATTGATAATTATTGTTTACTATTTGCCATACGCCATAATAGCCAATGCCCTATTTATGCAATTTATCAAGTGCGAGATAGACGTTTGACTGCTTCACCCGCCAACAACTGATGAGCTTGTTTCAGGAGTTGGGGGATTTTATCGGCGTAGGGATTACGGGCAAGAGATTGCCCTAAGTCTAATTCTTCTAACCGATCGGCTTTGTTGCCGGGGAACCAGTGGCCACCATTGCCAAGCAGGTTGTAGCGCATTTTAGCGTAGTCTACTAGATCGTAGGCGATCGCTAAATTCCGCAGCCACAAAATCACCCGAATATTTACCTCACCAGGGGTTTCGTCAAAGGTTGGTAGATTTGTTTCCCAGGATTTTACCCAATCTTCTCCCAAAGTAGCGATCGCTTCTGATTCCAACCTTGCTAAAATTGGTGGCAAAATTTCTGATGCCCGATCTATTAATTCTAAAGTCTTCAGGTGTTCATCAAAATCTTCTGGTTTTGCTGCTCCTAAGCTCAGGGTATGCACCTCTTGATGACTCAAACAAAACAAATCATTAAACACCATTGGACTCAATGGGGCGCAAAGATTGACTAATTTTTGTGGAGGTTTATACAACAAACCTCCTTTATCAGATGGGCTAATAATAAACACACCCATATCGTGGCTTTTAGCTGCTTCAATTGCTGCCCAATTCCATTGATTAATGTAGTACCAATGCAGGTTCACGTAATCAAATTGATTGGTATTAATTGTCTGCACAATCATATCTGTCGAGCCGTGTGTGGAAAAGCCAATAAATCTAACTTTTCCCTCTGCTCGCAACTGCTGCGCTACTTCCAAACAGCCGCCGGGACGGATACTGTCATCTAACGACTCAGGATGATTAATGCCGTGCAACCCTAAAAGGTCAACATAATCTAGCTGGAGATTTTTCAAGGATTCTTCAAATGTCTCTCGGAATACTTTCGCATCTGCCTTTGGATTGATTTTGGTCTGAACAATCAACTTTTTGCGGGGAAACTTGGGCAATATTTTCCCCAATTGCATTTCCGAAGTGCCATAACCACGGGCAGTTTCAATATGATTAATCCCAACCTCGACTGCCCTTCTAATAGTCGCTTCCAGATTTGCCTGGTTATCAGCAGGAATTTCATGATTGGGAACATCCTCCCATTTGAACTGATATCTCATGCCACCGCAGGAAAACACTGGCATCTGTAATTCTGTGCGTCCAAATCTTCTATATAGCATCAGTGGATTGTGGATTGCTTACCAACTTAAAATCTAAAAACGATAGTCATTCCAGCTTTTAGTGCCACAATCATTCCCTCTGTTCAATCTGTGACACTAGCAATATTCATCGCATTCTTAAATCGGTCAGGTCTTTTGGTTATTGGATTTTTACCAATATTCCAGTTCCACAGAATAATTATCTCATCCTAGTTACCACTAGCAAGCATTTTTCTATTACTCTCTCAAGTTTAGACCAAGAAATGGCAAAACAACCCAGCAGTGCTGAGTTGTGGGAAGGTGAACTAACGGAAAAGTTCAAATTAATTCTTTGCAGACTGAGACTGCGCTTGAGTTAAGCATTTTCTCAATTTTTCGGCTAACACTTCTACATGGGGTTCATTAAGTATGTCAAGGTGAGATCCGGGAATGTAATGGATATCTAATCCTCCCACTACTACCTCGTCCCAGCCGAATTGAGGATCGTATTCTGTGCCTATAGCTTCGTCCCGATTTTTATCCTCTGTCCGCAAAAGAATAGCTCGACCAAGGTAAGGTGAAAAAATATAGTCACTGATGGCTTGAGTGTTAGTATCTATAACCTTTAAATGCTTGTCAGTTTCAGGTACATGAAGTACGTCTTCCAGATAACGGTTATATGTATTTTGCAGTTCTTGCTTACGCCAATAGCTCCATCTCACAACCTTTTGCCAAAGGTAGTTAGGCCCTTGTTGAACAATATTATTTAAATGCAAAAAAACTCGCTTGAGAAATGGCGCCTGCCAGCTATATCCTGGACGACAACTATCAAGCATAACTAAAATGCCTACTTGTTCGCCTTGCTCTTGGAGTTGTCGAGCCATCTCGAAGGCAACTGTACCCCCAAAGGAATAACCTCCGAGAAAATAAGGACCATGAGGTTGAAGGGTCTGAATTTCTTGAATATAGTGCGCTGTCATATCTTCAATGCGGGTATGAAGAGGGTGTTTTCCATCTAGCCCCCGTGCTTGTAATCCGTAAAATGGTTGTTCTGTCCCCAGATGCAATGCCAATTCACGGAAACATAAGACTTCTCCACCCAGCCCGTGAATACAGAAAAAAGGTGGCTTGGAACCGTTGGGTTGAATTTCTACCAGGGATGACCAGCTAGATTTTGATTGGTCTAAGGTATTTACTAAAGCCGAGTTTTTTGTTAAATCTTCTTCTTGGCAGATTATTTTGGCTAGAGCCTCTACAGTCCCTGACTGGAAAAGAATAGCAAGAGGCAGGTTTTTATTAAATGTCTTTTCAATTTGCCAAAACAGTTTTACTGCTAGGATAGAATGTCCTCCTAGCTCGAAGAAGTTATCCCTAACGCCAATGGGCTGGACACCTAAAATTTGTTCCCAAATCTGAGTTAACTGGCGTTCCACTTGATTGCGGGGAGCAACAAAGGTGGCTTCTGGCTCTTGCCTCGATAAGTCTGGTGCAGGTAGGGCACGTCGGTCTACCTTGCCATTGGGGGTTAAAGGCATGGTGTCCAGCACGACAAAAGCTGAAGGTAGCATGTATTGTGGCAATTTTGTCGAGAGGAAGCACCGGATATCAGTAATCGCAATTGCTGAGTCTTGATTCGGTATAATGTAAGCCACCAAACGTTGATCGCTGGGAACATCTTCACGGGCAATGACTACAGTCTGGAGTACATCTAGGTGTTGGGCTAACACCGTTTCAATTTCCCCTGGCTCAATGCGTATCCCCCGGATCTTGACTTGATGATCTCGGCGACCGAGAATTTCTAGAGAGCCATCTGGACGATAGCATCCGCGATCGCCTGTATAATAAAGCCAATCCTGGCGATCATTCCGAAAAGGGTTCTTGACAAACCGAGAACGGTTTTCTTGTTGGGCATTGATGTAACCCAAACTGCGGAATGGAGTTCGGATTACAATCTCGCCTGGTTCACCGATACCGCATGGTTGGTGATTTGGTGTCAAAACTAGTGCTTGGGTTTGAGGCAACGGCAATCCTACTGGCTGTATGCCTGGTGTACACTCAACAGGTACTTGATAATAACATTTTGCCAAAGTTGTCTCTGTCGGTCCATAGAGATTAATAATTTCACCTGATTCGGGAAAAGCATCCCGCCACCGAAGTACAAGGGTTTCTTTCAGAGGTTCTCCAGCCAAGAATAACCAACGTAAGTTACGTAAAGAGACTCCTGACGGCACATTTGCTAACCATAATTGCGCCAGCGAAGGAACTGTATGAAGTACAGAAATTTGCTCATTTTCCAAATAACGCAGAATTCGAGTCGGTTCTAGATTATCGCCTTCTTCTGGCAAACAGAGGGTTGCACCACTAGTTAAAGGTAAGAAAATATCTCTAAGAACGACATCAAAAGAAAGACCAGTTAATTGGGCAACACGGTCTTGCTGATTAATTTCAAAGGTCTGTCGCTGCCAGTTCAGAAAATGCGCCAACCCTTTATGACATCCCAGCACCCCTTTCGGGACACCAGTAGTGCCGGAAGTAAAGAAAATATAAGCTGCATCGTCGGCAGTAATTTCAGGTAGATTTACGGCTTCAATGCTCTTTTTGCTTGAATTTATGGCTTCTCCTGTGTCTGGGTTGACACAAATGCTAGTTAAAGACTCCCCTATATTTTCGTCTTCTCGACGCTGACCATCAATATATAATATGTATTTAGCTTTAGCTTCCTGTAGCATCAGCCGCTGGCGTTGGCTAGGAAGTTTCAGATCGAGGGTGAGTAGTACACCGCCACTCAAGAGTACGCCAAGCATACTGGCAATTAGCCCAAAGCTGTGTGTCCCAAACACGGCTACGACATCTCCCCGCTCTACTCCGTGAGATAACATAACCTGTGCTAAGGTTTGAGCGATTTTGCCCAATTCCCTATAATTCCAAGTACGAAATCCTTGACGAAGTGATGAATGTTCTGGAGTACGATTTACCCAAGAGGTAAACATTGTTGTCGTCAATTCATACCGTGGTTCTGGCAGAATCGCCATTGGCTGTGGTAGTAAAGGTCGCGCTTCTGGTGTCACCAGGGAATATAAACTAATTTGCCTCTCTGGAGCAGCAACAATTTGATTTAGCAAGTGATGGAATTGATGAAGCATTTCCATCATCCGTTCTGAAGTAAACAGATCGGTGTTGTAAACTAAATCAAGTTGGATTCCTTGATTTTGTTCTGTAACGTAAAGGGTTAAGTCGAACTTGGAAGCTGTTTCTAGGATCGAGACTGGTTCTATAGCCACTCCAGGTAGTTCCAGTTGGATGTCCCTTAAGTTGAGCATATTAAACCACACTTGAAACAGTGGGTTGCGACTGGTATCTCGCTCTGGTTGCAGTTCTTCTACCAATTTCTCAAAGGGCATATCTTGATGGGCATAAGCAGTTAATGCCATCTGGCGAACTCGATTTAGCACTGACCGAAAACTGGGGTTGCCAGCAAAATCAGTCCGTAAAACAACGGTGTTAATAAAAAATCCGATTAGCCCTTCAATCTCAGAACGATTACGTCCGGCAATGGGAGAACCAATGAGAATATCTTCTTGCCCAGTGTAGCGGTGCAATATTGTCCCAAAGACCGTCAGCAATGTCATGAATAGAGTGACACCCTCCTGATGCGAGAGTTCTGTGAGTGATGCACTCAAAGTCTGTGGTAGCATCAGAGATTGGGCTGCTCCTTGGTAAGTTTGCACTGGTGACCGTGGTCGGTCTGTAGGCAATTCCAGTACAGTATTAGCACCTGCTAATTGGGTTTTCCAATAGTTAATTTGCCTGGAAAGTACTTCACCTGATAGCCATTGGTGCTGCCACACAGCAAAATCGGCATACTGAATGGGTAATTTTGCCAAGGGAGAAGGCTTACTGCTTAAAAAGGCTTCATAGAGCGCTGTTAACTGCTGCCAGAGAATACCGATTGACCAGCCATCCGAGGCGATGTGGTGCATCATTAACAAGAGTATATGCTCCTGTTCGTCTACTTGGAGCAAAGTAGCTCGCAACATCAAGTCAGATTCTAAGTTGAAGGGGCGTTGCACCTCTTGATTGAGGAAAAATTCTACTTGATCTTTTGTTACCTTAATGATTTTAAGTTCCACTGGCCGAGGCGTGCCAATTACTTGTATGGGGCTACCATCAGATGATGTAATAAAGTTGGTTCGTAATGCCTCATGATGGACAATGATCGCATCTAGTGACTGTTGCAATACACCCAGATTTAACTTGCCCGTTAAGCGCTGTGCATTGGAGACGATATACGCTGGGCTATTGGGTTCCAACTGCTCCAAAAACCAGACTCGCTGTTGGGCAAAGGATAAAGGGGCTGATTCTCGGTTGGCTATTTGGAGAATGGTCTGATTTTGGGGATCGTTTTCTGGAGTTTGGTTTTGAGCGACCGCTTGAGCTAAAGTAGCGATCGTGGGATGCTCAAATAATAGTTGCAACGGTATTTCTATCTGAAAAGCTTGGCGAACCCTAGACATCACTTGAGTCGCCAGCAGTGAATGACCTCCCAATTCAAAAAAATTGTCGTCGATGCCTATTTGTTCGAGACGCAAAACTTTTGCCCAAATGCCAGCTAAGACTTCTTCTATGGAATTCTGAGGTGGAACAAAGTTAGTTGACAGCCTAATATCAGATGTATCCGGTGCAGGTAAGGCGCGGCGGTCTATCTTACCGTTGGGATTTAATGGTAGAATGTCCAAAAATACAAAGAAACCAGGCACCATGTATTCAGGCAACCGAGTTTCCAAAAAGTGACGCAATTCAGCCTGACTAGGAATTTGCTCTGGATTAGCAACAATATATGCCACGAGTCGCTTGTCCCCAAGCACATCCTCTCTGGCTATGACTAGAGTCTGCGTCAGTGCCTGATGTTGAGCTAATATGGCTTCAATTTCTCCTAATTCAATTCGGAAGCCACGTATTTTAACTTGGTCGTCAATCCGACCAAGGAACTCGATATTACCGTCGCTCAAATAACGTGCCAAGTCCCCAGTTTTGTAAAGTCGTGCCCCAGGTTCAGAGCTAAAAGGGTTAAAAATAAACTTCTCTGTGGTCAATTCTGGACGCTTAAGATAGCCTCGCGCTAGACCAATACCGCCAATGTGCAGTTCACCTGATTCACCAATAGGCACTGGCTGCAAATTTTCATCAAGGATGTGAATCTCTGCATTGGTAATTGGACGACCAATGGGAGCAATAGCATAATTAGTCTCGCGCTGGCAAGTCCAGAAAGTGGTATCAATGGAAGCTTCTGTCGGCCCATAACAATTATGTAAAACATTGTTCAAATTCAGTTTGGCAAAGAAGCGTTCTATAAGTTCGCCAGGTAAAGCTTCACCACCACAGGTAATGTGTCTGATGAATCGGCAATTCTCAATTCCCCTCTCTTCCAATAAGACACGCAGTATGGAAGGCACTAAAGCCAGAACTGTGATTTGCTGCTCAGTAATCACTTTCACAAGGTAGGCTGTGTCTTGATGTCCACCAGGGCGAGCTATGAACAATTGCCCCCCAAAGCACAATGGCCAAAATATCTGCCATACTGAGGGATCGAAGCTAAAAGAAATAGTCAGTAAAACTTTGTCTGCGTGAGTTAATCCAAAAGTTGTTTGCTTCCAGTGGAGTTGATTGCAGATACCACGGTGAGGAATTGTTACACCCTTGGGTTGTCCTGTAGAGCCAGATGTATAGATTACGTAGATGAGATTATCAGTGGTTGTCTCATTTACAGGATTTTCTTGAATGTTTTGAATATTCCCTTGCCAGTTTGAATCCAGACAAACCACTTGCGCCTGATGCGGTGGTAGGTTCTTGACCAATTTTTCTTGGGTTAACAATACTGGTGTCTGAGTGTCTTCCAAAATGAAGGCCAAGCGTTCTGAAGGATATGCTGGATCTAAAGGCACATAAGCGCCTCCAGCTTTGAGGATTCCCAGCAGTCCTACAATCATCTCTAAGGAGCGCTCCAGGCAAATACCCACCAGAACTTCTGGGCCAACGCCTAAAGCACGTAGGTAGTGCGCTAGTTGATTCGCCCGTTGGTTTAGCTGCTGATAAGTAAGTTGTGTATTTTCACATACCACCGCAATTGCTTGGGGCGATCGCTCTACTTGCATCTCAAACATTTGATGAATGCACAGATCCTGATGATGAACTACTTGGGTGTCATTCCATTCCTGTAAAACTTGAGTGCCTATGATGGGAGTTAAGGTATCTAACGGAATATTTTTCTTATATTCTGAAGTTTGGCTATTTATCTGCATTTTTTATTTATCGGCTCCATCAGGAAATCCAATTTTTTAAATTATTATTTATTGTTATATATGTACAAATCCTATGTGAGGCTACAAATTAACGCCTTGAGGCTATGAGTATGGGAATACAAAAACAAAGCCTCTTTAGCTGTAAAATGGCAAAATGCCACTATTCTAATAAAATGTTGTCGCTTCTGCTCCTAGTATCCAGGCTAGTTATTATATAATATTTCTATGTAAAAAAAGATGTTTTTATACATTTATATAATCAATTGATTATCGCGTATAATAATTTATTTCTCCATTTGTACTCAATTTATTAACTGTTAACTAAAGATGAAAAATGTAGGCAACAATAATTTGCTTACTTTACCTTTCATTAAAAAACAATTTTTTTTGAGAGTGTATAATTGAATATACAATATCTAAAAATACTCTATACTTTTTTACGAAAGTTTGCCTAATGGGAAAATCATCATTACAGAATCTTCATTGTATTTATTGATATGTAAAAATAGTGTAAAGCTACCATCGGATTTGCTAAAAGACTTAAGTAAGCTCAACTCGGTGTAAAAAATTGTCATTAGAATCAAGAAGGGGCAAAGAGAAGTTTAATCGTTGACTTCCGACGTTGGAGCACTTTGCCCCAAGTCTCAAAAGTTCAAAAAGGCAAAAAGCTGAAAAAAATAGGATTTTAGCCTCATTCATCTTTATTTATCCTTTTTTACTTATTGTTCTTCCATGAGTTTAGGTTGAAAGGTTGATTTTTCGTTAACTGAGATGACAAAAAATCATTAATTTTCACCAAGATTGACGAAAGACCGTTATGCCGACTCAGTGAAACCATTATCAGCACGGTTTCATCTCACTATATAAAGCATACATAAAGTAAAAGTCTTGCACATAGAATTAACATTCCAAGAAGTGTGATATAAAATACATTAAAATCCTTGCTTTTTCTTAGAGGGAAAACTTATTCAAGGTTTTTGGCTATAAATAATTACTTGCAGCAAGTCAAATGTTAATTTTTTGACGGTGATATGACCGTGCCTAAACCCTCAATTTTTAATAGACAAGAATTAGAGCGGTCTAAAATCTAAATCTAGGATATATCAAAAAATTGACTCTCTCAGGAGGTGAAAATGTTTAGAATGAAGATACTGTAAGACTTACAGATATTAGACATACATTATTGAACTTAAGTTTACTTGTTAATAATTATCATTAATTGATTACTAATTCTTTTAAATGTACCCATGAAACTGACCCAAGTTAAATCACAATATTGGTTTATGTAAATTTTTGTAACGTTAATCAACTTTTTGATGCATTTCGTTATATGTTAATTGTGTAATTTTTGTTAATAAGTAATTATGCGTAAAGAAACAAAGAAGCTTTTAATCAAAACTAAAATAGTATAAGCAAACATGCTAAAGTAATTTATAAAGAAAGAGATGTAACTATATCTCTGTTATAAAGTATAAAGCGTACATCTGCGATGCGATACCTATTTTGTCACTCTAGGGAGAAAAGTACATTATGTCTATCCTAAATTTTAAGCAAAATTATAGGTTATGCGATCGCTATCTATAATTTGTTTATTTAAATAGCCTTGTTGCTAAAGTCCCTAAAAACTAAAGATTCTTCTCTGGTAAAATTGGCAAAAGAGGGTTAATTCTGCTAATACAGTCCAATTATTTTGTACACGTACATTAAAAATACTAATATTGTTTACCTGACCAAGTTGATTGTTAATGTCAGGAATGTTATTTAAACATACTAAGTTATTTACCAACAAATCCTTATCCCCTTTGCTTTAGCATCAAAGCTAGAAATTTCCGTACGAAACAGGATGGATGTTATCATGTCAACAAAAGTTAAGTCTAGAGTAGTAGTTACACTTAAATAAATTCTGGAATATGCTTTTAATAAAGAACTTATAAGTTAGTCTGAAAAAAAGTTCAATAGTAGGTTATAAAGACCAACTTTCTTTGAAATAAAAACGTGAGCGTGAGTTAGGATATCCCGATTATATAGTAGGTTTTCATAAATTTTTTAACGATACCAGGCATTACTAAACTATGAGTAATCAAAGCATTGCAACAAATAAATTGAGTGAAGTATCTTTAGATTTACGTGCATCTGCATTTGTCAGGGTACGCAAGGGTTCGTGGTGGCTAAGATTAACAACATTGTTTTTAGTAGATTATACTTTGTTGTCCTTAGCTTGGGTTTTTGCTGGATATCAATCTTCTTCTGAACATCTTTCTTGGTATGTACCGAGTCAATATTTCCCGATTTTAATAACTATTGGAATTCAAATCGGATCGCTAGCTCTCCAAGGTATTTATCGAGAAGGTCAAAAACGCTATGACTATTGGAATATTATCAAATCGTTAACTTTTGCTCATGGATTAATACTCCTTGTTTGTTCTTTGTATAAGCCAGTTGTTGATATCACAAGCTCCAGATTGATATTATTATCTTGGTTGCTAAGTATATTATTTATTTGCACTGGTAGATATGCTGTAAATGTTACTCTTGAGTATTTGCGTAAGCAGAAAAAAATCGTTCGTTCTTCTGTATTCATTATTTGCGATCCTCAAGAGCGCGAACAGATTGCTAGCTTTATAAAAAAAGAAAAGCATTATATTGTCTCTGGAACGGCAAATGCTAACTCATTAGACAGATATAAACGTCAACAAACATTGAGTCAACTTAATGAATTAGGTGTAACAGAAGTTTTTATATCTTGGGATGCTCTAAAAAATAGAATGTTTTTGTGCTGGTTATTTCAAGCATCTGGGATTCAAGTACATATCTTACCGATGGAATTAAAACCAATTTATAGAAACATAGAATTTAATAAGATAGGGGGAATGCCTTGTCTGAGTTTGGATTGCCCGATAATTACAGGTAAAGATTTTTGGATAAAGCGTATTTGTGATTTTTGTTTGGCGACTTTGTTTGTAATGTTATCATTCCCGATTTATATAGCTATAGCTATAGCTATAAAACTTGACTCTTCTGGGACAGTATTTTACAGGCAAACTCGTATAGGTTTACATGGACAACAGTTTAAAGTATGGAAATTCAGAACTATGCGGTCTGATGCAGAAACATTACAGAAGGAATTAGAAGCTTTAAATGAAACAAAAGATGGAATTATCTTTAAAATAAAAGACGACCCTCGTATTACCCGGGTTGGAAAGTTTCTCCGTCGTTACAGCTTAGATGAATTGCCTCAACTTTTTAATGTTATCCTTGGAGAAATGAGTATAGTAGGTCCTCGCCCTTTACCTACTAGAGACGTTGATAAGTTTTCTGAACATCATTTTATTCGACATGAAGTTTTGCCTGGTATTACAGGTCTTTGGCAAGTATCAGGTCGATCTGATATTTTAGATTTTGAACAAGTGATTCATCTGGATATGAGCTACATCGAAAATTGGTCACTTGCTTTAGACTTTGAAATTCTCCTTAAAACAGTTATGGTGGTTTTGAAAAAAGATGGTGCTTACTAAAAAAGAAAATCATAGCTGTACAGGTTCATGATTACAGAATCTAAGTTACGTATCGATAAAAGTATTGCAGTGCAGTCTACAGTTTAGTTGATAGCGGATTAAATTTAGATTTTTCTACCTTGCTGATTAGTTACCTGTTTGAGGAGGATCTAAAAAACTTCTTTTATTTATAAGGATCTATCCAAAAAAATCATGGTGACTCAAAATGAATAAATTAAGCTGAATTAAGAATTACAAGAATGGTAGAAAAGTTCAAATTCATAAGTAATTCCCTTTCAATGATACTCAATCGGTTAGCACAAAGCATTACAGCATTTGTATTAACCGCTTCTATTGCTCGTACTTTAGGAACTGAGGCTTTAGGGCAGTATCTACTCGCATATAGCTACTATTTGATCTTTGTGGGCATTGCCTCACAAGGGCTAAAGACATTATTTACTAGAGAACTAGCTCGTGAGCCACAAAAAACACCAGTCTATCTAATGAGTGGTACGTGGCTACAGTTAATATTTAGTTTCTTTAGTTATGCGGCATTGGTAATTGTAGTGTTTTTGCTTCCCTATAGTTCCAAGACCTCGACTGTTTGTTACATAATGGGCTTAACGATCGTTCCTTTTGCGCTTTCTAATATCACAGAGGCAATTTTTCAAGCTAAAGAAAAAATGCATCTGATAGCGATCGCTACAGTACCGATTTATATCCTACGCCTAATAATAATGATTTGGGCGATGCAACTAAAATATGGAATTGAATATTTGGGGGCGATTCAATTTTTTTCAGAAATACTAATTTTGATAATTCAATGGATTTTTATCATCCCTTTAGTAAAAATACAATGGCAGATTGATAGAAGTTTTGTCTTTAATACAATTAAAGAGGCGCGGACATTTTTTGCTATTGAAGCAATGGCTGTAGTTAGTGGCAGAATTCAAATATTGATTCTTTCATTATTAGGAAATGAACTTTTAGTAGGTCTATTTGGCGGAATAGCACAGTTACTACAACCCTTTTTGATTATTGCTAATAGTATAATTTTAGCAATATTTCCAAGATTTTCAAAGGCAGTAGAGCAAGGACGGGACAAGCAGAGGCAGATAGCTGAACATATTATCGAAATTTTATTAATCATTGCATTGCCGTTATACCTTGGAATCTTATTGTTTGGCAAAGATTTATTAGTTTTTATCTATAATACTAGCTTTGCTGAAGCAAATATAGCTCTTAGTTTAGCCGCTGCATCACTCCTTTTCTTGCCGTTTACACGCTCACTGAGTTATTTACTTGTAGCCAATGGTTTCGAGATAGTGAACCTACGTGAAGTAGTTATTACCACTACATTAGGGAGTTTGGGAGGTGTGGTATTAGTTTCGCACTATCAGTTAATAGGTGCAGCTTTAATAGCATTATTAATGACTATTTTTGGTTTTATCCAGTATATATATTTCACCTATACTCGCTTATTTTCATTAAATTTATGGCGAATATTGTGCCGTCCGTTAATAATAACCATTGTGATGCTACCTATATTAATATTATTACAAAAACTTAACTTAGATTTTATATTTACTCTAATCATTGCAACTTGTGCCTATTCTTTATTTGTGATTTATTTAGGTATTGGTGCATTTGGCGGGTTTCGTTTTTTATGGCTAAAATTTTTAAAATAGTAGTAATTGTTGAAGATAGATTTTTACCATTAACTCATCAAAATTGAGCGAGAATATAATTTTAATTATGATTAAAGTTGCTTTATTACATTTTTGCTTTGAAGATTACACTATTGAATTAGCAAACAATTTGGTTAAATATGTTGATTTAACGCTTATTCACCCGGAAAAAGTCTCAAATGTATGCAGCAATGTTCTTGATTCCAGTATCCGCGTGATTACCTTTAAAAAACCACGGATTCGCGATCCGCGTAATCTATTGTCTATGTACGCGATGATGCGTATTATCAAAGACATAAAGCCAGATATTTTGCATGTGCAAGAAACTAATGATCCTTGGTATGATTGGACACTGTTACTCAACAAAATGCCACCACTGGTGACAACTATCCATGATATATTCCGTCACCCAGGAGATAGCATGACTGTATTCGGTTCAGAGTATACCAGGCGTATTGCCTTCTACCGTTCCCAACAATTGATTGTTCATACTCATCAACTAAAAAAAATTCTAATTGAACAATTCCGTATACCTCAAGAGCGAGTCAATGTTTTACCACATGGGGAACTTGGTAGTTTGTATAAGCGTCGGGGTAATCACAATAGTCAGACTCGCGATCCAAATACATTACTATTTTTTGGACGCATCTGGCCCTATAAAGGATTGAAATATTTACTTCAGGCTATGCCTTTAATTGCTGAACGTATACCTGAAGTCAAGCTAATTATCGCTGGCCGGGGAGAAAACATAAAACAATATTTCCCTAATGGTTATGATGAGAAACGCTACGAAATTATCAATGACTTTATCCCCCTTGAAGAAGTAAGTAATCTATTTCAACGCAGTACGGTAACAGTTCTACCATACATAGAAGCCTCTCAAAGTGGTGTAGCAGCTTTATCTTATGGGATAGGAACACTGGTTGTAGCCTCTGAAGTAGGGGGATTAAGTGAGATAATTCAGCATAAAAAAGATGGGTTATTAGTTCCACCTTGTGATGTCCAATCTTTAGCTAATGCCATTATTTATTTGTTAAGCGATCGCGACTTGCAACAACGTATGCAAACTGCGGCATTAGCTCGTTGTCAGGAAGATTTAAATTGGTCAAATATTGCTGCTCAAACAGCTCAAATTTATTATCAAGAAATAAATATGCAAAATAAATATTAGTTAATTTATTATGCGGAAAATACTAATTGTTACTGAACAGGTATTCACCATTTTGAGCTTGCTGATGTATTCAGGGGCAATCTTTGTTCTCGTACTGTCAGGAGGAGCTGGACAGAGCGATTTAGTAGAAATTGATAGCTCTGGGATTCGGATTATTTATTCCTTAATCTACGCAGTTACCGTAATACTACTAGTTTTGCGTTGGAAAAAAACTCTTTATTTCCTTAGAAAAGACTTTTGGCTTTATTCTTTAATTTTATTGTCAGCTGTTTCTATTATTTGGTCTTTTGAACCATCAACAACATTAAAAAATAGTTTTTCCCTTATTAATTCCAGTTTATTTGGATTATATTTTGCTTCGCGATATAGCTTAAGACAGCAGTTACATTTACTTGCTTGGAACTTTGCAATTATTATAATACTCAGTTTTGTTTTTGCCATAGCTTTGCCTAAATACGGAATACAGAGCGATTTCGATGGCTCAAAGTGGCGTGGAGTATTCACGCACAAAAACGGTCTGGGAGCAAGAATGGTAACGAGTAGTATGACTTTTTTTATCCTTGGTTATCAAACTCAAAGACGTAATTGGCTTTTTTGGGTAGCGTTTAGCTTGTCAATAATACTCTTACGGCTTTCCGCTTCCGGTTCCTCTCTAGTTAATCTATTAATTATAATATTGGCATTTTTTATTTTTCAAATTTGGCGTTGGTCTTACCAGTTCATTGTACCAACCCTAATAATGATGGCGACTATCAGCCAAAGTTTATATTTTTGGTTGTCTAGTAACCCTGATATCCTGTTCGGTGCAATTGGTAAAGATGCGACACTGACGGGTCGAACAGAATTGTGGCCATTAGTAATTGATAAGATTTGGAAACATCCTTGGCTTGGTTACGGTTATGGTGGATTCTGGCAAGGATGGAATGGCGAATCTGCTGATATTTGGCTTGCAGCGGCATGGACGCCAAACCACCCTCACAATGGTTATCTGGCTCTTTGTCTTGATTTGGGTCTTTTAGGGTTAGGAGTCTTCTTTTTTGGATTTTGGCGCAGTTATCTGCAAGGATTTGCTTGGGTGCGTAGTAGCAAAACAGCATTTGATATTTGGCCACTTATACACATGACATATATACTTTTATCTAGCCTCACTGAGTCTAACTTGGTGGAATCAAATAGTTTAACTTGGATACTCTATGTGGCGGCATCTTTCTCAGTCAGAATGTAAAGATGAAGTAAAAATCAGATGATTAATCAATATAACTGTAACCAGCTAGTAACAGCAAAACTGAGAGCTATTATGATGTAGATATGCATACTTATTGTTTAACCCAGTTTCGCCAAGTATGAATATAGGTTCCATAAATAAGGTATATTTTAGACTTGGCAAGTGAGTGTTTTACTAAAGTAACGTTTTACATTTCCCTGCCTATCACCCATAAATTCCGGGTTTCGACCATTGTTCCGAGTGAGTGAATAATTACTTACTAAACTAATTAAAAATTAGAAATTATTATGGCATCACCGAAGAAAGTACTAATTATCGTTGAAAACCTCCCAGTTCCCTTTGATAGACGGGTATGGATGGAAGCAACTACTTTGCAAAAAGCTGGGTATGAAGTTAGTGTAATTTCACCTACAGGTAATGGCTTTGAAAAAGATTACGAAATTATTGAGCAGATTCACATTTACCGTCATCCTCTACCACCGGAAGAAAGTTCTGTCATTGGTTATCTCCGAGAGTACAGTTGGGCGATTAACTGGCAATTCCGTCTAGCTCAAAGGGTATGGCGAGAGCGTGGTTTTGATGTCATACATATTTGTAATCCGCCCGATTTACTTTTCTTGGTAGCAGCATGGTTTAAATTATTTCATGGTATATCTATTATTTTCGATCATCATGACCTCAGTCCTGAAATGTATGAAGCTAAGTACCGGCGGCGCGATATTTTTTATCATGCATTACGCTGGGCTGAACGCTTGACCTATGCGACAGCAGACATGGTAATTTCAACGAACGAGTCACACCGAGAGGTAGCTCTTAACCGTGGGCACAAGAAACCCGATAAAGTATTTGTAGTTCGTAGTGCGCCTGATCTTTCGCGCTTTCGCCGAATGCCTCCAAACCCTAATTACCGTAGAAGTAGAAACTACTTGATAGGTTACATGGGTGTCATGGGAGAACCAGAGGGTATTGATTATCTCCTAAGAATGGTATATTACATTGTCCACAAAAAAAATCGCTCTGATATTCACTTTATGCTAATTGGTAGTGGACCTATGGCAGAAAAGCTTAAGGACTTATCTAAAGAGTTAAAAGTGAATGAGTTTGTAGAATTTACAGGATTTAAGCAAGGTGAAGAGCTCTTAGAGCGGCTTTCCAGCTGCGACGTGTGTGTAGAGCCTTCTCCAACATCTGCTTATAACGAAAACTGCACCATGAATAAAATCCTTGAATATATGGCAATGGGAAAAGCAATTGTCCAGTTTGATTTGCGAGAGGGAAGACGTTCTGCACAAGAAGCATCTCTTTATGCCAAGCCTAACGATGAGGTGGAATTTGCCGAGAAAATTCTAGAACTTCTAGATTTTCCTGAACGTAGAGAAAAGCTCGGAGCCGAGGGGCGACGCAGAATGGAGGAGATTCTTGAATGGCAATATCAAGCTCCAAAACTGTTAGATGCTTACGATAAAGTTTGGCAAAGTAGGTAGCTGCTTTAACTTTCAGAATTACTATACTAAGTAACTGGATTGAGTAATGAATAGATGTTTATGGTCAAAAATTACAAACTGACTAAAAGTCGAGTTTTTTAGTTGATTTTGAAATTTTGCCTTTGGCTAAGATAGTTGCTCTAACAAAGAATATAGCCGTATAATATCCAAGTAAAAAATCAAGCCTTTGATAATTCAGAGAGAAATTTGAATATTAATGGTTAATGGCTAATGTAAAAAACTTTTAATTAAACGTCCTGTTATTAAAGGGTTGGGTTGATTTATGGGATGGCAGTTATAGTTAGGACGTAGTTAACCCACCTAAAATCCCAAAAATAACAAATTTTTTGCTGAAGAAAGGTACACATTTGCACCAAATAGGGACTAAATTTTTAACTTAAATACTCTATACTACAAGACAGTTAAGCATTTATTGCTTCTTTGTCTTTGCGTCTTTGGCGGTTCGTAAAAAAATGATTTTGATAAAGAGTTAAGCCCTAACTGAACCGTATTGGTCTATACTATATTTTATATTGTAAAATTATACATAATCAGTATTGTCAATTGCACTGGTTTGTGACTGTTCTAAGTCAATTTTTAGTTTCTTGCTTAAGACCTGTACTTGGGAAGATTTATGTCAGAAAAATCTATGGAATCTAGAGAATCTATTGATTTAGACCTTAATCGTTACTTGTTGATATTGAAACGGTGGTGGCTACCCGCTTTCAGTATATTTGTGGCGACAGTTATTCTGAGTGCAATATCTACAAAATTTCTGAAGCCAGACTATGAAGCAGAAGGAAAACTGTTATTCAGAGTTCCCAGTTTTAAAGTAGCAGGCAATAATCTTTCCCCTGGCACCTCTGAAGGAGGAGACTCAGGAGATTTGAAACCATTGGTAGCAACTCAAAATCCCATAAGCAGTCAGATAGAAGTTATTTCTTCCCCAGCTTTATTGCAACGGACAATAGACAAACTACAACTCAAAGACAACGAAGGTGAACCTCTGAAGGTGAAAGAACTACAAAAAGTCCTAAACCTAAAAATTGTTGGTGGAACAGATGTATTGCGTATTGCTTATAGAAGTCACGATCCTGAAGAAGCAGCGGCAGTAGTCAACACAATTATGAGGTTTTATTTAGAAAATGATATTCTGACAAATCGCTCTGAGGCAGGAGCAACTCGTCAGTTTATGGCTAAGCAACTTCCTACAACTCAAGCTGCTGTTAATAATGCAGAAGTAGCGCTACGTATATTTAAACAAAAGCATCAGATTGCAGATTTATCAGAGGAGACAAAGTCAGCTGTTGCGACTATTGGAAATCTAGATAATGAGATGAATACTGTCAAAGCTCAACTGGATGAGGTAAATGCCCAAACCAATCAACTACGGCAGAAAGTAGAGCTAAATTCTCAGGAAGCGATCGCTGTGAGTGCTCTTAGTCAGTCACCAGCAGTACAGGGAATTCTTACACAACTCCAAGAGACAGATCGGCAGTTAGCGGTTGAGCGCAGCCGTTTTCTAGATGATAATCCTATAATTATTAACCTAGAAGCAAGAAAAGCTAATTTAAAATCTCTCCTGCAACAACAAGTTGGTCAGACTATTGGCAATCAAACACAAGTTCCCCAAAGCCTATTGCAGATTGGAGAGCTCAGACAAAGCCTGATACAAAACTTTTTACAATCAGAAATACAACGTTTTGGCTTAACTCAAAGACTCTCCTCTCTATATAATTCTCGTGCTAGCTACGAACAGCGGGTGAAACTCATACCCCAGCTTGCACAAAACCAGCGAGAGTTGGAACGGAAAGTTGAAGTTGCAGAATCAACCTATCAAACTCTATTGAAAAAGGTTCAAGAGCTACAGTTAGTTGAAAATACAAATACACCTAGTTCCCGGATTATTGCTCAGGCTTTAGTGCCCGAAGATCCTACATTAACCAAAACAATAATTGTTTTGGTGCTAGGAGTCATGTTCGGTTTGTTTTTTGCTACCACAACTGTACTTTTTCTCGCTATGAGAGATAGATCTCTAAAAACACTTAAAGAAATTAGAGATGTATTTGGATATACTTTGTTAGGAATTGTTCCTTTGTCTGTTAAAAAGCTTCGTTCCCGTTATTCAAATGCAGAATCAATATCTCAAACAATTGCTGTAAGGGATACTCCCCACTCTTTAACGAGCGAAATGTACCGGATGATTCAAGCAAATCTGAAATTCTTAAGTTCAGATAATTTGCTCAAAACCATTGTGATTACTAGCGCAGTTCCTAAAGAAGGCAAGTCTACAGTTTCAGCTAATTTGGCAGCAGCGATCGCTCAACTAGGACGTCAAGTTTTACTAATCGATGCAGATATGCGAGTTCCTTCTCAGCATCATCTCTGGCAACTAACCAATGAAGTTGGTTTGAGCGAGGTTCTTGTAGGTCAGGCTGAATTTGACATTGCCGTATCTAAGGTAATGGACAACCTTGATGTTTTAACTGCTGGAGTTAGACCTCCCAACCCACTTGCTTTGCTTGACTCAAAACGGATGGCATCACTCATTGAGAATTTCTCGTCTCAGTATAAATATGACTTTGTAATTATTGATGCCCCTCCACTACTTTTGGCAGCCGATGCTTTGACTTTAAGCCAAATGACTGATGGTATTTTGTTAGTAGCCCGACCTGGAGTAATTGATTCCAACAGTGCTAATGCTGCTCAAGAGATATTAGAGAGATCCAACTACAACGTTTTAGGTTTAGTAGTCAACGGAGTCATTGATAAAAATGAATCTAGTAGTTATCGATATCATTCTCACGAATATTTTAAACCAAGAGAGTTGACAAAAGAGCTTAAGGGACTGGCGAAGAAATAAAGCTTCCAAAAAATTATTTTAGGAGTTACATCAAGTTCGGATAAATATTTATTAATAAAGACTGATGCAAAGACGCAAGAAGTTTTAAAGAATAAGTAATTAACCGGACTTAGAATTATATAGCGCTCCTACATCTGATAAGGTATATCTTCACTAGTATAGGAAACGCTATATTAGGAGCTATAAATAATTTTTAGGATGGTAGTCTGATTTCTTTAGGTGTTGCCACTTCAGTTTCATTGGATTCATTAGGTTTTTGCTAGCCTCGAAAGTAATATATGTAACTCAGTTTGCTCCATGCACAAAACCTTATTCATCCAAATATCTCCGGTAGCCGCACATAATTTCAGCATCTCTATTCTTCTTGTTTATCAAAATAGAATACATGCGTCAGTCGCCAGAATACAAGAAGGGTATTTTGAACGAAAGAGCGGATGAATCAAGGGGTTTAAGACCCTCACTAAATCCTCTTTTCCAGAGACGCTGCGCTTTCCTATTTAGTGGTCAACTTTGGTAGTGGCGGGTCTGAATCCCCGACTGATAGCGCAGCGGTAGCGAGTATTCGAGCGTCGCGTCTTGATTCTGACCGGAGCTTCGGAGTCTCCGGCTCCGCTTCTGAATTCAGAATAGCTGAATTCTTTTTCAAGCAGTCGTGCTATTGGGTCTTGTTTTCTCTTATGGCTCTTCCTGGCCCGTCTCCAATTGGGTTGTAGACAAAAACTCTGTATAAATCAGAACTTTATCATACAACCCAATACTATACTTTTAACTACTACCGATTCTCGTATGCTCCTCTATCGGGTGCATAACCGGACACACGAGGATTGCCTAGAAAATCGGTTGTCAAACTACTCCACTTTAAACCACTATTAATTGCCGGACTTGTTGATTTCAATCTAAAGTCACGAGCCGAGGCATTTACAAACTTTGGATCTGCAATCATATCGTGAGATCCTGTAACCTTGATCGTCGAGTTATTGGAATAAACATTGTAGTTATAACTGACGTTGACATTCTTCACATCGCTATTCACAGCATTACCAGGAGAAGCATACATGATGTTATTGAAAATTTTGACATCAGAGGAATAACCCGCATAAATTTCGCCCTTTGCCTTTTTTTTAATTTCTGGACTTTGCTGATTCAAATATGCCGTGTTGTTGATAATATCGACATGCTGACTATCATGGGAATGAATACCTGAACCGCCATTCTTGTAGGTGAGATTGTTAGCAATTAAAACTCGTCCTCTATATCCTTTTGAAACATCAACAATAATGCCATTACCGTCTGTGATCCTTTTCTGGACAATCCAAGGAACATACATTCGATTGTTGTAGCTTCTGTTATTGGTCACAAATATCTTGTATCCCTGCTTGTTGTCAGAACTCCAATTGTTAAGCATGGAAATGCCACTGCAACCATGAACTGCGTACCAAGAGTTATTGAAAACAGTGTTATTATCCACTTTCACATAATCAGCTTCCGTTGCTGAGATACCTGCTCCTCCACAATCATGCACTTTGTTGTTCAGAATATTTATGTGATGAGAACGACCTTTGTTTTTTTCTCCAATGCTTATGCAATTTCCGTTAGTAAACTTATTATCTTCGTTATCCTTCTGACTCATCGCATAATCACGGTCGATTTTAGCATTGTTCCCTATGACCTCCAGCCCGTTAATCTCGATATATGAAGCTCTGTTGGAAATCAAGATACCATTCCATGTATTGTGCTGAATTGTTGGAAAATGCCCAGGATATGCTTTATATTTAATCCATGCATTTGCTGTTCCAGAACGTTTAATATTTAGTACAGCCCCATCTTGGGGTCTATTCTTGTATTCCCCGTTCATAATCAGTACTGTATCGCCAGGATTAGTAAGGTTTGCTGCCCTTTGGAGTGTTCTAAAAGCGGATGAGGTAGAAAGCCCGCTATTTCTGTCGTTTCCATTATTACTAACATAGTATGTTGTCGCAGTTGAAATACCACTGATCAGCTTGCGGTTAGGTAGTGGTATTTCTTGAACAGTGGATGACTGCGGAACATCTTTAAATAAAGACTCTGTTATTTTCTGTCCTTGAACCAGACCTGTTAATGCCCAGGGAAGTACAAGAGATGCGCTCAAACTGAGAAAACCGAAACCATGAATCATCATAGGGAAAAAATAGGGTATGTTGCAAAAACTCAATCGTTAAAGGTCAGTAACTCTAGCCTTAGTTAATAACCCAGTATTGGATATGATCGTATCACTGCCACTTATAAGTTTATACACGGTTTTATAGGTTTAAACCTGCGCATTTTTGCGTAAATATGGCTGAACCACCTTTTGAGCTTGTGTTCTAAAAAATCGCAAACATCTGAATAAGATCACTGAATAAAAAATATCAGTATCCAGAGTTACCCTATCCATGAACACCAAGCAACCGTACAAATGGCGTCATTTCCAATTCGACATCATTCTACTGTGTATACGCGGTCTCTGTGGTTAAAATAGTATATCTGTCATCAATTAGTTAATTTACTTAAATAATTCTTATGATAATAAGAATCACTAAATGACTAAAAATAAGTTATGGACTAGTACTTACGGAATCTGCTTTCTAAAATATTCTCATTATCATAAGAAATCCGAGTACCTACAATAAAGATTGCAAAAGCCGCTCAATGCACATTAAGAATTTACGGTGAGAGTTGTAAAGTTTTCAGTATTTCTCTATAGGTAATATTACTTGAAATTATTATAATCACGGATATATAGAAGTGGTCAGATAGCTTAGAACATTGGCAAATTAGAAGAGAACGGCTGTCAGAGTATTTATAGCAGATTTGTCCTAACCAGTATCACAGCCTCTATAAAACGCAATTTGGAAGAAGCGATGCCTTGTGGAGCGTTTGTTATGCGTAACTTGCTTTTGATTAAAGGATAGTGCAATTTTAGGGACGAAGAGGGTTGGGCAACGCCCCCAATTTGCATCTATCTCTTAAACTAGAGTCCGAATAAGTTCAGAAGATTAAGGATAATACCTAAAGGTCCAGTTACAGTATTGATGGTATCGCCAGTCTTAGCGGAACCAGATCGGTTGACTAGCACAACATCATTATTACGGAGTATAGGATTAGTTTGCTCATTAATCCCAGCTGAGAAATCCACTTTTACTATCCGCTTAGTGACAGAACCATTAGGGTTGAGGCGAATCAAATCAACAGCACTGCTACTAGCTCTGGCATCATTAAATCCGCCAGCAGCGAGTATCGCTTGATTTAAAGAACTATTCGGCTGAACGTCTGTTAACCCTGGTCTTTTAACTTCGCCGACCACACCAACTTGAATGCGCGTAGGAGACAAAGTAGTGGTAGCTAATTGAGTAGCTTCTGCGGGATTAATTTCAGTTGCCGTTGGAATAACAATCGTATCTCCGTCTTGCACAATGATGTCTTGATTGGCATCACCACTCTGTAACAGTTGCCAAAGATTAATATCTATAGATTGTTCTGAGCCAGTTCTTGTAGGTCGGCGTAGCTTGAGATTACGAACATCAGCTTGTGCTGTAATTCCGCCAGCTAATTGAATTACCCGTGTCACATTTGGTAAACCAGTGGGGCTGGCAGTGCCACTGTTAGGGGTTGCGCCCACTTGGCTATCTGTATTACCTGGGGTGACAAGATACGAACCAGGACGGTTAACTTCACCAATAATTGTTACTGTACGGGGCGTGGTTTGACTGGCGGCAAAGTTAGCTGCAAATATATTGCGAGATTCTGCGACGCTGAAGTTGGTTGCTGTTGGCACAACTATAGTGTCTCCATCCCGTAAGGTAATATCCTGCGATAAGTTGCCTGTTTGAATGAGTTCCTTCAAATTGACGGTGACGGCTTGCTCTGAAGAACGTCCTATCTTACGCCGTAATTGAACTTGAGTCACATCCGCAGCTAAAGTCACCCCTTGCGCTGTTGTTAATGCGGCTAATACAGTGGGGTATTGTACACCTGGATTGTTCCCAGCGCCACCGCTCAAGCTTAGAGTGTAAGCTCCAGGACGTGTCACCTCTCCAGCAACAAAAATATTGATGGGACGAGGCGATAACAGATTGACTGAGATCAAGGGACGTTTGAGGAAGCGAGCATATCTTCTAGCTATTTCGTCAGAAGCTTGTTCAGTTGTTAGCCCTAGTACGGACACACTGCCAATTAAAGGTAGGTTGATTGCTCCACCTGGGGGAATTTGGTATTCACCTGTATATTCAGGTACTTCAAATACATTTACACGGATGAGATCGCCGCCTCCTAATGAATAATTAGTATCTAATTGTGTTTGTGTGATTGGTGGTTGTGTAGTTGGTGGTAATGGTTGTCCCTGAGCTAGACTGGCAGATGACACAGCGGCATTGACAGCAGTTAACAAAGCCATACCTACAGCTGGCTGAATTAGGAATTTAGACAAACTTTTGTTAAGCATATTTACCTGAGACTCTGAAACTACAATCAATAAAGTACTGTCTAAACATTTTTATTTTGACTATACCTAAATATTCAAGTTCCCCGACACTCTTATTTTCCTAGAAAAGTGTGATTTTCCGGAGGAAATTTGTTTATTGAACTTAAATTTTTAGTGAAGTTAGCTTAAAGTTAATGTTGCTTGAATAGAGCAATATCAAAAAATATAGGATTTACGCAACTAAACCCAGTTTTGACAAGAAATTGTCTGTTAGCCAACAATCAAGTAGTCACGAATAAAGTTTTCTTGTCAAAGTTAATTTGATGATATTTAAAATCTGCGATGAGTAGTAAAAAACTACTAAAATTAGGAACAAGTTCATTAAATAAATACAAATAACCTTGAAAAAATGTCGGAATTTTATTTTTTGTGGGTTGCGTTGGCAAAGAGAACTTAAAAAGGCAGAATTTGGGTTTTGTTCTTCAAGCCAGTCGACAATTTACTATTTGGCAACAAGACTAATTCAATGAGTTGTTTTTTCTTTGGATCTGTTGAATAAAAAATTCTTCTAGGGAGTGACGTGATAAGTTAATGGCGATAATTTTACCTTCCATGAGACGAAGACTGGCAAGAAAATCATAGTAATCATCTTGTAGTGTACCGTGCCAGGAACCATCAGGCTCAAATATGAGAGTGGGTATCCATTTTTTGAGAATTTCCCAGTCACCACCTTGACCTTTGACGTGATATGTGTTGCCTACGCCTAAGAGTTCATTGAGGGAACCAGAGCAAATTAGTTCACCTTGAGCGAGGATAGCAATGCGATCGCAAATCTGTTCTACTTCACTCAGAACGTGGCTATTGAAAAAAATCGTCTTACCAGCGGCTTTGAGCGCCAGGATAATTTCCCGCATTTGGTAGCGTCCCACTGGATCTAGACCAGACATAGGTTCATCCAGAAAAACTAAATCTGGCTCATTAATTAATGCCTGTGCCATGCCAACACGCTGTAGCATTCCTTTGGAATAGCGACGCAGCAGCTTTTTACGAGCATCGGCTTGCGATAAACCCACTAATTCCAGCAGTTGGGGAATACGTTGGCGTTGGACACTTTGGGGAATTTGGAATAGCCCAGCAGCTAGCTGCAAAAATTCCCAGCCAGTGAGATAGTCATACAAATAGGGATTTTCTGGTAGATAGCCGATATGTTGCTTAACACTGCGATCGCCTATTGGTTTACCTAACAACGATCCCCGTCCAGAGGTGGGATGAATAATTCCCAGCAATAATTTTAAAAGAGTGGTTTTACCAGCACCGTTTGGCCCCAGCAACCCAAAGGTTTCGCCTTTGTAAACTGTTAAAGAACAGTTTTTGAGAGATACGACTTTTTGATTTAGCCAAAAACCAGTGCGATAGACTTTTCGCAACTCAGAAGTTAGGACTACTGGCGGAGTGTCTGTCGTATTAAGTTGAGAATTAGGGTCATCTGCAACAGACTTCATCTCGGTTAAATCACTATTTATCAGCTTGGTATTAATTAAAAATTACCCGGTAGGCTGATAATAACCATCACCAAGCTGTGTGTCAATTATCGGGAACTGAGGACTGGGGACTGGCGAAGACAAGGGTAGAGTTTTACCGATGCCCAATGCCCAATATCCAATATCCAATTTGACTCCCTTCATAGAACTCCCTTAGAACTGGGAATTATGCCAGCACGTCGAGGGTCAATTTCCACCGCCAGCCGTGTTGCTCTTGCAAAAGCTTTAAATGTCGCTTCAATGATGTGATGGGAATTAATGCCATCCAGTTGCCGAATGTGCAGTGTCATCTGGCTATGGTTCACCAAAGCCACAAAAAATTCTCGCACTAACTGGGTATCATAGGTTCCTACCCGCTGAGTAGGAATTTGCAAACCGTAGCTAAGGTGAGGCCGTCCAGAAAAGTCTAGCGCTACCTGAACTAAGGCTTCGTCCAGTGGTGCAAGAAAATTACCAAAGCGGACAATACCTTTTCTGTCGCCTAGTGCTTGGTTAAAAGCTTGCCCTAAAGTAATGCCTACATCTTCGTTGGTGTGATGATCGTCAATTTCCCAGTCTCCCTTTGCTTGGACATCTATATCAATCAGCCCGTGGGAGGCAATTTGATGCAACATGTGATCCAAAAACGGAATACCTGTTGCTGCTGTGCAAGTTCCTCTACCATCCAGGTTGATGGTAACTTGCACATTAGTTTCACCAGTGGTGCGGTGAACAGTGGCAATCCGAGGGGTTTGGGTTAAGCGATCGTAGTTTGAATTAACTTGGCGATTGGTTGTTTGCATGGGGAGTAGAAAGAGTTAGAAGTTAGGAGTTATGAATTTTTAACTCTTAACTCCTAACTCCTAACTTTATCGCGTCACATTCCCATAATTTCATATCCTGCATCTACATAGAGAATTTGTCCGGTAATGCCGCTAGACAAATCACTACACAAGAAAGCCGCAGCGTTGCCTACTTCTAGCTGACTGACGGTGCGTCGTAGGGGTGCTACTTCTTCTACATGATGAATCATATCCAAAATCCCACCCACTGCTGAAGATGCCAAAGTGCGGATGGGGCCTGCGGAGATGGCATTCACGCGGATATTTTGTGGTCCTAGTTCAGCAGCCAGGTAACGCACACTCATTTCTAACCCCGCCTTAGCAATTCCCATAACGTTGTAGTTGGGGATTGCTCTGACACCACCTAAATATGTCAGAGTGACGATGCTACCTCCCTCTGTCATTAAAGGTTTGGCTGCACCACTTAACTGCACCAACGAGTAAGTACTAATTTCTAAGGCGGTGTTGAAGCCAGAACGAGAAGTTTGGCTAAAATCTCCAGTTA
This sequence comes from Nostoc sp. LPT, assembly GCF_017115165.1. Lineage (GTDB taxonomy): Bacteria > Cyanobacteriota > Cyanobacteriia > Cyanobacteriales > Nostocaceae > Nostoc. The sequence goes on along the minus strand of NZ_JABXKF010000130.1, from coordinate 93,423 downwards.
AATCGTCTTTACTAGCAAAGGCCAGACAATGGATGAGGATATCTAGCTTTCCCCAGTGATCGCGGATTGTCTCAAAGGTAGATTTAATTTGTTCGTCATCTTGGACATTACAGGGAAGAAATAAGCTGGGGTTAAGAGGTTCTACCAACTCCGCGACTTTTTTCTCCATCTTGCCGCGTTCATCCGGCAGGTAAGTAATACCCAGGTTTGCTCCGGCTTTGTGCAGCTGTTGGGCGATGCCCCAAGCGATCGAGCGGTTATTGGCAATACCTGTAACAAGGGCATTTTTTCCAGTCAGATTTAGCATAGAAATTGTTAATGCGATCGATCATTAGGAGCATACTAGAATCTGAGGCACGTTTTGTCTTTGTTTTATACAGGATTGACAAAAATGAATATTGCTAACGGTGTTTCCTGTGAGAAAAATCTTGATTTTTTATAAAGATATTCTCAAGATATCTTTATTTGTTCTTCAAAAAACCTTTTGAATACAGCTATTGGAACTACTTATCAACAATTAGTAGCTGAAAGGATCAACAATTATGTATCATTATAAACAAAGAGTTATGAAGAGATTAGTTTGAGTATAGGAAAGTACAGAAAGGTTGACGGTGCTTTATTCATTTTTCGGGTGTATTCTTAGGTAATCAGTTTTTGTTTTTCCGGCATTGGGTAGGGGAAGGGAGATGATCGTGACACAAGATAAAGCCCTAGCAAATGTTTTTCGTCAGATGGCGACCGGGGCGTTTCCGCCAGTTGTGGAAACGTTTGAACGCAATAAAACGATCTTTTTTCCTGGCGATCCTGCCGAACGAGTTTATTTTCTTTTGAAAGGTGCTGTTAAACTTTCCAGGGTGTACGAGGCAGGAGAGGAAATAACGGTAGCGTTGCTGCGGGAAAATAGTGTTTTTGGTGTATTGTCATTGCTGACAGGAAATAAGTCGGATCGGTTTTACCATGCGGTTGCATTTACTCCTGTGGAATTACTGTCGGCACCAATTGAACAGGTAGAGCTAGCACTCAAGGAAAATCCAGAATTATCAATGTTAATGCTGCGAGGTCTGTCTTCGCGAATTTTACAAACGGAGATGATGATTGAAACTCTCGCTCACCGAGATATGGGTTCTAGGTTAGTGAGTTTTTTGTTAATTCTTTGTCGAGATTTTGGCGTTCCTTGTGCGGATGGGATCACAATTGATTTGAAGTTATCTCATCAAGCGATCGCAGAGGCAATTGGTTCAACCCGTGTTACCGTTACTAGGCTACTGGGAGATTTGCGTGAGAAAAAGATGATTTCTATCCACAAAAAGAAGATTACTGTGCATAAACCTGTTACCTTAAGTAGGCAGTTCACATAAAAACAATTGGAGAAAGGGGAATCGGCGCGTGTTGTATTTTGAAAAATGACACTAATAGCTAGAGGTAAATCTAAAATTGAATAATTTCAGCTATTGCCAATTTCCACTTCTTTCCAGACAATGCTTAAAAGTAGTAGGCTGTATCTGGAAGGATTTCGGTAGCTAAAGATGACCACCGGATACATCCTTATCGCTGCAATTTTGATTCTGGGAGGCGTAATTGCCACCGTGGGCGATCGCATCGGCACACGAGTTGGCAAAGCCCGCCTCTCACTTTTTAAGCTTCGTCCGAAAAACACTGCTGTATTAGTAACAATTTTTACTGGTGGTTTGATTTCAGCATCAACTTTAGGGATTTTATTCGCTGCCGACGAAGGCTTGCGAAAAGGAGTCTTTGAGTTAGAGGATATTCAAACAGACCTTAGACAGAAGCGGGAACAGCTAAAAACTGCAGAAACTCAGAAAAGTCAGGTAGAGGGTGAATTAAACCAAGCAAGAATTGCCCAAGCAAAGGCACAACAAGACTTGCAGGCAATTAATCAATCCTTGCAGGCAGCAAATGCCAAACAGAGGGAAACGCAAGCCCAGCTGAACCGCACAATTAGTCAACAAGCCCAAACCCAAACTCAACTCCAACGCACTCAAGGTCAGCTAGATCGGGTTGTAACTCAATACCAAAAAGCCATAGCTGAATTGCAAAGTGTTTACAACCAGAGAAAGGAACTACAGGCGGCAGTTGAACTACTGAAGACAGAACGTCAACGGCTTTATGCAGAAGCGAAAAAAGCCATTGACGAAGCCAAAACAGCAATTGAAAAACGCGATCGCGAACTTGCTAACCGTCAAGAAGCTATACAAGTGCGCGATCAAAAAATTTCTCAACTGGATCAACTAATTCAAAAGCGTAATCTAGAAATTACAGCGCGAGAGCAAGTAATTGCCAAACGGGAATCGCGCCTCAAAGAATTGGAAGCACAACAGGAGGAACTAGAACAGGAAGTTGCCAGACTGGAAAAATATTATCAGTCCTACCGCGACCTGCGTTTGGGTAAGCTGGCCTTAGTTCGTGGTCAAGTTCTGTCCGCTGCTGTAATTCGTGTTACTCAACCTGCTGCTGCTCATCAGGCAGTGGTACAACTTTTACAAGAAGCCAATCGCAACGCTAATCTTGAATTAAGCGAGCCTGGTGCAAATCCTGCAAATGTAGAGCTACTGCGTGTGACCCAGGATAGGGTCGATCAATTGAGTAAGCAGATTAGCGATGGTCAAGAATACGTCGTGCGAATTTTCTCTGCTGGTAATTACGTCAGGGGAGAAAAGCAGATAGAATTTTTCGCGGATACAGCCCAGAATCAACTAGTTTTTTCAGGAGGCGCGGTGCTAGCTACGACTACTGCTGATTCCAAAACCATGACATCTTATCAGTTACAGCAGCGGCTAGAAATACTGATTTCTGCTTCCCAATTTCGTGCCCGTAATGCCGGAATTGTCGAAAATGTCCAAGTAGAAGGGACTTTTCTGCGCTTTGTCAGCCAACTAAGACAGTATAATCAACCCTTGGAGATCAAAGCGATCGCAGCAGACGACACTTATACAGCCGGGCCCTTGAGAGTAAAATTAGTGGCAATAGTTAACGGAAAAATTATTTTTAGTACTTAAAAAATTATTTGTACGCTGTTATTAGTAAGATTTAAACATATTGAACAGCAGCCAAAATAGTTGCTGTAACTGCATTTTTTATTTAGCAGACACTACGCGAACATTTCTAATTTTTAATTTTTAATTTATTATGAATTTCCGTGAATTTTCACCAACACAACCAGTCATCTTGGGGTTTGATCCAGGTCGAGATAAATGTGGTTTAGCGGTGATGGGACTGGATCGGCAACTGCATTATCATCAGGTCGTGCTAGCAAAAGAGGCGATCGCTACCATTGAGACACTGCGTCAAAGGTTTCCGATCTCTTTGATGGTCATGGGCGACCAAACTACAGCTAAACAGTGGAGAGAGAAATTATATCAAGAATTGACAGAACCCCTGAGCATTATTTTAGTGGATGAGCGCTACACAACCTTAGAAGCACGCGATCGCTATTGGCAAATGTACCCGCCCAAAGGGCTAATAAAGCTATTGCCACAGGGTCTGCGACAGCCACCAAGACCCATAGATGACATTGTTGCCATCCTTTTAATCGAAAGATACTTAAATCGCCTCACTGAATCAGCAGCCAGCCAATTTTAGATTTTTTCTTCAATCTAAAATCTAAAATCCAAAATCCAAAATTAAATAACTCCTAAGTTTTAAAGTTCCGCCCGAATCGTAAAAGCATAGTCTCCTCCAGGCTCTAGCTGGTAATCTTGTTGCTCCAAGAATCGACCAAGGGGTTCTTTGATCAAGGCGCGACCTTGGGAAGGCTTGACGGCAAGTTCTCCCCGGCGAAAATGCCACTGGAAATGCCACTCAAACTCACCCGCACTCACTTCGCCCTCAAGGAAGCCATGTTGCCAGGATTGGCGGGTAATTCTGACATGGGCAATGGTTTCTGGCAGACGTTTTGCACTCACAATGCTTTATGTCAAGTGTGGAATAACAGCCGATGATCTAGGCTATTTATTTTATTTACCAAACATATCTTAATTAAACAAACTGACAAAGTGGGTATTTGTAGTTGACTAGGTTATGTTTATGAGCAAAACTACTTCAGTATCCTGAAGCCGCGCCACCGATAGCGTAAGCAAGCTGTCTCCTAGAGAAGCGTTAGCGAGTCTTCCTTCGAGGGTCACAGCTAGTCGTAGAGATTGGAAAATAAATCAAACGAGAAATGCTAATTTTTTCGTTGCTTGTAGCGATCGCACTTCAACTACTGGCACATTTGAGTTTCCATTTGCAACGTGAAGGAGTCTCTACCGTCAATACCCAAATTAGCAGTGTCCAGCACTTGTACTATAATTGCGTCACTGAAAGTCTTTGCTGCGAAATCCACAGTATATCTATGCCGCAAGATAGCTGTTTTTTGAATCTATATGTATTCTAAAAATTTGGCAAAAGTACTTGAAGTATACAATCAATTAAAAACTATAGATAAAAAAGTTTCGTGATTTACGCATAGACGCTTGTACAATTGGGCAGTGCTGCGAGAACAACTATGTCAAACACCAACGCCTAAAAAAGCAGGAGGGATGTCTTGTGGAGTCTTCAGAACAAACAAAAAAAGCGGTTTTTTATAAGTTAGTAGTACTAAGTGTATTTTCATAAATTACTTTATATACTTTGGCCTTTTATTTTATTTTACTGTCCAAATAATTTGTCAATAATGATTTAGGTATAACTATTGTTTATTACTATTTCTGTAATGCTCAATTCCCTAACTCTAGTAAGATGTACGCTCATTCTAAAAATCGATATTATATTGATTAAATGTAAATTACAGTTTGCGTAATGAGGTAAGTAATGGCAATTAAATTGAAAGTTCCGGATATTAAAGGTGATGAGTGCGCCAAGAAGATAACTAAATCTATTCTGACTATGGAATCTGATGCCAAAGTAGACGTGAACGTTGATACTAAAACTGTAACTGTAGATGCTGCGGCTTCTGAAGAGTCAATTAAACAGATGGTTCAATCTGCCGGTTATACTATAGAGGGCTATTAATTAAATTTCTAAATTTTCTAATAAATTTAGATGAAATGATTTAGCCAGCACAATTGCTTAATGATATTTACGTCCGTTTGACGGACGTAGATATTAATAAGTTACTCTACTTAATCGCAAATATTCTTCCTTTGACAGTAGGGCAAACGGATCTAAATATTGGCAAACCTGAATAAAAGTTAAATTCGCCAAGACGCAATCGAATATAACTTTCAGAAAATTAAATGCTAACTCTCGTATTAATAATCATTATTAGGTAAAAGTTAGAGGCAACCGACGGTTGTCTGTCAAATAACGTGGTATTCCCACGCCTAGCAAAAAAATAATTATATTCACTTATCCTCAAGTCTAAGTACTAGGGAGGATTTATTATGAATAACTAATTGATAAATAGTTAGGGCAGAAAGCTATAGCTAGAAACATGGAAACCAAACAGCTAGGAAAAACTGGTATCTTTGTGAGTGCGATTGGTTTGGGTGGTATGCCGATGTCAATTTCTAATCGCCCTCCCGAATCGCAATCAATCCAAGTTATTCATCGGGCTTTGGATCTGGGTATTACATTTATTGACACAGCCGATTCTTACTGCAAAGATGAGTCAGATAAGCACCACAATGAGCGGCTAATTCACAAAGCACTTAGTAGTTATAAAAGCGATGTTAGCCAAGTGATTGTAGCAACTAAGGGCGGGTTAATGCGTCCCAATGGCAACTGGACAAGCAACGGCAACCCAGAACATTTGCGCCAAACAATTCGAGACAGTTTTGAGGCGTTAGGTGGTGCTAAACCCATCGATGTTTGGCAATATCATTCTCCCGATACTAATTACACCATTGAAGAATCCCTTACACCAGTTAAAGAAGCAATAGAGGCTGGTTTGATTCAGTTTGTGGGAGTTTCTAACTTTTCTGTTGAACAAATTAAGCGGGCGCGGGATGTGGTGGATATTGTCTCGGTGCAGAATCAATACAGCCCTTGGCAACGACAGCCAGAAAATGACGGCGTATTGAAGTATTGCGAACAGCAAGGATTGACCTTTTTACCTTGGAGTCCCTTTGGTGGTAGGCGTCGCCATCAGGACTTGCAAGATATTTCTGTGATCGCTAAGTTAGCTAAAGAAAAAGGCGTATCGGTGTATAATATCGTTCTAGCGTGGTTGCGTTCCAAGTCGCCTGCTATTTTGCCAATTCCTGGTGCTAGCAAAGTTTCGAGCATTGAAGATTCAGCAAAAGCTATCAATGTGAAACTATCTGACGAAGAAGTGCAAAAAATTGATCGGGCAACTTAATCATTCGGCGTTGCTAATTCAATGTATAAATCTGGGTGTAAAGACGTTGCAATGTAACGTTTTTATAAAAATTTTTAAATCACGCAAAATCATTTTCATACCTGAATTTAGTAACGCCAATTATTCCACTGGCTAACGTAGATGTGGTAAAAGTTGCCTATAAAAAAAGACATGATATTAGAAACACACCGCTTGCTAATGCGTGATTTTGTAGAGACAGACTGGCAAGCGGTTTTTGCCTATCAATCAAATCCTTTGTACTTGCGTTACAACTACTGGACACGCCGTACACAGAAGGATGTTTGCGAGTTTATCCAGATGTTTATCGATCAACAAAAAGAGCAACCAAGAACAAAATTTCAGTTAGCTATTATCCTTAAAGAAGAAAATCGGCTTATTGGCAATTGTGGCATCCGTGTAAATGACCTGGAAATGCGAGAAGCAAATATCGGCTATGAACTAAACACTCAATATTGGGGACAAGGTTATGCAACAGAAGCAGCACAAGCCATTTTAAAGTTTGGTTTTGAAGAACTGGAAATGCATCGGATCTGGTCTTGGTGTGTTTCAGAGAATGTTGCTTCTGTAAAGGTATTAGAAAAAATTGGTATGCGTCGTGAAGGTCATCTGCAAGAAAAAGAGTTAATCAAAGGTAGATGGTACGACAACTTTCTTTACGCTATCCTTGACCACGAGTGGAAAGCAAACTAATACTGCTTCTATGAGCTACCTCAGAGACAATATCATAAATTTTTGAGAAATTGAGGATAAGACAAGTTCAGAGGGTCGCAGACATGACCAACACTATCCTCAATTTCCAAACAGCTACCGGACACAAAATATTAGCAGCAGCGGGTAAAAAATATCTGCGTTCTAGTGGACGAATAGCTACAGATAAATTATTTCAAAGGGCAAACCTTTCAGCCTAGAGGATTATCAGCCTTTCTTTACGGTTCCTAATCCCAAAATCCTATAAACTGGTGTTTTTTTTTGATGTTTGTTAATACACCTGATGCTTTAAAAGCTGAAGAAAACCTGACTTTTTTGCTTACCATCTCTGAGAAAGTCGTAGAGAATAATTAGTTATTTATGGAGTCTGAAAAAATGCGATCGCTACTTTTAACTTTTGCTCAAAATTTAAATTTATCTGAAACTCAGTTGAAAGAAATACTTTCACAACCTTTAACTGAAGTTCTCACTTTAGCTGAATTGCAACAAGAATTAAACAGCTTAGATACCAATTTACTTAAGAAAACCTTGCCAACAGCAGGAGGAGTTTTAGCTAAAGAATTACCACCTTTTTATAACTGGCTGAAAAATGAGTTGGGAGTCATGCAGGTTCCTGATAGTCCTAATCACACAACAACATGGGTAATTGGTTTCCTCCATAATCAAAAAAGTTTAACTCATTTAGTTGAATTACACCGTCCAGTACCTCGTCTGGCTTTAGAAGCTTCTATTCCCCGCTTGGTAGGGATATTTGAAGGCGTTGAAGATATGCAAGTTCGGCAGGAATGGCAAAAAGCGATCGCGGCTCTATGTCTAGTTTTAGTTGTTGCTGCACGCGAACAGGATAGAGTAGTTGTGACAGTCTGAATTGCTGTCCCTCGCGTGTAAGGGCGCACAACTAGCTGTGCGCCACTATTAATCTATATCTCCCGAAGCGATCGCATCTAATTTATCAGCATCAAGTATTATAATCGTCCCACCACGGCGATAAGCAATTACCGACTTGAGACTTTTAATTAATCGCACGCATTCTTCGTAAGTAATACCACTAGTTCGAGCCATTCGATAATAAGATAATTTGACTTTTAAACATTCGCCTTGGCAAGTAGATTCAGTTCCAGATTCGGCAGCAAAATATTGTATTAATCTGGCAAGGCGAACAATAGCTCTTTCAGAAACTAATCCGTGGACTGTTTCATGTAATTGCTGAATCCGACTGTTAAAAACCATCAGCATTCGTAAGGCAATTTCAGGATTTTGACCAATAGCTTTTAATAAAGCATCTCGCTTTACAGTGAGAATTTCACAATCAGATTCAGCAGTGACAGTTGCCGGAGAAATTCCATTTCCCAACAAAGCCGGAGCCGCAAAAATTTCCCCAGCAGCTAAGACGCGGAGAATTGTTTCTTTTCCGGTTGTTGCTGTTTTGGTAACTTGAATTGATCCACTAACAACGGCGTAGAGTTTTGCTGGTAAGCGATCGCCTTCATGAAGAATAATCTCCCCTTTGCGATAGCCTTGTACCTGAGTGTCAGGTTGCAAACCGATCTTCTCTGCTGTTTCTAAACCCGCAAACACGATAATTTGCGAAAGTTGTTCTAGAGATGCCTGCATGATTAGCCCGATATTGCCCAAGCTGGACGACGATCAATCCAAGGGTTAGCCGCTTCTAATTGTGCTGCTAGGCTGATAATTGTGGCTTCAGCGGCAGGTTTACCAATTAGCTGCACGCTTATGGGTAAACCCTTACTGTCAAAGCCCACAGGAATTGCGATCGCAGGTTGTCCAGTTGCATTCGCAGGCGGACAAGGGGCAACCCACTCAATAATATTTTGGAATGTTTCTTCTGGACTCAGCGAAGCCCATTCCCCAACGCGGATGGGTGAATGTAGATAAACCGGCAATACCAGCACATCCACGGTATCGAAAAACGCCACAATCTGACATGCCACTACCTGCATTTGGGAAACTGCTTGCAGGTACTGGGCAACAGAACCTGTACGTGCAAATAGCCAGCGATTCAATGGCTGTAAAGCTTCAACAGGAAGTCCTGATGCAGCTACCCCAGCTTGCCAAACGATTTGAAATGGTTCAACTAAACCGCTAAAATCTGGGGATTTCTGTTCAACGTGGTGGCCGAGTTGTTCTAATAACTGGACTGTTTGGCGAACACCTTGTTGACAGTTTGCGTCAGCTTCTCCCAAAGGAGAAATGCTAGTGTCAAAGGCAATTCGCAAAGCACCAAGTTTTGTCTTAGTAGCAGCGAGAAATGATGGTTCGGGATCGGGCAACCAGTAAGGATCGCCTGTCATGTACCCAGATATGGCATCCAAAAGGGCAGCAGCATCAGCAACAGTGCGGGCGATTGGCCCGTTGACGGCAATTCCAGCGAGGCGTTCGCCTACGGGTGCTTTACTTACCCTGCCCCTAGATGGTTTAATTCCCACCAAACCACAACAAGCCGCAGGCCCCCGAATTGAACCACCGCCATCAGAACCTTGAGCGATCGCACACAATCCCGCTGCTACTGCGGCCGCTGCGCCACCACTGGAACCGCCAGGCGTGTATTCTAAATTCCACGGATTTCTGGCTGGGGGAAAACCCGCAGGTTCACTGTATGGGAATGAACCTAATTCAGAAGTGGCTGTTTTTCCCAGAATAGTAAATCCAGCTTGCTTAATCCGTGTTACAACGCCATCATCATAGTTAGGGATATTGTTCAGTAATGCCGGATTTCCATAAGTACAAGTAACACCCGCTACTGCGTTGAGGTCTTTAATGGAAATCGGCACGCCAAAAAATGGTGGTAGTTCTGAGCTAGTTGTCAATAATTCTGTTTTGGCTTTGGCATCTGCGATCGCTAATTCTGCCGTCACCGTAAAATAACTTCCTAATTGAGGATTTAATTGCCCAATCCGTTCTAAATATATTTCTACCAACTCTAGCGGTGATATTTCCCGGCGACGAATTAATTGCGCCAACTCTAGTGCTGGGGTAAATGCTAAATCAACTTCATTCATAGGTTAGTGAATGGGTAATTTTGTCTTTCTCTGGGATTTTTAAACTGAAATTGTTACTTTAGCAGGATTTCCGGGAACTATACATTTTATAGCTCCTAAGATTTGTGACTCATTTAGGATGCTCAGATGCAATAGGCGTGGTTCTTACTCAAGCCATTTTAATTGTTTCGTATAAACTTTCGACAAATCCCTAAGAGGTATTTATGGCTAACCTAGAAATACTTGTTAGTGAATTGCCAACATTAATTCAGAGTCTAAAACTGACTATTGGCGATTCTAATGAAATCATCGAACAAATTATCCCGATTAATAATGCTCAGGAAAAACTCCGAAATATTAAAAAATTAATTGCTCAGGAATTGAGATTTGAGAACGTCAAAAATTCGGCGATCGCTACACTTCCTCGATTAATCACAGGAGCTACTTTATTTATACCTAGTGTTGGATTAGTAGATCCAGTCCTCGCAGAAAAATTTGGCAACTCAGAAACTAAAATTTCATTAACTGATTTACAATCCAAAATTGATTCTTGGATTGAATGGGGTTATTTTTTGCAAGCAATAGCGGCTGATATTCTCAGTGATATTCAATTAGCCAATCAAATAAATTCTGATATTAATCATCTCAGCCTAACCGCCAATTTTCAGTTAATTTCTGAAAGCTTAAAGCTTAACTTAGATTTTGGTAACTCTAATCTTTTAGAGTGTCAAATTCAAAAAATTAGCAATTATCAAAATGATTTATTACAATTACAACATAAGTTAAATTATATTTTTATTACCATTAAAAATAGTCGTAGCTTATTAAATATTTTATTAGGTGTGTCTGTTTTTTATGGTAAATCTGGCTTCACTTTAGAGTGGTTAGATGATGACCACGAATTAATTATATCAAGTGAAGGAAAATTTCAAGAATTGACAGATATTCTCAATGATTGTGATTATTTCCAAGAACAAATTGCTGCTGTAATTATTCAGGGTGATACTTTAAGGAAACAGGCAGAACAAGCCCTAAAAAAGATTGAACAGGAAAGTAGTAAAGAACCAATTATTAGCCAGCATGTAGAAATAGTACCATTTTCGACACAAAAAATAGTACGTTCGGCTTTGGTCATAGTCTCAAGTTTATTAATCTTAGGTTTTGGTGATTGGAAAATTAAAGAGCAAAGTTCACAATTGCAGCAGATGAGCCTAAGTTTAACTCAAGAAGAGAGTGCGATCGCCAACTTTAAATCTGCTCAAAAACTCGGTATGGAGGCTGCTTCTCTGGTTCAAAATCCGCCGCATCCTCTACAAGTCTGGCAAGAAGCAGAAACTAAATGGCATCAGGCAATAATCTTGTTAGATAGTATTCCTAATGAAACATCAGTTTCTGAGCGAGCAAAAAAGAAATTGGCTTACTATCGAATTAACTATAAATCTATAAGTCAAAGAGTGTTAATTGAAAAGAAAACCTTAGCAAACTTAGAGTCAACCCAAAACCTAGCAATAGAAGCTAATTTATTTGTACAAAATTCGCCTCATTCACTATTAGTTCGGTAGGAAGCGCAAGATAAATGGCAAAGTCACGAATCCAAGCCTTTCGATTTTCGTAAAAAAATAAAGAGGTAAATCGCTCTGTTTCGACGCTTTACCTCTTTAACAACAGATAATTACAACTACTAATTACACCTTTGAACGGTCGGTTAAAATCTCATAACCAGTCTCCGTTACCAAAACTGTATGCTCAAATTGAGCCGACAAAGAATTATCCATTGTGACTGCTGTCCAACGGTCAGATAATGTTCGTGTGTGTCTGGAACCCGCATTTAAAATTGGCTCAATTGCCAGCGTCATCCCCGCCCGAAGTTTAACATTTGGCATCTCGCGGGTACGATAGTTAAATACTGAAGGTTCTTCATGCAGGTTACGACCGACACCGTGTCCAGTGAATTCTTCGACTATACTAAAACCATTAGATTTCACATGATCTTCAATTGCTCCAGCTAAATCGAGCAGGTAGACACCAGCCTTAACTTGCTCAATGCCTTTATATAAAGCTTCTTCTGCTACGCGAATTAATTTAGCAGCTTCTTGCGTCACTTCACCCACAGCAATTGAAATGCAAGAATCACCATGAAAGCCTTGGTAATAAGCACCCGTATCTACTTTTAATACATCCCCGACGCGAATCACTTTCTTGGGGCTAGGAATGCCATGTACTGCTTCATTGTTAATGCTGGAACAGATAGAACCTGGAAAACCGTGATATCCTTTAAAACTCGGTGTTGCACCCATTTCGCAGATGCGTTTTTCTGCATAAGCATCTAAATCAGCTGTTGTCATTCCTGGCTTTACTAGCTTGGAAATTTCTTTTAGTACAGTTGCTACAATTGTCGATGATTGTCGCATGATTTCAATTTCACGCGGCGATTTAATTTCAATTCCTCGGCGCTGTTTTTTCGCAGGTGCAGGTTGAGTCGCTTGAGAAAGTAAGTTACTGAAAATGTTCATGGGAAATTAATAATTACTGGTGGCTCTGACGCTGAAGTATCAATGCTTTCTCTGGGTTGATTGAGAAATAATATCTATAATTTAAGTTATTTTAATCCTTGATAGGGATTCTTTTGTTTTGGACGCTAATGTATATAGAATAACATATTTACATACTCCTAATGTGTTGGGTTTGAATCAAAAATGCCCTAAGTTATTTTTCACAACGCACTATGGGAGTTGGTACAGTTTTGTCTAAAATGAGGGTTGAAATTTAAACGCAGAGGGTCACGAAGGTAAGCGCAAAGGTACGCAGAGAATTTAATGAAATGTTGTATTTAGCTCAATAGCTGAATTACCCAAGCTAACTGTAATTTCTGTAGGTGGTTACTTGAGCAAATCTCTAAACAAATTCGCCGCTATTGCTGGAGTAGCAGCGATGAAATTTAGAGCTAGGAGCAACGTTAATATCACGTAGTTACGCCGTAATATTTGTACCCAAGTAGGAATTGTGAAACTAAGGGATTTAATTACAATTTCGTAAAAACAGTTATAAATTTTCATCACTAATTCTTAAAAGGCAATGTTGATGAGCAGGAATAATTAGGGCTTGTGGGAAAAACCACTTTACCTATTCTTTATATTATCCATGCCTAGTGCCTTATCTCTACCTAATACTTTTCTCTGCTAACACAGATGGCCCAGCAGTAACGACTACGATTCCATCTGGGTGGAGTAACTCACGAGCCGCTTGATTAACTTGGGCAAGGGTGACTTTCTGGATTTTATCAGTGAAAGAGTGCAATTCTACTTTATCTAGTCCGTACACTTCATTCATCAGAATTCTATCTGTTAATTCCTCTGGATTTGCCAAGGAAACGTTGTAGTTGCTGATGACAGTGCGTTTAGCTGTGTCTACTTCCAGTGCAGTTACACCTTGTTGATGGATTTGCTGTAGTATTTGGCGAGTACTAGCGATCGCTTTACTGCTATCTTCAGGACTAGTCTGCATCTCAATCAAAAATGTCCCTACATTCTTCCCGGCTTGGAAGGAGCTATAAATTCCATAGCTCAAACCTTGGCGATCGCGCACTTCTGCACCTAGTCTACTAGATAAGGTATCGCCTCCCAATATCTGGTTCAATACTAAGGCTGCATGAAATCGAGGATCGTAACGGTTAATGCCTGTGTAACCCATATAAGTTACAGCTTGGGCTTTATCTGGTAAAACTGGGTTAACACTGACGATTTTCTCCGGCATTGCCACCGGGGGATATTTTAATATGGGTGCTTTTCCGCTAACTTCCCAGTCTCCAAACTTATTTTTTATCAGCGATCGCACTTTGTCTAGATCAAAATCTCCCACCAGCGCTAGCACTGTAGTGTCTGGACGATAATGTTTAGTTTTGAAATCAATCAGATCCTGGCGCTGAATCTGCTGTAAACTCTCCTCTGTGGGAAAGGTATGTAAGGGGTGTTTTTTCGGATAAATTGACTGAACAAATACTCTTCTGGCTACTTCTGATGGCTCATCTAATTCCTGTTGCAAATCAGTTATGGTTTGTTGGCGATGCAGTTCCAACTCTTTGGTTGGAAAAGTACTATTTTTAACAACATCTGCCAATATTTCCAGGAGTATCGGCAAATCATCTGCTAAACTATCACCTTCGATATGTACACCTTCGCGGTAGGTTTGAAAGTCTAGACTTGCCCCTCGTTCTCCTAAGACTTTAGCAATAGTTAAAACATCCTTGCTCTTAGTGCCATTTAGCAAATTATCTGCTACAAAAGCAGCTAATCCAGCTTTATTCTCTGGATCGAATTCCGTCCCAGCTTGAATATAGCCGCTCAAGGTAACGGTGGGAGTACTCCCATCGGGCAACAATAATATCCGCAATCCGTTGGGAAATTTAAATTCATCTGGTAAGACTTGGGGAATCGCATCTGTAGCCAAATCCACAGGCGGTAAGTACTTTATCACCTCAGAAAAAAGCACGGGTGCGCCAGGAGAGAAATTTTCTGTAGTTTGGGCTGAGTCTGGTTTGTCAGCAACTTCTGTTATCAACTTCTGGGTTGGCTCAAAAAAACCTACTGTCCGCGCTTCTTTTGTCAGATATTTGCTAATCACAGCAACAACATCCGTTGGCTTTACCAAACGAACAGCTGCCAAATAGCGGTCTGTGTAGCGATAATCACCAACAGTTGTTTCATCAGTGCCCAATCGCATTGCTTGAGAGGTGATATCACGGTTACTCAAAATTACATCTGCTGTTAATTGAGTTTTGGCTCGTTCTACTTCCTCAGATGTTACGCCTTTTTCTGCTACATTGGCGATCGCGCTACTCAACATTAAGTCAATTTTTTTCAAATCTTGTTTAGAACCAGCCGTTACCAACACTTCATACCAACCAGATTCTCGCAAACTGGTAACGGATGCTGTAACTTCACTAGCTAAACCTGACTCCACCAATGCCTGATAAAGTCTAGAATTCCGTCCTTCTGTCAAAATGTAATCCATCACATCCAGCGCCGGGACATCCGGTTGATTTGCATCTGGTAGCGGATACACAACTTGTAACAGCCGCCCTGCTCCCGGTTCTTGCAATACGATGGGAGTGCTGAGTGCTGAGTGCTGAGTGCTGAGTGCTGAGTGCTGAGTGATAGAGAAATAACTCCTGCCTCCTGCTCCCTGCCCCCTGCTTCCTGCCTCGCTACTTTGCCAAACTCCTCTTTAATTGTTTCGAGGGCATTTGCAGTTTGAAAATCTCCAACAATTACTAAGACGGCATTATCGGGACTGTAAAAATTGCGGTAATATTTTTCTACCTGCTCAACTTCAAACTTCTCGACATCAGCTTTTGTGCCACCTACAGGCAACCCATAAGCATGATTGGGAAACACCGCTTGCATGACAGCACGGTTGAGGCGATATTCTGGACTATTTTCGTAACCCTGCAACTCCGAAATTACTACGCGCTTTTCACTCGCTAATTGCTCTGGCTCAATCTGGGAATTTTGCATTCTGTCAGCTTCCAGCACTAAGAGCGCTTTCAGCTTGTTTCGTTCCACAGTACCGTAATATGCAGTTTGATCGTAGCTGGTGAAAGCATTGGAATCACTACCTAAAGCACTAAACAAACGTCCAAATTGAATTGGATGATTTCGAGTGCCTTTAAACATCATGTGTTCTAGCTGGTGGGCAATGCCATTCATACCCGGTTCTTCGTTGCGTGAGCCAACCTTGTACCACACCTGCACCGTCACCACTGGCGCAGTATGCACTTCCTTTGTCAGGACAGTTAGACCATTCTCTAGTACTGTCTTGCGGACATTTTCTGTCAGTGTTGAGGGCATTATTCTTTTTGCTAGCAAGGTTGACTGATATTTTTCTTTGTTAGTAAATATAACTGGATCTTGGCTATGAGCAGGTCGATCGCTCAACAAAAAAACAGCTACTAGCCATAAACTTAAAAGTAATAACGGCAAAGGATATTTATAAAATTTAGAATAAAATTTGGAAAATCCATACATGTATTTAGCAGATATATCTGTAAATTAAGTTACATAGTTATTTTCGAGAGAGACTACACTTTAATCTGGCAAAAAAATCTGTGACTTCGGTAACAATACAGAAAAACAAAATATTAGCAACAAAGATAATAAAAAAGCTAAATTATGAAAGTTTTGCTAAAACCCGAATGAATTCCAGAGGTAAGCCATCAGTATCGGCGATGAAAGCCACTTCGTAAATGCGATCGCCTATTTGCTGTTGTGTTGGTTCTAAAAGTACCTTCAACGGTTCTAATCCTTCGGTTTGACTCTCAGCAGCTAGCAAAACACACTTTTGCAAATTTGTCAACCAGCTAGGTAAATCTGGTGTAATCTCAGTTAAATCGAACGAGAGATGATAATACCCTACATAATGCTCATCAGCAAAAGCATCTGGGGCTGGTTTTGGTTCGGGAATTTGGATCAGTTCAATTCTGCCGCCAAATCCTTCCATCCAGCAAGCTAGGGTGTAGCCTGTGGTAAAGCGTTCTGAGATTGTAAACCCTAAAAGTTCGTAGAAAGCGATCGCTCGATGAATATTCGCAGTCCGAATAGAAGCGTGGTGCATAATACAGTAGTGCTGAGTGCTGAGTAGCGAGTGCTGAGTAAGACCTTACACTTAAATCCTAAGCATTAAAAACTTTTTAATTGAGTGCAATTAAAACTTCTTCTCCCTCAGAACTCAGGACTCATAACTCAGCACTAATTACTGACCATTACTCAAACAACCTGAAATAAGGGTAGCGTACAGGGACACCAGGCTCTTTTTCCAAGTCAAAATTAATCACTTCCCAACAGGCATCATCTGAAGTATCGGGGCTAAACTCCACGGGTAAACCGTACAATCGCGCAGCAGTAGCTTCTGGTTGTCCAGAACGCCAAGGGGTGCTGCGTTCCAAGTAGCCACTCATCAATTCCTGATAGCGTCGAGCAATAATCACTCGTGTTGCTCGAAAGCCTTGGGTATAGAGCTTATCTAATGCTTCGTGAATTTCAAAGCGAATACCATCAGGATGAGTATGTTGTCTATACCATTCATTATTCCACCTCCGCCAATGACGCCCCGATTGCAAATGGATTAACTCTCCATTTTTAGGATTAGCTTCAAACGCGCCATGACGAGGACACAAATAGGTATCTGTTAGTGTCAGCGCCGGAATAGTCTGGCGACAATGGGGACACTGTATTTCCGGCCCAAACATCGGGTACTGCAAACCTGGATTCATCATGAAGTGCGTACAAACATAATTTTGTCTTCACCAGCACTAGTGGGTTGAATTATACACTTCGGCTCAACCACTTTGGGTTACTTGCTCGCTCCTGCATAGACACGGTGTTGCGGCAGGAACATTGTTCACTAGTGTTTTCCTCAGCGTAGAGGCTTGACGCTGTGATATCCTGGTTGTGCAACCAGTCTCAAAGGTTGGAGTTTCTCCAGTGTTCCTGGGTACCATATTCATATTCTATCGTGTCTACCGCTTCTTACTGGACATCTCCTGATTTTTCTCAAGCTGCCTTCATTGCGGGCAATGCTGTTGTTATGGGTTCGGTAAATATAGCAGCAGGAGTAAGCATTTGGTATGGAGCAGTGGTTAGGGCAGATGTAGAACGGATTGAAATTGGCGAATGCACAAATATTCAGGATGGTGCAATTTTACATGGTGATGCTGGTTTTCCAACAATCTTAGAAGATCATGTTACCGTAGGGCATCGCGCTGTAATACATTCTGCTTACATTGAGCGTGGAAGTTTGATTGGCATTGGCGCAGTGATTTTAGATGGGGTACGAGTGGGTACTGGTAGCATTATTGGTGCTGGCGCAGTGGTAACTAAAAATGTACCGCCTTTGTCCCTAGTTGTCGGTATTCCTGGGAAAGTGTTACGCCAAGTAACAGACGTTGAAGCCGCAGAACTGATTGAACACGCTAAACGTTACCATAAGTTAGCTTTAGTTCATGCTGGTAAGGGTACTGATATTGGCTTTAGCAAGTCTTAGGGAATAGGGCATGGGGCATTGGGGATTGGACACTTGTACTGAGCCTACGTTGCCCGTAGTGCTACCATTCGCGCAGCGTCTAGTAGATAAGAAAAGGACTGGGGAAGATGAGAAAGTAAGAAAGAAGAGTTTTCCGCCTCTGCTTCTTTTCAATGCCCAATGCCCAATGCCCAATGCCCTATAAATTAAACATTCTTTACATTTGTATTTGGAAAAATTGCCCACTTCAGCTAAAAATAAAAATGAGAGCAGTTGACAAAACTTTAATTTCTACATAAGAGAGGGGTTCTAGATATGGATATCGATTTCCGTATAGCGATCGTTTTAGCACCAATTGTTATTGCTGCCAGCTGGGCAGTGTTTAATATTGGCGCTGCGGCTTTAAGACAAATTCAAGGCTTTTTTGATCGGGAAGCCTAAATTGATTAATCGGGCATGGGGCATTGGGCATTTCCTCCCTGCTCCTCTGCTTCCTCATCTCCCTACTCCCCACTACCCCTTCCTTGGATATTGATTCTTTAATACAACCGCTGCAACGCTTTGGCGTCCATCTGGGACTTGATCGCATTGTCAATTTATTGGCAAATCTTGGCAATCCTCATCACCAAGTCCCAGTAATTCATATTGCTGGCACTAATGGCAAAGGTTCAGTTTGTGCCTATCTTTCCTCCGTACTCACTGAGGCTGGTTATCGTACAGGACGCTACACTTCCCCCCATTTAGTTGATTGGACGGAACGTATTTGTCTGAATGAACAGCAAATTTCCTCTGAGGAATTGAGTCAATTATTAGAAAAAGTCCAAGCGGTTATTCGCCCTGATGACGAATCGGCAACTCAGTTTGAAGTAATTACGGCTGCCGCTTGGTTATATTTTGCCCAGCAGCAAGTTGATGTGGCTGTGGTAGAAGTCGGACTAGGAGGGCGCTTAGATGCTACCAATGTCTGTTTGGAACCTCTGGTTACGCTGATTACTTCCATTAGCCGGGAACACTGGCAGCAACTTGGCCCTACCATCGCTGATATTGCTAGAGAAAAAGCAGGTATTCTCAAACCTGGATGTCCTGTTGTGGTTGGGCCATTACCACCAGAGGCAGACAAAGTGGTGCGATCGCGTGCTTTAGAATTACAATGCCCGATTTTTACACCTCAACCTGCCCGTGAAATCACTACAGGATGGGCAGAGTATGAAACAATTCAAAATTCAAGTTGCGCTTCTAGCGCACCAAAGGTGCGACTCAAAATTCAAAATTTAAAATTAATTAAATACCCTTTGCCGTTAGCGGGACAAATTCAGTTAACTAATTCAGCTTTGGCAATAGCAGCTTTAGAAATTCTCCAACAACAAGGTTGGCAGATTTCTGAAGAAGCCATAATTAACGGTATGGCAAAAACTAAATGGCCAGGGCGGATGCAATGGACTACTTGGAAAAACCATAAATTATTACTTGATGGCGCTCATAATGCCGCCGCCGCCGAAGTTCTCCGCCAGTATGTTGATAGTTTAGACGCAGTTAACCACAAACCCGTCAATTGGGTTATGGGAATGTTTGCCGATAAGGATCATACTGATATTTTTACCGCTTTACTGCGACCAGGCGATCGCCTTTATTTAGTGCCAATACCAGTAGAACCTTGGCCCGGTAGAACTTCCGCTGACCTAGACTACTTATCAAACCTAGCTTACAGCCTCTGTCCCCAATTAAGCGATCGCCAAATACATCCAGATTTATTCACAGCACTAGAAGCCGTAATCTCAACCAAAACCACAGACGATTTAATCGTTTTGTGTGGTTCCCTTTATTTAGTAGGCGATTTTTTACAAATGGGAAATAGGGAATAG
The DNA here is from genome assembly GCF_017115165.1 of Nostoc sp. LPT. Lineage (GTDB taxonomy): Bacteria > Cyanobacteriota > Cyanobacteriia > Cyanobacteriales > Nostocaceae > Nostoc. The sequence continues at coordinate 73,519 of NZ_JABXKF010000130.1, read as the reverse complement.
GGAGATGAGGGAGATGAGGAGGCAGCGGAAAATAACCAATGCCCCATGCCCAATGCTCAATGCCCAAATTTACCTCTGGTTCCACTGCTGCACCGCATCTTCTACGGCTTTATCTACCGTCTTTTGCCCTAACATTGCGGCTTGCAAGTTTTCGTAAACTGCCTTTTGCAGTTTGTTAGAATCCTTCAAAGTAGGGGTTAATATTTCTGCCTGTTGCAGTTGTTGGGCAGTAATAACTCGCGCTTTTTCTATTGTTGAAGCATTAGCTGGAACATCTTTAAAGTAAGTATCAGACAATGCTTTGATTGTAGAAGGTAGAACATTTGCAGCTTTAGCAAAGGCTAACTGATTTTCATCATTGGTGACAAATAAAGCAAACTTAACAGAAGCGTCTGGTTGTTTGCTATCACGGGGAATAACCATGTTCATCACCGCGACATTTTTCTTACCTGTGTCACCAGTCAGTTGAGGTGCTATTCCCGAAGCTTGAGCAATTTTCGGGGCATTATTCGCGATCGTTTTCAGGAACTCTGGCCCAGAAGCTAGAAACGCCGTCTCTCCAGATTGGTATAAATCGATCGCGTGGCGATGTCCTTGGGTTAAAGCTTCTTTAGGAAGCAACCCTTTTTTATACAAGTCTACCCAATACTGAAACGCGGCTTTCCCTGGTGCTGAATTAAACGCCGCTTTACCCTCAGCATCTATTAAGGTGACTCCCATTTGCACAAAAGATTCCAGCACTTCACCAGAATCTTGCGGTACGAAAGTTACAAAAAAGGCATATTTCCCCGTCTTATCTTTAATTTGTTGCGCGGCTTGTGCCAATTCTGCGTAGGTTGCAGGGACTTTATTGATACCTGCCTGTTTTAATAAATCAGTGTTATAAATGGTTAGCCGTGTGGTGAGATACCAGGGAATCCCAAAACTCTTGCCATTAAGCGTACAAGATTCCCAGATATTCGGCAGATAGGAGGAACGTACATCATTTGGGACTTTCGTATCTAAATCTAACCAAGCATTTCGTCCGGCAAGTTGGGAAGCAAAACCCGGATTCAAGTTAACTACATCAGGTGGCGTTTTTGCGGAGACAGCTGTTAATATTTTGTTCTCCATTGCCGCCCAAGGTACATCAACCCAGTTAATCTTTATACCTGGATTTTGCGATTCAAAATTCGCAATTAGGCCTTTGAAGTAGTCGGTAAATTGAGGTTGGAGTTGCATTGTCCAAAACTCAACAGTTCCCACTCCTGAAGTAGCTTGTTTTGTACTTGTATTAACATTACCTGTGCTGCAACTTACAACCCAACTGGTTATTAAGCCAAGCAGTACCAAAGCAACAAGTTGTTTAAATTTTCGCAATTGAATCATTTTCCCAGTATTTTTACGCTTGATCGGTGTGAAAAGCTTAGACAGAATTGTTGAGATTATAGGCTAAATAAATTACCCGTAAAGACGTAATATATAACGCCTTTACTGCAACAAATTTAAATTTTCAATTTAGCAGTCCAGCGGGCACAACTGTGGTAAAAAGCTTCAATAGTCTGTTTGGCAAATCGAAAAAAGGAGTAGGCATTGAGCTTGCTCCCGAACGGGTGAATGTAGTTCAGCTACGCAAGCAGGGTCAAGGCTTGAAATTAGAAATCTGTACATCGGTAGCAGTTCCAGAAGGGATAGTTATCGATGGTCAAATCAGCGACCCTCCAGCAATGGCGCAATTAATCCAGCAAGCGCTAGCTGAGAGCAAAATCAAAACTTCTCGCGTTGCCACTGGTGTACCAGGACGAGATTCTATCGTTCGGATTATACCAGTGCCAGCAGAGTTAGATGATAAAGAGCTGCGAGAAATGGTGCTGAACCATGAAGCAGGTTTGTATTTACCCTATCCTCGTGAAGAGGCTGATGTAGATTATCAGAAACTTGGGTACTTTGTAGATGAAGATGGCATTGAAAAAGTACACGTACTCCTAGTTGCCACCCGCAAGGAGATAACGGATACCTATATAAGTACCTTCGAGCAGGCAGGATTACAAATTGATGTTTTAGAAATTAACAGTTTTGCTCTGATTCGGACTATTCGCGAACAACTGCGACAATTTGGGCCGCAAGAAGCAGCAGTACTAGTTGATATCGAGTTTGACAGTACAGAAATCGCCATCATCGTTAACGGAGTGCCGCAATTTTCGCGCACAGTCCCAATCGGGACTTATCAAATGCAAACTGCCTTAGCAAGGGCAATGAGCTTACCTACATCACGAGATATGGAACTGTTACACGGAATGGTTATTCCTGCAACTCCTATAGACGGTGGCAAAACTGGCGTTACCGAACTCGATCCTGGTATGGCTGCCATATTGAGAGTCTTGGGAGAACTAACGGATGAATTGCGCCGTTCCATCGATTTTTACCTGAATCAAAGTGAAAATTTGGAGGTAGCGCAGATTTTATTAGCTGGCCCAAGAGGTGGACTTCAACAGCTAGATGAATTTTTTACCCAACGATTGAGCTTGCCAACTACCCAAATAGATCCAATCGGGTCTTTATCTTTGGAAGTGGACACTGATAAATATCCACAGGTACAACGCTCTGGCTTGGCGATTGTACTCGGTCTAGGAATGCGGGAGGTGTAACAAAATGTACAGCCTAGATGTTAACTTTCTTAAAGACCGCCCAGCATACCAGAAAAAGCCAGAGAGAAAAGGAGGAATAGCCCTAAAATTTCCTACGGGGGATTTGACACCAGTGTATGTGGGAGTTGCACTAGGTGTAGGACTTCCAGCTTTATTGGGAGTTGGTTGGTGGTTGTTGCAAGGAAAGATTGTTGAGTTAGATGGGCAAATTGCACAATTAGACCAAGAAAGCAAGAGGTTAGATACAGAAATAGGAAATCTGAACAATATCAAAGCCGAGACGAACGCAGTTAAAGGGGAAACCCAAGCTTTAGTAACTGTATTTGACCAGATTCGTCCTTGGTCAGCAATGCTGCAAGATTTGCGCGATCGCATCCCAACGGCAGTGCAAATCGAGAATATCAAGCAAATCCCACCCATTGCGGTAGCGGCAGGTCAGCCACCAAATAATCCGGCAGGGGGATTAGAAATTAACGGATTGGCTCGTTCCTTTAATGATGTCAATGATTTCTTATTGAGTTTACAACAGTCTCAGTTTTTGAAGTCCACAGAAACCAGAATTCTGACAGCAACGTTAGTAGATGCTCCCTTAACATCAGGTGTGGGTCAATCTTCTACTGGCGTAATAATTAAGCCACCCCAAGTAGTTAAATACACTATTCAATCGAGCATGAACGACGTTCCAGCGTCGGAATTAATCAGGGAGTTGGAAAAAAAAGGCACAGTGGGGTTAGTAACTCGAATTCGTAATATGCAACAAACAGGAGTCATTTCAAAATGACGCTGAGTGATGATTTAAATTTTGCCGAACAAGGTGGGGAATTCGACCAGGCAACGCCAGCCTCACCTGTAGTATTTGGTATTGCCTTCACACCAAAAATTATTGGGATCTTGGTGGGGGTAATTGGTTTAGCGGGAGCAGGTTATATATTGTTAAACCTGCTGATGCCAGCTTGGGAAAGCTATCAGCAGCAGCAAGCCAAAAGCTCGGAACTGCAAGCGCAAATTGAGCAAAAAAAAGCCAATATCAAACAGATTGACAAAGTTAAAGACGAACTAGCACAGGCAAAGCAGCAAAAAATTCAGGTTTTAAGTTTATTTGCTAACGAAAAAACCTTAGATACATTGCTATTGGATTTGAACCGCTTAATTGAGTCTGGCAATACTGCAACTTCTATTAATGCAGTAAGAGCCAAACTGAAGAAATTTGTGCCGATTTCCCAAAAACCAGAACCGATTACCGATGGAAGTCTGGGACTAGAAGTTAACGGCAAGCTGCAACGCAGTATTATCAATGCCGAGATTACAGCAACTTATGAACAAACACAATCGATAATTCGTAACATTGAGCGGTTACAGCCTTTGTTAATAGTTAAAGATTATCAAGCAACTTTGGCTCCAGCAGAGACAAGATCCCCATTAGATAAAACACCAATGCAGGTAGGCCCAGCAGCGATTAATACATCATTCCAGTTACAGGTATTGATGCCACTTAGTCCAGAAGAAATAGCCGCAGCAGCTAAAGCTGCTCCGAAAAAGTAGTCAAATTAGAGCCGGGACGAATAGAATTCGCGGCTATACAAGCGTAGATAAAGCCTTCCCGCAGACTAAGGAAAAATTGAGGGTTTTGAAACTCACGTTCGCCCTTGGCGTTCTGGCAGGGTAGGTGGGTAAAGTCTCGTGTAGTCAAGCCAGCGCGGTCTTCTCCAAAAAGGAGAGGCTAGCGGCAATGGGGTTTTCCCATAAGCAATTGGCGTGTGGTTTCTAACCGCCTACTCAAAATTGTATGTAAACAAAGTTTTATAAGGTGAGGAATGAACTGTGAAACAGCTTCACGGTAATAGTTTTATTTTAGGTACTGCCGCTTTTGTATTTTTGACAGCTCAACCAGTTTGGGCACAAATTACTCAAGTTACTGGTGTCCAGTTAAATCCTGTTAATGGTGGAATTAGCGTTGCTTTGAAAACTTCTTCTGGGTCGCGCCCCCAAGTTTTCACTACAAAAAGAGGCAAGGCTTTAGTCGCCGATGTTATCAACACTCAATTACGATTACCACAAGGTAATAGTTTTCGTCAAGATAACCCAGCACCAGGAATTGCGTCTGTTGAGGTTAATCAGCTTGATGCCAATAGCGTTCGGGTAACGGTAACTGGGAGCAACAATGCACCTGGCAGTCAACCTGTAGTGCGATCGCCAAATGGAATTACACTCAGCTTTAGCCCTTCGGCAGGCACTACAGCATCAGCCCCAACATCCACAGCACCACCTGTTACTACTCCAGTCCAACCGGGTCAAAATCCAGGTGTTCTCGTTCCTAACCCGGAAGTCACCATTGACGGACAACCTGCACAAGCAGCTGGGCCAGGTCAACCTGTGAGTCAGGCTCCACCGTTCTTACCTCGAGCCGTCGCCCCACCTGTGGGAGATATTGCTATTTTCGCTACCGATGCTTCTCCTAGCACAGTTGACTTGGGAACTCAGGAACGTGTACCCCGCCTAGTACTGCGAGATGCCCCGGTGCGCGAGGTTTTGTCATTGCTTGCCCGTGCTGCTGGCTTGAATCTGGCTTATGTGGGAGGTGAGCAAGCTGGTGGAGGTCAGCCAGGTGCCGGTGCCAATGCACCAGCAGTTTCTCAAACTATTTCTTTAGATATAGAAAATGAGCCAGTGCAAGATGTGTTTAACTACGTTTTGCGCCTGAGTGGTTTAGAAGCTAACCGTAGTGGTCGTACAGTTTTTGTCGGGGCTAAACTACCTAATGCAACTCGTGACATGGTTATGCGTAGTATGCGACTCAATCAGGTAACGGTGGGAACCGCCTTGAACTTTTTGGTTGGCTTAGGAGCAGAAAGTGCCGTCAGCCGCGAACGACAAGTTACCAGTGTTAGTGCCGTAGCCGTGGGTAATACGGCTGCTCCCATCACCCAAACTCAGACAACCACGGAAACCAGACTAGAAACCCAACGCGCTAATTTTCAAGACTCTAGTCCATTACTAAGAGGTTTACAGGCATTAGGAGACGAGCGCACCAATTCCCTAACCTTAATTGGCCCTCCTAGACTGATTGAGATTGCGATGGCTCAACTAACTCAGCTTGATATCCGCCGTCGTCAAGTGGTAGTCAACGTTAAGATTATTGATGTCAACCTCTCAAACATTCAGGACTACAACACTAGCTTTTCTTTTGGGGTTGGTAACAACTACTTTAGCAATGATGGTGGCGTCGCATCTCTGAATTTTGGCGGTGCCAGACCAGCTACTAGTGATGAAGCAAGAAATAGCTTGACTAGTACACTGATAATCAATAATGTCACTAGCACTATTACATCACCATATCGGTTTACCAAAAGTCTTCTCGCTAGTTTGAGGGCTCAGGTTACAAATGGCAATGCCAAGATTTTGACCGACCCAACCTTAATTGTGCAAGAAGGTCAGCAGGCTCTGGTGAATCTGACTCAAGAAGTAGTGGGAAATATAACCCTCGAAACAACGGATACTTCTGGTGGTTCTAGGACAGAAAGAACAATTGAGAAACAAAAAGTTGGCTTAACCTTGAGTTTAAAAATTGAGCGAATTGACGATAATGGGTTCGTTTCTCTATCGGTTGCTCCTACTGTCAGCGCTCCTTCCGCCCCAGCAGATACAGGAAATGGACAAATTATTTTAGTGTCTGAGCGCTCCCTTACTTCTGGCTTAATTCGCTTACGAGATGGTCAGACACTAGTCCTGAGTGGTATAATTCAAGACCAAGACCGGACAGCTGTCACCAAAATTCCTATCTTAGGCGATCTTCCACTGATTGGTTCGTTATTTAGAAGTACAAACCGACAGAACCAGCGTCAAGAGGTAATTGTGTTGCTCACACCTCAGATTATGGATGACTCAGAGAACTCCTCCTACGGCTATAACTACGCCCCTAGCCCAGAAGTGCGGCAAATCCTTGAGCGTCGTGGGTTGAAGGTTCCTGGTAGGTAATAAAGATAATAAGTAGGTGAGTTATCTCTGCCAAAGGCTCAGATCCCCGACTTTAAGAAGTCGGGGATCTTCTTGTTCACAAGTAGGATTAAGTTTAAATGTCATTCTAGAATAAAAATACCCAATCACAATAGAAGTAACAGTAGTGGGTAAATACTAATGAGTTCAGAACAAGAGTTATTAACAAAGTGGCATTCTCTTCCACAAGACAAACAAGAGGAAGTTTTAGATTTTGTTGAATTTATTGGTTTGAAAAACTCTGCAAATAAAATCCCATTGGGAGAACGTTTGCAGCAAATTCGCACTAGGATTGTTGCTTCTGGTAAACATTTATTAGATGAAGATGAAATCGAAAAAGAACTCGCCAGTCGCAGAGGTGGGCTACAGGGTAGAGAAGAATGAAAATAACTTATATTGATTCTGGGGTATTACTCAGCGCAACAGATGGTGTTGGTAGAATTGCTGAGAAAGCCATTGAAATATTAGGATATTCCCAACGGGAATTTATTTGCTTGTAGTGAGTTTGTCAATTGGAGGTAAGTCCCAAAGCGGTTTTTAAACTGTAATACGAACACGACGATTTATCGCGTCTTTGTGATTTATAATTTTTATTAAAAAACTTTAACTCAAGGTTTGTAGCCAGTCAGCTAACAAAAACGGGAAATACTTTTATGACAGCACTAACATTAAACCTCAATTCTGTAATTAAACTGACAAGAGAGCAGTTTTATCAATTGTGTGAAGAAAACCCCGATTTAAAATTAGAACGCAATGCCCAAGGACAGTTGATTATAATGCCACCTACGGGAGGAGAAACAGGAAAAAGTAATTCTACTATTAACGCTCAAATATGGTTCTGGAACGACCAAAATCAATTGGGCGAAGTTTTTGATTCATCAACTGGATTTACTTTACCTTCAGGGGCTGACCGTTCTCCAGATGTTTCTTGGGTAGAAAAATCTCGTTGGGATGCTTTGATTAAAGAACAAAAAGAAAAGTTTATTCCCCTATGTCCTGATTTTGTGATCGAGATACTTTCGCCTAATGACAGCTTGAAAAAAACTCAGAATAAGATGCAAGAGTATATCGAAAATGGTTGTCGTCTAGGTTGGTTGATCAACCGAAAAAAACAGGAAGTAGAAATTTATCGTCCAGGACAAGATGTAGAAGTTTTAAAATTTCCTCAAAATATTTCCGGGGAAAATATCTTACCTGGTTTTGTACTCAATATACAACGAATTTGGTAAAAGCTTCGGTGTGTGAATTTCAGTTCTCATATACTATAAAAAGATTTGAAAAAATATGATTTTTCAGCTTGTAAACCAAGATTCAATAGATAATGTTCTTACTTTTTGAATACGTTAGACCTCTTGCAATAGTCCCTAACACCCCACCCCCAACCCTTCCCCTTACCAAGCTACGGTGTACACACAAGTCGAATTACCCCTTAATATATTGACATTACCTAAAATAGCTAGACTACAGTGATTTGTATCGATTAGGTACATTATTCAAAAGGATTATCTTCATTAAACTCTGCTTGACCACGGCTAGCAATTACTAGCTTCAGACACTTCTTTAAGTCATCGCCTTCCCAAGTAACTATAGTTTTCAGATGTTCTAGAAGTGAGCTTCCTGTGGAATTAACAGTAGTATGTTGTGTTGGTTGCACTTGAGTTTCCTTTGTTTTCAAAAAACGTAAGAAATTAAGTGTTTCAGTCAAAAGTGCATCTGGTGCTGATTCAATTTATTTGATAAGTTGTTCTTTTATTTTCATATTCACGCCTTTTGAACTGACATTTTTTAGTAGTATAAAACAGCAAATGGGGTTGTGGCTATGTTCGTAGACCTCCAGCTTGAAAAACCTGTTCCGCTGTTAAATTCAATTTCATACCGCTTCTTTGCCTTGGCTTGATTCACCATTCAACCTTAACTGTAATATTAATGGGTACAGTACTGGAAAAGGTTTGTTGCAAAGAACTGAACTATGGTGGCAATAACAACATCCGCAGAAAATAGGGTTTTACTTCAAAATATCAGCTGGCAAACTTTTAAAACCATGCTGGCTGAAATGGGTTCAGATCGTAACTCCCGACTGGCTTATGACAATGGAACCGTAGAAATTATGACCCCACAAATGCCGCACGAGAACTCAAACCGTGTAATTGAAGGTTTTGTTGTTGTCTTGTGTGAAGAGTTGGGTTGGGAAATTAGACGCGCTGGTTCATTAACTTTAACGCGGGATGATTTGCAGCGGGGAGCCGAGCCAGATAGTAGCTACTACATGCAAAATGAAGCATTAGTTCGAGATAAAGAAAATATTGACCTCGCCACCGACCCGCCCTCTGACTTGGTGCTGGAAGTGGAATATTCCAGGTCTGCAATAGACAAGCTAAGACTTTATGCTGCAATGGGAGTCCCTGAATTTTGGCGTTATAACGGCAGTGTGTTGCGAGTTTACACGCTTGCAAGTGGGCAATACTCAGAAGTCGAAACCAGTCTTACTTTTGCGCCTGTGTCAGTGAAGGAGATTCCTCAATTTATCCAAGAAGCGAAGAAGAATGGGGAAATTGCTACTACTCGTGCTTTTCGGGCTTGGGTGCAACAAAAAACTTCTACTAAGGATTGACTCACTCCAGCATTTTTTTTATAAGGGACTTGCAAAAAATAAATAATCCTAAAGTACATGGAGACAGTTAGAGGCGTAACGGATGCACCAGAAAAAGTTGTTGCAGCGATCGCCCCACAAATGTTAAGAAAGATGTGACTAATGGATAGCCTTGTAGGGGAGAGGCTTTAATTTTTCCCCTTTCCCTACTAAAGAAGCTTGCTATGGGGTTAAATTTCGCCTGGGATTTTCCAGAAGACATGAAAAGTGAGCAAAATCCCTGACTTTTTAGAGAAATCGGGAATCTGAGCCTTCAATTTCCATAAAAATTGCTTAATCTCAGCAATAACTCTTCAACATTGGTAATGAATGCCAACAAACATTGACCATTTCCCACCTCTCCACTCCCCTGTTTTCTTGGCGATTGCGGGATTTATTAGGTATTTTTTCCTACTTTTGGGGTAGTTTTTAGTGAAATAAGTACCCTAAAATTACAAAAAATCCTGAAATCTATATAAATTAATGGTTTCATCTATCCACATCAGGCTACAACGCCTTAGAATGATTCATTGAAAAGTCGAGCCGATGGGATGTACAGCCGTTTTGAGAAAAAATACTCCCAAAGGATGATTTTTGTATTTCCGCGAACAAATATTTCAGTATGAATGTATTAATGTGCATCCGTACTGAAATCTCAAGTAAACCTTCAGGAGTTTGACATGAACAAAGGTGAATTAGTTGATGCCGTAGCTGAAAAGGCTAGTGTTACCAAGAAACAAGCGGATGCAGTCTTAACTGCGGCTTTGGAAACGATTATTGAAGCGGTTTCCTCTGGTGATAAGGTAACGTTGGTGGGATTTGGCTCATTTGAATCACGGGAACGTAAAGCCCGTGAAGGTCGTAACCCGAAAACAAATGAAAAGATGGAAATTCCAGCGACGAGGGTTCCTGCCTTCTCGGCAGGAAAACTGTTTAGAGAAAAGGTAGCACCCCCAAAAGCATAGGTTCTGTCTTCGGGAACCCTTTTTTAATGCGGCAACCTGCTCACGGGGGAAATTTAGCCTGGGCAGCAGTACTGGCTGGCTGTCCCCCTGATGCTATTCTGGATTTTTCTGCTAGCATCAGCCCGTTGGGGCCTCCAAATAGCGCGATCGCTGCTATTAAGTCCCAAATTGGTAATCTTAAGCACTATCCAGACCCAAACTACAGTGAACTGAGATTAGCTCTCAGTCACTTCCATCAACTGCCGTTTGAGTGTATTCTGCCGGGTAACGGCTCCGCAGAATTACTCACTTTAATCGGTAGGGAATTAGCTCAATTAGCCGCAACAATTTTAATCACTCCAGCCTTTGGCGACTACTACCGAACCTTGGCAGCGTACAACGCTAAAGTGCTGGAGTGTCCTTTGTCATTGGTCATTGGTCATTGGTCATTGGTCATTGACAAAGGACATAGACGCCCCAACGGCTTCCCGCAGGGTAAGACAAAGGACAAAGGACTATTGCTGAATAATCCCCACAACCCAACCGGAAAGTTATTTTCGCGGGAGTCTATTTTGCCCTACCTGGAGCAATTTGCTTTGGTTGTGGTGGATGAAGCATTTATGGATTTTGTGTCGCCCAATGAGGAACAAAGCCTGATTCCGGTGGTGCAAGAATATCCAAATTTAGTAGTATTGCGATCGCTGACCAAATTTTACAGTCTCCCAGGACTGCGATTAGGATATGCGATCGCACATCCTGACTGCCTAGCTAAATGGCAGCTATGGCGCGATCCTTGGCCCGTAAACACGCTAGCTGTAGCGGCGGCAATTGCGGCACTCCAAGATACGGAGTTTCAGCAGCAAACTTGGGCATGGCTACCACCTGCACGAAACCAACTGTTTCAGGGTTTAAATGAAATCCCAGGATTGCAACCCCAAGCAAGTGCTGCTAACTTTTTACTGGTTGAGTCCCAAGAATCGACTTCCCAGTTACAGCAACAATTACTTAAGTATCACCAGATTTTAATTCGCGATTGCCTTAGTTTTAAAGAACTAGGCGATCGCTTTTTCCGGGTTGCTGTACGTGAAGAGTCCGATAACCAACGCTTACTAACAGCGCTAAACTCAGTGCTGAGTGGGCAGTGGGGAGTAGAGGGTGGGGAGTAAGGGAGATGAGGGAGATGAGGGAGATGAGGGAGATGAAAAAGCAAGGGAGCAGGGAGCAGGGAGCTAGGGAGAATTTTCCCCCTGCCTCCCGCACCCCGCCCCTCTGCCTCTTCTCCATGCCCAATGACAAATGACAAATGACAAATGACAATTGACTACGATGTTGTAATTATTGGCGGCAGTCTTGCTGGATACTATGCTGCTCTTGCTGCAACCCAACTACGTGCTACAGTTGCCTTGGTACAACCCAAAGTAGACTATGGGTTTACTGATCACCATGCTCTTAGCGAAATTGGTAAACTAGCGCAGAAGTTTAAGGATGCAGCTGGTTTTGGTATTCATGCCACACACACTGATACCTCAGAAGAATGCCACATATCTATAGCGTGGCAAGAAGCGATGCTGTATGCTCAATGCGTCGCCTCAAATCTCCAAGAACAGCATTCCCCTGCCATCCTAGCCGCGCAGGGAGTCGATGCGATCGTTGGCAGTGGTCAATTTCAATCTTCACCCCAATTGGCTTTTGCCGTTAACAATCGCCTACTACGCGCCCGTACTTATTTGCTGGCCAGTGGTTCGCTTCCAGAAATTCCTGAGATTGAAGGATTGCAAGCCACTGGCTATCTAACCCTTTCTAATATTTGGCAATCCTTACAGGGAGGGACATTACCCAAAAATTGGGTAATTATCGGTGGAATTCCCCAAAGCATTGAAATCGCTCAAACTTTAGCAAGGTTTGGTTGCAGTGTGACGCTGGTAGTCAAGCATCCTTATGTTCTTCCATATCTAGACCCTGAGATAGCTATATTGCTTCAGGCGCAGTTGGAGGTCGAAGGTGTACGCGTCCTCACCAAAAAACCAGTAACTCAGGTGAGGCTAATTGAGAATAAAAAGTGGATTCAAGCAGGAGATAAGGCCATTGAAACCGATGAAATTTTAGTGGCGACTGGACAACAGCCGAATCTTGAATCTTTAAATCTGGCAGCAGTAGGTGTGAAATGGCATCGGCGTAGCTTAGTTGTGAATGATAAGCTGCAAACCACTAACCACCGTATTTATGCTTGTGGTGATGTAATTGGTGGTTACGACTTTGCCAATATCGCTAATTATGAAGCAAAAATTGCGCTAAACAATGCACTCTTTTTCCCCAGGTTACGAGTAGATTATCGCTCTATTCCTTGGGCAATGTTTTCTGTGCCGATGGTGGCGCAAGTGGGTTTGACAGAGGCACAGGCAAAACGCCTATTTAGCCAAGATGAAATTTTAGTTTTACGACAATATTTTAAAACAGTGGCAGCAGCCCAACTTCGGAACGAAACCACTGGTATGTGTAAATTAATTGTGCTATACAACGGCGAAATTTTGGGAGCTTCGATATTGGGGGCAGAAGCTGGCGAATTAATTAATTTAATTGCCTTAGCAATATCACAAAAAATTAAAGTCAAACATCTAGCAAATTTATCTCCTGCCTATCCCAGTTTTTCAGAAATTCTGGAACGAACTGCAAGAGAGTGGAGTAAGCAAAAGTTAAATACCAACATTCCTTTGCAAGAGTTTTTAGAAGGCTTTTTCCATTTCTGCCGCAATTGGAATTAGCACTGAAGCATGGAGTTGTCATTATCATAACTTCAGGAAAGTATTGATATCATTACCGACTTCCACAAGGGTACTGACTTTGCAGTTTTCACTACCTTTGCCAATATTGTTGGTTTATCGCGAATTACAAATGATGAAATAGCTACTTGTGCTGGTGCTTTCTTTACTTCACCTTTGAAAGCTAAAGGCACAAGCCTAAATTGCTTTTGAGTATTAGGGTGTATGCCCGGAGACTTTTAACCAGATGTTAGAGGTAGTGCGATCGCCAAGCCTTGCAAAACAAAAAATAGGACGGCCAAGTAAACTCAGCTTGGAAGACCAATTGTTGATGGGAAACTATTAAGCACGGTTTTGAAGACCAGCGAGTTTCGTGAGGAACTCGCTGAGTTTACTAGAGGTCAAAAGTATTGCACGATATTGTGTTAGGCTATCTCGGCAAAAACTAGACAACCTCTTTTTTTGGCGAAGGTATTGCATTTTTATTAAGACCTTTTTTCACTACCAGCTAATTCCTTAGGTTCGTAGTGACGGCAACCATTACATGGACCTTCGGGATTGATAGCACAGCGGATGTAGCCAGATCGGGCATTAAATTTGCAGCTAATATCGCCAATTAAATAACCTACCCCTTCTAAATAATAGCGATCGCCTTCCACAGGTCTAAGGTTTTGCCGTCCCTGTACCACTGGAAAATTTATGGCTGCTTGCCTCATCCGCAAGCGCGATCGCTGGGTTCTACGCATCATCCACAGAGAAAACAGGGACGGTAAAAAACCAATGGCAATCACTAAAAGTGTCTTTAACACCTTCTTTTTACCTCTTCTGGGCGCTGATTGATTGTCCCTGATGTTACACTCTGGTTTTACGGAAGTGCAAATATTAGGGCAGCTTTTCTTTGTCAGCAACTATGGTTGCAAAGAAATAATGGCAGTGTGGTATCTAGTAATTTTGAGGAAGAAGTTCCTTCTGCCACTTCAATTAGCATAACTGTTACAACCTCAGGGGTGATCTGCCGTTGAATGTTGATAATTTTAAGATTTGTTGACTAATACCTTTTTGAAGAAGCGTTTTGTGTCAGCTTCAGCCGCATTCTTGTTTTTTCTTTGTCGCTGCGATGCTAATCTTTTTTTGGTTTGCTGACGAAGTTGCTGTGCTAGCAGTGCAGCTTCCCTTTCGGCTCGGAATAAATCAACTTTTCGCGTTGTCAAAATAAATGATTCGTCAGACTTTCGTTTCACCCAAGGGATGCTAACTGCGAAATACTGACAAATATTTTTGCATAGCTCCTTTATCAAGAGTGGGTAACGTTTTTGAGTATTTATTGTGTTAGCGATCGCTTTCAACTCTAATATCGCTGCTTCTAACTCTCCCGCGATCTGATTGATGCGTTCGACTTGTGTTATAAAACGCTCCCGTTCACTGATGATTTTTTTTTCTTGGGGTTGCAGTGGCACTATAGCAGTAGTTACAAATGTAGGCTGGAACAGCAAAATGGGCTTTTTGTCTGTGTCTGGAATTTTTTTCATACTACCTCAAGCAAGGCTAGCTGACTTTTAAAGCATTTTAGCAGCTAGTTAGTATTTTTGTACTATATAATGATCATGCCTAAGAGAATAAACGTAACCAAAAAAGTCATGGTGCCGGTAACAGCTTTGGGTGAACCAATTAATAAATGTTTAATCCGTTCTCTTCTGGGTGATGAGTCTTGGAAAGATGAATGGAAAGGAGGTACGTCACTGCCTTGTGTGCCGAGAAACTGGGCTGGTTGTGATTTGGCGAACTTTTTTGATTGTGCCATGATAATATTTGACTCCGATTTTGGGGTTAAAAGAAGGCGGTTGCAGACTCTTGCGCGAGGGCGATCGCCTTTCTTATGCTTTTATATTAAAGTAAATTTTTATACTTATAAAATATTTTTCTAAATATTATTACATAGGTTAAGCATGAGTAATCAGGGCGATCGCAGGGAATCTTCATCAGTGAAGCGAGATAAAGGCGCACCGAGCTTCGCAAAAATTAAATAGGAGTTCGATATTGCAATCAAGCGAGAAGCGCGATATTGAATTCGGGCGGTCGTTTATTAAATTCGGGCAGTCGTTTATTGAATTCGGGCGGTCGTTTATTGAATTCGGGCGGTCGTTTATTGAATTCGGGCGGTCGTTTATTGAATTCGGGCGGTCGTTTATTGAATTCGGGCAGTCGTTTATTGAATTCGGGCAGTCGTTTATTGAATTCGGAAACTTTCACTAAATTTACGTAAATAATTTAGTATTTTTGTATAAAATACTTTAATAAATACTGAACAACACGGGTGTTAATCACCCCAATTTTATTTATTCTAATGGTGTAAAAACAAGGATATAAGTCAGTTTTTATCCTAGTGCATGATTAAAAAAAGGAAGGTTATTTATGTCACGCCCAAAACGTGGGTCTAAAGTACTTGATAGAGCCCAGCGTCGGATTGCGGGTTTGAAATCGATTAGTCCCACCTTAGATTTAGGTAATGGAGTCACTATTGACAATCGCTTGAGTTTTAGAGAAATATTGCTTAGACGCATAGCGGTTTGTCTTTAGACATCGCTGGGCGTTAAACCAGAGGTTTAGGTCTTTGGCTGATTGGTATGAGAAAAACCCCGATTGATTTGTACCGTATGGGAAATGCGATTTCTTCGAGAATAGATAATATTTGATCGCAAGATATTGAAACTTACAAAGAAGATGGTGATATTTGGGTTGTTGCAGGCTCAGGCGGAATTTCGACGTTTGCAGTTCAGGGGGTTGGAAAAAATTGGTGGAAGCTGGATAGAGGAACTGATATTCCTAACGAACTTCGATTGGTGAATGATTACGGTAATCACTGGCTGTGGGAACCAAGCTACACTATGAGAATAGAAGATTATAAAACTGCATTGCGATTAGTTGGTGAGGCATTTTACAAAGTCAATTAAGGGAGTTGTTAAACGTGAATTTTTCTCCTAAAGCATTTCGATTTATTGTTGAAGCACTAGAATACAGAATTGAAGCTTATCAAAAGCAATTAGAGAGAGAAATTTTGAATGATGATGAGGTTTCAGACATCAGCAATGATATGATGTTTTTGGAATCTTTGTTAGAAGATTTAAAGAAGCAACTCTCAACAATTGCACCATCCATTTTTTAAGTTAACCTAATAGATAAAAGAGCAATCAATCACTTGGCATTGAAATTGTCATGAAAGAAGTATTTTAATATGCTAGTCCAGTCAACACCCGCAGAACAAAGAACAGTACTACATAACATTAGCTGGGAAACCTTTGAAGCCTTGCTAAAAGACACAGGTGAGGATAGAGACTCTCGGTTTGCTTATGATGGCGGTACTTTAGAAATCATGACACCACTTTTTGAACACGAAAATCCCAAAATTCAATTTGACCGCTTGATATTTGCTTTGACTGAAGAAATAGGAAGAGAAATTAAAAGTGCTGGTTCTACAACATTGAAACGCAAATTAGCAAGAAAAGGGATAGAGCCAGATAACTGCTACTATATACAAAATGAACCAAGAGTTAGAGGGAAGAAAAGTCTTAATTTAGAAACAGATCCATCACCTGATTTAGCAATTGAGATTGATATTACTAATAGTTCAATTAATAAATTTAATATTTACGCAGCGTTAGCTATAAATGAACTTTGGCGATATGATGGGCAAAATTTGAAATTTTATCAGTTGCAAGCAGGGCAATATGTTGAGTGTAAATCTAGCATCGCTTTTCCTCTGATTTCAGTGAATGAGATGAGTAAATTTCTTCAGCAAAGTCAAAGCATGGGTGAGGTTGCTTTGTTGAAATCTTTTCGTATTTGGGTTAGAGAAAAATTAGCATAGTTAACTACGATATGTCATGGCGATCGCACCATTAGTAAAACTCAAGCAGAAGCGTTGGCGGACTATTTTAATGTAGATATCAGTTTATTTACCTAGCTTATGTTTCATAACAACGCTCTTAAAACCAGCATTTGGTATTGAGCCAGAAATTTAATATTTTGGTGTGAAGTTAAAGGTGCGTAGACGCGTAGCGGCTTGTCCTTAGATATCGCTTATCTACTCGATACAACAGCTACAAAATCTTTTGCCAGTTAGCTTCTAGAGCTTGAGTAAGCTATGAACCTGGATTAAAAATCCTATGTCCTAACCATCCCAAACCCAAGCCTAGACTAGAAGTGCTAGCTAAAATTAGAAAAGTATGAAATTTGCTAAAAGATTCTAGTAATTTATCTCCAGCCCAAGCCCCAGCCACAGCCCCAGCCACAGCCCCAGCCACAGCCACAGCCCCAGCCATAGCCCCAGCCCCAGCCCCAGCCACAGCCACAGCCACAGCCACAGCCCAAGCCCCAGCCACAGCCCCAGCCACAGCCCCAGCCACAGCCCCAGCCACAGCCACAGCCACAGCCCCAGCCATAGCCCCAGCCAAAATTATGTACGGAGCGTTAGACGCTGCTAACAGGTAGCCTATTAATAGGTAGCTTAATAATACACCAACTAACCAGCCCCAGGGAATAACTCTAGGTGATTTAGTAGGTGGTTTATCATCTAAAATTGGCTCTAAGTTTGGCTTGGCTTTGGAACGAACAACTTCTTTTCTATGAACTGACTCAACGGGTGGTGGAGGCGTTGCTTTTGGTGCTTCTAGCATTGCCAACCATGCCTGCATCAATTGAGGGCGGTCTTTTGCTTCCAGCGCCATACCTTTGAGAATTGCCTGATTTAATCTGTTGCTAATGCTTGGATTAATTTGTTTAGGTGATTTCAGGGAAACATTATCGAGCTTGCGAGCTAGAGAAGTTGTAGGGCGTTGACCTGTCACTGCATAATAAAGTGTAGCAGCCAAACAATAAACATCCACTGTTGGCTCTCGACTGCCTCTGCTCATCTGTTCATAAGGCGCAAACCCTTCATTACCCGCAATACCCTTTGAACTCAAAGTTTTAGGTAAAAGTTCTTTGGCGATTCCAAAGTCAATTAAAACGGCTTTGCCATTTCTTCGCACCATGATGTTTCCAGGATGGGCATCTCTGTGTACTAGTCCTGCCTGATGCACTACGCTCAAAGCTTCGCCAATTTGGCGGATGCAAGGTAAAATCTCCGCTTCTGGTAAAGCCCCCCTACGGCTCACCGCCTTAAACAAATTTTCTCCCTCAACAAAGTCCATCACTAAACAGGGGGTAGCACCTTCCCGAAAAAAATAAATCACTCTCACAATATGAGGATGAGGGTCTTCTGATAAGCGTGCGAGTGTCCGCCCTTCTTGGATAAATCTCTCTATGTACTTTTGATATTCTGGATCGTAACTAAAATCTTTATTAGGTGTCTTAATTACAACTGTCTGGTTTAGTTCCAAATGCAATGCCTTATAAGTAATCCCAAATCCCCCGTGTCCCAGGACTTCCTCAATTACATATTTGCCATCTTGTAATTGTTGTCCTGGTGTCCAGTGCATAAATACCTCTAATAATTCGTAATTCGTAATTCGTAATTCGTAATTAAGGCACGCTCAACAATATATAAGACATCTCTTTAAATAATTGGGCATGAATCAAAATCATTACTTTAATATCAACACCCTGATAAAAGTTTACCTAAATCTACGGTATTTTGCTAGATGACGGACTGGGCGACAGTGATGGTGGACTGGGAGACGGAGAGGGTTTGAAAATAGAAATCCAACCAACTATGCCTGAAAGTAAGGTTCCAATTGCTGCAATTAAAGTTGCAATGGCAGTTACAGCAACCCAATTAATTTTTGGTACAGATGGGGGTACAGGTGTTTCCTTCTTACCAATGTTCCCAGTTAAGCCCAAAGAATCAAGCCATTCTCGCATTGATTGAGGACGCTGTTTAGGATCTAGCTGCATACCTTTTAAAATTGCGCGGTTTGTGTCTTCGCTAATCTGAGGATTCCATTCTTTTGGAGACACTAAATGCTCGCCGTCCACTTTCCGCTTTACTGCATCGACAGGTGTTTTCCCCGTCAGAAGTTTATAGAGTGTAGCTGCCAGTGAATAAATATCGCTATACGCACGAGTTATAGTACCTTTAGCATAAAGTTCAGGGGGCGTAAATCCATCAGACGTTTCCTTGGTTCGGCTTGTGGTTAAGATATGGTCAAAGTCCAGAGCTAAACCAAAATCGATTAGCACAGCTTCTAGCTGTCCCTCTGGCTTCCGCAACAAAATATTTCCTGGATGCACATCCCGATGAATCAGTTCATTTTCATGTACAACTATCAGTGCTTCTCCAATTTGCTGAATGTAACGTAGTGCATCTGGTTCTGAAAGAGTTGGTGGGCGGAGGTCAGCCAAACTCACTTCATTTACATACTCCATTACCAAACATAAACAGTCTGCTTCCTCAAAGGAGTCTACGACCTCCACAATATACTTATGCTTACACTTTTGAAGCTTTAAAGCTTCCCGCAAAAACATTGTCTTTAGCCGTTCGCGTTCCAATTTATTAAGGGAATTTAGCAAGTCATCATTTAAGGTTTTAATGACAAAGCGATCGCCATTCTGATTTTTGACCAAATAGGTGATGCCAAAGCGTCCTCTTCCTAACTCTCTTTCAATAATATATTTTCCACCTTGCAATTGATCACCTGCTGCCCAAGCCATCTTTGCAACTCCTAAAATACTTATATTAATTTTCACATAAGAAAGCCTGAAGAACCGGAGCCTAACTTTACAGAAACAGCCTTATGTCTTAGGATAAGACTCTTTGCGTCTATACTTGCTAAACTAATTTCAAATCTCGAATAGAAGTAGCGAAAAACTACCACGAAATTATGGCTCAAATCTTAGTTGAAGATTTAGACCCCATTATTCTAGAAAAGTTAGAAACTCTTGCCAAACAACACGGTAGGTCTTTGCAAGAGGAACTAAAGCAGATCCTACAACAAGCGGCTGAAAAAGTGACACACTATCACACTGGCGCCAACATAGAAAAAGCCAGAGAAGCTGTAGCACGCGCTCAAGTTAGATATACAGGAAAAATTTTCAGTGATAGTACTGAACTTATCCGCGAGGACAGAGAACGGTGAGTCAGTATGTTTTAGATGCTAGCATTGCTATCAAGTGGTTCATCCCTGAAGTTTACTCTGATGCAGCTAGGCGTTTAGTAACAAATAATCATACTTTCTTAGTTCCAGATTTTTTCTTCCCAGAAGTGGGAAATGTCTTGTGGAAACGAGTACGTAGCGGTGAAGACACTGCTGAAAATGCAAGACAAACATTAACAGATTTAAATGCAGTTCCTGTAGAGGTGTACTTATCTCAGCCATTGATGCCACTTGCTTTAGATATTGCCATTCAGAGCGATCGCGCAGTGTATGACAGTTTATACTTAGCCTTTGCTATTACTCAACAATGTCAGATGGTAACAGCAGACGAAAAATTTTACAACGCACTGAAAACCAGTAGCTACGCAAGTAATCTTTTATGGGTAGAGAATATTTAGAGAACATTGATGTAGCCTACCGCAGGCATCTCCCCTTACACTGTTAAACTAAAAAACAACCCTTACATTCTGCAAAGGTAGCCTTATGACCTCTGCAACCGATCCATCCATCGCCCTCACCCCGTTCCCAGACCATACGCAGCTTCCTGAGTCTGACGGTACTTTCGTGAAAAACTTTCAGGAACATCCTCAAAGCATTCTCCTAACCGACTCGATTAAACCGATATTGCAAAAACGTCATCCTGATGGGCAATACTGTATTGGTCAAGATAGCGGTATCTACTGGCGGATAACTGACCCCCCAGAAAAAGGCGCAGAAGCACCAGACTGGTTCTATGTAGGGAATGTACCACCTACTCTGGATGGACAAACGCGCAGGTCTTATGTACTATGGCGAGAGTTTATTGCCCCATTGATTGCATTGGAATTTGTTTCTGGAGATGGTAGTCAGGAGCGAGACAAAACTCCTTGGAAGGGAAAATTTTGGATTTATGAGCAGGTGATTCGTCCTCCCTTCTACGGCATTTATGAAGTGAATAAAGCCAGCGTGGAAGTTTATGAATTAATTGGTGGACAATATCAGTTATTAACAGCAAATGAACGGGGACATTATCCCATACATCCTTTAGGAGTTGAGTTAGGGATTTGGCAAGGAGAATATCACAACATGGAATTACCTTGGCTACGCTGGTGGGATTTGCAAGGTAATTTGTTGTTGACTGGTGAAGAAAGAGCCGATCGCTTGACTGCTCAATTGCGATCGCTCGGCATTGAGCCAGAAGCATAATATTGATCAAAAATCAACTACTTATTTACATCCATTCCGTTATGGATGGAAGAAACAAGTCAAATCCTCTTCCCTTCTGCCTCCTGCCTTGTTTCTTAGAAGAGGGATTATTTGTGATTAATTACTTTCTTTATGAAATTAAGAATATACGAAATAGCTGATACCGAAGAAATTATGAAATTGTTCTACGACACTATTCATGAAGTGAATATTCATGATTACACACAAGAACAAGTAGATGCTTGGGCACCAGCAAATATGGATATTGAAGTTTGGATTAAAAGTTTAAGAAGTAAGTTTACTTATGTAGCAGAAGAAGACAAAATTATTGGTTTTGGAGAATTAGAGGCTAATGGTCATATCGATCGTTTCTATTGTCATAAAGATTTTCAAAGGAAAGGTGTTGGTAAGAAAATCTTAGAACAGATTGAATTAAAAGCAAACTCTTTAGGGTTGGAAAAGTTATTTACCGAAGCCAGTATCACAGCTAAACCTTTTTTTGAAAGTCAGGGATTTATTGTTATCAAAAAGCAACAAGTAGAGCGTAGAGGGCAAAAGCTGATAAATTTTGTCATGGAAAAACACTTCAAAAATTACTAAATTCAAAGGTTGTTCTAGCTTATGGTTTGTAAGCGAGAGTCAACATCACAGATGCGGGAATTTCTACACCATTTTCTGTGACATACTTTGAGGCTCCCTCGATAATTGCGTTTTCAATATTACGCCGTTGCTCATCGCTTTGCATTGCCAATATCGACCCCAAACGCACCGAACTTACAATAATCTTTGGCATCACATCTTCAGGTGTAGAGAAAGTCCACTTGATGGGCAGTTCGGTGACAGATACCTGAGTGAATCCCTCGGCGCTCAAAACCATTTCGCATTCAGTGGGGTCGCTAAAGCGAAACAGGGGTGGCCCAGAAGGTAAGTTCACATCCATGCTGCCATAAGTCTGCACCGAACCCAGTATCAGAGCCATAAATGGATTGCGTGCTGGCGGTGTCCAGCAGGTGAAAGCGTAGCGCCCTCCCGGTTTGAGTACGCGAAAGGATTCAGCGATCGCTTTTTCTGGATTTGGGAAATGGAGGATACCCAAGCTACAAACCACCGCCTCAAACTCGCCCGACTCGAAAGTTAAGTTTTCAGCGTCCCCTTGATAGAATGACCCTTGAGGACATCGCACTCTGGCAATGGCCACCATATTCTCTGCAAAGTCTAATCCTGTGACTATAGCCTGCCGCTTTTGTGCTGCGGCACTAAGCCACCCAGTGCCGCAAGCCACGTCTAGCAATCGAGTACCAGACTTAGCTGCCACAGCATCCAATATGGCTTCATCTACCTGAGAAGTCACAACAGCGATCGCGCGATCGTATTCTTGAGCTACAAGAGAAAATTTGTCCCGCTCAAATTGCTTGAATGCTTCGTAAGTAATGGTGGAATCATCTGTCATTTATTCACATCCAGCAACCGCGAAGTTTCTAACCGACTCATCCACTTTGCGAAATAAACTCGATTCGCTTTTTCCTGGGATGGATCTTTAGTATCTATTGGATGAGGCGCTAGTCCTAAAATCGCTGCTGTGGTCACGCAAAACATCGATTTTTGGAAAGTCATACAAATTTGCACTCGCAAATCATCTTCACCCCGAAGACTGCGACGATAAATTTCATGCAAGTACTCTGGAAGATAATGACGCATATCTTGCATCAACAAGGTAGGAGGAATACCTGCACCGCCTATGGGTAAAGGATCGGCGTATAATGCGCCATACTGAAATCGACTTTGATCTGGGGAGATTTGATAAGCTTGGGCGTTGTATGAAACTGTACCGTGGAAAGGTGTTCCTCTAAAGAAAACTGCTTCTACATAAGGTATTGCTGTGTCTGCTAAGAAAGTCAAACCAACGTCTTCAGGAATGATTTCATAGAGTTTTTCCCGAACTTTGACAGTGTAGGTAATTGGCTTGGATGCATTTTCCACTAACCCTGCTTTAATATGGTCTACAATTTGGGCAATTGATTTGATTTCGCCTTTGTCGTAGCGGTCTGATAAGCTGAGGAAAATATCAGCCATGACTCGCCAAAATTGACCTAAACCAGTGTAGTAAGCAGAAACGCGTAACTGTTCGGTCAAAAAGTCTGGAAACAGTTGGTTAATGCCTAAAATTAAAGGATTATTTTTAAATTTAGCTGTGATGACAGCTTTCGCTCTTTCTTGAAATTCTTTTGTATCTAAATATGTATCTAAACCGCCGCCACCGTGCCACATCATGCCTTTCATGCAATACTCAGCATATTCAAAATTAATGCGATCGTGCCACCAGTGACGAAGTAATTTCTGAAAAGATACTTCTCCATTAAAGTATTTAAAAAATGGGAAAAATACTAAAAACTGATGTTCGGCAATATAATTCAGATTTATTGAATAGGCATCTATAACTACACCATAGCTTTTGAGAATACCAACTACTTCCACCACATTTTCTGGACTATCGGAAAGTAATGCCTGTCCTGTTTGCAGGCGTTCAATAAACTCAGGCAAAGGTTCGTTTGTGAATTTCTTTCTAATAGTTACCATTGCGATTTCTCCATAAAGTATAGGGCATTGGGCATGGGGCATTAGGAGTGCTGAGTGCTGAGTGCTGAGTGCTGAGTGCTGAGTTAGGAGTTAGGAGTTAGGAGTTTTGTTTACCCCCTTGTCCCCTTGTCCCCTTGTCCCCCTATCTCCCTCATCTCCCCATTCCCTACTCCCCATTCCCCATTGCTTTATCTAAGGACACTGCTAATACTACATTTTGAGTATTTACCATTGCTGTAATTGTTGGTTCAGTCCAACGCACTAACCAACCAGGTTGAATGCCGAAAATCACAATCAACACAGCTAAAATTGCAGCTGGGATGCGATCGCTCCAGTACACACGTGGTAAGTTGGTAACTGGTGCAGATAGGCGTCCAAAAAAGGCGCGGTTGACGAGTATTAGGAAATAAACTGCTGTTAAACCAGTACCAAGCATACATAACAAAGTTTGCACTGGAAAAACTGGAAAACTTCCCCGATAAACTACGAATTCGGAAATAAACCCTAGCATTCCTGGTATACCAGCGCTGGCCATGACTCCGACAATCATCAAGCTACCGATTACTGGCATACCCCGTTCTGGGTTCAGTAATCCTTGAATAATTGCTAAATCACGGCTTCCGGCTTTTTTATATACAACCCCTACCAACAAAAACAGCATTGCAGAAATCAAGCCGTGGCTAATCATTTGCATCACAGCACCCAATACACTTAAAGGTGTGGCCGCTGCCGCCGCTAAAAGCACGTAACCCATGTGTCCAATGGAGCTGTATGCTACCATTTTTTTCATATCGCTTTGGGCGATCGCACAGGATGAACCATACAGTACACTCACTACTGCCCAAGTCGCCAACCAAGGAGCTAGATAACTCCAAGCTTCTGGTAACAAGTTCATGCCAAAGCGCAGTAAGCCGTAAGTTCCCAACTTCAACAGCACCCCAGCCAATAGCACGGAAATCGGTGTGGAAGCTTCAACGTGAGCATCTGGCAACCAAGTATGGAAGGGAACCAAGGGAATTTTAATTCCAAAACCGATCAAAATTCCCGCTAGCAATAAAAGCTGTGTTCCTAGAGGTAAAGTTGTCGCATTCAAGGTTGCTAGTGCAAAGTTAGAGGAACCACTCAGCCAAACCATGCCAAGGAAACTTGCTAAAATCAGGATTCCCGAAACCGCTGTATAAATGAGAAATTTAGTCGCAGCATAACCCCGTTTGGCGCCACCCCAAATGGCTATTAGCAAATACAGCGGAATCAGTTCCAATTCGTAAAACAGGAAAAATAACAGTAAATCCTGTGCTAGAAAGGCTCCTGTCACCCCAGCGCTTAATAATAGTATCAAAGAGTAATAAAATTTAGGGCGCTGTAGCGATTCATCGCTGCTGTAGATGGCAATGGCAGTTAACAATCCATTTAAAACCAGCAATGGCAAAGATAAACCATCTATGCCAAGGTTATAGTTCAAGCCTAAAACATCTATCCAAGGAAGAGACTCAGCAAACTGTTGAGTGATTTCTCCTGGATGAAACTGAGTTACTAATAGGATTGTCCATAAGAAAGCAATACTGGCAAAGACCAAAGCCACCCCACGGGCGAATTTCCCACTGATGCCAGAGGGCGAGAAACCAATTAAAGCTGCGCCGATTAACGGCACTAGAATTAAAACACTAAGCATAGACTTTAGGTAAGGGGAGCAGGGGAAGCAGGGGAGCAGGGAGAAAATAATAAATTTTTAACTCCTTAACTCAGCACTCAGCACTCAGCACTCTTAAAAAGGCAATTTATCTAGTAAACCCAATGACCAACTGATGAAAAAACCCAGGACGCTGACAACTGCTAGGATGGTCAACATATAGCCCTGAGATTGCCCAGAAATGCTGTACTTTAAAGTTTGTCCGCCGAAAATGGTCGCAAACCCAACCAAGTTTACTAAACCGTCAACCAAGTAGCGATCGCTCCAAGCAGAAATTTTAGATAGCAGTCCGACTACACTTACCACGGTTACATAATAAACTCGGTCAATATAAAAATCATAACCTAACAGGTCTTGCAGAAATCTCCATGCCAAGATTCTGGATCTTGACCAAGCTTTGTGCAGATAAACTGTACACCCTACACCCACGCCTACAACGGTAGACCCAAACAACGCTAAGACCACATACCAATTAATACTTTCCCAAGCTGGTAGTAAGTACCATTGCTGTAGCATTAGAGGTAGAAGCAGAGTCAGCACTGTCAGAAACACCATTGGTAAGGCCATCTGCCAACCAACTTCTGGGGTGCGACGGGTCTTTTGTTGCGGTTTTCCCCAGAAAACTAATCTGAATACTCTCGTCAAATTCAATGCTGTCAAACCATTGACTAATATTAAAACCCCAATTACCCAAGGGCTAATACTCACGAAACCGTCAGCCCACGATAACATTGCCCAGAAACTTCCTAGTGGTAGCAGCGTTACCATCCCGGCTGAACCGACTACAAAGGCTGTGGTGGTGGCTGGCATTCGTGACCACAAACCGCCCATTTCTGTTAAGTCTTGGCTTTGGGTAGTTAAGATGACTGAACCAGAACTCATAAATAATAATGCTTTAGCGATCGCATGAGCTAACAGCAATATCAAGGCTACACCCCCTTGCTGTAACCCCACCGCCAAAAACACTAACCCCATGTATGCACTGGTAGAATGAGATAGCGATCGCTTAATGTCAATTTGAGCTATGGAGACTAATGTGGCCCCAATCGCCGTCACTGTACCCATGACTACCAAGGCATTCAAGGCAACTGGTGATAGGGCTAATAATGGTTGAAATCTATACAGTAAATAAGCACCACCAGCTACTACCAGAGAGTTCCGCATTACCGAGGCAGGGTTGGGCCCTTCCATTGCCTCATCTAACCACAGGTGTAGTGGAAATTGGGCACATTTACCAGCAGGCCCAGCAATTAACGCCAACCCTAGCAGCGTCGATGTCATTGGACTTAAATTAGCTGTTTGCGCCCACTCATATAAATCCGAAAAGTTCAAACTCCCGGCTAAGGTGGAAAGTGTCACTACAGCCATCAGCAATAACAAGTCTCCTACCCGTTTAGTCCAAAACGCATCTCGCGCCGCTGTCACTACTAGTGGTTGAGCGTACCAGAAACCCACCAGCAAGTAAGTCGAAAGCGTCAAGACTTCCAAAAGGGCATAGCTGAGAAACAAAGAATCGCTGATTGCTAGACCACAAAGCGCCGCTTCAAAAAATCCCAGCAGCCCAAAAAAACGCGCCAACGACCAGTCCTTTTCCATGTAACCCAAAGCGTAAACTTGTGCCAGTAAGCTTAACCCTGTAATTAAAACTGTTGCCCCAATGCTGACTGGCGATAGTTCCAAGGCAAAAGATAAATCTAAATCTGCTGCTTTGAACCAATTTATTAGTAAGTTTACTGGTTCTCTATCCCAGATACTTTTAAATACAAACAGGCTATGGATAAAAGCTAAAACGGTCGTCAACAAGTTGAAATATGCCGCAGGTCTTGGCCCTGTTCGCTGAATTATTCCTATTCCCCACGGCAAGGTCAAAATTGCGCCCAATAAGCTATAAAAAGGCACAAACCAACTTGTTGAAAATAGAAATTGATCCATTTAAATTTACCTTGATGACTCAGCCTTGATTTTTAAAAAAATTTCAAACAATTACTTATTTAATAAAATTAATTTACCAAAATATCGATGTTTTTTTACTATTTTTTTAACTAAACTTCCAGAAGTACTTTTACTTAACGCTACCCTATGAAATATAAGTAAAATATAACTTTACATAAGCAAAAGCATTTACTTGCCTTAACATCACTGACCTTTTTACATTTGTCTTTCTACTTTGACCAGAGTACTTTATACGATATATTTGAAAAACTTATGTATTTTTTACCTAGTCCTTGTACACCTAGCAAGATTTAACTAAAGATAGATACAGCAAAGCATACAGCCGCTGCTTACCTCTCATCAGATCGGATTAGCCTTGGTTATGAATGTCGTTTTGTAAATGTGATAAAGAAATTATAAAGCATAAGTGGCTGCTCAAGGAATTAGTAAACTTTAATTGCTCAGAAGCCTAGATAAATTTTTGTTAAGTTTTTTAAAACTTTCTTATCATAAACTATTATAGTAATTTATATTGCCAGGAACGCCAAGCTTTCCTATGCTTAATTTGGAAGTGTTTTCTTAGCTATAAGATCAAGCTCTCCCCGTCAAAAAATTCAAGCGACAGTACAGATTGCATTAATTTTGTAGGAGTTCTGCGATGCCAATTGCAGTTGGAATGATTGAAACGAAGGGCTTTCCAGCAGTGGTGGAAGCTGCTGATGCGATGGTGAAAGCCGCCCGTGTCACCTTAGTAGGGTATGAAAAAATTGGTAGCGCTCGCGTCACCGTGATAGTTCGGGGAGATGTATCGGAAGTGCAAGCTTCCGTAGCAGCTGGGGTTGAAGCGGCAAAAAGAGTCTTTGGTGGTGAAGTGTTATCCACTCACATCATTGCTCGTCCTCACGAAAACCTGGAATACGTCTTACCGATACGTTACACAGAAGCGGTGGAACAATTCCGTACTTAAAAGCTGTTTAAACAAAGTAATTAACGCTCTTTGCCTAATTGAGCATCATTCTTGTCCAAGACTAAAAACTTTGAAATAGGGATTAAAACTAATGTCAATTGCAGTGGGAATGGTTGAAACGCTAGGCTTTCCAGCAGTGGTAGAAGCTGCTGATGCAATGGTGAAAGCTGCCCGCGTCACTTTAGTAGGTTATGAAAAAATCGGTAGTGGTCGGGTGACAGTAATTGTCCGGGGTGACGTTTCGGAAGTGCAAGCTTCTGTAGCCGCAGGAGTTGAATCTGTAAAGCGAGTCAATGGTGGACAAGTGTTGTCTACTCATATCATTGCTCGTCCTCACGAAAATTTGGAATACGTCCTGCCAATTCGTTATACCGAAGATGTAGAGCAATTCCGGGAAAATGTGAATGCAATTCGTCCTTTTGGTAGAAGACCGTAATTTGTAATGCAAGTTGCCAAAGTTCGCGGCACAGTAGTTAGCACCCAAAAAGATCCAAGTCTTAGAGGTGTAAAACTACTGTTGTTACAATTAGTGGATGAAGACGGAAACATCCTGCCACAATATGAAGTAGCAGCAGATAGTGTAGGAGCAGGAGTAGATGAGTGGGTACTTGTCAGTCGTGGCAGTGCTGCTCGTCAAGTCCTTGGAAATGAACAACGTCCATTAGATGCAGTAGTGGTGGCGATCATAGATACCATTCACGTTGAAGATCGCCTCATTTACAGCAAAAAAGATCAATATCGGTAGTCATTAGTCATTAGTCATTGGTCATTAGTCATAAGTCATTAGCTCTCGACAAATGACAAATGACAACTGACAAATGACAATACAGGAGGAATCTCGCGATGGCAGTCCGCAGCACGGCGGCACCCCCAACCCCGTGGTCAAGGAATTTAGCTGAACCCAAAATCCATGAAACTGCCTTTGTACATTCATTCTCCAATTTAATTGGGGATGTACGAATAGGTGCAAATGTAATCGTTGCTCCGGGGACTACGATTAGAGCGGATGAAGGCACACCTTTTTATCTGGGTGAAAACACTAATATTCAAGATGGTGTTGTCATTCATGGGTTGGAGCAAGGCCGAGTAATTGGCGATGACCAAAATAAATACTCAGTATGGATTGGTAAAAACGCTTGCATTACCCACATGGCTCTAATTCACGGGCCAGCTTATGTAGGTGATAATTCCTTCATTGGCTTTCGCTCTACGGTGTTTAATGCCAGGGTGGGTGCAGGTTGCATCGTGATGATGCACGCTTTGATTCAAGACGTAGAGATTCCCTCTGGTAAGTATGTACCTTCGGGAGCGATAATTACCAGCCAGCAGCAAGCTGACCGCTTGCCAGATGTGCAAGATCAGGATAAAGAATTTGCTCATCATGTGGTTGGAATTAATCAGGCATTACGAGCTGGTTATCTCTGTGCTGCGGATACTAAATGTATAGCACCCATTCGGGATGAGAACGCTAAATCTTATACAGGTAATGGTATTACTGTTTTAGAGTTGGAAAGGAGTAGTGAAGTGTCGAGCAATAGCTTGGGTGGAGAAACAATAGATCAGTTGCGGTATCTGTTGGGGCAAGGGTATAAAATTGGTACGGAACATGTAGACCAAAGACGTTTCCGTACGGGTTCTTGGACTAGTTGTCAACCAATCGAAACCAGATCGCTTGATGAAGCGATCGCAGCATTAGAAAGCTGTTTAACAAACCATAGCGGTGAGTATGTCCGATTGTTTGGCATTGACAAAGGTAGACGGCGTGTGCTAGAAGCCATCATCCAACGTCCTGATGATGATGCAAAACCAGCTACCAGCTTTAAAGCTCCGGCTAGTCGTGGTAATAACAGTTACAACAGCTACAGCAGCAGTAATGATAATGGTAATGGTAACGGTTCTAGCAGTGGCAAAGTCAATGGCGAAACTCTAGAGCAAATTCGCCAACTCTTGGCAGGTGGTTACAAAATTGGCATGGAACACGTAGATGAGCGGCGTTTCCGCACTGGTTCCTGGACTAGTTGCAAGCCAATAGAAGCAACTTCTACAAATCAAGTCATCTCCGCTTTGGAAGAATGTATCGCAAGTCATCAAGGCGAGTATGTACGTTTAATCGGCATTGATACCAAAGCCAAACGGCGGGTATTAGAGACCATTATCCAACGTCCAAATGGTCAAGTAGCTTCCTCTGGTAGTCACAAATCATTTACTACTAGTGCAGCACCCTCTGGTACGGGAACAGCTAGCAGTAAGCGCTTGAGTTCTGAAGTAGTAGACCAACTCCGGCAATTATTGGCTGGCGGGTCTAAAATTAGCCTTGAACACGTGGATGAGCGCCGCTTCCGTATAAATTCCTGGGCTAGTATCGGTCAAATCCAAGCCTCCTCAGAAAGAGAAGCGATCGCAGCTATAGAAGGACACCTCGGCGAATACCAAGGGGAATATGTACGCTTAATTGGTATTGACCCCAAAGCCAAACGGCGAGTATTAGAGACTATTATCCAACGTCCAAACGATCAAGTAGCCTCCTCTGGCAGTCAGAAATCATTTACTAGCAGTGCATACTCTACTACTGCTACAGCAACAGCTACCAGTACCCACTTGAGTAGTGAAGTCGTAGACCAACTCCGGCAATTATTGGCTAGCGGCTCAAAAATTAGTATTGAACACGTAGATCAACGGCGATTCCGTACAGGTTCTTGGACTAGTACCGATCAAATTCAAGCCTCCTCAGAAAGAGAAGCGATCGCAGCCGTAGAAAGACAACTTGGCGAATACCAAGGGGAATATGTGCGCTTAATTGGTGTTGACCCCAAAGCCAAGCGTCGCGTATTAGAAACGATTATTCAAAGACCATAGCAGTGCTGAGTTAAAAGTGCTGAGTGCTGAGTTAACACTTTAAAGACACCAGTCACACCAACTGTAAACTCAGATTTTGAAACATACTAATTACTCAGCACTCAGCACTCAGCACTCAGCACTCAGCACTCAGCACTCAGAACTACATCGGGCTTGCGAGGTTAAAATTTCCATGTCTGTGCCGCTACTGCGCCTCAGCAATAACTTTGATTCTTACATTAGTGGTGAGGTGACTATTCATCCAAGCGCGGTACTTGCACCTGGGGTGATCCTTCAAGCGGCAGTAAACAGCAAGATCGTCATTGGACCAGGAGTCTGTATTGGCATGGGAGCAATTCTCCAAGTCCATGAAGGCACTCTAGAGGTAGAAGCAGGTGCAAACCTGGGAGCAGGTTTTTTGATGATTGGCAAAGGCAAAATTGGCGCAAATGCTTGTATTGGTTCAGCGACTACAGTTTTTAACTATTCGGTTGAACCTGGACAAGTAGTACCGCCTGGTTCAATTTTAGGAGACACCAGTCGGCAGATTGCTCAAACAAAGGAACCCGAACCATCTACAACAAATAACCCAGCTTCTACAAGTACGCCACCGCCGAAAGAAGAAGTAAATGGCTCAGGTGGAGTTAAGGAAAAGGAAACTTCCTCAACTAACTTCTCAACTTCGGCTTTTGTAGATTTCAAACAAAACAAGTCGATTTCTTACTTTAAATCTCCCGCCACTCCCGAAAGTCAGTCTCCTCGCGTGGAGGAACCGACCAATGATGTTGACTCCAGCTTGGAGTCAGCCGCCCAACCGTCTACAGAACATAACTTAGACCCCAGTCAGCCCGCCGCAGAATCGCCTAACGGTTTTGGGACTCAAATTTATGGACAAGGGAGCATAAACAGACTGTTGACTACATTGTTTCCTCATAGACAATCCTTGAGCGACCCAAACTCTGACGATTAGTCTGAGTAAGTGTTAATTGTAAGGTGTCGGCTTTTTCCGTATTTTGGAGAATTCATCATGGAAACATATAATCAACGTTCTATTCGCACTATCCAGGGAGCGAGTAATCAAGAAACCTATCAGGATACTGCTTTGGGTTTAGTTTCTACCCGCAGCTTTCCGGCGATCGTTGGGACGGCGGATATGATGCTGAAATCAGCGGGAGTTCACCTGGTTGGCTATGAAAAAATTGGTGGCGGTCATTGTACTGCGATCATCCGGGGTGGAATTGCTGACGTACGTCTGGCGGTAGAATCAGGTGTGCAAACGGCTGAACAGTTTGGTCAGCTGGTTTCTAGTTTGGTGATTCCCCGACCTTATCCCAACCTAGATATAGTGCTTCCCATCACAACTCGTTTCACTAAATTAATGCAAGAGGGCAATTCCAGCCGTCTGAGTAACCAAGCAATTGGTTTGGTAGAAACGCGAGGATTTCCCGCGATGGTAGGAGCATGTGATGCGATGCTCAAAGCTGCTGATGTTCATTTAGCAGCTTATGAAAAAATTGGTGGGGGTTTGTGTACAGCAATTATTCGTGGTTCCGTAGCAAATGTGGCGGTAGCAGTGGAAGCAGGAATGTTTGAAGCAGAACGCATTGGGGAATTGAATGCAGTGATGGTAATTCCCCGACCGCTGGATGAAATGGAGTTAACCTTGCCATTAGCAAGCTGCTGGATAGAAGAACGCGAACCATTAAACTTGCCAGTGAATATCAAAGAACAAGTTGCGGAAATCGAAGTACTAAGATTACCAGACTTAACCAAGCTACCTACAAAAGTTCAAGAAGAATTATGGAATGATGAATGATGATAGATGAATTTTGAAAAATCATCATTCAACATTCATCGTTTAGATGGAAGGCATCTTACGCTTTAGCTATTCTGAATAATAGCTTCTTAAATCCATAAATAAAATACCTTTATTTTAATATAAATAATAGAGTTTTATCTATGAATGAAACTCGTAACTTTCTGTGAGCATCACTATATCATTTGCCAGTGTTCAGCAATACTAGTTTTATATCTATATAATCGCTATATACAGGAGAATCACCTTTGAACCAAGCGACGCTGCACCAGTTAAAGGTATTCGAGGCGGCGGCACGGCACAGTAGCTTTACTCGTGCTGCTGAAGAATTGTTTCTTACCCAACCTACCGTTTCTATGCAGATCAAGCAACTAACAAAATCGGTAGGTTTGCCATTATTTGAGCAAGTGGGGAAGCGATTGTATCTGACGGAGGCAGGACGGGAATTATTTGCTACTTGTCGGCAGATTTTTCACAATATAGCCCAGTATGAAATGAAGGTAGCAGATTTAAAAGGGCTAAAACAGGGACAATTACGTTTGGCAGTAATTACAACAGCAAAATATTTTATCCCACGTTTGTTAGGGCCATTTTGCGAACTTTATCCAGGAATTGATATCTCGCTGCAAGTAACAAATCACGAACAAATTTTGGAACGGATGAGTCAGAATCTGGATGACTTATACATTATGAGTCAAATTCCAGACAATATAGATGTGACTTGTGAACCATTTCTAGAAAATCCTTTGATAGTCTTTGCACCAGCTAATCATCCTTTATCCAAAGAAAAAAATATTCCTATACAACGCCTGTCTAACCAACCTTTTATTATGCGGGAACCAGGTTCAGGAACTCGGCGCGCCGTCCAAACGCTATTTGAAGAAGAAGAGGTGACGGTAAAAGTCAAGCTAGAATTGGGAAGTAATGAAGCAATTAAACAAGCGATCGCAGGTGGTTTAGGTATTTCTGTTTTATCCCGTCATACCTTACTATCAGACACTTCAGAGTTCAGTATTTTAGATGTACAACACTT
The DNA here is from genome assembly GCF_017115165.1 of Nostoc sp. LPT. Lineage (GTDB taxonomy): Bacteria > Cyanobacteriota > Cyanobacteriia > Cyanobacteriales > Nostocaceae > Nostoc. The sequence continues at coordinate 39,441 of NZ_JABXKF010000130.1, read as the reverse complement.
CCCCATTCAGCGGCATTGGTACATGGTTTACCCATCTGGCAAGCAGCTGTCTATCGTCGCTCGTGCCTATTATGAGTATCTACTAGCTGCGGCAAAGAATTTCGTCGAGCAAAAAGCTGATACTGCTTATAGTACCTTTGAACCAATTCACGGATAAGATAATTCGTAATTCGTAATGAGGCTCTCTACGAGACGCTGCGCGTAGCTTGCTTCTCTGTAAGAGTACGCATACTCGCTACCGCTACGCTAACGTAATTATGAATTACAAATTCTCTAAAGGGGTTGACTGTTAGACCGATAAACATTGACAATTAACCAGCAGAATCATTAAAAATGGGGGAAAACTAGCAGTGGTTAACCCGGAAATACCGTCTTGGCACAAAACAGTACAAAGCGAGATTGTAGCTGTTACCGTGTATTCTGACAGAGCATTGGTTACACGGCGGGGTGTAGTTGATTTAACAGGAATTGAACAGGAATTAGTAATTACCCCAGTGCCAATGACTCTAGAAACTGAGTCTGTTCGGGTTAGCGGTACAGGTACGGTAGGGGTGCGCTTGGTGGGAGTTAGTAGCGATCGCATCTATACTACTGAACCTCTAGCGGAGCGAGTAGCACATTTGACAAGGCAAATTCAGCAATTAGAGGCAGAAAAACGCCACCTACAAGCCCAGGTGGATGCTTTAGCATTGCAATCTAGTTTTATCGCCGGCTTACGTGAAAAAACAGAAGAACCCTTTGCACAGAGTTTGTCTCGGAAAAATCTCAGCCTCAGCGAAACTTTGGATTTCCTCAACTTTCTCGGAAGCCAGTATAGTGAATATGCGATCGCATCTGGAGAGTGCAAAACTCAACAGCAGGAATTAGACAAACAACTGCAAGCACTCCACACCTCATTGCAAATAATCCAAACACCCCATCCTAAAGAAAGTTTTAGCTTAGTTGTAGCCGTTGAAGTAGCGGGTGAAGGAAAATTTGAATTAGAGGTATCCTACATTGTAAATCGCGCTAGTTGGAATCCGCTTTATGACTTGCGCTTTAGCACTACCAGCGATATTGTGCATCTGAGCTACCTTGCAGAAATAACCCAAAGCACCGGTGAAGATTGGATTGGTGCAAATCTCACCCTTTCTACCGCTAAACCGGGATTAGGTACACTTCCACCCAAACTTGAACCCTGGTATATTGATGCGCCACGTCCCCATAGAGTGCGAGAACGACGATCTCGACTAGCTGCCCAACCACCACTACTGCCTAGCATACCAGAACCACCTGCTTCTGCTGCCAGAGCAGATTGGCAAGAAGAAGACGAAGTTGCAGAGGATAGTCTCATCCCAGCAGAAACCGTTACAGCGGAAGTATCTAAAGAAGGGAGTGTAGTTACCTTTAAACTGAATGGTGGTGGTAACATTCCTAGTGATGGCGCACCCCATAAAACTACGATTTTCAACGATGATTATCCTTGTAGCTTCGATTATGTGGCAATGCCGCGCTTGGTAAGCTTTGCTTATCTACAAGCTAATGTGAAAAATAGTCCCAACGGTGCGACTTTGTTAGCTGGTAAAGCAAATATTTTCCGCGATAACGTTTTTGTCGGCACTACTCGGTTAGAAAATATTGCACTAGGGCAAGAGTTTAAACTGAACTTAGGAATTGACGAAGGTTTAAAAATTGAGCGCGACTTAGTTGAGCGCCTGGTAGATAAAAGATTAATTAGCAACCAGCGCCGAATTACTTATAGTTATCGGTTGATTGTTACTAACTTACTTGATAAAGAAGTAAATCTAAAACTAACTGAACAACTGCCAGTTAGCCGCAACGAGCAAATTAAAGTACGTCTCAGTCGCAGCAACCCACAAATTCAACTCTCTGAAATGGGAATTTTAGAATGGCTGTTAACTCTTCCAGCCCAAGAGCGACGAGAGATATATTATCAGTTTAATGTTGAATATCCGCCTGACTTAATGGTAGTTGGGTTAGATATTTAGGGAATCTTGAAAAATACGCTATTTTTCCTCTGTCTAGAGTGGTAAAAGAGGGTTATATACAAGCTGCTTTCATTGCATAGAACCGCTTCGCCAGAATCTGCGATCGCAGATAAGTCAGCTTTACATCTACCATCAGTCTTTTTTTGTCAAGTCATATTGACGATTTGTAACGGAATTGTTATATTTAGTTACATAAATAAACAAAGAAGAGAAAAAACTATGTACACTACCACTAACGAAGACGGCATTCTCAACAACTACGCAGCAGAACCTAAGATGTACTACGCTGAATACCCAGCAATTTGGGAACAACGTAAATACGTTTTACAGGGTCTTTTTGCAACTTTAATCGTCACCGCTTTAGTTTTGGTTGGTTTTAGCGTTAGCTAAGATTTTTTGATTTCAGTATCGCTGTATCTCATCGTTAATCTCACTTCTCGACTTTACCTCGGCTAATTTAGTCGGGGCTTTTTGTGTTTTAGAGGCTATTTATTGTGAAAATGGTCAAATCAGAAGATTACAGAGCAAAGCCAAAGACGCTCTGCCTCCGGGTTACATAGCTTCAAAAAAACGCTATTTCTACGGGGTTCGAGTTCAGTTATTAACAACTAAAAGGTTAATAGCCTATCCCTTTATTCACAAATTACTTTTTGATCTTCGCTAAAATCATACTTTGCTTTAAATAAAGGTTAATAGATAATCTTATCAGAAGCAGAAACATAAATTGGTTTGCCTTTAAGATCGGCAAGAATTTTAATTGCTGAGTTGGGATGTGCAATCAGACACAGGGGTCTTTCTTGAAAATTGCTGTAACTGTAGCTATGGCATTCACGGCATCGATGCCATAAATCAGAAAAAAATCTAGCGTACCCCCATCAACAATTGAGTACCACTGAGAAGCTAGAGACCACTCCGCCTTGATAGTTAAATCTAAACTGTAGTCTTTGTAAATACCAGTGGCGTAGGCGCAGCCCGTCGTAGACATCGCTTAGTAAAATCCACCGCATTCCGCTTGTGCTATCTAGTTTGTACTAAAGTTAGCTTTATTCAACCGAGAATTGCTAGTTGACAGTTGGTTGCTATTAGTACAAGCAGCAATAACGCTGCTATTAATTCAGATAGAAGCTTATTGAATAAAACTATGGTGACTAAGGCGATGAATTGTTGTTGATGAGGATGATAACGGATTCATAAAATAGTATGATGCTCTCTCCTATCTGCCGTTGTAGCTGAATCTAAATGTACATTCTAGAATCAACTTTTGATTCACTAGCGAATAGGGCTGAATTTCTAAAGCACGTTGAAAAGCTCGGATAGCTTGACCATACTCTCCTATTGCTGCATAACATAAGCCCATACCATGAAGCGCCCCAAAATGTATTGGATTTATCTGCACAACCATCTGACAATCTGCCAGAGATTTTTGATAATCGCCAATACTGTAATAGAGGAAAGCTCGACGATTCCAAGCTTCGGCAAAATCTGGCTGGTCTTTAATTAATGCTGTCAGCGCTGTTTCAGCTTCAGCAATTTCACCTGCATCCAGTAACTTTTGACTGCGGTCAATTATTTCCAGCCCATAGATTCCCTTTTGCTGAAACCAGATCCGCCAGATTTTTCTGGTTGCGTTGTCGCGCACTGTGGGATCGGGGTTTTTCAACTCTTCAAGTAAGGAATTGATAAATAAAGAATCCATGAATTTGAGATCAGTGAATATACCTTTGTATTAACTTTCTCACAAAATATATCGATTAAATCATTTTTAAAGTCATCTTTAAATTAGCCGTGATTAATCGCTAATTATGAAATTTTTGTGTAATTTATTGTGTTCAACAATACGACTAATACCACACTAGATATTTAAAGTCATAAAAATAAAAACTGATTAGAGGTAGCTAACAGATCCCTTTGGCGACATCAATGATGCCACAACTGCAAGATGCAACAGACAAAGGTTGTTTGCAGGTAGATGGCAAGATTATGAAACCAGGCGGTAATTTGGTTATTACCAAAGCCGCAGTTGCGCCAGTTCGGTATTTACCAGGAATTACTAAGCGCTTTGACATTGCAGAATCACAGTTGCTTTGCTCGCAAAGAATGTGTCACCAGAGTGGAATATATGGACTTCTAAGAATTAATGCCGAATATGTTGTATTGGTTTTTCACAAATTGTCTTAGCGGCTAACATAGTCTTTATTAGAACCTAAATTTATCTGCTTACTAGCTGCACCGATAGGTATAGAAAGTTTTGTAATTTACATTACATTTTGATCTGGTACTATATGCATCTGTCATTGATGACTATTTGGATAAACATGACTATATTAAGTATTGGGTTGTGAGATATAGGTACGGTGGGCTAGCCTAAGCTTATCTAGCACAAAATAAGCTGATTAGCCATGAGCAAATGACGATCAAATCCAGTTATTAACCTAACACTGCACAAATTGTGAGTTAACAAATTTTAGTTCATCAAATTTGGAAATATTCTTAAATAAATACATACTAAATACATCACATTGACATAGTTACTTTATATAAAATAGTAATTAATTTTATCAGCTATTTCATAATCATCTACTATAATGTTGGGATATTACAATTTCCCGATTATAACGATAAATATTACATAGTAGCACTAATAATACAACAGACTATAGGACAATTAGAAACAGAAATATCACAGCGGATTACAAATTTATATAATGATAAACTAGGAAAGTCTCCTAGCCAAATCATTTGTCATTTTTTTGATACTGAAATCGTAATTTCTATAGAAAACTCTGTTACCCCAGCTGAACAAACTTTACTGAAAGGAGGTTATGATACTTTAGCTGAACAAGTACGATTATATTTAGAGAAAATAATTAAACCAGATTTAAAAAATTTGATTGAGGAAATTATTGGTCAACCTGTCCTCTACCTGATGACAAACACAAATCTAATAACAGGTCGTTCTGGGATTGTTGTAATTCTCAAGGAATTATCTGAAGTTCGTAATCCCGAATCTATTCCCAAGATAAATGTTAGGAATTTAGCTGACTGATGTAACGACTGATTACTACTTCTAATTGATTAAAATCATAGGGTTTAGTAATGCAATCATCTGCTGTGAGCATCGTGGAGCGATCATCTTGTACCGTTGTTAGAGATGTGACTGCAATGATTGGAATGGTAGCAGTTTTTGAGTCATGTTTGAGATCGTCAATGACTTGGTTCGCACTCAAATTAGATAGCTTCATATCTAGCAGGATTAAATCTGGTTGATGAGTTTGTGCCAACATCACAGCCCTCACCCCTTGTTTGGTACAAATACATGAAAAATTTAATATTCCTAGATGAGAATTAAGTAGCTCTAAATCATGTAAACTCTGTTCTACAACCAAAATTAAAGGCTGTCCATTCATAAGCAGTTAGTCCTGTCCAAGAAAAGCTGGGCATAAAAACTCTATCCATCAGGAAAACCTGAAAGTCTTTGTTTATAGTATGTGTTTAATTCAATGTACGAACGACCAACTCAGGCATAAAAATGAATAGGTTAGTGTATAGTTCATTCGGTTATCCATCGGCGCTAAATTTTAGGAAATAACATAGCAAAGCAGTCATAACATCAAGCAAATATTAGCATAAGTGATGTATGTAATTGCCAGGATTGACTATAAAGATCGGTATTTTATGGTAAGTAGAGGATACTTACAGTACTTGAAGTTGCAGATTTACCAGCCTTAGCCAGGAGTGCCCAAATTGCGTAGGCATCGCCCTTGTTACATTACCATAAATTAATTAAGTATATTTAACTATCAAGTAATTGACGTGCATAAGCGATCGCCTCTGTTAATGTTGAAACTTTCCCCTCAGCTTGTGCTACGGCAATTTCTGTCAACAGTTGACCGATGATTGGCGAAGCTGGAATATCTAATGCTATAATCAACCCCTTCCCGCTTACTAGTGGAGTAGGATGAGCGATCGCATCATCAGGGTTGAGGTAGCGGTTGATCAAAGGTGCTAAGACTTGGTAGCTTATTGCTTTAGTTTCCACTGCTGTGTGTAGTGGCTTGTCACCAGATATTGCCTCTACCAAATTATTAATTGCTACAGCTAGCACTGCCGTAGCAGGGAATACAATATCTGCGTCATGAAACAAAAAGTATTGTTCTCGCAACGACATATCAACTACTTGAAATTGCGGTAACAATTTTAAAGCAGTAGTTACACTTCGGATTTCTGCACGACTATAAGTTAGTTCCTGTAGCTCTATTTCTGCTAATTCTGGATTTGGGTTGACAAGACAAGCAAGTTTGGCAATACCTAGCCAAGTAGTTTTAATACTATCGCGGATATATTCTTGCAGTTGTATCCCTAGTTGTTGCCACTTTTCTGTGAGTAAGGCGGCGGCTGTGTCAACTGCTGCTAGTTTGAGCAAGCTTTCACGGGTGGCATTTTTGAAAAAAGGGGCAAGTAAACCATCTTCCCAAGCTGTTGTGATCCAAGGAGTACCCTGAGAATTGCTGAGTAGATAGCCAATTTCTACCCTAACTCTTTCGGCTGCAACTTTGCTGATATGCGATGCCAAAGAACGAATTGCAGCTTGGGTAGCTGGTTCAATAGTAAAACCTAGTTGGGCGGCTTGGCGATAACCTCGCATTAACCGCAAAGGGTCATCTTCTAGGTTTGCAGGTGATACCATTCGCAAAATGCCCTGTTGTAAGTCTACATAACCTTGCAGAGGATCGATAATTTCTTGCGTATGGGGATTATAGGCGATCGCATTTACTGTAAAGTCTCGTCTGTGCAAATCAACTTCTAAACTATCTCCTTCCTGTTGGGCAAAGTCAGCTGTAGCGTGGGGAAAAACCACACGCGCAATTTGTCGTTTGGCATCGAGTAACACAAAACCAGCTTTGTAATGATGAGCGATCGCTCTCGCTACCTTTACCGCCTTGGATGGTATAACAAAATCTAGATCCAAATATTCGCGAGTTCTGCCAAGAATCGCATCTCGGACAGCGCCACCTACCATGTAAGCGGGTTTTGGCAAGAATTCCAAGCTGAAAGGCCAATTTTCGGGAGCTAGGGTAGAAGGAATTGATTCGTGCATTGTAATAAAAATCAACCCAGCAACTCATGAATAACAGTTGGGCTTAAGTTAGATTAACAATAAAGGCCCCTGGAGTTGGTTCTATTATGTGTATTTGCGTGAATTGCCACTATGTAGACAGCTGTGTTACCTATCATGCCGTAGAAGGGCAGCACCAACAGCCTCACTTGACTGAAACACCAAATTTTGATCCGAATGAACCTTCTATCAATGTCAACATTCGGACTAAAGAGGATGTGATTGAAATGGAATGGGATGTTGTTGGTTGTCTGAGCTTTAAGCGGGAAACAGGCAAGTGGTCGAAATTGCGTCCTGGTGAATTAGTGCCGACTTGAGAGAAAATGATTGGTGTATCTTACAGCTATTTTCAGGTAAATAGACCACGCGGTAGGGGCGCAAGGCCTTGCGCCCCTATGACAGATGTGCTTCAAATACATGATTTCTGCTGTAATGATTTGTCCTTCAACGATCGCAAATTCATGGTGGAGGAGACTGTCAGGAAAGCGCTCGCAGAAGATAAAGAAGCCAGCCAAGAGAAACCAGCATGACCAACGCACAGCGACTAGACCATGTAGAAGATGAACTCGAAACTGTTAAACGATTGCTAGTGTCTACTGCTAGCTATGCCGAATCAGCAAACAGGCGGCTTGATGAGTTGACCATAAAACAAGACCGTACCCAATCTCACCTTGATGAGTTGACCATAAAACAAGACCGTACTCAATCTCACCTTGATGAGTTGACCATAAAACAAGACCGTACTCAATTTCACCTTGATGAGTTGACCATAAAACAAGACCGTACTCAATCTCACCTTTATGAGTTGACCATAAAACAAGACCGTACTCAATCTCACCTCGATCAACTAGGGGCACGTATTGACCAGGTAGGGGCAAAAGTTGACCAAGTTTCTGATCGGGTTGATAGTTTTATCACTCACACGCAACGCCTATTTACAAAGACAGGCAGTGAGATCGAGGAAACAAAGGCACGAACTGAGCGATTAGAAGCACTCATGCTAAAGCTTGACCGAAGCTTTGAGGAACAAAAACCTTAGTTTCAGGAGTTTCAACTTACTATGGGTGCTGCCTTGGAGCGAATTGACCGAGTTTTAGACTATCTACTGAGACAGCAAGGCGGTAATCAAAATCCCCTATCCTAGCCGCGATCGCTATTAGAGAGTCAACAGCAAGCGAAAATTTGCGATCGCCTACGGCGGGCGTTTGCGCCATCGCGTTCTGATTTTGTTGAAACAGCAGAACCTTTGGCCTGAGAATTCTGTCCAAAGCAGAAGAAAAGATATGTAGTTTCTTTTAATTAAGAACTGCTATGTTATATGCTTGAATAAATCGCGTTAACTTTATAAAAATAGATATTTTAAATAACTTTGCTAACGGAACAAGACGAGCTTGCCATAAATAAATACGCTTTAACACTACATACCACCACACCAGAATTAGGTCTAGCAATTAGTAATTTTGCAGGCGATACTCGCTCTAAAGTTTGGAATTTGGGGCGCGATCTATCTAGCTTAGTGCATCAATATTTAATTGAATTTATCAAACCGCAAACTTGGGCAGATTTGTCCTTTATCGCAGTTGCAAAAGGCCCCGGCGGCTTTACGGGAACTCGGATTGGTGTCGTGACTGCTCGCACTTTGGGACAACAGTTAGATATTCCTGTATTTGCGATTTCAACTTTGGCTGCGGTAGCTTGGTCAGAAGTAGGCAAAAGTCAAAATCTAAAAACTATTGCTGTGGAAATGCCAGCACAACGAGGTCAAATTTTCGCTGCTATTTATCAGTTTGAGCCAGATGCTTCTAAACTAAGAGTGTGTTTGTCAGATAGAGTATTGACACCAGAAGCATGGCAGAAAACTTTAGCGAATTGGAACACTAATTATCAATTGATTCAAGCTCAATCTGGGTTAGCAGCGACGGTGATAAGTATTTTGGAATTAGCTAATCTCGATTGGCAAGAGGGCAAGTGTCCTAATTGGTCAGAGGCTTTGCCATATTATGGGCAGCATCCTGTAGAGGGTGCATAATGGTTGTAAACTAGTTATATAATGACTAATTTACTCATTTTGAGCATGGTTTAAGCATTATAATTAACAGCGCTAAAGCACCCAAAAATAAGGCTCAGAAGGGTCAAATAACAGTAAGACTTGACTCAGGTACTATTAAACCCTGCTTTCTTAGAATATATTTTGTAAATGAGAAGTAGGTAAAGTTAACAACTGGGATTACAGTAACTATCTGAAGCAGAGGCACACCAAATATTAGTATTAAAGCATCTTTCCCATCCAGCGTAAGGCCCTCGCCACCACACTACAGCAATCTTACCATCATGATTTTTGGGGCTGTAAGGACGACCATTAATAATATCAGGTAAGGAATTTGTAGTGATATCTCTGACTTTTGACCAAGTTAAGCCATTATCAGTTGTACGCCACTCTTGTAACTCTCTTGTTCCAGTAGGATATGTAGATAATAAATCAGAATTATTAGTTGGATTCTGAACTACAGTATTAACCAAATATACAATATTGGGATCATTAGCATCAAAGCAGCAACCACCTGTATAACAAGGTTCATCATAAGGAAATCCGTTTACTCCCTTAGTACCCATACCTGGAGATGACACAGCTACTCCTCTAACTATGGTCTGAATAGAGGGAACAACATTAGCTCCTGTAATATCAACTGGAGTTATCCATGCTGTTCCATCACATCTAGAGAACATATAGCGTTGATTAGTATAACCAAAGCTACCAGAACCATTATCATAAGTGGTGAATAATACACATGGGTTTCCATCACAACCTATTATAATATCCCAGATCCATGACCTAACATTCACACCATTCCAAACCATAGTAGGGTCACTACCCCCACGGTGTTTAGGTCGTATAGGCAAGCTAGGGAATTGCTGACCTCTAGCTGATGGGTTAACTATTTGTACGCCAGCAGAGGTATAATAACGGGCTTTTTTAGCTGTTTTATCCCACTGTAGATAGAAATGATATAAACTCGTACCATTTCCATTCCCTCTTGTACCTGAGTCACCTTGATGACCATCAGTGCATAAAAAGTCTACACGGCCTTTACTATTTACTACAGATTTTACATAAGGGCGTTGATTTTTCCAAGGGTCAATAGTACTTTCAATCAAAGGTAATGCATCATTATAAGACGCTGTAGGATTTGCAGTATTCTGAGTATTTGCAAACACAATAGCATGTGGGGCCTTAGGTGGTGTACCAGTGCGGAAATGATAAAGCAACATTCCAGCATCTTCTAATAACCTGGGATTACTATAGCAAGTTGGTAAATTAACATTAGGGCTTGAAACTGTGTTAGCAGGGCTATGTACAATTGCCGTAGACCACTCTGTAATATCTTCTGGGTAAATAGTAGTTCTTGACCTAATACCACCTGGGTCATTATGAAGGCCATAATAACAAGTAATCCTGCCATCAGACCTTATGAATACTGCTGCATTATCATGGTCGTCAATTTCAGCTCTATCAGGGTTAGCAATATTTGATATATCAGCTAAGTCAAAATGAGTATATTCTTTGGTTGTATTATTTACTTTTGTAATTCCAACAACACCTCTATTATCAACCCAACCTATATAAGTATTATCCCCATAACAAACTGCTCTAGGAGCTGTAAAGAATGTCCATACCCCATTTTGATGCACCATAGTACCTTCACAAGTTGAAGTAGAACCTGCCACTTTTAAAACATTAGAAGGTGTTCCAACTCCTGAGGCATTTATAGCACTAACTCGAAAATATACTGCCCCCGCAGATTTTGTAATATTATATGCTGCTAAGTTAGTGTTTTCTGTGTTTCTAACTATTGTCCACCCACTAGTACCATTAACACTACTTTCAATTACATAACTTGTGATTGCCCCACCTAAGCCGCTAGAAGCAGGGGCTTTCCATTCTAGATGACATTTATTACTTACTGTGTCAGTAAAAGTATAGTAGGGTAAATTGAGTGGTGAATCATTTCTAGCTGGGGTAAATGACCTAATATCTAAAGATGTAGGTGCTGTTGGTGTACCTGAAGTTGGCGTGACTGACATAGTACTTGAGTTATAACTACTACCAATAATATTAGTTGTCCTTACTCTGAAATCATTTCCAGAGCCACCTAAACATACCCCTGTAACTGAATTAATATTGACTGAATTTACAAATGCGATCGCATCACAGTGCATAAATTCAAAATCAAAATAGCCACAGCCAAACTGGGAGAGTAACCAACAATACTATAGCCCCAGCAGCTAAGGCAGTAACTGCCAGATCGCGATCAAGATTGAATGTCTCAGCAATTACCAGTGTGGCGAAAGCTGGAGGCATAGCCATTTGTAGCACGATTATCTTTGCGATCGCCCCAGTTAATCCAAACAGTGGTAAGATGCTGCCCAATATCAAGGGAACTAGCAGCATTTTGATTCCCAAGCTCATCCCTGCTTGTGGTAGGCTACCCCAAGATTTGAGCAGCGCCAGTCGCATTCCAATTAATACCAGGGATAAAGTTACACTACTCCAAGCAAATTTCTCCAGGCAAAATTCCACGACTGTGGGAATTGTCACCTGCCGAAACAGCAAGCCAAATCCGAAACCCCACAGGGCAGGATTAATTAAGATGGGCCTAGCAATCTGCCAATGATTATGGATACCACCGCCAAAACGCGCTGCTAGTAACACACCCAAGCCATAAGCTCCTGGGAATGAACCTAGCAAATCGTAAAATAACGCCCAAGCAAAGTATTCCTTGCCTACCATTGCTAAGGTAATCGGAAAGCCAAGATAACCTGTATTACCCAACATTGCTGCTAATATCAAGCTAGCCTGAGTTGGTGATTGGGGGACGGTATTTCTAAAATAGGCTTGTGCTTTAATTCCTAAGTAAGCTAAAAATGCTCCTAGAAAAATGGCTAAGTAAGCGATCGCGGGTGCAATCCAAATTTGCCCCGACAAGCTAGATTGACGCAAAAACGATACTATGCTTATGGGTACTCCCACCCAAAAAAGAAACTGTCCTAAACGTGTAGGAACTGTTACAGGTAGTTTGCGTCCCAGAATAAAACCTACCAGGACTAATCCTCCCAGCTTGACGTATAGTTCTAAAAGGTTTGTCAAGATTGCGCCTAAGAACCACAGATGTAAAATGCTACCTGTTACGTTTACTTTTGTCCAGTGCAAAATCTGTTATGGCTATTCCACAAAAACAGGAGTTTACCTTTGAATAAGGCAGGGTTTTCTGGAAAACCGCAAAACTCATCGAATGACCTTGGCGATGATATTCCAGTGGCTGTACGCGATACGCCTGTTGCAGCACCTAAAATTTGGTTGCAACCCCGAATTATCCTTATTGGGGGAATTGCAGGATTTGTCTTGCTGGCTTTAATTGGCAGTTTTTTGTTTTTCGTCACAGCACCCAAAAAAACTGCCGATTCTCAACTTTTACCAGCTACTTCTACTCCTACAACTCCAACAGCATCTAATAATTCCAGCGATACTGTGTTAGGGCATTTTCCATACCCAGAAGCCCCTGAGTCAGAACTAGTAACCATCTCCGCAAATAGGGGCATTAGAATGCGAAAAGCTGCTGCCCAAAAGTTTGAGGAGATGGTAGCAGCAGCCCGGAGTTCAGGTGTAATTTTAGTACCAATTTCTGGTTTTCGTTCAGTCAAAGATCAGGAGCAGTTGTTTTTTGCTGTCAGTGCCCAGCGAAATCAAACGCCAGCACAACGAGCCGCCCTCAGCGCTCCTCCTGGTCATAGCGAACATCACACAGGTTATGCTGTGGATGTTGGAGACGGAGCAGTACCAGCAACTAATCTTCAAACTAACTTTGACAATACCAAGGCTTATCGGTGGCTGCAAGCAAATGCAGCGCGTTTCAGCTTTGAAATGTCTTTTCCCAAAGATAATGCTCAAGGTGTGAGTTATGAACCTTGGCACTGGCGTTTTGTAGGCGATCGCAATAGTTTAGAAATGTTCTACAAAGCCAGAAACTTGAAACCCGCTAAGATATCGCCATAGGAGACAGCAGTCAAAATAATTCGGTCAGGAGTAATTAGTTCTCTCTTTTTGCTAATGGAGGCTGAAGAAGTAGTTCTGTAAGAACTGGACAATAGTATTCAGCAATTTTCTTAGCGATCGCATCTGGTCGGGAAATTTTATCTAGATTGCAAAGTAAAATCACGGTAATTTTGTCATCAATAAAGCGGGTAATGTTACTTGCGAATCCTAGTATCGAACCATTATGACCAACTACTCGGCGATCGTCATAATTGAATACCCACCACCCTAAACCTGCAACATATCTCAAATTTTCCCAATCATCGCCCTGATTGGGAAAATGAGGAGTCCACATCAAATCGAGAGTTGATTGCTTTAGCAAAGTTTCAGCACAAAGCGCCTGTTCCCACTTCACCATATCTTCTACGCTGGAAAGTTGACCTCCAGCCGAATAGGTAACAGAAGGACTGTAGTAAGGTTTGTTAACGAGTTTGCTGTTTGTCAACTGATAGCCAGCAGCCCGGTTTGGCACTATATCACTGGGATTATTCATCACAGTTGCATTCATTTCTAAAGGAGCAAAAATGCGCTCTTGCAACAAATCTCCATAAGATTGTTCAGTTACCTTTTCTAGGAGCAAACCCAGTAAATAGTAGCCTGTGTTGTCATAGGCGCTAAACTCACCCGGTTGCAACTTGAGGGGTAGGTGAGTAACTAAAGCCAAAATTTCAGATTTCGATAAATTAAGATGGGTAATTTCCCAGTAGTTTGAGGCATCGGTATAACTAGGAATTCCAGACTGATGAGACAGAATATGCCCGATTGTGACAACATTTTGCCATGTTATGGGTAGACAATCGAGATAGTCTGCGATCGCATCTTCTAGCGAAATTATCCCTTGTTCCACGAGTATCATTATGGCTGTAGCAGTGAAAGTTTTACCGACAGACGCAATCTCATAAACTGTATGTTCAGTGGCTGGAACAGAGTGTTCAACATTCGCCAGTCCATAGCCTTTAACTAAAACAGGTTCACCTTCCTGTACTACTGCAACAGAAAGCCCCGGAATCTGATTTTGAGTCATTACAGCTCGAATATAGTCGTCAATCATAATTGACCTGATTTTTGTTTAGCGATGTGGAGATGAGCGAGCAGAGGAGCAGAGGGGAAGTTGCACTAAGTACAGTTTTGCGTAAAAGCGTAGCGTTTTTAATGCAGGGAAACGCATTAACAATGCAGCAGCCGCATTAACAGTGTAAGCCGACACATTAACAAGGCAAGCCGACGTATTAACAATGCAAGCCGCTGCATTAACAATGTAAACCGATACATTAACAATGCAAGCCGCTGCATTAACAATGTAAGCCGACACATTAACAATGCAAGCCGCCGCATTAACAATGCAAGCCGACGCATTGGCATTGTAGGATATTGCCTTTCTTTAATTCGCTATGAATTAATGAAATGCTGTACTAAGTCTCTGCCCAATGCCCAATACCCAATGCCTAATGCCTTCTGAGAATTAAAAGAACGAACCGCAAAGGACGCATTCGCGTAGCGTCTCGTCAGAGAAGAGCGCAAAGTAAAAGAGTTCATTAGGGGTGTAAGGGTTTAAGGGTTTAAGGGTGTAAGGTGTTGGACGGGGATTGAAACCCCGGACAACACGGTTGCCCCAAGGGGCAGGGCTAAAGACTCATGCGGGTGGTTGGGGCTAGTTCTTCCCCCCCCTACCACCATGCAACCCCTACACCCCCACACCCGCCCCAACGGGGCTTGGTAAAGAAGAGAAATTTAAAACTGATTCATCTATCAAAATTAATCGGATAAACTAGAAACTTTTACACTGTATATCTGTTTGACTTTTGAATGCGTGACTTTTGACTTCCGCCCTGCGGTACTAATCTCCAGTGCCATGTCCTGAACTTTGAGTTTTAGCATCTGATGGGTCAGGCTGAGGTTTTTGATACTTACCTGGATATTTGTGCTGAAAATAAGCTTCTAGTACTTGTAAAACCATCGGCCCGCAAATAGTACCGCCATGTTCGCCAGTATTTTCCCCAAAGGCCACAACTACAATTTCTGGCTTATTACTGGGCGCATAAGCACCAAACCATGTATGATTTGGGCGACCAACACCAGCTTCAGCTGTGCCACTCTTCCCGGAAGCTGGGGCAATTGTCGGCACGTCCAAGCGCTTACCAGTGCCTTCACTCACCACCTTCCGCAGTCCGTCGCGGAGAACTTTGATAGTTGTCGGCTTCATATTTAAGGATTCTCGCCAACTTTTTGCTTCTTCGTTATCTTTAAGCAAATGTGGCTGAACTCGATACCCACCATTAGCAGGGACAGAAAACATAATCGCCGATTGCAGAGGTGTCACTTGCAAAGCGCCTTGACCAATTGACATATTAATGGTGTCGCCTACAGTCCAAGGTATTTTCCAAGCTTTCTGCTTCCATGTTTCATCTGGAACCAAGCCTACTGATTCTTCATCACGAAATTCAATACCAGTTCTTTGACCAAACCCGTATTTGCGACTCCATTTGATTAAAGTTGGGCCACCGACTTTTCTGCCAACTTGATAGAAGAAAGTATCACTACTCATAGCGATCGCTCTCGGAAATCCTAATGGCCCAAATCCAGCGTGGTTCCACTCACCAAATGTCACCCCACCCACAGTAAGAGAACCAAAGGTTTGTAGTATTGAGTCAGGAGAAAATTCACCTGATTCCAGTCCAGCTGTTGTAGTGACAATTTTGAAAGTACTGGCGGGCGGAAAGGCACTCAGGGCACGATTAACCAAGGGGTGATCTTTACCTTGCACGCTTTCCCAATCTTTCTGGGAGAGTTTTTGTTTAGAGAAGATATTCGGGTCAAAGGTGGGATAAGATATCAGCGCTAAAACAGCACCATTATTCGGATCGAGTGCTGCGATCGCACCTCGGTGATTTCCCAAAGCTTTTTGGGCTGCCTTTTGCACATCCAAATCTATGGTCAGGTGCAAATCATTACCAGCTTTTGCCTGTTTCTCCCCTATAACCCGGATTGGTCTACCTGCACCATCTACTTCCACTTGCTGACCGCCCCATTCGCCCCGTAGAGCCTTCTCATAAGCCTTTTCCACACCCATCTGACCGATTACATCTCCCAGTCGGTAGCCTTGCTCCTTCTTGCCCTTCAACTGGTCGGCGGTCAATTCTCTTGTATAACCTAATACGTGCGCTAATTGCTTGCCGTGGGGATAATAACGTACAGAATCTGTATTGATTTCCACTTCGGGAAGTTCATTTTTATACTCCTTTAATGCCGTAATTTCTGCTTCATTGAGATCGCGAGCAACCCGGATGAGTGAAGAGGAATTAGCACCTGCTTGTTCTAATTTCTTTTCCATCTCATCTTGGGGAATGTTGAGAATTTGCGCTAGACGCGGGCCGACTACAGACCAGGAAGGCTTAGTATGTGCCATCGGCCACAAATATACAGAGCTAGGATAGCGAGTACTGGCTAAAAGTTTGCCATTCCGGTCAAAAATATTGCCCCGTTCTGGTTGTTTGGGAATCATCCGAATTCGGTTTGCTTCGGCTCGTTCCCGGAGTTTTGGCCCTTCAACTATTTGCAAGTAGGCCAAACGAACCTCAATCCCAGTGGTCATCAATAGGGTAAATACGATTAAAAATATTGATTGGAAACCACGTCCAACTGTACGTGTATCTTTTTTGCTGCCAAGTGATGGGAATAAAGACATAAGTATCAATTCAAAATTCAAAATGAATAAACGCAATTCCAGCCGGCCTTTTAGCAATTGCTAATATGCAATTTTAAGGCATGTTAACTTAATCACAGAGTTTCTAATAATAACTTTAGTATATAAATTTACCATAATTTTATTTTATTACTGAGAGTAAAAGAATCGGGCGTGTATATTCTTGAACAATTGTTTTTGACGGATACAATAAACCAAAGTGTCAAATATAGTCTGCCCAAAAGACTAGAGCAATTGACAAAATAATGTAATATCGCGGCATTCTACTGAGGATTATGGCTCAAATTGTCATGCAAAATCAGAGGGGGATAACAAGTTTTCAGCCACTTGATGTTGAACTGCGTAACGTCTTCAAGTTTTTTAACCAAGAACCAGCAGTAAATGGCATTGATTTGGATGTCAGACAAGGAGAATTTTTTAGTATTTTAGGCCCCTCCGGTTGTGGTAAAACAACAACACTACGCTTAATTGCTGGGTTTGAAATTGCTGACGCTGGTAAGGTGTTTATTCAGGGTCAGTCCATGACTAATGTGCCCCCTTACCGCCGACCCGTCAATACTGTATTTCAAAGTTACGCTCTATTTAACCACCTGAATGTCTGGAATAACATCGCCTTCGGACTGCGGTTAAAAAAAATACCCAAATCGAAAATTGAAGCTAGAGTCCAAGAAGCTTTAAAACTCGTGAAAATGGAAAGTTTGCGATCGCGCTTTCCCAATCAACTTTCTGGTGGTCAACAGCAGCGAGTAGCTTTAGCAAGGGCTTTAGTCAACCATCCCACTGTCGTCCTACTGGATGAACCTTTAGGGGCGTTAGATTTAAAACTACGTAAGGAAATGCAGGTTGAGTTATCAAATTTACACAAAGACTTGGGGTTAACTTTTGTGATGGTGACACACGACCAAGAAGAAGCATTGTCTTTGAGCGATCGCATTGCCGTGATGAATCAAGGCAAAATTGAACAAGTTGGCACTCCCAGCCAAATTTACGAACGTCCCTGTACATCCTTTGTTGCTGATTTTATTGGTGATACTAATTTATTCAGTGGTGAAATTGTCGCGGTAGACTCCTCTAATATTAAAATTTCAACAAAAATGGGACTATCAATTGTTATTAGCCGCGCTGAAGATACACCAACTGAATTATCACAAGCTGTAGTAGTGAGTGTGCGTCCAGAAAAAATACAGCTTTCGCTGTATCCACCTAATTTGCCAGCTAACTGCTTTGAAGGACGGCTTGTCAACGTTATGTATTTGGGCACACACGTTAATTATGTTATGGAATTAACAAATGGCATTAGTATTAATGTGTTGCAACCTAATACTTTTGGCACTTTACCAGACCGCGACACACCTATTTACGCTTGGTGGGCAGAAACTGATTGTTTAGCTATTAGTCAATAGTCAACCCCTTCGGGAAGTCAAAAGTCAAAAGTCACGCATAATTATTGTATTCCGAGCTCTTGCACCATTTGAAATGGGATGTTTATTTTTGTCGTGCTGTAGTAGTACAACTTTGTGGTTAAAAAGTAAAAAGATAATTCTGATAAATAAATTTAGAGGCTGACAACCATTCTTGATTTTCTTTCTTTTGCCTTTTAACTTTTTACTTTTGCCTTGTTCAGTCAATGCTGAATTGGAATTGTAATTACAAACTCTGTTCCTACTGCTGGTGTTGAATGACACTCCAGTTTGCCACCATGTGTTTCTGTAATGATTTGATAACTGATAAACATTCCCATACCTGTTCCCTTACCCACAGGCTTTTTGGTGAAAAACGGATTAAAAACTTGTTTTTGAATCTGTTCTGACATACCTATTCCATTATCAGCGATCGCAATTTTTACCCAACCGGAATCTATCACTGAGGTACGAATGGCGATCGTGGGAGTTAACAACCCAGAGGTTAAATTGTCTATTCTCAATTGTGCATTCTCAATTGTCGATTCTTCTAAAGCATCAATGGCATTCGCCAATATATTCATAAACACCTGATTGAGTTGTCCGCCATAGCATTCCACTAAAGGTAATGTGCCGAAGTCTTTGATGACTTGAATGGCTGGAAGCTTTGTTGTTTCTTGGAAGCGATGTTGCAATACCATTAGAGTACTGTCGATGCTTTCGTGAATGTCTACTGCTTTAAACTCGGCTTCATCTATCCGTGAGAAGGTTCGTAACGACAGCACAATCTGACGGATGCGCTGAGTGCCAACTTTCATCGAACTCAATATTTTTGGTACATCTTTTTGAATGTACTCTAGGTCAATTTCCTCACACAAAGCCTGAAATTCCAACTTATTACCAGATTGCTGCTGATATAGGTAAATTATTCGCAACAGGTCTTGAGTATATTCCTCAAGATGGCTGAGATTACCGTGAATAAAATTAACGGGGTTATTGATTTCGTGGGCAACTCCAGCCACAAGTTGACCCAAGCTGGACATTTTTTCTGCTTGAATCATTTGTGCTTGAGTTTGTCTGAGTTCTTGAAGAGTTTGTGCTAAATTTTCTGTTTGTTGTCGCAGTTGGTCTTCCATCTGTTTGCGCTCATTAATATCCCTGGCGACACAAACAACGGTGTTTTCGCTCATGCTGGCAATATTCGCCTCAAACCAAACCTCTCGGTCGCCTATAGGCAAGCTATATTCTACCTTCACAGTTTTTTTAGTTAAGAGTGCTTCTTGAATAGAGTTGAGAAAATAGTCGGCAAAAGCAGAGGGTAAAACCTCATGTATTTTTCTGCCCACCAGTTCCGCAGGAGGTTGGTAGAGTAAAGGCGCACCACTAGGAGCAATTTTTAGGTATCGTCCTTCGGCATCCAAGACAAGAATCACATCCTGCATAGCGTTGAACAAGGCAAGTAATTCTGATTGCGAGGCTTTGATTAATTCTTCAGCTTGTTTGCGACTGCTGATATCGCTAATAGCGCCATGAAGACCAATAATTTCACCTTCTGAGTCGAAAATTGGCGAAGCCACTGACCTCATCCAGCACCAATTTCCATCCTTTTGTCGGTGGCGAAATTCTATTGTAATCCGTTGGCCCTTGGTTTCCACCATTTCTTGGATTTTTCTCTGGGCTAGAGGGAAATCATCAGGATGAAGCAGGGGAGCAAAGGGTTGACCAAGTAAGTCTGAAGGTTCCCATCCTAAAACATTTTTATACTGTGGTGAGACATAAGTAAAAAGACCTTGCACTGACATAGAAAAAATCAAGTCGCTGATATTTTCCACGAGTTGGCGATACTTAGCCTCACTCTCAGCCAAAGCAGTTGCCGTCGCTTGGTGATACTGTCCGCGAATTTTCTTTGCTGATTCCACAAAGGCAGAATTATCTTGTAATTTCGACTGTAATTCTATCAGTTGTAAATCCTGCGGGACTTCATCAGTAACTAATTCCTGTTCGGCTAACAGCGTAGTTGAATAAAGGTCTTGCAACGCTTCTAGCTGTTGCAGCAATTGGGCATTTTGCTGACGTAAAAGCAATACTTCGTCATTGATTTTGTTAGTACACATGTTCAACTCCCATTTACTTTACTTAGTGTGTTTGCGGATAGCTAGGGTTGAGCCAATCCTGAGTCAGGCAGGACTTACGCAAAAATTGCTCAAAAGCTTAATTTATCGAACCGCCAACTCTTGGAGAGGCTTTTGCCAACGTGTAGCGTCTCCAAGAGTTGACGCCTTTGCTGCGCGAACACTACGCGCCCATGAGCAAGTGGGGTGACAGAATCTTCTTAGCTAAAGTTGGTCTACTCAGCACTGTTTATTGCCGCACTGGAATTGCGATCGCAAACTCTGTACCTTTTCCTGGGTATGAGTTGCAGTGTATTGAACCCCCATGTTTTTCCACAACAATTTGACGGGCGATCGCTAATCCTAAACCCGTTCCTTTTCCCACAGATTTTGTCGTAAACAAATGGTCAAATATCTTTTGCTTTACTTCTTCATTCATCCCCTTAGCATTATCACTAATTTTTATTTGAACCTGATTATCTTTCAATGAGGTTTGAATTGTAATCTTGTTAGGATTTTCTTGAATTTCTGCAAAATTTCGCCCACTATTTGACTCATCCAAGGCATCAATTGCATTAGCTAGGATATTCATAATTACCTGGTTTAATTGTCCAGGAAAACATTCAACTTGAGGCAAACTGCCATAATTGGTTATTACTTCAATTGCTGGACGTTGCTCATTGGCTTTGAGGCGATGTTTGAGAATTAAAATTGTACTTTCAATTCCTTCATGAATTTTAAATGGCACTTTGTAATCTTTATCAGCACGGGAGAAAGTTCTTAAACTAGTGCTGATATTTTTGAGGCGATCGCACGCCATTACCATTGAATCTATTGCCTTGGGTAAATCTTCTAAACTATAATCTAAGTCAATTTCTTCTGCATGATCAAGAATTTCAGCACCCGGATTAGGTAAACTCTCTTGATAAAGTTTCAAGTGTTGCACAACATCAGCAATAGTGGGTTTAGTTTGTTTGAGACTTGCAGCAATAAAGCCCAAAGGATTATTCATTTCATGAGCTACGCCAGCAACTAAATTACCTAGTGCAGACATTTTCTCACTTTGAACAATTTGTAATTGAGCTTGTTGTAAATCTTCTAAGGCTGTTCCAAGTGCTTGAGATTTTTCTGTAACTGCTGATTCAGCTTGTTTGCGATCGCTAATATTAATAGTTGTCCCAACTATGCGATAAACTTTGCCTGTCTCATCTTTTAATGGACTAAGTATGGTTAACCACCAAGTTTTCTGGTCATTAAATGTTAGACATTCTTCATAGGTGATGGGTATTCCGGTTTGGAAACAACGCAGATATTTTTGCTCTACTGCTGCACCTTCATCAGCACCTATTACTTCTTGCGGAGTTTTACCCAGCACTTGGGAAGCAGGTATACCAACCGCTAATTCGCAAGATTTACTCCATCCTGTGTACTCAAACCTACCATTATCTCGAATATCAGTCACAAAGATTAGACAGCCAACACCTTCGTAAATACTACTGAGGAACTTTCCTCGCTCCTAGAGATGATTATATAATTGGGCATTTTCCAAAGAAATCGCAGCTTGAGTGCAGAGGAAATTTATAATAGAAAGGCGATCGCTAGTAAATACCCCTTGCGTCAGTTTATTTTCTAGGTAAAGAATCCCCACTAAATGCCCTTGATTAATAATCGGGGTACATAATACACTTTGGGGTTGTATTCGGCGCATATATTCCCCAATCAACCCAATAGTATCTGTTTTGCAATTGTCTATAACAACTGTTTGTTGAGTATTTTTAACGTAATGAATAATTTTTACAGGAATATCTTGACAATTGTCGATTGATTGTGATTCAAGAATAGTTTGGATATTAATCTCGGAATTTGCTCCATGATTGATAAAGGTAATTGCCCTAACTTGCCAAGTATCATCTTGGGGAAGAATTAGTACAACTTTCTTCGCACCAGAGTTTTCTAGAATAATGTGGCTTAAGCTGACAATGAGTTGATCTAATTCTAGAGTACTGGAGATAGCTTGAGCGGCTTTGAGGACAGAGGTAAAATCTAGTGCATCGGAAATACTAGTGCTGCCAGTGGTAGAAGTGCGAGTAGATGAGGAAGTGCTACGAAAGCTAATAGTTTCTAAGGGGTTGAGGTTAATTCGTTGCTGTTGCAGAATGGATTGGAGTAGTTGGGGATAGCGTTTTTCTAGGTTTTCTATTTTGGCTTTTGCGCCCCAACGAGCGTAGCAGTAGTATGCTTCTTGCATATATACTTGGGCAACTCTTTCTTTATCCCAATTGAGATAAAATTTGGCTACTAGTTCATTGCTAAGTGCTTCTTCTTGGATGTAGCCATTGGCTTTAGCTAGAGTTATGGCGCGATCGTAATTTTCAAGTGCTTCTGCTTTATTGCCCAAAACTCGTTGTTTCTCAGCCTCAACTAAATGCCATTTATGCAGATGATTTGTGGGAGCATTTTGTGCCCATTGGTGCAGAGTGGTTTGATGAATTTCTACCTGGGCGAGAATTACAGAAAGTTCAATTTCTGACTGGGTGGAAAATAGGGCTAGGTACGTCAGGGCTGCATAGAAATGGGAAATCGGAATAAAAATCAATCCTGATACTGCAAGTAAATACTCCTTACCTTCGTCAATGTAAGCGATCGCAGCTTTGTAATCACCGAAAGAATAGGCAAGCAACAGTTTGTAGATATACAACTCTGCCATTACCGTGAGTTCATTCGCCTGACGATGCTTGGGAATCATCACCGTTTCATCGTAGATACTGCCGCTCAAACAATCTGGCTGAATTCGGGTTTCCCTGAAATTCTGTGCCGCCTGCCGCATAATACTTACATAAGTCTGGGCAGAATGTTGCTTCGCCTGAGTTAAGGCAGTGTTATAACTTGCTATATCTAATTCCAAATTGCTAAGTTCACAGCCACTCCAAAAGACCGCATAGCTGTAACAACATACGTTATAGCCAGCGTGTAAAAAATCGCCAGTTTCCATACCAGAGGTAAAACCAGCTTTCAGCAACGGTATTGTTGCTAAGAGTGCTTCTTGCTGATGCTGAATAAAGCCACCAAACAACATGGAAATTGTGGATTTGAATTCCCGCACATTGAATCGATCTAGCAAATTCAATGCCAATTGCCCAAAACTGTAGCCTGCTTCAACCTCTCCCAAAAAGGCACACAGCACCATTCCGTGAAGCCCATACCCTACACTGGAGGCGGGCGTATTCCCAAACTGAAGCGATAGGCTGACCATTGTGGAGCTAATAAGCGGTAATAAACCCGGCATTCCCTGGAAAACGGGTGCAAACAACATTCCTAATAGTTGCATGGCTGCCTGTGCTTGGGGATCGGTCATCACTGGCAGGTCAGCTAGTTCCTCAATTCGTTTGCCTGCGAGTTGACTAGCAAGGACTTGTAAAGCTTTACCAGTCTCAGCATTGTTTGGCTCAATAGGTAGCTCAACCCCCAATTGTTTTAAAGCATCTCTGCCGACTGCGATCGCTTCTAATAGTCTGCTTTGGGCAGTCTGAGCAGCAATTTGAATTTCGTAAATTTTAACTTTGTCTAAAATCGTCTGGGCTGATTGCAACACCTGTAACGCTATCTGTTCCATGCCTTCAAAGTCAGCATTTAAGTAGGCGGCTTCGGTGGCAGCAACATAGAAACTCAAGGTCAATTCATATTGATCTTGCCAGCAGTTGACTGTGAGTAACTTAATCCCAGTTTGTAAATAGGCTCTAGCCGCAGCATAAGCAGTAGAATTTTTAGCTTTATTTCCTGCTGCTAAGTTAAGTCTAGCTAAGGCTTCTCGCTCGTGTGATTGGGCAATTAACTCAATTCCTAAATTCAAATGCAGGGCAATATCAAACAGTTTTTCTTCTTGTTCTATTTGAGAGGAATTTTGCAGAAGTAATTGACCAATTTTGAGATGAGTTGCTTGTTTTTGGTTATCAGGAATTAGAGAATAGGCAGCTTGTTGCACTCTGTCATGTAAAAATTTATAATAAGCTGTCCTTTGTCCTACCTTGCGGTCAGCCGCTAGTGCGTCTATGTCCTTTGTGATTCGTTCGTTCTTTTCTAATGACATAGGCGCTTCGCCTTCTTGCAGGATATGACTATTGACTAATGACGAATCTTGATAAAATTTATAAACATCACTAATTGGTAAAATTAACCCTTCTTGTAAAGCTTTCCATAAACTAGTAGCCGTTTCAATTTCTGATGATTCCGAAACGATCGCCAAAGTTGCTAAATCAAATTGATTACCAATGCAAGCGGCTAACTGCAACACATTTTGAGTTGATTGAGGTAGTCTTCGTAATTGCAGTACCATGAACTTAACAACATCATCTGTAACCGCTTGCTGATTTTTTTTGGTGATGAGATCAGATTGCCAATACCCTGACTCTAAGTTAAATTCAATTAATCCATCTTGGTGTAATGCCTTAAGAAACTGTATAGTAAAAAACGGATTACCTTGAGTTTTTTGAAATACCAATTGAGAAACAGGTAATGCCGAATCTTTTGTACATTTAAGTGTGTCAGCAACTAATTGATTCACTTGCCATTGACTCAGAGGCGCTAAAGTAATCGTATTAATTGTGGCTGCTGTTTTTTGAATATCGTTCAGAGTCAACATTAATGGATGTGCTGGGTTGACTTCGTTATCACGATAAGCACCAATTAAGAAAAGATGTTTCGTATCAGCCATTAATAACTGTATTAACATCAATGATGCTGAATCTGCCCACTGCAAATCATCTAAAAACATCACTAATGGATGTTTTTCACTGGTAAAGACTTGGGTAAATTTCTGAAATAATAAATTAAACCGATTTTGGGCGGCAGTTCCTGATAATTCTGTAGCAGGTGGTTGTTGGCCAATAATTCTTTCTAATTCGGGGATGACTTCAATAATTACCTGTCCATTATCACCTACAGCCGCTAAAATATTGGTTTTAAATTGCTGAATTTGAGCATCGCCTTCTGTTAATAATTGCCCCATTAAATCCCGAAAGGCTTGCACAAATGCCGAAAAGGGAATATTTCGTTGAAATTGGTCATATTTCCCTTTGATAAAATAACCGCGTTTTTTGACGATTGGTTTATGAACTTCGTTAACTACAACGGTTTTACCAATACCCGAAAAACCAGCTACCAGCATCATTTCTGTCGCACCTGTACTAACGCGCTCAAATGCTTGTAGTAGAGTTTCTACTTCTGTTTCTCGTCCATAGAGTTTATCAGGGATAATAAAGCGATCGCACATATCCCGTTGGGCAATTGGGAAACGCTTAATTTCACCAGTTTCTTGGAGTTGAGATAAACAATTTTCTAAATCAAATTTCAGCCCTAATGCACTTTGATAGCGGTCTTCAGCATTTTTTGCCATCAATTTCATGACAATATCTGACAACACTTGCGGAATTTCTTCACTTTTAAACGCCAGTTGCTTCAAGTCGGCACCGGACGCCAGTCGCTCATGGGGGAAACCCCCAAGATCGCGCTGGCTCCCCAACGCACTGGCTCCTTTTAACTTTTGACTTTTAACTTCCCGAAGGGATAGTGGAAGTTTTGCTAGATGACAATGTACCAACTCCATTGGATCGTTTGATTGAAACGGTAACTCTCCCGTAAGTAACTCGTAGAAAGTAACACCTAAAGAATAAAAGTCAGTACGGTAGTCAATCCCGCGATTCATTCTTCCTGTTTGTTCTGGAGAAATATAACCAAGTGTCCCTTCCAAGACATTGGGATTCATCAGTGTTTGAGTTTCCCGTGGTAATAGGGATGCAATACTAAAGTCAATTAATTTAACTTGTTTGGTTTCGGGATTAATGAGAATATTGGCGGGTTTGATATCTTTATGAATAATCCGATCGCGATACAATATGTCTAAGGTATTGCACAGTGCGATCGCTATCTGTAAAAACTCCATCAAAGATTCCAGGTTTCCCCTCACTCCCCATTCCTTCAAAGAAATCCCGCCAAAGTCTTCCATCACCAACGCATAGCCATTTTGGTAGGCTTGGAGGCTGTAGGTTTGGATAATTAGAGGTGAGTTAAGATTTTTGGCAATGGTGTACTGATTACGAAACTGCACCAATTCGCTGAAACTCGGATAAGAGTTTTTCAGCAGTTTAATTACTACAGGTAATGAGTCAGTCTCTCGATACCCTCGATAAACTACAGTTCTAGAACCGTTGTAGAGTTCTTCGCTTACTTTATATCCGGGAATATTGACTCTCGAACTAACCATACTGCTAAATCTTTAAGACTTCCAGATATAGTGTTCCCAGATATATAGTGAAGTTGTTTATAAACAAAAGCAAAAAATTTGGTCATTGGTTATTGGTACTAAGCCCAGATTTCTCATAAGTGAGAAATCCGAGTTATCCTTGATATTCATTAATTATTTCCTTGCTCTAAACCTTTGTACAAGTGAATAAATGCTGCTGACAATCACAACGACACACTTCCCAGCAACGGAGTTAGGCTACCTGCTGCATAAACACCCAGACCGTTGTCAGTCTTTTGCCCTTAGTTTTGGAAAGGCGCACATCTTCTACCCAGAAGCTAGTATAGAGCGATGTACGGCGGCGTTGTTGTTGGATGTCGATCCTGTAAAGTTGGTGCGGGGACGCGGTGCAAGGCTAGAACAATATGTCAGCGATCGCCCTTATGTTGCTTCTTCGTTTTTGAGTGTAGCGATCGCTCAGGTGTTTAGCACGGCTTTAGGAGGTCGCTGCAAAGACTTACCAGAATTAGCGCAAACTCCTATTCCTTTGGTAGCAAAACTGTCGGTTTTACCTTGTCGCGGTGGTGAAGAGTTTCTGCGGCAATTGTTTGAGCCGTTGGGCTATAATGTCAGTGCCGCAGGTCATACTTTAGATGAGAAATTCCCCGATTGGGGACAGAGCAAATACTTTACCGTCGAACTTCAGCACACTTTACCTTTGAGTGATTTGTTAAGTCATCTCTACGTCCTAATTCCGGTGTTGGATGACGATAAGCATTACTGGGTAGGCGATGAAGAAATCGAAAAGTTACTACGGCATGGTGAAGGTTGGTTAACTACCCATCCAGCGCGAGAACAAATTACCAGACGTTACCTGAAACGACAGCAACGTTTAACTCGTCTAGCCTTAACTCAACTAGTAGAAGAAGACAATACCGATCTCGATAGCGTTGAAGAAAGTCATGCCAAAGAAGAAGCGGCGGTAGAAAAGCCGATTAGTCTGAATCAGCAGCGCTTGGATGCGGTGATTGCAGCTCTAAAACAAAGCAATGCAAGGCGAGTGATTGATTTAGGTTGCGGTCAAGGCAATTTGCTGAAAACACTTCTCAAAGACGGCTTTTTTGAACAGATTACAGGTGTTGATGTTTCCTACAGGGCGCTAGAAGTTGCCCAAGAAAGATTAGACCGTCTGCGCCTGCCGCGCAACCAGTGGGAACGCGTACAACTGATTCAAGGCGCACTCACTTACCAAGATAAACGCTTTAGTGGCTATGATGCGGCGACGGTGATTGAGGTGATTGAGCATCTTGATTTGCCGCGACTGGGAGCATTTGAGCGGGTTTTGTTCGAGTTTGCCCAACCCAAAACGGTGGTGGTAACAACGCCCAATATTGAATACAATATCAAATTTGAAAACCTCCCGGTGGGAAAACTGCGACATCAAGACCATCGCTTTGAATGGACGCGATCGCAGTTTCAAAATTGGGCAAATCAAGTAGCAGAAAGCTTTGGCTACACTGTGGAATTTCAATCTATAGGGACGGAAGATTCAGAAGTCGGTTCACCCACACAGATGGGGGTGTTTAGAAGATGAACTGGCATGACCCTCGGTCTACCCAAGAACTGATAGAACTGGCTCTCAAGTCAGAAAATGACGATGTAGTTGGAATTTTGCACTTTCGCGGCAATCAGGAAGTTTTTGCAGCTGCGTCAAAATTATGCAACAGTCAAAACCCACGCGAAAGACAATTAGGCGCTGATATATTAGGTCAGCTTGGAATACCCCATCGGACTTTTCCTGATCAGTCTTTAACGATTTTAATCAGATTGCTGGAATGTGAGCAAAATACTGATGTCCTCAACTCAATTGGAATTGCACTAGGACATCTGCACGATCCGAGAGCGATCGCCCCATTAATTCGACTGAAAAGCCACCCCAGCCCATCTGTGCGTTATGGAGTTGTCTTTGGTCTTCTGGAATATGAAGATGAATTAGCAATCAGCACTCTCATTAAATTATCTTCAGATCAAGATTATGAGGTGCGAAATTGGGCAACTTTTGGATTAGGTTCGCAAATTGAAACTGATACAACAGCTATTCGAGAAGCACTTTATCAGCGTTTTATTAATGAAAATACAGATGAAAACTATGAAATTTATGGAGAAGCATTAGTTGGTTTAGCCAAAAGAAAAGACTCACGAATATTAACTAGATTGATAGAAGAATTATTGTCTGACTATGTTGGTGTACTTGCCGTTGAAGCAGCAGAAGAATTCGCCGATTCAAGACTTTATCCAGCTTTGATGCAATTAAAACAGTGGTGGACTAAAAATAATCACTTGCTAGAAAGGGCTATAAATAATTGCCAGGAGCAAACTTAATGAAGCTGACTATTCCTGAACTATCCTTAATTGTCCTCATCGGTGCTTCTGGTTCCGGTAAATCGACTTTTGCTCATAAGCACTTTCAACCTTTTGAGGTGCTGTCTTCCGACTTTTGTCGGGGGTTGGTGTCAAATGAGGAAAATAGCCAATCTGCGACTAAAGATGCCTTTGAAGTGCTACGCTTCATTGCTGACAAGCGGCTAGCAGCAGGTAAACTAACAGTAATTGATGCTACCAACGTGCAGATGGAAGACCGCAAACCCCTACTGCAAATGGCACGGCAGTATCACTGCTTTGCGATCGCCATCGTCCTTGACCTCCCAGAAGAATTATGCCACGAACGTAATCAACTCCGTAGCGATCGCCAATTTGGCCCCCATGTAGTGCGTCGTCATAGTCAAATGTTACGGCGTTCTCTGCGGGGTTTAGAAAAGGAAGGCTTTCGCTATGTCTACACTCTCAACTCTTTAGAAGCAATTGAATCCATTGAAATCGAACGCCAACCTTTGTGGAACAACCTGAAACACGAACACGGCCCCTTTGATATCATTGGTGATATTCACGGCTGTTGTGATGAACTCGAAATATTACTTCAACAGTTAGGCTATCAAATCTCCTCATCTTCCCCTGCTCCTTCTTGGGACTACCCAACCTACCACCATCCTGAAGGACGCAGGGCTGTGTTTCTTGGTGATTTAGTGGACAGAGGGCCGCGTATCCTGGATACAGTCAAGCTAGTACGAAACATGGTTGCCGCAGGTACGGCTTTTTGTGTTCCTGGTAATCATGAAAACAAACTATTGCGGAAACTACGCGGTAAAAATGTCCGGGTTAATCATGGGTTAGAGCAAACTTTGACTGAGATTGAGGCTTTACCCGATGAGGTGCGCGAACCTTTCACTAAAGAACTGCAAAAGTTTCTCGATTCCTTAATCAGTCATTACCTCTTAGACGATGGGCGGTTAGTGGTGGCTCACGCTGGGATGAAACAGGAAATGCAAGGACGAGGGTCTGGTGCTGTGCGCGAGTTTGCTCTTTATGGCGAAAGCACTGGCGAGATTGATGAATTTGGCTTACCCGTGCGCTACAACTGGGCAGGAGAGTATCGCGGTGAAGCAATGGTGGTCTACGGACATACCCCTGTGCCAGAAGCCGAATGGCTGAATAACACTATTGATATAGATACAGGCTGCGTCTTTGGCGGCAAACTTACTGCCCTCCGCTATCCAGAAAAGGAACTGGTGAGCATTCCTGCTACCCGCGTCTACTGCGAACCTGTAAAACCTTTGGTACAAAACACCGCAACACGCACATCCCAACAAGAATTGGATGATGTCTTGTACATTGAGGACATTGTGGGTAAGCGGATCGTTAACACCCGACTTCAATCCAACATTACCATTCGGGAAGAAAATGCGATTGCTGCTTTAGAAGTGATGAGCCGTTTTGCCACCAATCCCAAATGGCTGATTTATTTACCCCCCACGATGTCCCCTGTAGGAACATCCCTATTGCCGGGATTTTTGGAACATCCAGCCGAAGCTTTTGCCTACTACCAAAATGTGGGAGTTACACAAGTAGTATGTGAAGAAAAACACATGGGTTCGCGGGCGGTTGTGATTATTTGCCGAGATTTAGCAGCTGCCGAGAAACGATTTGGTGTAATAAATGAGGGCATCGGCATCTGCTATACGCGCACGGGACGGAGGTTTTTCGATGATTCAGCATTAGAGACAGAATTTTTGGCGCGGGTGAATCTTGCCCTCTCCCAGAGCGGGTTTTGGTCAGAATTTCAAACCGACTGGGTATGTTTAGACTGTGAATTGATGCCGTGGTCAGCCAAAGCACAGGGGCTGCTACGAGAACAGTATGCACCTGTTGGCGTGGCATCACGCCTTGCCCTTAATGATGCTGTTACCTGTTTACAACAAGCAAGCGATCGCGGTGTAGATATCAGCACTCAACTCAGTCATTACCAACAACGTGCAGATATGGCAGATCAATACGTCAGTGCCTACCGCCAATACTGCTGGTCTGTCACCGATATTTCTGGATTAAGGTTAGCCCCTTTTCACATCCTGGCAACAGAAGGAGCGGTTCATATCGATAAAGACCATCGCTGGCATATAGAGCAAATTGCCAAAATCTGCCAAAAAGACCCTGCCCTGCTCCTAGCTACTGCCTATAAAGTGATAGATTTGACTTACCCCAGCAGTCAAGCAGAGGGGGTTTATTGGTGGGAAAAACTTACCAAAATCGGGGGTGAAGGTATGGTTGTCAAGCCAATGGACTTTATCGTTCGAGGTAGTCGCAGCATTGTCCAACCTGCGGTGAAATGTCGCGGACAAGAATATCTGCGGATTATCTATGGCCCTGAATATTCAACCCCAGAGAATCTGCAACGTCTGCGCCAACGTGGCTTATCTCATAAGCGTTCTCTGGCTATGCGTGAGTTTGCCTTGGGTGTTGAAGCATTAGAGCGATTTGTCGCCCATACCCCTCTGCGCCGCGTGCATGAATGTGTTTTCGGTATTCTGGCATTGGAAAGCGAACCTGTCGATCCAAGACTTTAAATTTTGAAGGTTTAGAGTCAAATGGTACTAAGAAAAGCCCAAAGGCTTGTGTCGCCTCCCAACCAAAAAAAGCCAAAAACTATACTGGAATTGCAATGATAAATTCTGTACCTTTACCTATAACTGAGTTACAACTCAATTTTCCGCCGTGAGTTTCTTCGACAATTTGACGAGCGATCGCTAACCCTAATCCTGTGCCTTTACCAACAGCTTTCGTAGTAAATAAATGGTCAAAAATCTTTTGTTTGACTGATTCATTCATCCCCTGACCATTATCAGCAATGGCAATTTTGATCTGATTATTTTCTTTTGAAGTTGTAATTGTAATTCGGTTGGTATTGGCTTTAATTTCGTCAAAACTTCGTCCCGTATTTGATTCATCTAAAGCATCAATAGCATTTGCCAGAATATTCATAAATACCTGATTTAATTGACCAGGGAAACATTCAAGCTGAGGCAAATTGCCATACTCAGTTATCACTTCAATGGCTGGACGTTGTTCGTTAGCTTTAAGACGATGTTTGAGAATTAAAATCGTGCTATCAATGCCTTCATGGATGTTAAATGGTACTTTGTAATCTTTGTCAGCGCGGGAGAAAGTGCGGAGACTGGTGCTGATATTTTTGAGCCTGTCGCACGCCATTGTCATGGAATCAATCATTTTGGGCAAGTCTGATAAGCTATAGTCTAGGTCAATTTCTTCGGCGTGGTCAATGATTTCCTCGCCTGGATTTGGTAGAGTTTCTTGATAGAGCTTCAGGTGTTCGCTAATATCTGCGACGGTAGGTTGAGCAAGTTTTAGAGTAGCAGCAATAAAACCGAGAGGATTATTCATTTCATGAGCTACACCAGCAACTAAATTACCCAAAGCTGACATTTTTTCACTTTGGACAATTTGTAATTGTGCCTGTTGTAAATCAAGTAATGCTTGCCCGGCTTTTTGATAAAGTCTGGCATTTTCTAGAGAGATTGCTGCTTGGGAAGAAAGTAAGTTAATTACTTGTAATCGTTCCTGGGTAAATACTCCAGAAGTGATTTGATTTTCCAGATATAAAATCCCCACTAAATGCCCTTGATTCATAATTGGTGTACACAATACACTCTGGGGTTGTGAGGAGTGCATATATTCCCCAATCACCCCCCTGATTTCGGTTTGGCAATTATCTATGACAATGGTTTCTTGGGTATTCTTGACATAGTTAATAATTTTTCTGGGGATATCTTGACAAGTGTCTAGTAATTGTGGCTCAAGGATGGTTTGTATTTGAGCGTTCGGATTATTAATAAAGGTAATTGCTTTAACTTCCCAAATGTCATTTTCGGGAAGAATTAATGCAGATTTTTTGGCACCGGAATTTTCGAGGATAATTTGGGTGAGACTGGCGATTAGTTCATCTAATTCGATGCTGCTAGAAATAGTTTGAGCAGCTTTGAGTACGCTTGTAAAATCTAGGGCATCGGAAATACTGGTGCTACCTGTGGTCGAAGTGCGAGTGGATGAGGAAGTTGCACGAAAGGCGAGGGTTTCTCTTGGGTTGAGGTTGATGAGTTGCTGTTGCAGGATTAGTTGCAGTAGTTGAGGATAGGTTTTTTCTAGGTGATTCACCTTGGCTTTGGCTCCCCAACGGGCGTAGCAATAGTAAGCTTCTTGCATATAGCTGGAGGCAACTTTTTCTTTACCCCAATCGAGGTAGAATTTAGCAGCCAGTTCGTTAGCTAAGGCTTCTTCTTGGATATATTCGTTGGCTTTGGCTCCAGATATTGCCTTATCATAAAACTCAATGGCTTCGGCTTTTTGTCCTAACACTCGACATTTTTCCGCTTCTACTAAATCAACCTTATGTTGGTAATTCATCGGGGCATGGTGCGCCCAGTGCTGTAACTGGGTTTGGTTTTGTGCCACCCGATCTAATACTGTTGATACCTTACCTGACGGTTGATTCAACAGTGCCAGAGCAATCAGAGAATCATAGAAATAAAATGCAGAGTTGCTGACTTGTCCCGTAGCCGCCATTAAATAGTTTCTGCCCTCAACTGCATAATTGTTCGCTGGCTCCACTTCCCCAAACAAGAAGCAAAGGGTCAGCTTATACACATAGAAGTGATACAACCCAAATAGGTCATTAGCAGACCGCAACCGGGGTAGAAATTCTGTCTCCTGGAGAGCTAAACCAGACAAAGTGGTGGGATGCTCTGCCAAACCCAGTAAATTTAAAACAGGTTGCCAATAAAGTTGGCAGTAATTGGCGCTTGATAATTGCTTCAGTTGCACCAAGCCATTGTAGTAGGTGCGCGTCTCCTGCTCTAAGGTGGCAAGGGGCTGACCGCACCAAAAAGCATTTAGACAGAAAGTATGTCCACTATATCCGCCGAATGTCAAGTTTCCAACTTCTAAAGCGGTCGTGTAGCTCTCCCTCAAGAGTGGTAATGTTTCTTTGAGGTGAGCTTTGCGGTGGATGATGATCGCTCCCAGCGCTACTGATACTTCAGGTTTAATCGATTTAGCATTCAGCTTGGAGACGACATTCAACGCCAACTGACTAAACTGGACGGCTAAATCCACATCTTGCAAGAGATTACAGACAAAGCAGCTATAGCAAGCATAATTAAAAGCAGAAAACGCGATGTTTCCGTGCTGCAAAGACAGTTTGACTGACAAGGCAGTCAGTAATGGAAACAAGGGAGAGCCAGAGCTGGAAACTGCTGGCAGGAGGCTGGTGGCAATCTGGACAATAGCAATTGTGTTGGCATCGGTCATCATCGGCAGGTGAACAAAGTCTTCAATTTCCCTGTCGCCAATCAGTTCGCTAATCTCTTGGATTGACTGTTGAATATCGGCTGGTGTGGGTGATTCGGTCAAGGTGACACCCAACTGTTGTAGAATCTGGATGCCGATCGCAATCGCTTCAATCAGTTTATTCTCAGAGGCCTTGACTTGAATTTTTATCCGGTAAACATTGACCTGTTCCAGTAAAGAGTGGGACTGAGCGATGACAGTTTCGATCGCCTGCTCGATCGCCTCAAAGTCACCGCACAGCATTGCCAATTCTGCCCCCTCGTCATGGAAGGATAGCGTCATTTCATATTGTTGCTGCCAAGCGTTTTCCCCCAACAAGGATAATCCAGTGCTGGCATATTCACGACCCGCTTGATAGGCGGTGGCATTTTTGGCTTTGCGACAAGCAATCAGATTGAGTCTTGCTAATTCTTCTCGTTCTTTGGGTTGGGTAATTAAAGCAGTTCCGTAATTTAATTGATTGACTATTTCAAAAATCCGGTCAACTCTTGCTTCTGGGGAAATTTGTTGCAGCAGCAGTTGCCCGATTTGATAATGAGTCGCTTGTTTTTGGTCGTCAAGAATCAAAGAATAAGCAGCCTGTTGAACGCGATCATGCAGAAATTTATACTTAGCTATGAAGCGATCGCTAATTATAATTTGAGTTTCTTCGTCACTATCTTGATAAAACTTATAAACATCACTTTGAGGCAAAATCAAATCTGACTGTAAAGCCTTCCACAAACAAGCAGCCGCTTCTACCTCAGATAATTGGCAAACAATCGCTAATGTTTGCAAATCAAACTGATTCCCAATACAAGCCGCCAGCTTTAATACCTGTTGAGTAGATTCTGGTAATCTTCGTAATTGAAAGACCATAAACTCAATCACATCTGAGGTGAGTGTTTGCTGATTGATTTGGGAAATATCACATTGCCAGCATCCCTCGGAAAAGTCGAATTCAATCAGTTTATCTTGATGCAATGACTTGAGAAGCTGCGTTGCAAAAAAAGGATTACCTTGAGTTTTGCGATGAATCAGTTCTGATAGGAAAAATGCCGAATTTTCGTTACATTTTAACGTATCAGCTACCATTTGATTCAATTTTAATTGACTAAGAGGTTGTAAGGTAATCGTATTTATAATTGCTGCTGCTTTACTAATTGCATCCAATGTCAATATCAAAGGATGTGCAGGTGATACTTCATTATCACGATATGCCCCGATTAATAATAAATATCCTTGCTCCGCATCACTCATTAATAATTGAATAAGTTTCAATGAAGCGGAATCAGCCCATTGTAAATCATCCAAAAATATCACTAATGGATGTGACTTTTGAGTAAATAATTGCAGGAATTTTTGGAATAATAAGTTAAATCTATTTTGTGCAGCAGTACCAGATAATTCTGTTGCAGGTGGTTGAGTACCAATAATCCGTTCTAATTCGGGAATTACATCAATAATTACCTGTCCGTTTTCACCTAACGCTTGAATAATTTGACTTTTCCATTGCTGGATTTGGACATCACTTTCTGCAATCAATTGTCCCATTAAATCTCGGAATGCTTGGACAAATGCTGAAAAAGGAATGTTGCGATTAAACTGGTCAAATTTCCCTTTGATAAAATATCCCCGTTGTTTGACTATAGGTTTATGAACTTCATTAACTACCACAGTTTTACCGATGCCAGAAAACCCAGCGACCAATACCATTTCGCTGTTTCCTGTGGATACTCTATCAAATGCTTCTAGTAGTTCCTTGACTTCTTTTTCTCGACCATATAATTTTTCTGGGATGGTAAAGCGATCGCTAATATCTCGCTCTCCTATTGTAAAATATTCAATGTTTCCAGTGGCTTTTAATTGATGAAGACAAATCTCTAAATCATGCCTAATTCCTAATGCACTCTGGTAACGATCCTCGGCATTTTTCGCCATTAATTTGCTGATGATTTCCGATAAAATTAACGGTATTTTAGGAATTATCTGATGTACTAAAATAGGAGTTTTGGCAAGATGACAATGCACCAATTCCATTGGATCGTCGGAGATAAATGGTAATTGTCCTGTAAGTAGTTCGTAAAATGTGACACCTAATGAGTAGAAGTCACTCCGGTAGTCAATACCCCGGTTCATCCTTCCAGTTTGCTCTGGTGAAAGATAGAACAGAGTTCCTTCTAAGGTGTTGGCATTTTGGATTTCTTGAGTTTCTCGTGGCAGTAGAGATGCAATACTAAAATCAATTAATTTAACTTGTTTTGTCTCGATATTAATTAAAATATTCGCGGGTTTGATGTCTTTATGAATAGTGCAATTCTGGTACAATATATCTAAGGCATTGCACAGTGCGATCGCTATTTCTAAAAATTCCATCAGAGATTCTACACTTTCCCCCACTTCCCACTCTTTTAGAGAAATCCCCCCAAAATCTTCCATTACCAATGCATAGCCATTTTGATACGCCTCCAGGCTGTAGGTTTGGATGATTAGCGGTGAGTTGAGATTTTTAGCAATGGTGTACTGATTGCGAAACGACAAGAGTTCGCTGAAACC
This sequence comes from Nostoc sp. LPT, assembly GCF_017115165.1. Lineage (GTDB taxonomy): Bacteria > Cyanobacteriota > Cyanobacteriia > Cyanobacteriales > Nostocaceae > Nostoc. Next base: position 2,504 of record NZ_JABXKF010000130.1, on the reverse strand, counting down.
CGGATATGAATTTTTCAGCAGTTTAATCACTACTGGTAATGAGTCGGTTTCTCGCTCCCCTCGATAAACTATAGTTCTGGAACCATTGTAGAGTTCCTCGCTGATGCGATATCCGGGAATACTGACAAAAGTGCTAATCATGCTGCTAAATCCTTGAGACTTCGAGATTTAGTATTCCCAGATATCTGAAGTTGTTTAACAAAAAGAGCTAAAACTTATACTGGAATTTCAATGATAAATTCTGTACCTTCACCTAAAACAGAGTTAAAACTCAATTTTCCGCCGTGGGTTTCTTCAACAATTTGACGAGCGATCGCTAACCCTAATCCTGTGCCTTTACCGACAGCTTTCGTAGTAAATAAATGGTCAAAAATCTTTGATTTGACTTGTTCCCTCATTCCCTGTCCATTATCAGCAATGGCAATTTTAACTAGATTATTTTCTAGCGAAGTTGTAATTGTAATAGAGTTATAATTGGCTTTAATTTCCTCAAAACTGCACCCCTGATTAGATTTTTCTAATGCATCAATAGCATTAGCTAGAAGATTCATAAATACCTGATTTAATTGACCGGGGAAACATTCTACTTGAGTAAATTACCGTAGTTGGTGGCAACTTCAATTAATGGACGTTGTTCATTCGCTTTGAGGCGATGCTTCAAAATTAAAATTGTGCTATCAATGCCATCGTGAATGTTAAATGGCACTTTGTAATCTTTATCGGCACGGGAGAAAGTTCTTAAACTGGTGCTGATGTTTTTCAGGCGATCGCACGCCATAGACATGGAATCAATCATCTTGGGCAAGTCTGATAAACTATAATCCAGGTCGATTTCTTGGGCATGGTCTGTAATTTCATCTCTGGGAGTAGGAAACTTTTGTTCATATAGTTTCAAGTGTTCAATAAGATCGGTAAACGTAGGTTTAGCAAGTTTTAGACTAGCAGCAATAAAACCCAAAGGATTATTCATTTCGTGAACCACCCCTGCGACTAAGTTACCCAATGCAGACATCTTTTCACTTTGCACAATTTGTAATTGAGCACCCTGAAGTTCTTGTAAAGCTGCTTCTAGCTGTTGAGCATCTTCTAGCGATCGCTCATAAAGTCGGGCATTTTCTAGAGAAATCGCCGCTTGAGCGCAGAGTAAATTCAGCAGTTCCACGCGATCATGGGTAAATGCTCCAGTAACAAGATTGTTTTCTAAGTACAACACACCCAGCAATTTACCTTGATGTAAAATCGGGCTGCACAAGATACTCTTCGGCTGCTGATGAATAATATACGGGTCATTGGCTAAGGTCGGATCAGCCATTGCATCAAGCAGCACAGCAGTCTGCCTGTTGTGCAAGACTTTGTAAATCAGTTTGAGAGGAATGTCCTGGCTGTCTTCAATCGGAAGGCGCTGCAACACAACTGGCTGCGAATCCTCAGTAATTGACCCTTTGATCAGCAAGCGTTCGTCTCGCACGAGCCGAGCATTAACACGCATTTATTAGCCCCCGCATTTTTGATGACGATCGAAAGCAACGATGAAACCAGTTTTTCAAGTTCGATTTCGCCTGAGATAGTTTGAGAGGCTTTGAGAATAGCGGCTAAATCGAGGGAATCACAGACGCTGCTCTTGGAAGAACTGGTAGAAGTCACTGTTCCCGTAGCAAAAACGGTTTCGTTAACTGAGAGGACAGTGCGAGTTTGTTGGAGGATAGAAGCCAGCAGTTGGGGATAGCGTCTTTCTAATTCAGCAACTTTGGCTTTCGCACCCCAGCGAGCATAGCCATAGTAGGCTTCAATCAGGTAGTCCCCAGCAATGCGCTGCTTTACCCCAGTCGAGGTAGAATTTGGCGGCGAGTTCGTTGGCAAGGGCTTCTTCTTGAATATATTCGTTGGCTTTTGCGAAGGAGATGGCGCGATTGTACAAGTCGATCGCCTCAGCCTTGTTGCCCAAAATGTGTTGCCGTTGTGTTTCGATCAAATGAAATTTATGCAAATAATTGGCTGGAGCTTGACTTGCCCACTGTTCCAGCCGATCTTGATTGACAGCTACTTTTTGCAGAATGACTGATTGTTCAGCTTGCGAGGTATCAGCGTAGTTTGCAAGCTGCGCCAAGGACTGGTAGAAGTTCACTAAAGGCACAAGTGGCATCCCCACAGCACTATCCAAAAGTTCTTCTGCTTTTTGTGCCTCCTCCGTTGCCTTTTGGTAGTCCTGAAATAGGACACTCAGCATCAGTTTGTTGGTGTATAGATGGCAAAGTGTGTATAGATCCTGATTTCTCACATGAATCGGTAGCATGACAGTCTCATCATACTGTTGCCCCATTAGACGATCGGGACTTGTGGCATCTGAGATCAGATTAAGCACCGCTTGATAACAAATGGCATGAGAATAAGCGGGTATTTCTTGATGAGTTTGATGCACCAGTTGATGACGCACAGCCATTTCTTTCTCGTAAGGATTCAGGTCTAATATTTAGGAAGCAGAGATGGGCGAGACAGATAATTAT
>NZ_JABXKF010000044.1:91497-93494 GCF_017115165.1 Nostoc sp. LPT | reverse complement strand
CCTACCTTAATGGATTATTGTCGGTTTGAGGCACTTCAAAAACTGAGATGCTCCCGATCCATTTTGATATCTAAATGATGAATTGTTTTTAAATGTTGAGCATCAATTCCATTCATCATACAAATATGATGATGGCAACTTCTTTCAAATGCAATATCAGCTTGTGTAATAATTTCTTTTCCCTTCAATTCATCAAAATCAGCCACTCCCTCTGGTGCTTCAGCATCTGGATAAATCCAGATAAATCCATACTTTTCCTCTGTTGCATAAGCTTGTAATTTAGCTTGGGTAGGAATTTCTGATTGACAGGGAATGTTTTGACAAAACCCTGTTTCATCAAATGCCCAATGATGAAATGCACAACGAATCCAATTACCATCAACCTTCCCAATTCCTAAATCTGTCCCCAAATGAGGGCAGTAGGCATCCAAAGCCCGCGCTTGACCATCTTCACCTCTAAAAATGGCAATTTTTTGACCGCATCCTTCTACAGATTTTGCTGTTTTTTTAGGTATCTTATGACTAGGACAGGCAATATACCAACCCTTTGCAATTACATTCCAGTTATTAAATATTTGCATAATTCTTTGATAGATAATTATTTAATATTTCTTGTCGTTGGCGAATATCACCTTGATATTTACCCATCAAAATCCTAAATAACATTTTACCCAAACAATAAGATGCCCGCCAAGAAAAAACGGCATCTTGTAAATCAATATGGCTACGCTCAAACAAAAAATGTCCGGTTAATCCCACCAATTGAGTTAACGGTAAGCCCAAGAGTAACCAAAAGTTTTGCAATTTCCAAGTATAAAAGAGTAACCCGTAAAAGAAGAATATCCCCAGAAGGTGTAGAGTAATATTAATTGGATGCTGATGTTTAAGAATAAAAATATCCCAATAGTCTGTAAAAGGATGATCCAGAATCTGATTATTAATCTGATTTTTTAACTTTTGTTGAGGGTTATAATAATTCATGTCAAAACCTTCTAGGATTAATCCTTATTTTGTGCGATCGCTGACCACACCATCCAGATATCTCAACCGTCCGTTTAATCAACTTGTTATCTTGCTGGCACAACTCAAGACCTATAGCGCAAGCACTAAACGAAGACCTTCATCAACAAGCACCATTACGCGATCGCTTACTTGGCTTACCTGCTCCATCAAAAACGACTTGTCCACAGTAATTACTTGGGAAACATTCACAACCGAGTCTTGGGATAAACCAGTTTCATCTGTTGTCACCAAAATGTTGCCTGGAGCTTCAGCCAGCCGCAGATTAGTTGTGAGTACAGCAGCGATCGCAGTCCGAATTCGGCTACGATTAAACTCATCTGACTGAACGATCAGAACTGGTCTACGATATCCTGGTTCGGAAGCAACAGGTATTGGCAGGTCTACCCACCAAATTTCACCTCGCTGCATCACCAATTTTCCTCAGATATAGTATGCGCTTGTAGCTTTACAAACAATGGATCAAGACTGCTATCTTCATCAGCATATACAGCATCTAATTGTTGAGTAATTTCATCCCATTTATGCGATCGCAAGTATTCTTGAAGCGCCACAGAATAAAGCTGACTACGGGATAACCCCATGCGTTTCGCAAATTCTTCAGCAGCCGCAAAGAGAGGGTCAGGGATGGAAATCGCTGTTTTCATAGATTGGTATAACTTGAGTTATACCCCATGTTACCGATTTTTCATAATCAAGGCAATAAAAAATTCTTGGCACTCATGGCAGACTGTCAAATTCATTTTGACAGGGATAAGATAAGTTGTCGAATAACGAAAGCGTATGACAATCAAGACTGATTTAGTGAGTCTGTTGCCTCCATTAATAAGGATGATCTAGCTTGCGTTCGGATACAGTGATTTGTTAAATCCCCGCTTGATTGGGAGTTTTACCAGTCTATCCTTGTGTTCCATTTGTTTTTTTTGTAAATCGTTAAATATAGCTTGCAAATCATATTGAAATGATTGAGCGTAATC